>CAZAFN010000074.1:0-1524 GCA_964484795.1 uncultured Alphaproteobacteria bacterium | reverse complement strand
TCAAAATACGGAATTGCTAATTCAAATTTTTGATCTTCATAATATTCTATTGCCTTTGATTGTGAATGTTTAAGTGCAAAATTAAATATCGAAAAAGAAAAAGCTATCACAAACAAAATAATACGCTTATTAAAAGATAAATTAAAATTAAAAATCATTAAACTAATGATAGCAGCAATACCAAATGAAAGCATATGCCCCATGCTATACAGACCATCTAACGATAAACCAAATAAGATACAAAATGGAATGATTATAAAATCTTTAGATCGCAAAGAAAAAAACATATCCTTTATTTTATAATGAGAAAAACTATTTGATTGAAATTTAAAATCACTTAATTTAGTATTCTCAAAATCTGACGTAGGATTTGAAAAACGATAGCTTAAGGCCTTTTCGGGACAATCATCAATGCAAATCATACACGAAGTACAATTAGAGTTAAGCACTTTATCAAATTTATTAATTTCATAGCTCACATCAATAGCAATAGGACACCCAGAGGTGCACATATTACAATGAGTGCATTCGCCTGTTTTCCTCACTTTAAACATTGATAGAGATGTCGGTAATTTTAAAAAAGCTCCCCATGGACAAACAAATCTACAAAAACCTTTCCTACCTAAAAAATATACAATTAAAAATCCATCAACTATGAAAGTTAATGTTCCAATTATCAAACCTGGCAAAAAAGTCCACACCTCTGGATAAGCTAAATTAAGAGATAAGTTCCATTGACTCTCTGCATTAAAAAAATGAGCAGTATTTGGCATGATATAAAAATTAAAAAGAATAAAAAGTGGTAAAAAAAACAGTAATCTGGAATTAATCGTTTTAGGTTTTATTCCAAGGTTATCAAATATCCACCAAGCAAATTCTTGAATAGCTCCAAAATGACACAACCATCCACAAAAAAAACGCCCAAATAGCAATGTGAAAAAGAAAGCAAAAATAACCATTAATGATCCGGCATTTAATATGCCTTCACCTAAAAAACGATCAAAAAATTCTTGAAAATCAAAACTACCTAAAAAAGAATTTTCGGCCCATATAACATGAAAGAAAATTAGAAGATGAACAATAATAAATGATAAGATTCGATATTTTTGCATTGCATAATCTAATGTGACAAAATAAAATTCACTAGAAAAACAATATCTATTACATTGATTTCATGATCTGAATTCACATCCGCTGCCCAATATTGAATATCTGTAAAAAATAAATCATCAAAAAAGAAATTAATCGTAGCAGAAACATCTAAAATATTAATAACTGAATCTTCAGTAGTATCTCCTTTTGTTGTTTCAAAAGGAATGTCAATATTCTCAAATATTGTATACCTTTTATCTGATTGAATTGGACCTTGATATACAATCCTCTTAGGTTGATTAGTTATAATGTCCCTGCTAGGCCAACTAACGGTAATACTATCTACAGTTGACCAAAGACCTAAACCAAAATGTAATTGTAAAGGATCCATGCTTCCATGACCTTTCCCTGCTATAATCTCTCTTGAAATAT
>CAZAFN010000073.1:0-1545 GCA_964484795.1 uncultured Alphaproteobacteria bacterium | reverse complement strand
AATATTCATCAGGCCATTTTTCTATTAATTTACCTAATGGAAAACGATCTTTTGAAGCAAAGACTTTTCTTGGATCTATGATTTCTACAGAAAAACCACAGGAATTAGATAATGGCACCAATGTTTGAGCAATATGAACTGCTCCAATAATAATGATTTTTGAACTTGGGTAATAAGAATATTTAAACCATTTTTCATCTAAAGAAATTCCTGTATGAATATTCTTAAGTTTGCTAAATGGTTTTTTTACTTCAATTTCTGGGTTATGACCTTTGGAAGTGTGGAAATTTATGTAATTTTTATGATTTTCCAAATCAATTGCAACTGAAAATGGTTTTCTATCGTCAATTGATCTTATCATTTCATTTAAACGATCAGAATAATTGTTAAAGTTTTCTACGTAGACAGATACTTCTCCGCCACAGGTTAATCCAACCTCCCAAGCTTTTTCATTGCTTATACCAAACTTTAATATTGTTGAATTGCCACCATTTATGATTTCAAGAGATTTCTCTATAACAGAACCTTCAATACAACCACCAGATACAGAGCCAAAAATTTCTGAATTTTCTGAAACTAACATTTGACTTCCTGTTGGCCTAGGAGAACTTCCCCACGTTTTAATTACAGTAGCTATTGCAAATCTGATTTTATTTGTGGTCCAAGTCTGTGCTTTTTTAAGTAACCCTAAATTTTCTGTAGTTTCTAAATACACCATGTTTTAACATTCTAAGATTGAACAAATTTAAAAATAATAAAAAGATATTATAAATTATACACGAATGAGAGAAAAGACTTAAAGTAAAGATCAAAATATTTGAAAGAAAACTTAAAAGTTTCCCATTGCAATAAAGGAGATGTTTTTATAGTCTTTCTTCCCATATTTATATTCACTTCCATCTAAGTTTTCAACTCTCCCGCCAGCGAAACGAAGTACAGCGTCACCTGCTGCTGTGTCCCACTCCATAGTAGGACCAAACCTTGGGTAAACGTCTGCTTCTCCACAAGCAACTAGGCAAAACTTTAAAGATGATCCAATGGAAACTGTTTCAGATACATTATTTTGAGCTAACCAATTATTAGTTTCATCATCTCTGTGGGATGTGCTAGCAACGGCAACAATAGAATTCTTAATTAATTTTCTAATCTCAATTTTTTTTATCTGGTTTTTATTTTCTTCAAAAGACCCGTTGGCTTGTGTTCCATAAAACAGTCTATCCAGTGCAGGGGCATAAACAATCCCCAGAACTGGAATACCACATCTTATTAACGCAACATTAACAGTGAATGACCCTTTACCATCAAATTTTAAAAATTCCTTAGTTCCATCTAATGGATCAACAAGAAAAAATTCTTTTGGTGCTTTCAAATTATGACTTTTTGGATTTTCCTCAGACACGATAGGAACTTTTGGAAAGCATTCGATTAGTGTATCAATTAAAATTTTTTCAGCAGCTTTATCTGCAATTGTTACTGGGCTCCCATCATTTTTAATAAGCCTTGTTGGTTTTAATTTGTATATTTTTATGATTTCTTGCCCGGCAT
>CAZAFN010000072.1:0-1555 GCA_964484795.1 uncultured Alphaproteobacteria bacterium | reverse complement strand
AATTTCAGATTCAGCTGATGACGAAGAGGAAATTGAGGAAGCTGCCCTTACTCCAGAAGATATTAAAGAACATATCCTTAAATTAAAAAAACTTCATTCTACGTTTATAAAATCTATTAAGAGAAATGGAAAATGTCACACTAAAACAATAACAGCAGAAAATAATTTAGCGCAATGGTTTCTTGAACTTCGTTTAGCACCAAAGTTTATTGATCTCCTAACAGAAAATTTGAGTGATGTGATAAATCATATTCGTCACTCAGAAAGAATAATTATGAAAATTTGTGTAAAAGAATCGAAAATGCCAAGAAAAGATTTTATTGCAAGTTTTTCGGGTAATGAGACAAATATTAAATGGATAAAAACCGTCTTAAAAAGTAAAACTACATATCAGAAAAACCTTAAAAATAATGAAAAATTAATTATTGACGAGCAAAAAAAATTAGCATTAATTTTTGATGATTCTCTTCTAAGTATCTCGGAAATAAAAGAAATAAATCGTAAAGTTTCTATCGGTGAGGCAAAAGCAAGACGTGCAAAAAAAGAAATGGTTGAGGCAAATCTAAGACTTGTTATATCAATAGCAAAAAAATATACCAATAGAGGATTGCTTTTTCTTGATCTAATCCAAGAAGGAAACATTGGGCTAATGAAAGCAGTTGATAAATTTGAATATCGTCGTGGATATAAATTTTCAACTTATGCTACTTGGTGGATACGTCAAGCAATTACTCGTTCAATTGCTGATCAGGCGCGTACAATTCGTATACCTGTTCATATGATCGAGACAATAAATAAATTAAATCGAATTTCAAGACAAATTCTTCAAGAAATGGGGAGAGAACCAACGCCTGAAGAATTATCTGAAAAAATGGAATTACCAGAAGATAAAGTAAGAAAAGTATTAAAAATTGCAAAAGAACCAATTTCTATGGAAACACCAATTGGTGATGACGAAGATTCGCATCTGGGTGATTTCATAGAAGATGCAAACCAAATGTTGCCAAATGATTCTGCTGGCTTTGAAGGATTAAGACGAACAACACTTGATGCACTTGAAGGACTGACTAAACGTGAAGCGAAGGTATTAAGAATGCGTTTTGGTATTGATATGAACACCGACCATACGCTCGAAGAAGTGGGTAAACAATTTGATGTCACTCGTGAACGTATTAGACAAATTGAAGCTAAAGCGCTCCGTAAACTAAGACACCCTTCCCGATCAGATCAGCTCAAAACATTTCTTGATACATAAAAATATATGTACATGGGCCTGTAGCTCAGTTGGTTAGAGCAGTGGACTCATAAGTGTTTCGTGTAACTTTAGAGTATTGTTTTTAAACGTTCTTAAGCGTTTTAATTTTGGTGTGTGGCAAAGTGTGTAGCAAACTTCTCATCTAACTTTCAAATTTCCCTTCAAAAGAGTATTTGGCACACATATGACAAATTGTATTCATTATTTAATAATTATGAGATAGAATTTAGTTTAAAATGAAAACGACAGAAATACTATCCACACAGTTTAAATATATAAATAATAATTCTCAAGAATTTT
>CAZAFN010000071.1:0-1556 GCA_964484795.1 uncultured Alphaproteobacteria bacterium | reverse complement strand
CCGTTATCAAATAATGCATCCACAGATTCCTGCAGCATTCTTTTTTCATTTCTTACAATAATGTCAGGAGCCTTGAGATCCATTAGTATTCTTAATCTGTTATTTCTGTTGATTACTCTTCTGTAAAGATCATTTAGATCTGAAGTTGCAAATCTACCTCCTTCCAAAGGAACTAAAGGTCTTAGCTCAGGAGGAATTACTGGAATTGTTGTTAAGATCATCCATTCTGGTTTGTTTCCTGAATTTATAAAAGATTCTATTAACTTTAATCTCTTTATAGTTCTTTCCTCTGAAACTTTAGATTTTATGGTTGTTAAGGAATCTCTTAGTTTTTTTCTTTCAGATTCCAAGTCTATATTAACTAAAATTTCTCTTATAGCATCAGCTCCAATGCCCGCAGTAAAAGCGTCTTCTCCATACTCTTCTTGCGCTTTAATATATTCATCTTCGCTGATTAATTGACCCTTTTTCAATTTTGTTAATCCTGGTTCAATAACCATAAAACTTTCAAAGTATAGAACCTTTTCGACTTCTTTTAGTTTCATATCCACAGCTAAAGAAATTCTGCTTGGCAATGATTTAAGAAACCATATATGTGCAACGGGACATGCCAAATCTATATGACCCATTCTATCTCTACGAACATTAGATTTTGTGACTTCAACTCCGCATTTTTCACATATGATTCCCCTAAATTTCATCCTTTTGTATTTTCCACATAAACACTCGTAATCTTTAACAGGTCCAAATATTCTTGCGCAAAATAATCCTTCTCTTTCTGGTCTAAAAGTTCTGTAATTAATTGTTTCAGGTTTCTTAATTTCGCCGTAAGACCAGGATTTAATTTTCTCTGGACTAGCAAGGGTAATTTTAATTTTTTTAAAACTCTCTTGTGTTTGAGGTTGAAAAAGTTTTGTTAATTCTTGTTTCATATTTTATTAATTTAATTCTATATTTAAACCAAGGGCTTTGATTTCCTTAATTAACACATTAAATGATTCGGGTACTCCTGATTCAAAGTTATCATCCCCTTTTACAATTGTTTCATATACTTTAGTTCTGCCAGCTACATCGTCGGACTTAACAGTCAACATTTCTTGAAGTGTATACGAAGCTCCATAAGCTTCCAAAGCCCACACTTCCATCTCTCCAAATCTCTGACCTCCAAATTGTGCTTTTCCACCTAAAGGTTGCTGTGTTACAAGACTATATGGTCCCGTAGATCTAGCATGAATCTTGTCTTTTACTAAATGATGAAGTTTAAGCATATAAATAATTCCAACAGTTACTTCTCTATCAAACTGCTCTCCTGTTCTTCCATCCCATAATTTAGTTTGTCCTGAAGAAGGTAAATTAGCAAGCTCTAGCATTTTGGTAACATCCTCTACTGATGCTCCATCAAAAACTGGAGTAGATATAGGTATACCGTTTGATAAATTCTTGCACAGTTCATTAAATTCTTTTTCATTTAATGGTTTAATTTTTTTATTGTATATATTTTCTCCATAAACCTTTTTTACTATATTTCCAATTTTTTCATTTCTTGATTTTTGGTC
>CAZAFN010000070.1:0-1585 GCA_964484795.1 uncultured Alphaproteobacteria bacterium | reverse complement strand
GTTGATGTAAGAACAAATTCTGAAAGTTCGGTTGTTAAAGAAGCAAAAAATTTAAGTATTAATATCAAATTTTCCCATGGAGTTGTTAATTCAAAAGGACATTTAAGGGTAAATTCTGCGACGATTGGAAAATTGAATAAAGATAAATCTGGTTATGAAAATTTAGAAAATGTTATTTGTGATTGTATATGTGTATCAGGAAATTGGACTCCAACTGTACATCTTGCTTCGCAATCAGGAAATAAATTAAAGTTTGATGAAAAGATTAATGCTTTTATACCAAGTCAATCACGTCAAAATGAAAATACCATAGGATCTGCAAACGGATCGTTCACTTTGAAAAAATCTTTAGAAGATGGATTTAATAAAGGGTACGAATTATCAAAAAAAATAACTGGAAAAAATGTGAAAGACGCAACACCCATTTCTAACGAAAAAAGTTACGTTCAACATGATAAGTTTTGGTGCATGCCACTTCCAAAAAATAAATATTATAAAAGATTTGTAGATTTTCAAAATGATGTAGCTGTATCCGACATAGAATTAGCAGTAAGAGAAGGTTTTAGATCTATCGAACATGTCAAAAGATATACGACACTTGGTATGGCCACAGATCAAGGAAAAACAAGTAATTTAAATGGATTGCAATTAGTTTCAAATATTGAAGACAAAATAGTTCCAGAAGTAGGTCACACTACTTTTAGGCCACCCTATACGCCAGTTACGATAGGTGCAATTGTGGGTAGAGAAGTAGGTAAACATTATCGTCCTACAAGAAAATCTCCAATGCATGAATGGCATGAAAAAAATAATGCAGTATTTGTTGATGCGGGTTTGTGGTTGCGACCTCGTTATTACAAACAAGATAAAGAGACTTTGCTGGAAGCTTCAAAACGTGAAGCAAACAATGTTAGAAAGAACGTAGGTATCTGCGATGTCACCTCTCTTGGAAAAATAGATATTAAAGGTCCAGATTGTGCAGAATTTTTAAATAGGATTTATACAAATGCATGGATGAAATTACCGGTGGGCAAAGCAAGATATGGGGTAATGCTTCGAGAAGATGGAATTGTTTTTGATGATGGAACTACAACTAGAATTTCAGAAAACCATTTTCATATGACCACAACAACAGCTCAGGCAGTAAATGTTCTAGCTCATCTAGAATATTACTTACAGGTGATCTGGCCAGAATTAGCTGTTAATGTTTTATCAACAACTGAACAATGGGCTGGAGCCGCGCTAGCTGGACCTAATTCACGAAATTTATTAAGCAAACTTTTTCCGGAGATTGACGTTTCAAGCGAAGCAATACCATTTATGGGATATAAAGAAGCCGATTTGTATGGTGTTCCAGCAAGAATTTTCAGAATTTCTTTTTCGGGAGAATTAGCTTACGAAATAAATGTTGAATCTGGTTATGGAATTTTTATGTGGGAAAAAATAATGGAGCTTGGAAAAGAAATGAATATCGAACCTTATGGAACGGAAGCGCTTTCAACTTTAAGAATAGAAATGGGGCATGTAGCTGGATCAGAAATAGATGGAAGAGTTATTTCCTCTGATCTTTCTCTTGAAGGAATGT
>CAZAFN010000069.1:0-1605 GCA_964484795.1 uncultured Alphaproteobacteria bacterium | reverse complement strand
TTTATTATGATTCTAAATTCAAAATAAAGTGTGAAAGGCGATTTGAAGTTGATCCCAAAAATATAGTAGTTGCTTTTAGCAGTAAGAATTGTTTCTAGGCGAGTTTTCCTGCGATTTTTAAAGCAAAGGCATAATCAAAGGCTATTTCCTCTATTCCCGCTGTTCTTCCGCTTCTACCTCCGTGGCCAGCTTCCATCTCACACTTGAGAAGAAGTAAATTATTATCGGTTTTATAATCTCTTAACTTTGCACAATATTTTGTTGGTTCATCAAACAAGACTCTCGAATCTGCTAATGAGGTTGTAATTAAAATATGTGGGTATTCTTTTTTAGTAATTTGTAAATAGGGTGAATAACTGTAAATATATTCAAAGTGTTCTTTGTTATTTTTCCCGTCGCCGAATTCTAAGAGCTCACCTTTTGATAAAGGCAGAGAATGATCCATATTGGTTGTCAAATTATCTACAAATGGTACAGCCATGATAGCACCCAGGAATAATTCAGGCGCCTGATTGATTACATTTCCAATGAGCAATCCTCCTGCACTAGCGCCGAAGATAATTATTTTTTTTTGGCTAGTATATTTTTTTTTAATCAAAAATTTTGCGCAATTTATAAAGTCGGAAAAGGTGTTTTTTTTGTTAAGAAGTTTACCCTCCCTCCACCAGTGAAAACCTCTCTCAAAGCCACCGCGAATATGACAAGTTGCCCATATCACGTTTCTTTGAATTAGAGAAAATCTTGCTGTAGAAAAAGCAGGCGTCATAGCACTTCCATAACTTCCATATCCATACATAAGCATATGTGCACTCCCGTCTAATTTAGTATCCTTATGATAAGTAATGGTGATGGGAATTTGACGACCATCATGACTCGGACAGTTCAAACGCTCAACTATGTAATCGTCTCTATCATGACCTGACGGAACCTCCTGTTCTTTGACAAGCTTCTTATCTTTGGTTTTAAGATTGTACTCAAAAACTCTAGCCGGTGTCTTTGGAGATTCATAACCTATTCTTATTGTGTCAGTATTTTTATCTTTCTGCATAAGTGAAACACCTGGTGATATCACTTTTTCATCGGTAAATATTAATTGTTCTTCCCGATTTGTTTTTACATTTCTAACAAAAACTTTTGAAAGTGCATCAGAGATTTCTGTTCTTAAAATCCAATCTTTTAAAAAAACCAAACCTCCTATTATGGTTCCGCTTCGAGCAGGTATAAAATCCTCCCATTCGTTAATTTTATCATGTTTACATCGAAGGACCTTGAAATCTTCGGCCTGCTTGTTTGTGTGGCAATACCAATAATCCCCAAAACTATCTATATTGTAAAGGATGTCTTGTTCTCTTTTTATAAACAACTTTGGTTTAAATATTTTTTCATCTTTATGAAAATAATAAATTTCATTACTTGTGTGTTCACCAGTTTCAATTAGATAATATTTTTCACAAGAAGTGGTATCAATTGAGCAAATAAATCTTTCGTCCTTTTCTTCAAAAATTAATTTATCTTTTTCAACTGATGTACCCAGTACATGCTGAAAAATTTTACGAGGTCTTTTTTGGGAGTCATTTTTTCTATAGAAAAAAGATTTATCATCAA
>CAZAFN010000068.1:0-1608 GCA_964484795.1 uncultured Alphaproteobacteria bacterium | reverse complement strand
CCTTCAGGTAATCCTTTACCCTTATGCAACTTGTTCAGTGGGGTTGCCAAAATACTCGGATTTCTGTACTCATATTTTAAAAAATAATTATTTAAAATCAGTCAAATAGAATCCTTCATATAAAATATTTATTTTTTATGAACTTTTAGGCAATTTTGATGAGTTTTTCTCTCCCGTTCTTCTATAAAAAAATAAAAGCTAATAATATTAGTTAGATATAGATCACTAATTTTGTTCTTAAACTTCTTTTCTTAACAGCAAATTCGAAACAATACCTTTTTAGGTAATCAGTCCTGAACTACAAAAGGAAGAATGCCGTTTTGAATTATCTTTTTTCCAAGATTCGACACACCCGGGAAGAAAACACAATGCACTCCTGAAATTAGTCCTACTTTTATCATATTTTTTAAATTCTGCACAAGGTTTCAATTATGCCCTCGAATAGCCATAAAGTTAATGAAGTGCTTCACGATAAATCCCTTTTACTCCCAAAAGTTGCTGAGGAATCTGTTATTGCCAGAAGATATGCCAAAGGGATAGTTCTTTGTCAGCAAATAGGATTCAGCAAAGGGAGTTACGCTAATCTAAAGCAACTCAAATACTTCTATAGCCAAATCAATGAAGGCCAATCTCCCAGTTACAGCCTAATCATCCGCAGGGCTCTTGATCTGTTAAATGAAAAGATCTCACGGATTAAAACACAAACTGAGTTTTTTGAAGAACAACATGTCTTCTCTGCTCTTTCATCTATAGGTAAAAGGTCCCATGGAGAATCATAAGGTTGTTGATAATCTTGAAGCGGCAATAGATCTTTGGGAAAAAGGTTTCAATGTCATTCCTCTTAGGAGTTCTAATCCCCTTCCTACTCCAGAAGAACCTTCGGATGATTTTTCTATCTTTAAAAAACCTTTGGTCAAGTGGAAAAAATATCAGAATAAAAGACTCAGTCTTGAAGAATTAAAAAGATATTTTGAAAGAAAGCCATTTCTTAACCTCGGGATCATCACTAATGGTTTGGTTATCATTGATGCAGACAATCAAAAAGCTGTGGGATGGTGCGATAAGAATTTAGATACACCGGTTGTTTCGATTACTGCAAAAGGAAAACACTATTACTTTAGTAAACCTCAAGATTTCCAAATCAGTAATTCTGTTAACTCCGAATTAGGAATCGATATAAGATCAACAGGTGGTTTTGTAGTTGCCCCTCCATCTGTTCATGGATCTGGAATTATCTATAGATGGGTTTCCGATCACGCACCTGAACTTAAGGATGTCCCTGAGCTAGGAAATACAGAAATTAAGGTTCTCCACGAACAATTATCATTAAGCGAAAAGTGTATCACTCCTAATAGGAGCCATAGTAAAAATTTATTCAAATATAAAAACTCTTCATCATCAAAAGATTACGATTCTCCTGCTGAAGTTGGGGGAAGAAATGATGCTCTCACAAAACATACTGGAAGCCTATTAGGAAAAGGTTTTTCAGTTGAAGAGATCCATTATGAGACGACCAAGTGGAATAACACTAACTCTAGCCCACTATCAGAAGAAGAGAGAATTAACACAGTTGAATCAATCATTAGAACCAATGATAGAGAAAATATT
>CAZAFN010000067.1:0-1669 GCA_964484795.1 uncultured Alphaproteobacteria bacterium | reverse complement strand
TGAAAAAGCCATAAAATCTAATTATTTTTTTCTCCTAGGATAATATTTACAAACGTAACTTGATTTATGTCAGAAAATAACGAAATAAAAATTTTTTCACCACTTGTTTTAACTTCACCAATTGGAATGCCTGGGGCAAAAATTCTTTCTTTCCCTGAGGTATAAACCTTATTTCCTGGTTGAACTTTATGATTTTCTGGTAAATACTCTAATGTTGGTTCGTTTGTGCCATGACCACTTAAGATCGCATGGTATCCTAATGGTTCAATTAAAACAGGAATTTTGCTGTTTAAATCTGTAACAAGTAAAACTCTAGATGAAAAAAAATTAACATCGACTATTCTTCCGATAAAATTTTTTCCATCTAAAACTGCCATACTATTTTTTATCTTTTTGTTACTTCCGCTATTTATGATAAATGAATTGAGGTAAGGGCTTTGCTTGTCAATGATTACTCTTGCACTAACAAAATTAGATAAAGACGTTACCTGCTCATTAAGTAATTGTCTTAATTGCTTATTTTCAAATATTAAAAAACCTGGATCAAAAATTTTTTCTTTTAATTGTGTATTTTCTTTTTCTAATATTATATTTTTATTAAAAAGATTTAGATGATTTTCAACGGAGTTTAGAATACCCTTGAAACCTTTTGAAGGAAAAGAAACTACAACCGAACCTCGATAGATTATGTCCTTAACAAAGAATCTTAAATAGTTAAGTGGCTTGGTTTTTATTGTTTCGGCATATATGAGAATGATAGAAAACACGACGAGCGCAAACAGTGAAAACCTCTGTTTTGTCTCCTTCTTTAAAAAAGCGGAGCGGATGACTATGCCAAAATCTTCTCGACTTGTTTTCATAGTTCATTATTTACAAAAAATATCAATCAACTAGTAGCGTCGAAAATGCTTGTTCCTCATCCAGTGCTTTACCTGTTCCAAGAACAACACAGGATATTGGATCTTCCGCAATTTGAACCGGTAATCCTGTTTCCTTTGCTATAAGTTTATCTATATTTTTAAGGAGAGCCCCACCACCAGTAAGCACCAAACCCATATCAACTAAATCTGCTGACAATTCAGGAGGAGTTTTCTCTAAAGCATCCTTAATTCCTCCCAAAATTTGGTTTAATATAGGTCTTAATGCTTCTGAAGTATCTTCTTCCTTCAGTGTTATTTCTTTGGGCGTGCCTGATCTTATATCTCTTCCTTTCATTAAGTATGTATGGTTACTAGTTGCTAATGCTGTACCTATTTCCTTCTTAATTTTTTCTGCGCTGGCTTCTCCAACCAACAAATTAAATTGCTTTCTCATATAAGAAATAATGGCAGTATCCATTGCATCACCTGCAACCCTGAGCGAATTGGCATAAACTACACCACCCAATGACATAACCGCAATCTCAGTAGTGCCACCACCAATATCAACAACCATAGATCCAGTCGCTTCAGAAATAGGTAGGCCCGCTCCAATCGCAGCTGCTATTGATTCTTCAATCAAATTAACCTTTCTCGCTCCAGCAGCCAAGGCAGAATCTTGAATGGCTTTTCTCTCAACTGGAGTTGATCCTGTTGGAACACAAATTAATACTCTTGGATTTGCAAACGCTTTTCTTTTATGAACTTTTTTTATGAAATGCTTTATCATTTCCTCAGTAACTACAAAATCA
>CAZAFN010000066.1:0-1713 GCA_964484795.1 uncultured Alphaproteobacteria bacterium | reverse complement strand
ACAATTCCATTAACATGATTTTTAATTTCTTTTCTTTGAAAACCTTTCAAATTTTCATCAACATCTTTTTTAATTCTGCTTATGTTTGCAATGTCAATAAGCTTAGAACCAGGCAAAAAGAAAGAATAAGTATCAATGCCAGTCTTTTGATTTGTCCTCAGTGCTCTAACTATTAAATGAGTATCTTCGTTAGTTATGTTATGTATCGGACTCATAAAAACCTCTCGAAATAATTTTTTAAACCTTGATTCTTCACAAGCAATACCGAGCTCATGTCTGAAGTGTTTAAGTAATTGTCTGTGAGATGGATAATCTCCCCTATTAAATATTTTTATTTTTTCAATTATGTAATCATCTTCAAATTTTTTGTTATTTAATATCTTTGGCGGAGCTTTTTTGGACAAATATTCATCTACATTTTTTGACTCTTTTTCGAAGTCTGGTTCATTTAATTGACCAATCACCTGTTCAACGTAATGTCGCATTACTCTCCTAGGGAAATCATTTTTGATCCCAATATTTTCTGAATCTGGTCCGTCAAATGAAGAACTGTATGGAAGAAATAATTTTTTTATTGAGGAATGGAGATTGTTTGAATCTCTGTATCCAAACAATCTAATGTTAGATTTATCATGGATTTCGCTAAATTCGGTAGAGATCATATTAAAATAGCTCTTTGTAAGAGCAATTAAAAATAATGTGTCTTTGTTCTTGTTAATTAATTCTGCAATCGGGAAGCTTCCTTTTTCAAATACCTCATTCACTTTTTGCCACCAATCACTTATGCCACTGTCACATGTCAATTTTTGAACTATCGAATTTGAAGAACCATTCGTGATAGTTAAATCATATGATGGGATCTTCTTTTCTGAAGGGATTAATCCTAAACCTGCAGAAATTATGTACCAATCAAATCTTTGGACTTCCCCAATCTTTTTCACCTCTTTAAATGATCGTCCTACATACTGATCTTTTGCAGTTAGGTTTTTTGAGGTGAATTCATTTACTTTGTTTGACCATTCACTGGAAACCTGTTCTAAAGACCCAGGCTTGAGATTTGTTGCCATTAAGCCTTGAGTGGCTTTTTGTTTTTTACTTTTAGAACAATTTGTAATAATTGCAATCTTCACAAAAACTTACTAAGTACATTAATTTTAAAAATATTTGAAAAATTATTATACAGTATTTCAAAAAAAATATCATAATACTGTAAAATAACTGCATTGAATTAGATAGTTAACTTAAATTGTAGTAATGAAAAAAGATAAGGAATTTAGCTTTGGTACTGAGATGGGAGGTATTTGCAGGTTTTTGAAGGAATTATGGTAGGTTTTAAGAAGTCTTTTCAATTAGAGGGTCTTTTAACCCAGCTTCTTTAAAACCTTTTGCTCTCAGAGTACACGCAGGACAATTGCCACATGGTGGAACTTTCCCATTGTAACAGGTGTGGCTCCATGCCAATGCTTCTAATGCTCCAACTTCTTTTGCAAAGTGAACAGTATCTGCTTTTGTCATCCACATTAGTGGAGTATGAATTTTGACCTGATATTCCATACCAAGATTTACAGCAACTTGTAGTGCCTCAATTGTGTTTTGTCTACAATCAGGATATCCGCTGTAATCTGTTTGACAAACTCCTGCTACAATGTCTTTTATCCCTTTTTGGTAAGCATATGCAGCAGCAAATGTTAGAAAAATTAAATTTCTGCCAGG
>CAZAFN010000065.1:0-1716 GCA_964484795.1 uncultured Alphaproteobacteria bacterium | reverse complement strand
TTTGCAGGAGAAGGGTTAGCAAAGTCATTATATTCAGCACAACCTGAAATAATTAGTACTGAGATTAGAAGAAGTTTTTTCATACATTAAAAATACTCCCAATCTATGCCAGTAGTCAATTTTATAGGTTGTTCTTCTCCTGGGTATCTCCATATATATAATATTTTTATCCAAGCAGGGATTTTCTCATCTAAAGTTTTTTGATCAAACCTGTAAGAAAGGTATAAAAATTCATCTCTAAAATTCTTCCAGTTCTTTTTTTTATCAAACTCTGGCTTGGAACAGCCTATATAACTCCGTCTCTGGCTTGATATGAGTTTTTGTTCTGGTCCTTCAAATCTATATACCATTGCTCCTGTTGGTCCTGAATGTCTGAAAAAAATGTCAAATTCCGATCCCGAAATATATTTAACAAAAATCTGATCGTCTGGATAAATTCCTAAAAAAGATTCCTTCTTGATGTACATCTGTGCCTCCTATAGTTGCAGGTTGCCACATCATTTTTTCCACCTTGCCGGAGTGGCAGGTTGGAGAGAGACTTAACTCTGCTCTTGATGTTATTTGTAATTAGAACATTTTTTCAGTGATAACTGAACAACTTCCATTGACCTTTGTTATGAAATCAAAATCATCCATTTCAGCATTTGGAAAAACTGCACCGGCTCTAAACTCATTATAAAAGTTAGCATTAGACCTATTTATAGAAAAACTAAACCCAGCACCTGACATCCATGAAATCCAATCAGTATTTAATCCCAAGAGTTTAGAAATATTCTTTTTACCAAAAGGGAAGGATTGTGTTCCTATAGTCCAGCTGATTAAAGAGTCATTGAAAGATAACTGACTTCTAGTTGGAAAAAGATTAATCATTTGGTTATTTTTCTTTTCGCCTATTAACAACCATTGATTAGGTGAAGTTGATAGATTTAAGAATAAATAACTCTCATTGAAAGAAATAAATGTGAAACTTTGTGGCTCACTTTCTTCTCCAATTTCTACGCCATATGAATATGATTTAGTTTCTGATTTTCCTACACAACTAAGCTTGGTTAACTCTTCCTCAACAGAAGAGTATAGATTGTTAAACTCCTTGAATTGTTTATTGCTTGAATTAAGTAATAACCTAAATATTTCGTTATTTGACGTTGCCTGATCAACCTCATTATCTCTTTCATTTTTTGGTTTTATATCTTTTAATAATCTCTCTCTTGGCGAATCAGGCTCTACTCTCAATGAGCGAAGAGTATTATCCATTGCTGAAGAGTGATAATGGTATCCTGAGCATAAACCTTTTCTTATTGATTTCTCACTACAGTTATGACCTCCGCTTGCATCTGTTCTACCACTGTGCGCATGAAGAGATATGTTCGCCAGTAAGGAGAGTAGTGCTATTAGTAGTGTTAGTTTTTTCATTTAATTAAATCATTAGAGATCTGCAAAAAACGGCAACCATCATTCAATTCTCCCCAAGGCATCTTAGTTTTGCAGTATATGGCACCATCTAGTTCTACGTCTTTGAGATTGCTTGATGTAAGGTCGGTATATATAACCATGGCTTTACGAAGGTTGGCTCCACGAAGATCGGCTCCTCTAAGATTGGCTTCATCAAGGTTGGCTTTACTAAGGTTGGCTCCACGAAGATTGGTGTCATGAAGAACTGCTCCTCTAAGGTTGGCTGCGCTAAGGTTGGCTACACTAAGGTTGGATTAATGTAAG
>CAZAFN010000064.1:0-1738 GCA_964484795.1 uncultured Alphaproteobacteria bacterium | reverse complement strand
ATGAGTTAGGTATCACTTATATTTTTATCACCCACGACATTGCAACAGTAAAAGCGATATCTGATGAAGTAGTTGTTATGTTAGAAGGAAAAGTCATCGAACAGGACATGAAAGGAAACATATTTTCTCCCCCCCATCCAGAATATACCGAACTTCTGCTTTCTTCTGTACCTGAAATGGATCCTGAATGGCTTACCAAGCTTTTAAAAAGCCGTTCTCTAAAAAATTAAATTGACTATTGAAATTTTCTGGGAATTTTTTCTTTCCAATTTTTTTGATAGAAAACTTTATTATTTAAATAGGCTGAAAGACTTATTCTACATTGAAAATAATTTTTATCAGATGAAATATCATGTTTCGTTTTAACAATCATTTCATTTTGATCTCTTTTTGTTAATGTCTCCCATCTTGCTGTTAGTTTAGCAGACAAAGGATCATCTTCTTTGATTGAGTATTCATGCCAAACCTGCATATGTTGTTCTAAACCGTTGTCATTTGATTTTAAATGCCCAAAATCATCATAAGTCTCAACAACTATTTGATTGTTATTATTTATTTTTTCAGACCTCTTCCCTGAAGGAGAGCTTAAATACTTCCATTTATGCTTCATGGGTGGAGTGATGTTATCAAGACTTTGATCTTTATCTATATCTTGATTTAAACCTTTTCTTCTTTGGGGTAAAATTAAACAGCAGTTTCTTAAATTTAATTTTACAGTCACAACCTCTGGAACTGGCCAAATTATTGGCCAGTAAGTTGTTGAAAGTGCCAGTCTTAACTTATTGCCTTTCTTTAGTCTCCATCCACAATGGTTCAAATCAAAAGCTACTTTATAGAACTTCCCTGGTACGAGTTTTTCAGGAAACTCATGACTTATGTGATGAGATAAATTAAAAGGCCTAAATGAAACTCTCTCGGAAATACCCTCTGGGGAGACTTCACAAATTCTTGCAATTAAATACGCATCAGGTTTATCAGCAGAAAATTCAATTTCGAGTTTTGGCGCTCCAAGAACTTCCAAGTCTTCACTTAATGGCTCACTATCAAAACATACCGAAATTAAATCATCTCTTCTTTGATCGTCTGGCAATTCGTTTTCTATACGCATACCTGGGCAATTGTGACCAGAAGTCAATCCAAGATTTTGTGGGGTATTTATATTTTTGTCACCTGAATCTCTTGAGGAAGAAAGACCATTTTGTGATAAATAAAAAATCCTTGATGTTATATTTGATGAAGGCCAAATCGGTTCCTTTATCCATCTTCCAGGTCGCGGTCTCCATTTTCCATTTGGAGGATCAAAACTGTTTATATAGGCCCTTAAAGCTGGCAAAGAATGACTGGCATTTTCTTTTTTTAAAAAACAATCAAACCAATTTATAGTCTCTTTAAAAAAATCACCTTTTGGCTCTATAGTGGCAATATTTGGATACTTATGTTCCCAGGGTCCTATCCATGCAGAGCAGGGGGCTTTTAAGTTTTCTATTAACCGAGGCGGTGCATTTGTATATTGATCCGCCCAACCGCCAACAGCTAAAACTGAACACTCTATTGAATCCCAATCTTCACAAACTGATCCATGCTTCCAGAAAGAATCTCGTGTTGGATGTTTCAGCCATGTTAAAATATGAGCTGGCTGATTTTCTAATCTATTTTTCCAAACCTTTTTCCAATCTTTTCTTAATTCAGGGTCAGGGGGCCTGGAAGAATAGGCTAGCATTTGTTGAGACCAAGAAAA
>CAZAFN010000063.1:0-1742 GCA_964484795.1 uncultured Alphaproteobacteria bacterium | reverse complement strand
AATCTGCAGATAAAGAAATTGTTGCAGCAGATATAGTTGGTCAAGCTGAGCATGGCTACAACTCTCCGGGCTGGTTATTTACAACCGATAAGACTTTAGCTGACCATGTGATGAAAAGAATACCAGAATTGATTAAAGAATTACCTGAACTCCCAAGAACAAGTGCTGAAGCTGCATGGAGAGATTATGGTGAAGTAATACTTTGTGATTCAAATGAAGAAATGGCTGCAATAAGTGACGAGTATGCATCTGAACATTTGGAAGTTCATGCAGAAAATTTAGATTGGTGGTTGAAGAGATTAAAAAACTATGGGTCTTTATTTTTAGGAGAAGAAACAACAGTAGCCTATGGAGATAAGTGCTCTGGCACAAATCATATTTTACCGACAAAAGGAGGAGGTAGATATACCGGAGGTTTATTTGTTGGAAAATTTATAAAAACATTAACTTTTCAAAGAATGACCAAAGAGGCTAACAAGATCGTTGGAGCTACCGCAGCCAGACTTGGTAGGGCCGAGGGAATGGAAGCGCACGCAAGAACCGGTGATATTAGATTAAAAAAATATGGTCATTTGAACTAATCATGTATGCGCTTGTTTATACCGACACCCAAAAATTAGTTTACCGAGAAGAAAAAAATCCAAAACTAGTAAATAATGAATCTATTATAAAAGTCTCAGCTTCTGGTATTTGCGGTTCAGATATGCATGCATATCATGGAAAAGATGATAGAAGAGTTCCACCTTTAATACTGGGCCATGAAATAAGTGGTACCATTGAAAAGGGAAAAGAAATTGGAAAAAAAATAGTTCTTAACCCTTTAATCACCTGTGGTTCATGTAATTACTGTAATAACGGACGAGAACATTTGTGTCACAAAAGAATTATTCTAGGTATGAACAAGCCCATCGAAAGACAAGGAGGTTTTGCAGAGTATGTTTCTATTCCAGATCAAAATATATATGAATTGCCCAAGGAACTTAAAATGGAAGAAGCTCCAATAGCAGAACCAACCGCAGTAGCCTATCATGCGGTCGAATTGGGAGAAAAGTCAATTTCAGAGAGAATGGAAAATACAAAAGCTTTAGTTATAGGTGGAGGAGCCATTGGTCTACTTAGCGGTTTAATTTTATCAAAAATTAAAAATTGTAAAAATATAGTAATAGTAGAAACTAATAATAAAAGGCTTACTGAATGTGCTAAGTATTTAGATGCCGAAGCAGTTAATCCAGATAGTAAAAAAATAATCGAAAATCATTTTGATATAGTTTTTGATACTGTAGGGTTGGAGGTTACTAGAAAACAGGCAATAAAATCTATTAAACCTGGAGGAATAATAATTCACATTGGTCTTACTCAACCCAGCGGATCTTTTGATTTTAGAAAAGCAACTCTTCAAGAAATTACTTTTATTGGTACGTACTGTTATACAAATAAAGATTTTGAAAAAACATTAGAAATTTTGACTAACAAAAAAATTGGAAGTTTAGACTGGATCGAGTATAGAAAACTTCAAGATGGATCTTTAGCTTTTAAAGAAATACATGACGGTTCATGCGCAGCACCAAAAATAATTTTGTTAACTTAATTTTACTATTGAAAAAATTATTATTTAGTTGGTAACTGGTTTTTTTTCCAACCAACATTTTCATAATTGCCGGTAAAACCATCTGAAATATTTGAACAAGTATAACCATTTTTAGTTAGTAATTCAGCTGCCATTTGCGATCTTCCACCTGATC
>CAZAFN010000062.1:0-1776 GCA_964484795.1 uncultured Alphaproteobacteria bacterium | reverse complement strand
ACCAAAATGGAAATAAAATTATTGCTGTAATGAAAAACCTTAAAAAGACCAAAGTTAATGAACCCCAGCTCTCCAGTAGCACTTCAACTGCTGGAAAACCTATTGCCCATAAAAACATTGCGGAAAAACATGCAAAGTTATTTCTAAAGGTTGGATTTTTCATAAGTTTTTTTTAATCAATAACTGTTTTAGTGATATATGAAATTTTAAATGAAATTAATTATTACTCAAGCTATCTTAAAGATGAATAAACCAACTGCTTAAATAAAGCTGAAGCTCCTGGTTGATCGAGGTTTTGGGCCATAAATACAGCATAAAAATTTTCAACAGGATCAATAAAAAATAATGTCTCTGCTGCGCCCCCCCAACCAAACTCACCAACCGAACCAAATAATAAAGAACTTGACCCTATTCCTCGAATTTTAAAACCCAATCCAAAGCCATCTCCATTTAAACCTGGTGAAGGTTTAAATAAATTACTCATACCCAATGGCTTCATTTTTTCTGAAGTATGGTCAGTAAGCATTAACTCCATACTTTTCCGAGATAAAATACCTTCCCCATTATTTAACATATTGGAAGCAAACAAAGCGTAATCTTCTAATGTAGAGAATAAACCATGCCCTCCTCTTCGGAATTGATGGTTACTATTTTCTGGATAAGAATTAAAATGTTCTACTTTTTTTAAAGATGGTTTGCCAGAAAAAATATCTACATTTCTTTCTATTAATTTGTCTCCTAAAATATCCTCTCCACCATAACAAGGAAGAATATGCTTGATATTATTTTTAGATACTTCAAAACCAATATTTGACATTCCTAATTTATTAAATAAATATTTTTGCAGAATATCATTTAATGGCATATCCGTTACACACTCCAAAATATATGCTAAAATATCAGTAGAAACAGAGTAATTCCAATCACTCCCTGAATTAAAAAGCAAAGGTAATGTTGATATTTTTTTTGCTTCTTCTTCGAGTGAAACCGTAGCATCTAATAGCACGCCTTCTTTCCTGTATATATTCGCAACAGGATCAGGCCAAAATCCATAACTTAAGCCTGATGTATGTGTTAAAAGATGGAAAACATTCATTGGAATAGTAGAAGGTAAAAATTGTTCTTTGCTATTTTTTTGTATTAAAATTTTAGATATTTTAAATTGCGGTAGAAATCTTGCCACATGATCAAAAAGTCTTAATTTCCCATCTTCTATTAATTTTAATGCAACCACACTTACTAATGGTTTGGTCATAGAATATATTCTCCAAAGAGAATCATCATTAGCCCTTAACGCAGACTGACCAACAAAGCCTTGGAAAAGAATTTTCTTGCTGCCTTTATCAACAGTCCCAACCTCCCAAGCTAAGTCCCTATAGAACCCTTCGTCACATAAAGATTGCATTTTATTTTGAATTAGTTCTAAACTTTTGCTAGAAAATTTTGGAATTTTATTTTTCATATAAACTTTTCAATCACTTTTAAAACGAAGATCCAGGTTGCTTTAAAAACTCAATTTCTTCTGAAGTAGACTTTCTTTTCAATAAATTATTTCTATGAGGAAACCTTCCAAATTGGGATATAATGTCTCTGTGTTTATTTGCAAAGTTATAGACCTTTTGATTTGTATATTTTTTGAACAAAGGCAAGGATTTATTTTGTATTTCAATATCTTCACTGTGCATCATAGGAAGCAAAAGAAATTGCCTTCTATTTTCATCAAAAATTTCTAAATATTTTCTTTCAATACACTTTAAAGTAATTTTTAATGCCGCA
>CAZAFN010000061.1:0-1859 GCA_964484795.1 uncultured Alphaproteobacteria bacterium | reverse complement strand
AGTGAATAAAATTAATTTTGATGATTCAGAAAAAGGAAAAAATAAAATTGCTTTTGATAATTTAACCCCATTGTATCCAAATGAAAGAATCAAATTAGAAGTTGAGTCCACAAAAGTAGAAAAAAAACCTGACAATACCGCTCGGCTAATTGATTTAGTTAGTCCAATTGGAAAAGGGCAAAGGTCATTAATTGTATCTCCCCCTAGAGCAGGCAAAACAATTATTCTCCAGAATATAGCTCAATCTATAACAGCAAATCATCCTGAATGTTATCTGATGGTTTTATTAATTGATGAAAGGCCCGAGGAAGTAACTGATATGCAAAGATCAGTTAAAGGAGAAGTTGTTGCTTCTACATTTGATGAACCTGCGTCAAGACACGTTGCGGTGGCTGAGATGGTTATAGAAAAAGCAAAAAGATTAGTAGAACATAAAAAAGATGTTGTGATTTTATTAGACTCTATAACAAGATTAGGAAGAGCTTATAATGCTGTAATACCTAGCTCAGGTAAAGTCCTAACAGGTGGTGTTGATGCTAATGCACTACAAAGACCAAAAAGATTTTTTGGTGCAGCGAGAAATGTTGAAGAAGGTGGGTCGCTAACAATTGTTTCAACCGCGTTAATAGATACAGGCAGCAGAATGGATGAAGTTATTTTTGAAGAATTTAAAGGAACAGGTAATTCAGAGCTTATACTGGACAGAAAAGTTGCTGATAAGAGAATTTATCCGGCTCTAGATATAACGAGATCAGGAACAAGAAGAGAAGAGTTGCTTTTTGAAAAAGATGATTTATCAAAAATGAATGTTCTCAGAAGGATTATTAGCCCCATGGGAACAATGGACGGTATAGAATTTTTAATTTCAAAATTAAAGAATACCAAAAATAATTCTGATTTTTTTGATTCGATGAATAAGTCAGCTAATTAATAATTTTTTAAATATTTTAATTCTTATCTTTCATATTCATATATAAGTTCTTTTAACCTTTCTTTATTTTCATAGATATATTTTGGGAAAGTATTATCAATTTTTAATACTTTGAAATCATAATTTCTATCAAACAGATCTTTTTTTTTCTCTATTTTTCTTTTAATTATTTCCATATTTTTAAATTTTTCATTATTCCACTGTTGCTCAGAATAAGAATTAAGTTTTTTGTAGATTCCTTCTGCATTTTTTACAGAACTAAAATGCCATCCACCATTTTCAATAAATTTATCAAATTTGGGTTTATAAAATTTATAAAATGGCATTTTTTTTGTTTTTATTTCCCTTAGCCATTGTGGTGATTTTAAATCTTTTTTTCTGCACATTCTTGTTCCATACCATTTTGGTTCAGATGTATTTAACAAGTTAAACTTAAGTAAAAAATTACCTTGCACGAAACAAGCATATTTATCTTCTTTTTTAAAATCGGATATTTTTTTTGGATTTGGTATCTCATCAAGATCAGATATCATAATTAAATCATTAGGGTCACAATCTGACAATCCTCTAACTAATGAATTTCTTTGAAATTGATCTCTAGCATGTGCTGGGTGCCAATGTTTTTTAAACTTTTTTACTATTTTAGGTAGATCATCTACAACAATATATTTTATCTTATTTTCATATTTTCTAAATTTTTTAATATCAAAATTTAATTTTTTTTTATTTCCAGCATGATCCAATGTAGCTTCACAAATAATAAATTTATCTACATAATTACATAAAGTAGCCAATCTAATATCTAGAATTAAATCTTCATCAAAATAGTTAAAACAATCAATAATCTTCATAATTTGATATTGCTTGTTTTTGAAAATTTGTCTAGTTATAATCTTTTATTATGCGGGCATAGCTCAGTGGTAGAGCG
>CAZAFN010000060.1:0-1923 GCA_964484795.1 uncultured Alphaproteobacteria bacterium | reverse complement strand
AAACTAGAGCAGCTTTTGAGTCATCAGAGTCTAATTTAATCACACCTGATTCAATCATTTCATGGTACAAATCGTTTCCTTCTCTAGTTCTTTCTCCAACTCCAGCAAAGACGGAATATCCACCATGCCCTTTAGCAATATTGTTGATGAGTTCCATAATTAAAACTGTTTTTCCTACTCCCGCACCACCAAATAAACCAATTTTTCCACCTTTTGCATACGGAGCAAGAAGATCGACAACTTTGATTCCTGTAACTAAGATTTCTGTATCTGTAGATTGGTCTGCAAATTCTGGAGCATCTTTGTGTATAGGGGATTTTAATTTTGTTTTTAAATTCCCTCTTTCATCAACTGGTTCACCAACAACATTTAGAATTCTTCCAAGTGTCTCAGGACCAACGGGGACAGTAATTGGATTTCCTGTATCTTGAACGGCTTGTCCTCTAACAAGTCCATCTGTTGAATCCATAGCTATTGTTCTTACAGTATTCTCTCCAAGATGTTGAGCAACTTCTAATACAAGATCTTTGTTTTCGTGTTTAACAACCAAAGCATCTAAAATTTGTGGGAGCTTGTTTTCAAAGCTTACATCAACAACAGCTCCAAGTACCTGCTTGATTTTTCCTAAATTATTACTCATTTTTAATCTCCATGTTTAGATTGCCTCTGCTCCAGAAATAATTTCAATTAGCTCTTTAGTTATCAATGCCTGCCTAGATCTATTATAAAAAAGAGTTAAATTATCAATCATATCATTTGCATTTCTTGTTGCACTATCCATTGCTGTCATTCTTGAACCTTGTTCACTTGCCAAGTTTTCTAGAAGTCCTGAATGAATTTGTATGGCAATATTCTTTGGAATAACGTCATTTAGGATTGTTTCTTCATCAGGTTCATATTCGTAAGAAGTATTGATTTTCTCATCTTCTTTGTTTTCTGAAGAATCTTCTATTGGCAAAAGTTTTAAACAATCAACCGTTTGTGACATTGCACTTTTAAATTTTGTGTAAATTAGGTGGCATTCATCTATCTCATTGCTAAGAAAAAGATTAAGAACTTTATCTCTAACATTTGTTGCTAACTCAAATTTAATGGAGGGGTTGGCAAAGTCAGTATGAAAATCGAAAGTAGAATTTTCAAAAATTCTTTTAATTGAGTTGTATGCTTTTTTTCCAACGAATATAAACTTTGGGGAGTTGCCTTTTTCTTGGATTTTTTTGCATAGATTTTTTGTATATCTAATTATTGATCCATTAAATCCTCCACAAAGACCTCTGTCTGAAGAACAAACAATAAGCAAAATATTAGAGTGTTTTTTAGTATGACCTTTAATTGCGTATTGGAAAGAATTTTGATTAATTCTATTTGTCAAAGATTCAACTATTCCTGCCAATTTTTCAGCATAAGGCCTAGTGCGTTCTGCATTAAACTGTGCTCTTTTAAGCTTGGCTGCAGCAACCATTTTCATTGCTGATGTAATTTTCTTTGTTGATTTGACGCTTGAAATTCTATTTCTCAAGTCTTTAAGACTAGGCATTTTTATCTCCTATGAAATCATTAGCTACTTTATCTACAAAATTGTGCAATTCCCTTTCTAACTCTTCAGATAGAGCTTGTTCTTTTTTTATAGAATCTAATAACTTCTTACCTGTAGATTTAATTTTGTCCAGAAGATATTTTTCGAACTTTGTAACATTTTGAATATCAATTTTATCAAGGTAACCTTTAACTCCAGCAAAAATAACTACCACTTGTTCTTCAACTTTCAGAGGAGAATATTGTGCTTGTTTTAATATTTCAGTTAGTCTTTTCCCTCTATCAAGTAAATTCCTAGTTGATTGATCTAAATCCGAAGCAAATTGTGAAAATGCTTCCATTTCTCTAAATTGGGCAAGATCCAATTTTATTGAGCCAGAAACTTGT
>CAZAFN010000059.1:1645-2251 GCA_964484795.1 uncultured Alphaproteobacteria bacterium | reverse complement strand
TTTTAATATTTTTTTTCTTGAAACAAAAAGCAGACGTTCTAATTCATTTCTCTCAATTGACTTGTTACTTTTAAAAATCACCTGAGTAATTTCTGGTCTGTTTGAATCTGCAGTAGCTCCAAGAACACTTGGATTTACTGGAACTTGTCTCCAACCATAAATGTAGAAGTCATTTTCTAATAAAATTTGTTCGACTATTGTTTTTGATTTTTCTTGCTCAGAATATTCATTTTTAGGCAAGAAAATCATACCAACACAAATTTCTTCTTCACCCTTATGTTTATGACCGGTATCTCTGATTTTTTCTAAAAAGAAATCTTTTGGAATTTCAACACATATACCGGCTCCATCTCCTGACTTACCATCGGCATCAACTGCTCCTCGATGCCAAACAGCTTTTAAAGACTGAATACCATACTCGACTACTTCCCTTTTTTTTTTACCATCTAATGAAGCTATTACCCCAACTCCACATGCATCATGTTCAAGAGATGGATAATAAGAATGGTTTTCTTCCAAAAGTTTTTTGTTTTTTAAATATAAGTTCATGCAGCTTGTTCTCTTTTTTTACGAATACTATTTAGATATTTTTCTATTTGGATAGCA
>CAZAFN010000059.1:0-1635 GCA_964484795.1 uncultured Alphaproteobacteria bacterium | reverse complement strand
AACTCCACAAGCAGCGTGTTCAAGACTTGGGTAATATGCACCTGCTTCAGTTAGTTTTTTTAAATTTTTTTTATAAAGATTCATAGTTATGCTGCTTTTACACTTTTAGTCCGTTTGTGTTCTAAATATTTTCGAATTGGTATAGTAGCATCTCTACCGTCTCTAATTGCCCACACAACCAAAGACGCTCCTCTGACTATATCTCCAACGGCAAAAACGCCGGAAAGATTTGTTTCCATTGTTTTTAAATTGATCTTTATAGTGCCCAATTTAGAAATAGATAGATCTGGGGAGTTAAATAATTTTGGTAAATCTTCAGGATCAAAACCCAATGCATTAATTACCATATCCGCCTTCATTTCAAATTCAGAATTCGGAACAGATTCAGGTTTTTTTCTTCCAGATGAATCCGTCTTACCAAGTTTCATCCTCTCAACTAACACTGATGAAATTTGTGATGTACCAATAAATTTTTTTGGATTTGATAACCATATAAACTCAACTCCTTCTTCTTCTGCGTTATGTACTTCTCGTGCAGAACCGGGCATATTTTCTCTATCTCTTCTATACAAACACTTTACTGATTTTGCATTTTGTCTTACTGCAGTTCTCACGCAATCCATCCCGGTATCACCTCCGCCAATTATAATAGTGTTCTTGCCTTCAGCATTGAGTGTTCCGTTATCAAAATTGTTCACTCTATCTCCCAAACCTTTCCGATTGGATGCCGTTAAAAATTCCATAGCTGGAAAAATATTTTTTAAATCAGAGCCCGGTAAATCGATTTCTCGAGGTTTATAAACGCCAGTTGCAATAAGTATTGTATCGTGTTTTTTTCTTAATTCATCGAGCGATATATCTTTTCCAACCTCAAAATCTTGTTTAAACTTTATTCCACTCTCTTTTAAAAGATTGGTTCTCCTTTCAACAGTAAATTTTTCTAGTTTAAAGTTTGGTATTCCGTAAATCAAAAGTCCACCTGGTCGGTCGTATCGATCGTAAATAGTTATTTTATATCCCAATTTTCTTAGCTCTTCTGCGCAAGCTAATCCCGCTGGTCCTGCTCCAATGATACCAACGGATTGATCTATTTCTTTCAAAACTTTTATTGGTTTAATCCACCCTTTTTCCCATGCAGTATCTGTTATGTATTTTTCAACAGATCCGATTGTAACGGTTCCATGTCCTGCTCTTTCAATAACGCAATTACCTTCACATAAACGATCTTGCGGACAAATGCTTCCACAAATCTCAGGCATATTATTTGTGCTATGAACTAATTCATGAGCTTCTTGAAGTCTCCCTTCGGCGGTCAACTTTAACCAGTCAGGAATATTATTATGCAAGGACAATGAACTTGACAAAAAGGAACTCCACATTGTGAACACCGGCTCGATTGTTCTTTGGCTTTCTCGTGAATAAATTGATCATAGATTTCTTTAAAATCTTTAGTTCTTAAACCACCGGCTCTTTTAGATGGCATTTGCATTTCAACGTTTACAAATTTCAACATTTTTTCACCCATTTTGTTAAGTTATTTCATTAAAAGTAGATTTTAAAGTAAATTTAGGTCAGCATTACTTATCTAATATTGAAAAAACACTTTATTTATATAGGTTTTTATCACATATCAGA
>CAZAFN010000058.1:0-2274 GCA_964484795.1 uncultured Alphaproteobacteria bacterium | reverse complement strand
ACCTGTAAGAACTTGCATGAATCTTTTCTTTTGGTCTCCAGTTATTCCTAAATCACTTGCAACTTTGTTTGGATTCTGTGCATATCTCTCTCCATATATGTCTTTTTTCTTAAGTTCTTTTGCCGTCTCCCTACTGAAAAAAGGAACATATTCTACTTCTTTACCGAGCATTGGGTATGCGGAAGCTGGCAAACCAACTGAGTTTCCTTTTCTCAATAATTCTTGTCCTAAACTATCTGCAATTAATTGATCAAAAGAACGTTGTTTGATACAGAAACCGCGCTTTTCCGCTCTACCCATGACAGGATGGTCTCTCAATGCAGATTGCTTAGATTCAGAAGGGTTTTGTTTATTGTATCCGCCCTGATGCTTTGGGCATGTTCCAAGAAAATCATTATCTCTTTCACTATTTACTTCTCCAGATTTGATTTTATCTCTGATTATATCATAATCCTTCTGGATTAATGCATCTTCTTTTTCACTAGGTGACCAAAGAAATGTACTCACAATTTGCCATTCTGTAGCTGGTTTTTCTTTGTCATGAACATAAAGAACGAACAACACTCTGTTTAATTTATGAATTAATTTACTGTCTTTCCAATTTTTATTTTCGTGAATATTAAAATAATCAACCATTTTGATTACATTACGTTCTTTGGCATTGTACCATCCTGTTGATTTTACTAATTTTAGAGGACTTACCTTCAATTCAATTCCCAAATCCTGAAAATCTGGTTTCTCACTACTATTGGTTGGAATTCCAAAGTATGTCTGTTCAATAAGTTGAGCCACCAAACCTTTGGTATGTTTGCGGTGAATCAAATCCATGCGGCCTACTTTAGCCCCTAAATCTGAAATGCGTAAACCTTTGCATAGGTCAATAATTCATTTTCATCTTTGAAATCCATTATTTCTCTCCAAAAAAGGGATTGTCAGGATATTCAGCCACTAATTCTCGGAATTTCTCAACCGTTTCTCCAAGCATCACTGCTTCAGTCCCATCCATCTCTTCTAATTCTGTAAAGAAACGTTTCTGTTCCTTAGGATAACTACTATATCCAAATGGAGATTCTGGACGGTCCAGGAACCAAACTGTACCTGGTCTTGATCTCATCCAATACTTTAGTTCATCTAATCTATCGCTTCCAAGATGAAAAGATTGGCGGATGAAACCCAACATCATGTCCCTAGGCCTCCTTCGAGTAGGCTTTGTTTTTAGAGGTGAGAAATTGGAAGCTCTCTGCCAAACTTCATTGCCCCAATTGACCTCTTGCTCAAACATAAGAAGAATCATTGTCGATAATGCTTCTTTCTCATCTATTGTTCGGCCTATTTCGCGAGGGTCTTCTCCGCGCCAAGCTCGCAAACAATACTCTTCATCTGAAGAATTCAATAAATCTTCAAATATCTCGCGGTGTGTCACTTTCTTGAATCTTGTTCCGGTTGTTATTACAATATCAAAGAATCCTTGTTTAGCTCGCTTTACCTTTCCTTTACTAGGTCCAACTTTTGGAGGTTGAGCCATTAATCCCGAATAATCGCTTTTGTATTCAAATCCAAAAGAACCATTTTTTGATGAATTGAAGAACTCATAATCCTGTAAAAGTAGCAAATTTTGAGCTAATTCGTCGTATATTGACACAACTTATCTAAAGTTTGCCAGGTAATATTGTTTTGCAACAGTAAAGATCTAATATTACCTTAGACTTAGCAATTTGTGACGAAGTTGAAAAAGGGCATAGATGATGGCATGCCAGTTACAGTTGCTCCAAAGCAAATATTGCAAAGTCAATACAATTCAATTCGAGTCCCTGAATACCAACGCCATTATACTTGGGAAGAAGAAAATGTAAAACAATTTTTTGAAGACATAATTTTTGATATACAGAAATTTCATATATCTAATAACAACAGGCCTAGGCAGACTCTATATGGCACTATAATCGGCATGGAAAAAGATGGTAACTTTGAAATTATTGACGGACAACAACGATTAGCAACATTGACAATGTTTTTAACATGTTTGCTTGATTTCTTCAACAAATATTCATTGACTGAGAATGACCGACGACTCGCTCATACTTTTGGAATTATTAGTCGGTTTATAGTTAAAGATCCTTTGGAGTCTCCGCCATCTGCCAAATTTGACTTTAATTATAATGATAAAGAATATTGGGATACTTTTATCGAAATTTTCTTTGATATGGGAAGAGGCAACTATCGCGTTGTAGAAAGTATAAAAATATTAAATGAAATTATAGAAAAAGATGAACT
>CAZAFN010000057.1:129-2330 GCA_964484795.1 uncultured Alphaproteobacteria bacterium | reverse complement strand
TTAGTACAGACAATTCACGACAAATCCCCATAACACTGAAACAATCTGCTCTATTGGGAGTTAGGGATAAATTAAGAATTTCTTTTTTAATATCTTGGTCTGAAAATTCACATTCAACACCAGCCATTGTTAATTGATCGACCATTTGCTCATTTGTTGAGTCAAATCCAGAAAATTCTTTTATCCATTCAGTAGGTATTTGCATCTTATTAATTAAATTGACGTATAAAATTTAAGTCGTTTTCATAGAACAAACGTATATCTTTAATGTCATATTTCAACATTGCTAAGCGCTCAATACCCATACCAAAGGCATATCCAGTATAGGTCTCTGAGTCCAGATCTAGGTTTTCTAGGACTTTTGGATGTACCATTCCACATCCAAGTATCTCTAGCCATTGTCCGTCTTCAGATAATATATCAACCTCTGCTGATGGTTCAGTGAATGGAAAGTAAGATGGTCTAAATCTTATTTCTAGTTCTTTTTTGAAGAAACAGCTTATAAATTCACGCAAAATACCCTTTAAATGACTAAAATTAATATTTTGATCAATGAGTAGTCCTTCGACTTGATGGAACATAGGGACGTGGGTTAAGTCTGAGTCTCTTCTATAAACCTTACCTGGTGCAATCACTTTTATCGGAATGCCTTCTTTTTCCATGCTTCTAATTTGTATTGGTGATGTGTGAGTTCTAAGTAAAAGATCTGGACCAACATAAAAGGTGTCATGCATAGCCCTAGCAGGGTGATTTTCTGGAATATTAAGGGCAGAAAAATTGTAGTATTCATTTTCAATTTCAGGTCCGTCTTTTATCAAAAAACCTGAATTTAGAAAAATATTTTCTATTTCTATTAAGGTTTGAGTAATTGGATGTATAGATCCTGAGAAATAAGCCCTACCCGGTAGTGTTACATCAATTGAAGTTGCTTCAATATTTTTAGTAATGGATAATTTTTTTAGTTCTTCTTTCTTAAGTGCTAGCTGTGTTTGGATTTGCTTTTTAGCAGCATTGATTTTTTGTCCAAATATAGGCTTTTTTTTTGGATCCATAGATCCCAGTAATTTAAGTTGAGCAGTTATCTTTCCTTTTTTGCCTAAATAGCGAACTCTGATCTCATCAAGAGCATTAAGTGATTTGCTGTCTTGAATCTCATTAAGTGCTGTAGCTAGTAGATCTGATAAAACAATTGCCATCAGAATTCATTGCTCATATTGAAAAGGAATTTTAAAGTCATTACTGTTTTTCTAAAGCAAGTTTTGCTTTATTTGCAAGAGCTTTGAAAGCATCTGAATCATTAACAGCTAAATCAGCCAGTACTTTTCTGTCAAGATTAATCTCTGCAGCTTTTAAGCCGTGCATGAATTTACTATACGAGATACCAGACAGCCTAGCTGCTGCATTGATTCTAATTATCCAAAGTGACCTGAATTGACCTTTCTTCTTGCGTCTGTCACGGTACGCATATTGACCAGCTTTAATTGCTGCTTGTTTTGCGACCTTAAAAAGTTTGCTTCTAGCACCATACTGTCCTTTGACTTTTTTTAGAACTTTCTTGTGTCTCGCATGAGACGTTACTCCTCTTTTTACTCTTGCCATGATTATTCCTGATTTTTAACTGTAGGGTAATAGTTTCTTTACACTTTTTAAATCACCTTTTGAGATAAGCGAAGACGATCTAAGGTGTCTTTTACGTTTACTGCTTTTTTTAGTAAGAATATGACTCATATGTGATGAACCTCTCTTGTATTTCCCACTAGCAGTTTTCTTAAATCTTTTAGCAGCTCCTCTATTTGTTTTTAATTTTGGCATTTTTTTTCCTTTCTGAAGTCTTTAATTGGGCCTAGGTGCAACGACCATGATCAATTGTCTTCCTTCAAATTCTACTTCCTGTTCTATTAAGCCGACATTCTTGATGTCTTCAGACACCCTATTAAGAAGATTCTCACCAAGTTCAGTGTGTCTCATTTCCCTACCTCTAAATCTGAGTGATACTTTAACTTTATCGCCTTGTTCTAAAAAACTAATAATTTTACCTAATTTAACCTTATAATCTCCATCTTCAATTAAGGGTCTAAATTTTATTTCTTTAACATGAATGACTTTTTGTTTCTTTTTTGACCCTTGATTTTTCTTTTTTTGTTCAAAAATGTACTTGCCATAGTCCATGATTCTGCAAACTGGCGGAGTGGTGTTGGGTG
>CAZAFN010000057.1:0-119 GCA_964484795.1 uncultured Alphaproteobacteria bacterium | reverse complement strand
GATACTTCAACAACATCCATTTCTTTATCTTTAGCTATCTCAATTGCTTTATCAACAGTAATAATACCTATTTGACTTCCATCTTGATCAATTAGTCGAATTTCAGAAGATTTAATTTG
>CAZAFN010000056.1:0-2474 GCA_964484795.1 uncultured Alphaproteobacteria bacterium | reverse complement strand
AAGGTGGAATCATCAATTACTTTAAGAAAACAAAAAATAAAAAAAAACTATGGCTAGGTGAGTGTTTTGTTTTTGACGAAAGAGTATCAATTAATGAAGATCTTCAAAAAGGAAATTTCTTTCAGTGTTATGCTTGCAGATCGGCAATCACTAAGAAACAAATGAAATCAAAAAACTATAGTGAGGGAATTTCTTGTCCTAAATGCTATGACAAAACATCTGCAACACAGAAAAGAAGTTTTGCAGAAAGGCAAAAACAACTTAAGCTTGCTAATAAAAAAGGAATTAAACATTTGGGAAGTTAGTCATTCCCCAATTTAGGAATTGAGAACTTTTTCATTTTTTCAATTAGCGTTGTCCTATTAATTTTTAAACTAGCAGAAGACTTGGTTACTGAGCCACTATTTTTTTTTAAAGCACCTTCAATTAGAATATATTCAATTTCACTTAAATGTCTTCTTAAATCTATTTTTTCCATATAATCAAACCATTTTCTATAATGATTTGGATGAGGAATAGATACGTCATCACCGTTTGGTATCTCTTCCTTTACAGGGGATAATTCTGACGTCATTTCCCACAACTTTTCTTTTTCCTCTTTATTATTCGGTAAATTTACTTTGAGAAGGTTTTCTCTTATGTTCTTAGAATTAATTTCTTGTTTTGGAAATATTATTGCGGCTCGTTCAATAACATTTCTTAATTCTCTTACATTTCCTGGCCATATATATTCTTTTAAAGCTGAAAAAGATGATTTGCTAAAATTTGGTATGCTAGATCCAGATTTTTTTATTTCACTTAATATATGATTGACTAATTCTGGAATATCTTCTCGTCTTTCAGACAAAGTTGGTATTTCTATAGGAAATACGTTAATTCTATAAAAAAGATCAGCCCTAAAAAGTCCTTCATCAATTTTTTTTTCAATGTTTTGGTGAGTTGCACATATCAATCGGAAATCAAGTTCAATTTCACTTTTTCCTCCTACCCTCTGAATCTTCCTAGTTTCAATTGCTCTAAGTAATTTTGCCTGGAGTGACATTGGCATATCCCCAATCTCATCCAGAAAAAGAGTGCCATTATTTGATGCCTCAAAACGACCTTCACGTCTATTATCTGCCCCAGTAAAAGCTCCTTTTTCATGCCCAAAAAGCTCTGATTCTAGAAGTTCTGATGGAATGGCTGCACAATTAACATTAATTAAATTGCCTTGCCTATTGGATTCCTTATGAATAGCTCTGGCAACAACATCCTTACCACAACCAGTTTCACCACGTAAAAGAATTGTTGAATTGGATTTAGAAACCATTTCAACAAGCCTCTTAAGCTGTATGGTTGCTTCACAATTACCTTTAATTATATCAGTCATCACAAATTTAAAATTAATTAGGAAATAATGTCAGAAAAATGACAATAATCAAAATTAAAAAAAAATTAACAAAAAAATATTTTTGTAAGTTGTTGATTTTATTAGATAAAAAAAAATATGTTAAAAAAAAAAAACGAATTGGTAAGTTTTTTGCTTTTACCTGGAAAACAAAAAAAAGGGTTTGGTAATGAAAGAAATATTAATAGTGACAGATCTCTTTGAAAAGTCAAAAACATTAAGCGACTTTTTCATAACAAAGAGTACAAGTACAAAGCTTCTAAACTCAAATGATTTAAATAAATTTGAAAGCCCTAAATCCACATTAATATGTTCTTTACAATTTGAGAAAAAAATAGGTGGTCAGTCTAATTTACTCAAAATTTCAAGAGAAATTGGTTGCACAAATCTTATAGTCTTAAACACAACAGATTCTCCGTATAATATAGAATCAGAATTGGGTGGGGCTTATCTCAAAATTTCATTTAATGAAATTAATCAAGTAATAAAAGAAATAATTTTTCAAATAATTTCTTTAGAAAAATATAGTTTTTCTGACAAAAAGACTCATGGGCTAATCAATATGGCAAGAAAGGTTGCGAAGACTGATGTAACTGTATTTATTCATGGGCCCACTGGAACGGGCAAAGAAGTAATCTCTAATTTTATTCATCAAAATTCAGATAGATCTGAAAAGCCTTTTGTTGCAATTAATTGTGCAGCTATACCTGAAAATATGTTGGAAGCTATGCTTTTTGGACATGAAAAAGGTGCTTTTACTGGTGCATCGTCAGCAAATAAGGGAATATTCAGAGCAGCTGACACTGGAACACTACTTCTAGACGAAATTTCAGAAATGCCGCTTTCATTGCAAGCAAAACTATTAAGAGTACTTCAAGAAAAGAAAGTAACCCCAATAGGTGGACAGAGAGATATCGATGTTGATGTAAGAGTAATTGCAACAACTAATAGGAATATGATAGATGAGGTCAAAGAAAAGAAATTTAGAGAAGACCTTTACTACAGGTTAAATGTCTTCCCAATTGAAACTTGTAATCTTTCTGAAAGACCAGGTGACATAATTCCAATTAGCATTGCTCTTCTAAAA
>CAZAFN010000055.1:0-2589 GCA_964484795.1 uncultured Alphaproteobacteria bacterium | reverse complement strand
AAATCTTTTCTTAATGGATGCCCTTGAAAATCATAATCTGTTAAAATTCTTCTTAAATCTGGATGTCCATTGAATCTAATTCCAAAGAGATCCCAGACTTCTCTTTCATACCAATTAGCACATGGAAAAATGTCGCAAATTGAGCTTAAGGAAAAATTTTCTGAAACTCTAACCTTTACTTTAATTCTTATGTTTTTGGAAACGCTTAAAAGATTGTAAACAACTAAAAATCTGTTTTCATCATTAGGAAAGTCAACAGCAGTTATATCAATTAGAGTTTCTGTACTTGTAGATGGGTTATCCCTTAAAAACAACAAAATCTTCTTTATATTAGTGTGATTGCAAAAAATGCTTATCTCATTTTTTTGAATTTTTATCTCGTAATCACAAAAATTCATCAAACTTTTAATTAGTTCAGAAATTTCTGTAATAAATTTCTTCTCTGGATAATTCATAATCTAAAAATTTTGTTATCCCTCATTATCTTTTTTTGAAGCTGCAAAACACCATATAATAAAGCCTCTGCAGTTGGTGGACAACCAGGAACATAAATATCAACTGGAACAATTTTATCACATCCTCGAACCACTGAATATGAATAGTGATAGTATCCCCCCCCATTAGCGCAACTACCCATTGATATCACCCATCTTGGTTCGGGCATTTGATCATAAACCTTTCTAAGTGCTGGGGCCATTTTATTTGTTAATGTTCCAGCTACAATCATAACATCTGATTGTCTTGGACTAGGCCTAAAAACAATACCAAATCTATCAAAATCATATCTGCTTGCTGCAGACTGCATCATCTCAACTGCACAACAAGCCAACCCAAAACTCATAGGCCATAAAGAGCTAGACCTTGCCCAATTTACCAAATCTTTGACCTTCGTAATTAAAAAACCATTACTACTAATATGTTTGGTAACATCGTCAAAATTATTGGCATCAACCTTTTTTAATTCCAATCAAGGGCTCCTTTCATCCATTCAAAAACAAATCCAATTGTTAAAACTAATAGAAAAAACATCATTGATAGATAACCAAACAACCCTATCTCATTGAACGCCACAGCCCATGGAAATAGAAAAATTATCTCAAGGTCAAAGATAATAAATAAAATTGCAACAAGATAAAACTTGACTTCAAATTTTCCTCTCGATTCATCAAAAGGCTCAAAACCGCATTCATAAGGTGAATTCTTTTCAGGATAAGGCGAATCTTTGCCAACAGCAATTGAAACTACTAAAGCTCCAACAGATATTAATACTGCAAAAATTAGAAAAACCAAAATTGGTAAATATTCAATCATACAACTAATATAGTACTAATTATAAATTTTTACATATTATTCTTTATAATTGCATTAACACTATCAATACTTTCCTTAAAAATCGGGTAATCGTAACTGGAGACCAAAGTGTTTGCTTTAATAGATTTGATAGCATTAGACAAAAAATCACAACCAACTTGTTTCTCATTTCCCTGATAGTGATACCACAAACCTCCCTCTCCCACTAAACAATAGGAACTGTCATCAATGTATACATGTTTTAAAATTATAATTTTAGCGTTAAAACCTAAAGATCTCATAACATTCAAAGCTAAAGGGATATTGAGCAATGGAACTTCATAAATTTTTCCTGTACTTGATATGACAATAGTTTCATTGCTTCCTAACAACCCTTTCTTAGAGTCAGGAACAAAAATAAAAATATCTTTTTCACTACTATCTTCAATTCTTCCACCTAATAATGAGAATGCAAGAAGTTTAGATTCAGCAACATCTGCAACACTTACCATTGAATTCTCTCCAAAAAAAAGAGTCCTAACTTCTTCAGGTAATAGTGATTCAATAATATTTTGCTGATAACCATAATCATCATAAAGTGACATTATTGCTGTATCTAGTGACATTGGTGAAGGAACAATTTGAGATCGTAGAAAATCTTGAGCTATTTTATTTTTTTTACTAACCGCACTAGCATAGAGTCTCATGATTTTTTCAAATGAGATCTCATACTGTCCAATTATTTGATCACCATAAAGTGAAAAAAACTCACACTGTTGAGGATGTTTTAAAAAAACTTTTGATGACCTGTCAATTAGTGATGCAAGGGTAGATCCTCCCAAAGTAGCAAATTTGTCAATATCAATTTTTACCGCTTTTACATTTTCTAATTGAGTTGCATAAAATCGTATGGATTTATGTTTAATTTCTTCATCAGTGAGCGGAGGTTGATCCTCCATTTCCTTCCCAGCTGGATTAAATTTTTTTAATTTAGCATTTAATAAATTTATTAGTTCAGCATCTTTTGATAGTGTACATTCTTCATCTTCCTCAACCAAATCTTCTTTGGCACCAGGAATAGCAAAATCAATATTATCATCTTCTTCTATAGGTAAATCTTGAGAGAAAGAAGTATTTATTAAAAAAAACAATATTAAGAAAAAAAAGTTTTTTATCATTATGACTAATATACAGTTTTAAGAAAAAATCGTTAAATAAAAATTAAAAAAAGAATAAATATTCAGTGGCGGGAGTGACGGGACTCGAACCCGCGGCCTCCTGCGTGACAGGCAGGCGTTC
>CAZAFN010000054.1:0-2790 GCA_964484795.1 uncultured Alphaproteobacteria bacterium | reverse complement strand
TTTTTTTGTTTTTTTTCTTCTTCCTTCCGGGCGGCTTCCAATTCTTTTTGTCTTATTTTTTCGGCCTTTTTTGCTTCTTCCAATTCTTTTCTTTTTCTTTTCTCCTCTGCCTTACGGGCGGCTTCCAATTCCTTCTGTCTTTTCTCTTCCTCTACTTTTTTCTTAGCTTCTCGTTCCTTTTGCTTATCTTTTTCGACTTGTTTCTTTTTTTCTAGCTCTCTTTGTTTATTTATTTCTTCACCTTTACGTGCGGCTTCCAATTCCTTCTGTCTGTTTTCTTCCTCTGCTTTCTTCTTGTTTTCTCGTTCTTTTTGCTTCTTTTCAATTTTTTTTCTTGCTTCTTCCAATTCTTTTTTTCTAGCTGCTTCTAATTCTCGTTGTTTTTTTTCAACTGCTTTCTTTGCTGCTTCCAACTCTTTTTTTCTGGCTGCCTCTAATTCTCGTTGTTTTTTTTCAACTGCTTTCTTTGCCGCTTCTAATTTTTTGTTTTTTTGTTCTTCTTTGGCTTTTTTTTCAAGAATTATTTTGGGAGGAATGAGTTTTATTTTTTCGTTCTTTTTGTCTGTTGGAGGAGATAAAAGTCTTTTGTCTGACTCTGGGTTTTCTATAATGATAGTCCTTACAGAATTTGACTCTTGGGAAATTACAGAGTTTGAGCTAATAAAAAAAAAAATAAAAAAAACTTTAAAAGCTAATTTGATTAAATTTTTACCCTTTCTCATAGTTATCTTCTATCATCTCTTTAGCCAACTTTCCAATATATTTGTTGCTTACAATGAAAAATTCTGAGTTTTTAAGTTTAACGCTACTGATCATTCCACCTGTCTCTCTAAGCATTAAAGAACTTATTAGTTTGAGATTGTCATTTGGATTTACAAAAATGCAGCAATCAAATTTTCCACAAGCTAGATTGCACAAGTCTAAAAAAAGTGACCCTGATTCTCTAACTTCTACTGATTTTTTATACAATAATTCTCTTGTGAAACCAATGCTATATATATCGTTGGTGTTTTCATATTTATTGTTTATTCCAATAATAGATTCTGAAATTTCTTTTTTCTCTGAAACTCTGATCTTTGAATCGTTTTTATGTCCACCATAACCTTTTTGGAAAAAGAAAATCTCATCTTTTAATGGATCATAAAACAAACATACGTCAATTTCTCCTTTTTCTTTAAGAGCAATGCTCAAGCAAAAATTTTCAAGCCCTCTAGAAAAATTCAAGGTATTATCTATGGCATCTACCAACCAACATGTATGAGACTTGTTTTTGTTTGTTTTTTCAATTCCAATGTCTGGTTTGATTCGCATTAATAGATCCTGAATTCTTTTTTCCACAGATAATTCAGTTTTGGAAACAAAATCTTTAGTATTTCTAACAGAACTTTGAAGCTTTTCAATTTCAGTAAAATCCCTAATTACTGACTTATTTAGAGAGTATATTCAATATGGGGGATACATATGTCATTCTAGTCTTTAGCTTTTTCTACATATTCTAGATTATCAGAATTTATAATTATTTTGTCTCCATCTTTAATGTGTTGAGGAACGAGAATTTTGATATTTTTTGTGGTTAAAGCATTCTTAAATGAAGAAGATGAAGCTGTTTGTCCTTTAACAACTGCATCTGCTGATTTAATTTCAACTTTAATGTTTTTTGGGAATTTCAAACTAATTATTTCGTTGTCTACTAACTCTAAATTTAGTTTCATGCCATCCTCTAATAACTCATTTTTTTTACCAATTAGTGATTTGTCAATGGTCAACTGATCAAAACTTTCATTGTTCATAACAGTAATTAAATTGTTATCAGAAAATAAATAAGTAACAGTTATTTCGTCTATAGCTACTTTTTCAATGGTATCAGATGTTCGCCATCTCTCATTAATTTTTGAACCACTTTTTAAATCTCTCATCTCTACCTGAATGTATGCTCCCCCCTTTCCAGGTTTTATAATGCTAGTATTCAAAACTTGGAGTAATTTTTCTTCATGTTTTAAAACATTTCCTACCTTTAGTAAATTTGCATTAATTTTCATAACTCTTATCTTTATCTATTAACTTTTTGTATAATCTCGCTGATTCGATTGGTCCGCATTCGAAACTCCACATACTATCTATAATTGCAACATTATTTGGCTTTAAAATTTTTAATTTACAAACATTTTTGTGATTTATTCCACCTATTAATGTAAATGGCAATGATATTTTATTTCTTTGTTCAATCAGGTTTTTTATATTAATGATTTGTTTTTTTTTATTTTTCGATTTAAAGGCAGGTCCAAAGGCTACATAATCAGCCCCATTTTTCTTTGCTTTGTGGTAAAAATCCATAGAATTTGAGCAAGAAATACCAACTAAGTAGGACGCTCCAAATTCCTTTTTTGCATCTTGGCACTTCCTATCATTTTGACCCAAATGAATTCCATCAAAAACAAATTTTTTTGCTATTTCAAAATCATCATTAATTATCATTTTGATTTTTTTTTTTAAACAGATCTGTTTGATCTCATAATAATATTTTTTAACAAAGTCTAATTTTTTTTCTAAAAATCTATGCTTTGGTCTAAACTGGAAAAATTCTATTGGAATTATTTCTGATATTAAATCTAAATTTTTTGGAGAAAAATTTAGATTTTCTTTTGGTGGAGATATAATATAAAATTTCATATTTCAGAGGTAACTTTATTCAAAATCATCAAGCTTTTGAATTTTACTGAATTTCTCGGTTATATAGATACCTATTTTTTTTTTTTTAGCCATTGATGAAATTTTTGGTAAGATTTTGTT
>CAZAFN010000053.1:0-3205 GCA_964484795.1 uncultured Alphaproteobacteria bacterium | reverse complement strand
GTCTCATCATATTTGAACCCATCAAAGCTCTATTAGCATCATCATTTTCAAGAAACGGTATCAATGCAGCTGCCACAGATACCAACTGTTTTGGAGATACATCAATAAAATCCACTTCTTTTGGGTCCATCATTAAAAAATCACCACTTTTCCTGCAAGAGACCAATGACCTCTGAAAAGAACCATCTTCTTTCAAGGGTTCATTTGCTTGGGCAATAGTATGCTTCTCTTCTTCCATAGCAGACAAATATACAATTTCAGATGTTACTTTTGATTTTTCAACCTTTCTATAGGGTGTTTCAATGAATCCATAATTGTTCACTTTAGAATAAGTTGCAAGTGAATTTATTAGCCCAATATTTGGTCCTTCAGGCGTTTCAATTGGACATATTCTCCCATAGTGAGAAGGATGAACATCTCTAACTTCAAATCCCGCTCTTTCTCTTGACAATCCTCCAGGACCTAAAGCAGAAAGCCTTCGTTTGTGAGTAATCTCAGAAAGTGGGTTCGTCTGATCCATAAATTGTGAAAGCTGACTTTGTCCAAAAAACTCTCGTATTGCTGCAGACGCAGGTTTAGGATTAACAAGGTCATTTGGCATAACATGTTCAATGTCAGGGGCATTGGTCATTCTTTCTTTTATTGCCCTTTCCATCCTTATTACGCCGAGGGTATACTGATTTTCTAAAAGTTCGCCAACAGATCTAACCCTTCTATTTCCCAAATGGTCAATGTCATCAATCTTACCATTACCATCTTTAAGAGCTGCTAGATACTTTACAATTTCAATTAAGTCTTTATTTTCTAGAACTCTCAAATTAAGGTTTGTCTCAAGTCCTAGTCTATCATTTATTTTTAATCTTCCTACAGGAGATAAATCATATCTTTCTCTTTCAAAAAATAAGTTTTTAAAAAGTTTGTCAGCCGCCTCTAAAGTAGGTGGTTCACCCGGCCTTAAAATTTTGTAGATTTCTGTAACAGCATCATTCCTATTCTTATTCTTGTCAGCAAAAAAGGTGTCACGAATGTAGGAACCCTGTTTGTTTGAATTTATATCCAAAACTTCTATTTCAGAGATTTTATTCTTTTCAAAAAACTGCAAAGTACTTTCAGATATCTCATCTCCAGCTTCAAAATGAATTATTCCAGTGGCTTTATCAAAAAGGTCTGTAGCCAAAAATTTGCCAATTAAATAATCTTCATCAAAGAAAAGTTTTTTTACAGAATCATCAGACATATTTTTGGCAATCGCAATGTTAAACTTGTCTCCAGACTTTGCATAAACTTTTCCATTTCTTGTGTCTACAACGTCATAATCTAATTTTAATCCTATAATATCTGCTTTCACATAATCAGATTCCCAGCCTTTTTCTTTTTTTGTAAAGGATTTCGTATCATAAAAATAAGAAAACAATTTCTCATGCGTCATTCCATTAATCTTAGTATAATCAATCTCAACTTCTTTTTTTATACATTCGTTCCTGTATGCCAATGATTTATCATCATCCAAAGCAAGAAGTAGTGAAGATGCCAACAATTTTCTTCTTTTATCAATTCTCACATAAATCAAGTCCTTTGAATCAAATTCAAAATCTATCCAAGATCCATTATAAGGAATTAGTCTTGAGGCAAAAAGAAATTTTCCTGTTGAATGATTTTTACCTTTATCATGGTCAAAAAAAACACCTGGAGACCTATGCATTTGAGATACCACAACCCGCGTTGTTCCATTAAACACAAAAGTACCTTTATTGGTCATTAGTGGCATATCGCCCAAATAAACATCCTGCTCTTTTATGTCTTTTACAGTTTTAACTCCGGTTTCCTCATCAACTTCCCTTATTATTAAATTTAAAGTAACCTTGAGTAATGATCCAAAAGTTCCACCTCTTTGAACACATTCATCAACATCATATTTGGGATCCTCTAAATCATATTTAACAAACCTTAGTTCAGCAACACCAGAAAAATCCTCAATAGGAAAAACTTTTTTAAAAACAGCTTGAAGACCTATATCTTCTCTTTCATCAGGCTTAATATCTTTTTGTAAAAAAAGATCGTATGAGTTTCTTTGAATTTCCAAAAGATTCGGCATATCTACCAAATCTGGAATTTTGCCAAAACTTTTTCTAATGTTATGTTTAAGAGTAAATGATTTTTTCATTATGATGCTATTTAAGTTCTACAGTTGCTCCAGCTTCTTCTAGCTGTTTCTTGAACTTCTCGGCATCTTCCTTTTTTACTCCTTCTTTTAATTTACTAGGGGCAGCTTCCACCAAATCTTTTGCTTCTTTTAAACCTAAACCAGTAATTGTTCTTACTTCCTTAATAACATTTATTTTTTTTTCACCAGCAGCAGCCAGATGAATTGTAAACTCAGTCTGTTCTTCAGCAGCAGCATCACCAACTTGAGGCGCGGCAGTAGGTGCAGCAGCAACAGGTGCAGCAGCAGAAACACCCCATTTTTCCTCAAGGATTTTGGTTAGTTCAGAAGCTTCCAAAACTGTTAGACTTGATAAATCTTCAGCTATTTTTTCTAAATTTGCCATTTATTTTCTCCTTTTCAAAATTTAGTTATTTTTAAAATTGGCATTAATTAATCGAACTACATTCGACTGTTGACTTTGAAGAGCAAAAACAATTTTGCTTTGAGATGAATTTAACAACCCAAGAATCATTGCTCTAAGTGTTTCCATTGAAGGAAGAGAAGCTAATTTTTCAATTTCATCTACAGTCAACTCTTGATCACCCATTGCACCACCGAGAATTTTTAAATTCTCGTTGTCTTTAGCAAAATCAACCATAACCTTAGAGGTTGATACTGGATCATCAGAATACGCCACAGACGTAGGACCAACAAAAAGCTTTTCAAGCATTTCAAAACTTGTATTCTTCAAAGCTAATCTAGTCAATGTGTTTTTTGAAACTCTAAAGTTTGAGTTTTTAGCCTTAACTTGATTTCTTAAAGAAGAAATTTCTGAAACAGACAAGCCCTTGTAGTGGGCAACTAACAAAAAATCAGTGTCTTTTAAAACAGAATTAAATTTCTTGATGAACTCCTGCTTTTCAACACGTTGCACTTACTGTACCTCCATTATTAATTCTGTCTGAGTAAATCTATGATCAACCCATCTATCCAGGATCTTTAAAAGAAAAAACTTACCTGAAGTCTTTGACAGATATAATTAAACTACACCTACATAAC
>CAZAFN010000052.1:0-3219 GCA_964484795.1 uncultured Alphaproteobacteria bacterium | reverse complement strand
TTCTTGAAAATGATGATGGTATTAGAGCTTTGATGGGTTCAAATATGATGAGACAGGGAGTTCCCTTATTGAAAAATGAATCTCCTTATGTGGGAACAGGAATGGAATCAGTTGTTGCAAGAGACTCTGGCGTTGTTGTGGTAGCAAAGAGATCGGGTTATGTTAATCAAGTTGATTCATCAAGAATTGTTATAAGCGCTATAGAAAAAAGTGACAGTGACACAGGAGTGGATATTTATCGTCTAAGTAAATTTCAAAGATCAAATCAGGATACTTGTATAAATCAATCACCTTTAGTTCAAGAAGGTGATTACGTTGTAAAAGGGGATATTATTGCTGATGGCCCAGCTTCTAAAATCGGTGAACTTGCTCTAGGCAAGAATGTTACTGTGGCTTTTATGCCTGGGAATGGCTATAACTACGAGGATTCAATCCTTATATCAGAAAGATTAGTAGTGAACGATGTTTTTACTTCTATTCATATTCAAGAGTTTGAGGTTTTAGCACGAGATACAAAGTTAGGTCAGGAAGAAATTACAAGAGACATTCCAAATGTAGGGGAAGAGTCTTTGATAAATTTAGATGAAGCTGGAATTGTTCATATTGGAGCAAAGGTTAATCCTGGTGATATATTAGTAGGTAAGGTTACTCCCAAGGGAGAATCTCCGATGACACCTGAAGAAAAATTGTTGAGAGCTATCTTTGGAGAAAAAGCTGCTGATGTAAAAGACACTTCACTAAGACTACCCCCTGGAGTTTCTGGCACTATTGTAGAAGTAAGGGTTTTTTCAAGGAGAGGAGTTGATAAAGATGAAAGATCACTTTCCAATGAAAGAATGCAGATTGAGCAGCTTCATATTGATATGGAAGATGAGAGGTTTATTCTTGAAACTAGTTTTGAAAAAAATCTTAAAAGTCTTTTATCCAATCAAGTTCATGTTAATGGAATTGAGAAACTTTCAAAAAACTCCAAAATTACCCAAGAAATTCTTGATGGAACGAAGTTGTCAAAATTAAAAAATGTTAGTGTTAAAGATGATGCTGTTATGAAAAAAATTGAATTGCTAACGGATGCTTTCAATAAAAGCTTGGGACTTTTAAATAAAACTTTTCAATCTAAAGTTGATAAAGTTCAATCCGGCGATGAGCTCTTGCCAGGTGTTATGAAGTTGGTTAAGGTTTTTGTTGCAGTGAAGAGGCAACTGGCGCCAGGAGATAAAATGGCTGGTAGACATGGTAATAAAGGTGTTATTTCAAGGATAATTCCAGTAGAAGATATGCCATATATGGAAGATGGGACACCGGTAGATATAGTCCTAAATCCTCTTGGAGTTCCATCAAGAATGAATGTTGGTCAAATTTTAGAAACTCATTTGGGTGCAGCTTCAGTTGATTTAGGCAAAAAGTTTTTACAATTAGCTTTGGATGCAAAAAAAAATAATTCATCGCTAAACGAAATTAGAAATTTATTAAAAAATGTTTACGGTGAAGATATCTATAAAGATAGATTTTCTAATTTGAAAGATGATCAAATTATTCAAAGAGCATTTAACTTAAAAGATGGTGTGCCTTTTGCCACACCTGTTTTTGATGGTGCAAAGGAACTCGATATAAATAATTTTTTTGAATTTGCTTCAAGCAATTCAAGCGGACAAAAAGTGTTGGTTGATGGAAGGACAGGCACCCAGTTTGACAGAGAAATTACCGTAGGGCAGATTTATATGTTAAAACTAAATCATTTGGTTGATGACAAAATCCATGCACGATCAATCGGCCCGTATAGTCTTGTAACGCAACAACCCTTGGGAGGGAAAGCACAATTTGGTGGGCAAAGGTTTGGTGAAATGGAAGTTTGGGCTTTAGAAGCTTATGGTGCATCGTATACTCTTCAAGAAATGTTAACTGTGAAATCTGATGATGTTTCAGGAAGGACTAAAGCCTATGAAACGATTGTCAGGGGTGATGACAACATAGAGTCTGGGATTCCTGAATCTTTTAACGTTCTAATAATGGAACTTAAATCATTAGGTTTAAATGTTGAGTTGTTGGAAAGAAATATAAATTAAAGGTGAGTGATGAACGAATTAATTAAATTGATAGAAAAGCCAAACATAGTAGATTTTGATCATATTAGGATCTCGATAGCTAGTCCAGATGAAATAATTTCTTGGTCACATGGAGAAATAAAAAAACCTGAAACAATTAATTACAGAACATTTAAACCAGAAAGAAGTGGTTTGTTTTGTGCACGAATCTTTGGTCCAATTAAAGATTACGAGTGTGTTTGTGGAAAATATAAAAGAATGAAATTCAAGGGAATCATATGTGAAAAATGTGGTGTTGAAGTTACTTTGACTAAGGTCAGAAGAGAAAGAATGGGTCATATACCTTTGGCAGCTCCTGTTGCCCACATCTGGTTTTTAAAATCCCTTCCTAGTAGAATAGGCCTCTTATTAGATTTGGCCCTCAAGGATTTAGAAAAAGTACTTTATTTTGAAAGTTTTATTGTTACAGAACCTGGTATGGTTAAGTCTTTGAAAAAATTTCAAATTCTTAATGACGAAGAAAATACTTCTCTGAAAGATGAATTTGGTGATAGTTTTCAGAGTATGATTGGTGCTGAAGCTATTCAGAAATTATTGTCTGAGGTCGATCTTAAAAGTGAGCAAACAAAAGTTCGAGAGGAATTAAATTCTACGTCATCCGAAACAAAAAAAAAGAAACTTGTAAAGAGATTAAAGCTTGTAGAAGCATTCATTAGTTCAAAGTTAAAGCCTGAATGGATGATTATGAATGTCATTCCAGTTATTCCACCGGAACTCAGACCTTTAGTTCCGTTAGATGGTGGAAGATTTGCAACTTCTGATCTTAACGATCTTTATAGAAGAGTTATTAATAGAAACAATCGTTTGCAACGCCTTCTGACTTTAAAAGCTCCTGATATTATCGTTAGAAATGAAATAAGAATGCTTCAAGAGGCAACAGATGCATTATTTGATAATGGTAGAAGAGGGAGAGTAATTACAGGAACCAACAAAAGACCATTAAAATCTCTTTCAGATATGTTGAAAGGAAAGCAAGGAAGATTTAGACAAAATTTGTTAGGCAAAAGAGTTGATTATTCTGGAAGATCTGTAATTGTAGCTGGTCCAGAATTAAAACTTCATCAGTGTGGACTCCCAAAAAAGATGGCTGTGGAATTATTTAAGCCATTTTTAT
>CAZAFN010000051.1:0-3312 GCA_964484795.1 uncultured Alphaproteobacteria bacterium | reverse complement strand
TGGTCCCATGTCACCTTCTGGTCCTGGTCCCATGTCACCTTCTGGTCCTGGTCCCTCGCCACCCATTGCTTCCATTGCAGAATCTCCAGCTGCATCAAAAGCTTCTTGAGTTGTAGCGCCATTAGCCATTGCATCTGCGTGACCTTCAGCAGCGGCATCACACATAGTGTCTACCATTTCCTGAGGTGCACCCATATCTGTCATTGCTTGTCCTGCAGCATCAATTGCAGAACTGGCAGCTTCTTCAGGGGAAGCGCCATTAGCTAATGCTTCATCATATGCTTCTTGAGCTGCAGTTCCAGCAGCTTCTTCCATAGCTTCGGCTTGCTCAGGTGTCATTCCTTCAATAGGATCTCCACCCTGGCCCATTTGTTCTTCAGCCATAATTATTTTCCTTTATTAATTTAGAGTTATTTGTGCAATTACTTTATAAGTCAATACAATATCCAAATAGAATATCATACTGAATTATTAATTTCAAGGAAAAAAATCAACCTGAAGAATTAAAAATTTAAATAATTAAAATTTAATAATCCACAAAGTTTCAAAAGCTCAAATGATGATATGATTAATTGATACTGAGCATTTACAAGATTTGATTCAGATTGGGTTAGTTCCTTTTCAGCATCTAAAATGTTTAATGTTGTTCGCGTGCCCACACCAGCTTCTTTTGTAACACCTTCAACAGCCACCTCATTTGAATCAACTGACATTTCAAGGGATTTTATGCTAGATTGCGTGCTTTCAATTTTTTTCCACGCAGATTGGATCTGAAATTTTAAATCTAACTTCTTGGATTCCATTGATTTAAGTGTAGAAATGGCAGTGTTCTTTGATTTTTCTAAATTGATGAAATTATGACCTTTGTTAAACAATGGAACAGTAACTTCTGCTGTAACACTATAGGTATCTTTTCTTTCGATAGTTCTTGAAGAATCCAGAGATTTGCCTAAGGAACCTGTGATAGAGAATTCAGGTGCAAAACTCAAATTACTTTTACTGATATCTAATCGTGAATTTTCTAACTGAAGTTTCAATTGGTTGTAGTCAGGGTTTTGTTCAAAGCCTGTGTTAATCGATTCATTAAGACTTTCAGGTATTCTTGGTATTTTCCCAAACTTAGACCAGTCTTTTGGATTAGATTCTGTAACTGTTACATCTTCACTTTTAAACCAATTTATATCTGGTTTTCTTCCAACTACAGTTTCAAAATCTGAAATGGATATATCTAAATTATTTTCTGATTCAATCCTTTTGGACGTAGCTTCGGCTAATCTTGCCTTTGCTTGAAAAACATCAGTTTTAGTAACATCCTTAAATTCAAATCTTTTTTCAGTAGCCTCAAGTTTTTTTATCAAATTTTGTTCATTTTTCTTGGATACATCGAGAAGAAAATAATCTTTTAAAACTGTATAATAAGCTTTGCTAGCACGAAATAAAACATTTTGAACCGTTGATTGAGTTTGAAATTCAGCAATTTTTAATTTGTTTTTGGATTGCTTAAAGTTGAGGACCTTTGTATATCCTAATGGTTGAGTTAAATCTATGTCAATTGAAGCAGGATTTAGATTTGTATCATTATATTTTGAAGTATCTGGATTGCTTTTGCTTATCTGTCTTCCTTGAGAAGCGGATAAATCAATTGATGGTAAAAAATCTCTTTTCGAAAAATCTAAATCTTTTCTGGCGTTCTTTAAATCAGTATTGCTTTTTTCAACATCAGGAAAATATTCATAAGCATCTTTTAATACTGAACTTAATTCTTCTGATTCAACAATGGTTTGATTAAAAGAAAATACTAAAAAAGTCAGTAGAAAAAATTTAAAAAAATCAGCCAATTTTTTTTTCCTCAAGAATTTTAAATCTTAACAAAATATTTTATTAAGACAATTACTTATTCCTATATTAAATCTTAAGAAATTTCATTAAAAATTTTTTTCTTTTCATTAAACTTACTATATATTATAAGCAATATGATGCGGGGAGTAGCGCAGCCTGGTAGCGCATCTGTTTTGGGAACAGAGGGTCGCAGGTTCAAATCCTGTCTCCCCGACCAGTGAAAGCAGAAGATGGAAAGCAAGTTATTAAAAATTTTAAACAAGGGAGGTTTATTATGAAAAAATTTTTAATTTTATTTGTTTTTTTATTTTCTTCTACAAACCTAGTTGCTGAAGATTACTTTAAGGCACTTGAGTTGTTCAATCTAAGGAAAATAGAGGATTCATTAATTCTTTTTAAAAAGGTAGCTAATAAAGAAGGTGACATTAAAAGGAGTGATGCAATGTTTAATCTTGCGATTATATACGACAATGGATTTGGGGTTCCAGTCGATAAAACCCGTGCATTGTATTACTATGAGGCTGCATCAGGTCTGTCAAACAAGTATGCTCAGTATAATTTAGGATGGAAATATTATAATGGAGAAAGTGTAAACAAAGACGTTATGAAAGCATTTGATCTTTACAAAGCTGCTGCAGATTTTGGTCATCCCAGAGCCATGTATAATTTAGCTAATATGTATTATCTTGGAATAGGGACGGTTAAAGACTTGAAAATGGCTTATAAAATGTTTCTTCATTCTAAGATTGGAGGAATAGGGGAAAGTAGGTTTTTCATTGATGAAATATCAAGAATAATAACACCTGAGGAATTAGTTGTTTTGAACGAAGAGTTTAATTCCCTTATTGAAAAGAAAATACCTATTCCTGAAAAGAAGGTTGATGAACCTAAAAATTAATCTTGGTTTAGTTAATAATTTTTTTTTTTATAAAGTTTATTATGATTAAAAAAATGTAGAATGAGATAAGAAAACAGAGAATTGTTAGTGATGTCCTGTTCTTGTGGTATTTAAGAAAATATTTAAATGAATAGTAAGAATCCAGTGAAGCTAATAATAATGCAATTAGATAGGTATTCATAAACTAAATAACCGATATTGTAAAAATAAATTTTACTTATTATCTTATGATTTGGTAATATTTAAAAATCTTCCTCCCCATATACATTAAAAAAAGGCGTTATTATCTAATGCCTTTTTTTTTTTGCACTTATAAATCTTTATGAATCTACCGTCATATGTGGTCCACATACTTTTATTTATATTGAATGTACTCATAGTATCAAAAAATTTGTCATGCAGCACAATCTCATCTTTGCCAAACAATAGTACTTGATCAAAATAGTTGCCAGATATGCTCGTTAGTGTTTTTTTTTGGTAGTTTATTATTTTTGAAAATCTAGGACTCAAATTGGAATCAGTTGAATTACTTGTTTCCTCACCTGAGGAACGAAAGAAAATCCCTCCTTTTTTTG
>CAZAFN010000050.1:0-3448 GCA_964484795.1 uncultured Alphaproteobacteria bacterium | reverse complement strand
ATACCTCTTAGTAAAAAGGATTTACCTGTACTACTTCCAGATGATGTTGATATTTACGTCACAGGCAATCCTCTGGAAAAACATCCAACATGGAAATACACTAAACTTAAATCTGGAGAAGAGGTAGTTAGAGAAACAGATACTCTTGACACTTTTGTAGATTCTTCTTGGTACTTTGTCAGATTTTGCTCCCCAGACCATAAAAATTATGGCTATGAAATTAGTGATTTAGACTATTGGATGCCTGTTGACCAATATATTGAACATGCCATTTTGCATTTGTTATATTCTAGATTTTTTATGAGAGCTTTGGCATTTGATAATAAAACATTTAAATATTTGGAACCATTTGAAAACTTATTTACCCAAGGAATGGTTTGTCACGAAACATATAAAAATGAAAAAGGTGGATGGCTATATCCTAGCGAAGTAAATAAAGTTTCAGAAAATAAGTTAGTAGCGATAAAAGATGGAAAACCGATCTTAGTCGGTCCATCTGAATCAATGTCAAAATCAAAAAAAAATATAATTGATCCAGAAGAAATGATAGACATGTATGGTGCTGACGCTGTTAGGTGGTTTATGTTATCGGACAGTCCGCCAGAAAGAGATGTACAATGGTCCCAGGAAGGAGTTTCAGCTTCTTATAAATTCATGCAAAAATTATGGTCCTTAAATAATAGAATACTAAATATAAAAAATTCAAAAGAAGAATTGACAGATCATGAATTACTTAAATTTATGAACAAAACAATCTTTAATATCACTAAAAATTTAGATAATTTTCAGTATAATGTTGTTATTGCTAACGTTCATGAGGCTTATAATGTATTAGACAAATTTCTTTACAAAGAGAATCTTCCAAACAAAACCTTAAAGGAAGTATGGAAAAAAATAATAATTTTGCTAATGCCGCTTGTTCCACATCTGGCATATGAATGTTGGGAAACTTTAAATAAGGATAATAAATTTGATAATATTAATTGGCCCAAATCTGACCCGAAACTTCTAAAAGAAGAAGAATGCACAATTGTTATTCAGGTTGATGGTCGCAAAAGAGGAATGTTAAAAATGAAACTAAATATTAGTGAAAATATTGTCATAAAAGAAGCAAAAAAAGTTGAAAATGTTAATAAAAACATAGAAAACAAGGTAATTGTAAAAAGTATTTTTTTAAAAAATAAATTAATTAATTTTATTACAAAAAAATGAAAAAAATTATTTATTCTTCTTTATTAATTGTTTTCCTTAACGTAATAACCGGTTGCGGATATGAACCGATTTTTGTAACAAAAGGTCCAAATATTAAAATTATAAATCAATATTTTGATGGCGATGTAGGTTTGGGGAAAAAAATACTTTCGAATTTAAATGAATTACTGGTTGGAGCTGAGAATGCTAAAGAAGTAGATATACATATCAATGCAAAAAAAAGCAAAATAGCAATGAATAAATCTACCGCGGGAAAAGTTTTGGAATACAGAATTACATTAAAAGTGGAATTTAAAATTACTGAAACAAATTCTGATAAGATTCTTCTCAAAAAGGGTAATGCATTGATTTCTCAAAAATACAAAGTGCAGAATCAAATTTCTGAAACTGAAAAATTAGAAAAAAATACTTTAGAAAATTTAATCAATAAAATGAATAGAAAATTGGCCATTAAAGTTTTGCAGTTAAGTTCTGATATATGATTTTTAAAAGTTACGAAATAAATCAAAAACAAAAAATTGTTTTACAAAAAAATATTTTTCTTCTTTATGGTGAGAATTATGGTCTTAAAAAAGAAATAGCTCATACAATCAAATCTTTCTTTGCTAAAGATGATGAAAAAGTTGAAAAAATATCTTTACTTGAAAGCGATATCCTAAAAAATGAAGAAAATTTTAACAATTTAGTTTTTTCAAATTCATTATTTAATAGTAAAAAAATAATTTTTATTTATCAATCTTCTGACAAAATAATTAATCAATTAAAAAAAATTTTTGAGAGAATTTCTGATGATATATTTATTTTGCTTTTTGCAGATTCATTAGAAAAGAAATCTAAATTAAGAAATTTCTTTGAGATAGAAGAGAGCCTTGGATGTAGCGCATGTTATCTTGATGAAGAAAAAAGTTTGGAAATAATTACAAAGCAAGAATTGAAAAAAGAAAATATATTATTATCAAAGGAAGCATTAAACCTTATTGTTAGAAAGGCCAATGGAGATAGGGGTAGCTTAAGAAACGAACTTGAAAAAATAAAATCTTTTTCTCAAAATAACAAAAAGATTGATTATGAGGAAATAAAACACTTGGTAAATTCTTCTGGGGAAATTAAATTTGATAATCTTGTAAATTCTTGTCTTTCTGGCGATGCTAGTGCCTTAAAAAAAAATTTAGTCGATTTTACAGTTGAATCAATAAATCAAATATTATTATTAAAAATTCTGGGCAACAAAATAAGAAGATTGATTTTAATAAAAAAACAGGAAAATGCTAATCAAAGCATTGATCATTTAATTAATTCTGTAAAACCTCCAATTTTCTGGAAAGAAAAACCAATAATTAAAAAACAACTTTCAATTTGGAAAACAAAAAATTTAATAGAAGTTATACAAGAAATCAATGATATAGAAATTTCATGCAGGAAAAACTATCAAGTGGCACCTATAATATTTTTTAATTTTTTTACTTCACTTTGCAAAAAGGCTAATTGTCAGATTTAATTAATTTTGTAATAAAATTTAATTGTTCTAAATTCTTATATTCAAAATAAATTTTTCCAGAATTATCTTTTTTATTAAGAATAGAAACATGAAGGCCAGTTTTTTCTTCAAGAGATTTTTCGAGTTCCAAAATATTTATATCTTTTTTATGAACTAACTTTATATTTTTTTTATTACGAAATTGCTTAACAAGGTTTTCTGCTTGACGTACTGAAAATTTTTTTTCTACAATTTGTTTGGCTAATGATTTGGCATTTGGTAGTCCAATTATAGATCGTGCATGTCCTGCTGATAAAATTCCTTCTTCGACCATTGCCAAAATCTCATCCGGTAATGTCAATAATCTAAGAGAATTTGCTATATAACTCCTACTTTTTCCACTAAACTTTGATAGTTTCTCCTGATTATAACTAAATTCATCTATTAATCTTTGATAACCTCTTGCTTCTTCAATAGGATTTAAATCTTGTCTTTGAACGTTTTCCACAATCGCAAATTCCAATGACTTAACATCATCTACGTCTAAAATGACTACTGGAACCTCATGTAAGCCTGCGTTTTGCGCAGCTAGCCATCTTCTTTCCCCTGCAATTATTTCAAATTTACCTGCGGAAGATTTATCTGATCTAACCACAATTGGCTGAATAATACCTTGCTCTTTTATTGAATTAGTTAAATCTTCTAAATTCGTCTTGTTAAAATTTTTTCTTGGCTGAAACTTATTTCTTTTTAAATCAT
>CAZAFN010000049.1:0-4201 GCA_964484795.1 uncultured Alphaproteobacteria bacterium | reverse complement strand
TCCAAAAAAAATGGCTATTGAATTGTTTAAGCCTTTCATTTATTCAAAGTTAGAAAAGTATAATATGGCAGCTACAATTAAAGCTGCAAAAAAAATGGTTGAAAAAGAAAGGCCTGAGGTTTGGGATATTTTAGCAGAAGTTATAAGAGAACATCCGGTTCTCTTAAATCGTGCACCCACTTTGCACAGGCTTGGAATTCAGGCTTTTGAACCAATTCTAATTGAAGGTAAAGCTATACAACTTCACCCATTGGTTTGTACGGCATTTAATGCTGATTTTGATGGTGATCAGATGGCAGTGCATGTTCCCTTGTCTCTGGAAGCTCAACTTGAAGCCAGGGTTCTTATGATGTCTACAAATAATATTCTATCACCAGCGAATGGAAAGCCAATAATTGTTCCATCACAGGATATGATCCTTGGATTATATTATTTAAGTTTAGTAAGTCATCAAGACAAAGGTGAAGGTATGATTTTTTCATCTATGAATGAGCTTTTAGCTGCCATTGATCAAAATGTAGTTACACTTCATTCTAAAATAAAATGTAGATATCACACTGTTGACAACAATTTTGAATCTAAAACTATTACAGTTTCAACTACCCCAGGAAGAATGCTTATTAGCGAAATTTTACCTAAACATCCGAAGGTTGATTTTGAAATAATTAATAAAACCTTAACCAAGAAAGAAATTAGTAATGCTATAGATATAGTTTATAGACATTGTGGTCAAAAGAAGACTGTAATCTTTGCAGATAAGTTAATGGAAATTGGTTTTAATGAAGCTTGTAAAGCAGGAATTTCTTTTGGTAAGGATGATCTTCTTATACCAAAAAATAAATCTGAATTATTAAAGGAAACTGAAAAGAAAGTTAAATCTTACGAAAAACAATTTGCTGAGGGACTTATAACAAAAGGTGAAAAATATAATAAAGTTGTTGATGCATGGGCAAAGTGTTCTGATTCAGTTGCAGATGAAATGATGAAAATTATGGTTCCAAGTGAAAAAGATAATGTTGCAGATTTTAATTCTGTTTTTATGATGGCTGATTCTGGAGCTAGAGGTTCGGCAGCTCAATTAAAACAATTATCTGGTATGAGAGGTTTGATGGCAAAGCCATCAGGTGAAATAATAGAAACACCAATTGTATCTAATTTCAAAGAAGGTCTTAGTGTTCTTGAATATTTTAATTCAAGTCACGGCGCTAGGAAAGGGCTTGCTGATACAGCATTAAAAACTGCTAACTCTGGTTATTTAACAAGAAGATTAGTTGATGTTGCTCAAGATTGTATTATTACTATAGATGATTGTTTTACAACACAATATATTACAATTGAAGAGCTTGTTGAAGGTGGAGAAGTACTTGAACCATTGTCTGAAAGAGTTCTGGGTAGAACGTTAGCTGAAGATCTAGTTGACAAAAAAAATAATAAAGTAATAGCTAATACTGGTGAAATGATATCTGAAGAACATCTTTCTTTAATAAATATAGGGAATTTTGATAAAATAAAGGTGAGATCAGTTTTGAGTTGTGAAGCTGAGTTTGGTGTTTGTGGTAAGTGTTATGGGAGAGACCTGTCTAGAGGGACACCAGTTAATGTAGGTGAGGCAGTTGGTGTGATTGCCGCGCAATCAATAGGAGAACCAGGCACGCAGTTAACAATGAGAACTTTTCATATTGGTGGAGCAGCACAAAAGGGTTCAGAAATATCAAATGTTGAGTCAAAGTGTAAAGGAAAAATAAAATTTCTTAACCTAAAATCTTCAAAGGATAGTTCTGGCAATCTTATTAATTTATCTAGAAACGCTTCCATATGTGTTTTAGATGAAAATAATAAGGAGAGAGAAAAACACAGACTGCCTTTCGGGAGTAAAATTAACTTTGCTGATGGTGCAAGTGTTAAAGTTTCTGATATGATAGCTGAGTGGGATCCTTTTACATTACCAATTATTTCTCAAATAAATGGTTTTATTGTTTTTAAGGATTTAGAAGAGGGAATTACAACACGGCAAATTGTTGATGAGTCTACAGGATTATCTAGTAATATTGTAATTGATTGGAAGCAACAAGCTAAAAACCAAAACCTTGAACCTCGTGTAGAAATTCATAATAAAAAAGCAAATGGTGAAGTTCTGATATTAGAAAATGGGAGTCCAGCTAGATATGATTTAACTGTGGATTCAATAATTAGTATTACCAATCAAAAGCCAGTTAAAGAAGGGGACGTGATTGCCAGAGTGCCTAAGGAATCATCTAAAACAAAGGATATAACTGGAGGTTTGCCAAGAGTTGCTGAATTGTTTGAGGCAAGAAAACCTAAAGATCATGCTATAATTGCTGAAGTATCAGGACGAATTCAATTTGGTAAAGATTATAAAATGAAAAGAAAAATTTCTATCATACCTGATGATGCTAGTCAGGAACCTGTTGAATACATTATTTCCAAGTCAAAACACTTAACGGTTCAAGAAGGGGATTATGTGGAAATTGGTGAAATTCTAGTTGATGGAAGTGCTGTTCCCCACGATATTCTGAGAATAAAGGGCGTTGAAGCGTTGGCAACATATTTGACTAAGGAAGTGCAAGATGTTTATAGACTTCAAGGTGTTAAAATTAATGACAAGCACATTGAAGTTATTGTCAGACAAATGATGCAAAAAGTAGAAATAACTGACCCTGGACAGACAACATTTTTGGCTGGAGAACAGATAAGTAAAAAAGAGTTTCTTAATGTAAATGAAAAAGCCAAGTCTGACGGTTTGAAACAGGCAAAAGGTTATGAAATTCTTCTAGGTATAACTAAAGCTTCGCTTCAGACTGATAGTTTTGTTTCAGCAGCATCATTTCAAGAAACTACTAGAGTTTTAACTGAAGCATCTGTATCCGGTAAAATTGACAGTTTAGTTGGTCTTAAAGAGAATGTGATAGTTGGTAGATTAGTTCCTTGTGGCACAGGTTCGTATATGTCACAAGTCAAACTTGAAGCAACAAAAAAAGATAAAGAATTGTTAAGTAAGGCAACTAAAGCTGATAGCAAAACTAGCTAAAGAATTTTACACTAAGTTTTTCTCTTCTGTTGTTGACAGTCTACGAAGATGTATTAGTATGCAACGAATAATTGGTAGTGGTTAAGGAGCCAAACGCAATTGTTTGTTATATTTTAAGGATATTTATGCCGACTATTAATCAGCTAATTAGATCGCGAAGATCTAAGCAAATAAAGAGGAATAAAGTGCCCGCACTTGAAAGATGTCCTCAGAAGAGAGGTGTTTGCACAAGAGTGTATACAACAACACCGAAGAAACCAAATTCTGCTTTAAGAAAAGTTGCAAGAGTGAAGCTCACAAATGGATTCGAGGTAACAAGCTACATTCCTGGAGAAGGACATAACCTTCAAGAACATTCTGTTGTTCTAATTCGTGGTGGAAGAGTGAAAGACTTACCTGGTGTAAGATACCATGTTTTAAGAGGAATGCTTGATACTGAAGGTGTTAAAAATAGGAAACAAAGACGATCAAAATATGGAGCCAAGAGGCCTAAGTGAGTTTTTATGTCAAGAAGAAGAAAAGCTGAAAAAAGAGATATACTCCCTGATACGAAATTTAACGATAGAGTGTTGTCAAAATTTATTAATATAGTTATGTTTGATGGAAAAAAGTCAACAGCTGAAAGTATTGTATACAGGGCGTTGGATATTGCATCTAATAAACTGAAAATAAAAAGTCAAATTGATTTATTCAGAAACGCTCTTAATAACGTGAAACCTGGAGTTGAAGTTAGATCAAGGCGAGTTGGTGGAGCCACTTATCAAGTCCCAGTAGAGGTTAGAAATGAACGTGCTCAGGCATTGGCAATAAGGTGGGTTGTAGATGCTTCAAGAGGGAGAAATGAAAAATCCATAATTGAAAGACTTGCTCAAGAACTTATGGATGCACATGAAAACAAAGGCATTTCTGTTAAAAAGAAAGAAGATACTCATAAAATGGCTGAAGCTAATAGAGCTTTTGCCCACTATAGGTGGTAGAAAATGACAAGAAATACCGAATTGAAAGATTATAGAAACATTGGAATTATGGCACATATAGATGCTGGCAAAACCACTACAACCGAAAGAGTTCTCTATTATACTGGTGTTTCTCATAAGATTGGAGAGGTTCATGATGGTGCTGCCACAATGGATTGGATGGAACAAGAACAGG
>CAZAFN010000048.1:0-4693 GCA_964484795.1 uncultured Alphaproteobacteria bacterium | reverse complement strand
GCAAATGTTCCTTATGATGAAGTATTTGAATTAGAGGAAATAAATAGTGAGTTTTCTAATACAGATGCAGCATTTGTTATTGGTGCAAATGACATTACAAATCCAGCTGCTAAGACTGACAAAGCTAGTCCAATTTACGGTATGCCAATACTAGATGTAGAAAATTCAGGAACTGTTTTGTTTGTTAAAAGATCGATGGCATCTGGATATGCTGGAGTTGATAATGAATTGTTTTTCAGGGACAATACAATGATGTTGTTTTCTGATGCAAAAAAAATGGTTGAGGATATTGTTAAAAGCTTAGATTAATGAAATCTAAAGACTCGGTCACTTCCCTAAGAATGTCAAAAATTAGGGGAAAAAATACAACACCTGAAAGAAATGTTAGAAGCCACCTTCATAAAAAAGGCTTTAGATTTAGGCTTCACAAAAAAGATCTTCCTGGAAAACCAGACATAGTTCTAAAAAAATACAATGCAATCATAAATGTCAATGGATGTTTTTGGCATCATCATCAGTGTGGTAAATACAATATGCCCAAAAACAATGAAAAGTATTGGTCAGACAAGCTGAAAAAAAACAAGAAAAGAGATTGTAAAAATAAATTAAAGTTGCAAAAATTAGGTTGGAGAGTTTTTGAAATTTGGGAATGCGAAATTAAAAAAAAATTAGATTTTATTATAAGTAAGTTATGATTACGAAACTTGAGCTTTTCAAAAAATTAGCACAACCAGATGAAAATGGATTCAGTAGAGTTGTGTTGAGGTCAGAATTTGTTGGAGAGTATGAGCCTTTATATACAACTAATGGTTTAAGTTGGGGAAGACAAGATACTTTCCCTTACCTCCTTAAATTGGAAAGAAGTGGTGGAAGAATTATAAGTTATCAATGTATAGGGTTTAACAATGTTCCGGATAAAAGTATAAGAAATGACATAATTAAAAAAATAAAAAAAGAGAGATGTCCTTTACTGGGAACCAAAAAACCAGAAGTTGATCATAAAAATGGTAGGTACAATAATCAGAGGGTTAACAATAAAAAAACTCAAAAATTGAGTGATTTTCAACCTTTAGGTCAAGCAGCGAATAAAGCAAAAAGGCAGTTTTGTAAAAATTGCAGAAAAACAAATAAAAGATTTGATGCAAAAATTTTAGGTTTTAAAGAATCTTTCTCTCAAGGAGGAGAAAATTATTTAGAATCAGAAGATGGTTGTGCAGGTTGTTTTTGGTATGATGTAAAAGATTTTAGAGAGAAAGTAGGTTTTTCTTAAATATTTTCTCTTAAAAATTTGGCAATGCTATAACCAAGTTTTGGAGGCACCGCATTTCCAATCTGGATTAGAATTTGACTCTTTGTTCCTTCAAATATGAAATCGTCATTAAAGGATTGTAATCTTGCTAATTCTCTTGGTGTCATAAACCTATTTTTTTCATAATGTAAAAAAACTCCACCATGATTTTCTTTTACAGTTCTGCTTGGTTCGTTCGGTGAACATCTAAAATACGCATCTGAAAATCCTCCATAAACAGTTTTACCAACTGGCGTTTTGTTGATTTTTTTCTGAAAATCCTCGCCGCACTTTGTAAAAATATGGTTGAATGAAATGTCCTCGGGTTTGTTCTTTAAATCATCTATAGCCTCTTTAACCGTTATCCAATTTGACAAATTTCTTTTAAATAATTCTAAGTTCTTATCGCTAGATTTTTCTTTAAAAGTGGGATCTGGAAAATTGACAGGGAATCCATCTAATCCACCGAGAATTATCACCCTTTCTCTTTTTTGAGGCACACCATAATCAGCAGCATTCAAAACCTTTATTTGGACGTTATATCCTAAACTCAAAAATTTTTTTTTAATTGTATCAGTAACCTTAACTCTTAAACTTGAAGTTAATTGCCTCTCTTTTTTTAGATTTTCTTTAATTTCCTCTAATTTGCTTTCTTCTGTTTTTGAAAATTTAATTTTTGGTGTGTTCTTTGATTGCTTGCGCTTTAGTAGTAATTGATTTTTTTTAATTTCAAGTTTTTTTATTTTCTCTAATTTTTGTTGATCATTCTTGTTAAGCTTGATTTTGTCATGTTCCATTGAGATCAACCCTTTAACGTTTTCCATTACAAAATATTTAGGTTTAATTTCCTTTACAATTTTAACGTAATCTTCAAATAATTTTCCTCTTGGATCATCAACGTTTCTTGAACCAGCCATACTATAAGCCTGACAGGGAGGACCACCTATTATTAAGTCTGCTCCTTTGCCATATCTTATAATTTCAGATCTTATTTTCTTTTGAGTAATATCACCTAAGACGAACCTGGAATTTTTATTGTTTCTCAGAAAGGTTTTACTAGCTGGTTCCCAAATGTCATTTGATACTGATATGTCAAACCCAGCCTTTTTGAAACCTTCATTAAGTCCACCACATCCAGAAAAAAGGTCAATTACCTTAAGTTTTGATTTCATATTAAGTGAATTATAAAGTTGGTGGAGAAAAGATTCTAGATAAATCTTTATGCAATTTTAGTAGCCCTGTATTTCCAGCTTCTTTTTTAACATTTTTTTGCAACGTCTTGTTGATTCATTTAGTAGTCTTGCTTTTTTTTCAGATGGCTTTTCATACGCTCTTCTTTGTTTCATTTCCTTGAAAACACCTTCTCGCTGGAGCTTTTTTTTCATTGCTCTCATTGCTTTTTCAAGGTTGTTATCTCTTACATGAACGCGTATTATAATTTTTCTCCATAAATAGTTGAAATTAAGTTATATAAAAAAATATAATATTGTAAATAACTTTAATAAAAAAATATGAAAATCAAAAATTTTAATAAAAAAAAATTCATTCTCAAAATGATTGAAAATTTTTCCAAGAAAGAAAATTTTGATTCTATGGTTCTTGCCACTCTAAATGAACTTAAAATTGACAAGGATAAAAAAGACATCATTCAGTCCAGTCTTTTCCCCAATGGTTTGATGTCATTAATGATGGAAATGAATGATATTATTAATGAACTAACCCACAAAAAAAAAAAACCACGAAATTTTAAGAAATTTAAAATAAACGAGAAAATCAAGTATTTTATTCTTACTAGATTGCAAATAATTCAAAATTTGGTTGATAAGAAAAAAATATTCTTTCTAATGATCAAACTTTCTTCATTTAAAAGTATGAATAATATACTATTTAATGTTGCCGATGAAATCTGGTTCTTGTCTGGTGATAAATCTACAGATATGAATTACTATTCAAAAAGAGTGATATTAATGAAGATTTATGCGGCTACATTTTGTTTTTTTGTTTTTGACAATTCAGATGATTTTTTCAACACTAAAAAATTTTTAGAAAAACAAATTAGTACAGTATTAATATTTGGAAAATTTAAGGGAAAAATTAAAACTTTTTTTAATCCCCAATAATCATATAGTGTCCCATTTTTCTATTTGGATTTAATTTGACTTTAAAATAATCATAGCACCTATAATGGTTTTTTAGAGAATTGATTTTTTTGTATTCATTTCCAATTAGATTTACCATTTTACATTTTTTTTGGGGAATGGGTTCTTTAACTTGATTGTCAAATATTGAAAAAAGTAGGTTCTGAAATTGACTGTACTTGCAGCAATCTATTGACCAATGCCCAGAATTGTGAGGTCGTGGTGCAAGTTCATTAATTATCAAATTTTCATCATTCATTACAAACATTTCAATGGCTAGAATTCCAATCAAATTAATTTCTTCAGAAATTTTTTTTCCAATTTTAATTGCATTTTTAGTTGTGCGTTCAGATATGTTTGCAGGATAGCTGGTTTCCCTTAAAATTGAATTTCTGTGCAGGTTTTCTACTGGTGGATAATGAATTGATTTTTTATTACTTCTTGAAATTATAATAGATATCTCTTTTTCAAATTCTATAAATTCCTCTAGAACGTAATTCATCAAGGGTTTGTTTTTAAAATCCAATAAATTTTTTTTATGAACTAAAAATTGCCCCTTCCCATCATATCCAAGTTCACAAGATTTTAGGATGGCTTTAAAATCAAATAGCTCTAAACCATTTTTAAGGTCATCAAAATTATTTATTGGTCTGTATCTTGTTGTTTTAACATTTTGAATTGAATTCAAAAATTTTTTTTCTTTAATTCTATTTTGTGTGATTTCAACTATTTTTGAGGATGGAAACAAATTTTTTTCTTTTTCAATTATTTTGAGTATTTGCTTGGGTACATTTTCGGTTTCAATTGTGAAATGATTTGCAGATTTGATAAATTGATTTAATTTTTTTTTATCTTCATATTCACCAATAATAAAATGATCGCAAAATTCTTTTGCGCTAAAATTCTCATTTCTTGAGAAGACTATTGTATGAACGCCCATTTTTTTTGCTGCTTGGCAAATGAACATTCCAAGTTGCCCTCCACCAAGTATTCCAAGCTTTCTTTTAGTCATTAGTTGGTGTTTTTTTTACTGATTTTGTTTGACTAGCTCTAAAAGAGATTAATTTTTTTCTTATTTCAGAATGTTTAATGCCTAATATTGCCGCAGCTGCTAAACCTGCATTAATAGCCCCAGCCTTTCCTATTGCAAGTGTTGGCAATGGTATTCCTGCGGGCATTTGAACAATGGATAATAGACTATCTAGTCCTCTTAAATCTTTAGATTTAATTGGAACCCCTAACACTGGAATATGAGTGAGAGATGCTA
>CAZAFN010000047.1:0-4818 GCA_964484795.1 uncultured Alphaproteobacteria bacterium | reverse complement strand
TAACGATTGAACTCCTGCCCTTCTTGATCATATTGAGCAGGATTAGGTGCTCCTGTTTCTTCAAGAGAGGTACATAATGCCATTCTACAAATGAAATTAGGAGTTACTTTCAGCCTGCCTTTCAAAGTGCTCAATTGCTTTGTTGCATCTTCACTAACTTTGATTCTGCTAAAACTCATGCCTTAACTCCTCCATCTTCCCAGAAATAACCAGGACTTGCTTCAGTAGAAGCCTTATCTTCGTTGAAATTCAAGTGATATGCTCTTGAAACATGAGGTTGTAGAGCTTCATAGTATTCCTTGTCGATTTCAGTATCTGTGGACAAAACAAATATTTGATGACTTGCTCTCGAAAGGAAATTATTGACCAAAGTTCCCCTATGAGCACTATCTAAACGACTTAGTGGAGTATCTACAATGAAAGGTAATGGCCTATCTGCAGTTTTAGCTAAAGCCCAAAGTATTGAAATTGCAAAGACTTGTTGTTCTCCTGCTGATAAATCACCAACATGTATTCTAGAATCAAATGAATCATACATCAGTATTTCCATTGTTTTGGGATCAATCTTGATTTTATCTGTTGTTCGGTCTTTACGTGCTAAAGCGATGAAAGCACTCAAAATATTCATTTCCAATTCTTCTAATTTACGTTCAGACCTGTCATCAAAGAATTCGGCTAATACAGCCTTAACTTTTCGATTCAAACCGATTTGTTCGATAACATCTGATTTATCATCAAGTTTCTTCTCAATAATTTCGATTTTTCTATCATTATCAGCAATCTGATTAATCACATCTTGTAATTCGTAATTCAATGCTTCAATAGTTTCTTCTGACTTACCAACTTCTTCAGACTTTATTCCCAAATCTCTTACAAGCTCAGACAATGCTTTCTCAGGAGGAGCTCTTCCAATAGAACGTGATAAACTTTTACTTTCTATACTCAATGATTCGAATTGGTTACACAATGTTGTCAAATTCTTTGCAGCTCTGTTATTTGCATCCTCTATCCAATTTTTCATCATATCTCTATCTGATTTTGAAATATCGTGTCTTGACTTGAATTCAGTCTCATCGACTGCATATTCTTTACTGACTTTGGATACAATTTTATCTAATTTCTTTGAATCAGTTTTGTATTCTTTCTTTATTTTCGAGGCAAATTCATCTACAACCTTTGAAACGGCTATTTTTTCCTCAAAATCTTGTTCACTATCCAATCTTTTCAACAAACTCTTTGATATTGAAGGGCATAATGCAAACGGAATAGTTTCTGTAAGAAGTTGAGAGATTTGGTCTTTGATTCCATCAAGTTCACTCTCTACAATAGTTAATTTTTCTTTGTTTGAGGTTCTTTTTTCAGCAAAGACTCCTCCCAAACTAGATAGTTGATCCTCAAGTCTTTCGATATCTCTCTTCAATCCATCCACATTGCTTGTATTCTGTTCTATTTCCTCTTTTAAATCTTTCATTTGATCATTCAACTTGCCCATATTCTCTTGAGCAAATTGGAGATTATCAGCAAGAGTGCTATCTCCTCCCATTTCTTTTGTTTGTCTAGCTGCAAGTAGATTTAGATCAGATTGTAATTGATCGATTGTATCTAAGCCCAAAAGAGCTCCAAGAGCTTCTTTGATGTATTGATCTATCTTTCCCTTTTGCCTTAGAATATCTTTGATTTTCTCACCATCAAAGAAAAATAAATTTGAAAGACCTGGCGGAACCAATTCTTTCAGGAAATCCTGCCATTGATCCATTAACAAATCATTCAATGGTTCCCCATCCTTATTCACAACTAATTTTTCTTTTACCTTGCCATTATCAATATTCCAGGATCTAATTACAGTGTAATGTTCAGTTCTTCCAATAAAATTATGATCAAATTCAAGTATTATACTTGCGGAATTTTCAGTAATTCCAGTTTTCTTTGATTTGTGCGTTCTTCTCTTTAGAAGATCGTGATATTTTGTTAAAGTAACTCTCGTTCCGATGGATGCAGAACCATACAATACTAATTTGATAGATTCCAAGATTTGCGTTTTTCCAGCGCCATTTAACCCACCAAAAAGAATTACAGGTTTGGAATTAACACCATCAACTTCGGGTTTAAGATTGAACTCATGTTTTCCTCTGTAGGGGCCGATATTGTTTAGAGCTAAATTAGTAAAAATCATACTTCAAATTCATCCTTAAGTGATTCCATAACTTCCTCTTCAGGCCTCCATTCTTCTGCTAAAATCTTAGTCAATCTTTGGTAAACACTCGAACGTCTAGTCATTCCCATAGTTGCCCTTTCGACTTCAATTAGTCTTACAACTAATTCAGTTGGCACCTCGTGCTTTTCACAAATCTTTTCTAACATTTTGTAATCATTATAGTTGAAAGCTGCACCGTCATCATCAACCCATGCAAGTTCTTTGTTTGTAACATCCTTGTAAATCCTTGGAACTCGGTCTTGCCAGTCTCCCTTTTCTAATCTCCAAATTCTTCTAATTTCATGCAATTCTGCATTGTAAATCAGAGTAATATCTGGATCTCCACTAAGCAACCTAACTTGTTCTTGGGTTTTCAATAATTCTTCCAGTAATTCTTCACAGAAACTCAATTTGTAAGGGCCTCTTACAACTGCAGTTTTATCGTGTTTCAGTGTTACTTGTCCCTTTGATCTCTTAAAACTTCTAACTTCTTTTTTCCTTTCAGGATCAAGAGTTTCAGCTAAGAAATTACGATATTTTAGTAATGGCTTCAACCATTTATCAGTACCAGACAAGGATTCCATAGTCTTGTCTTTACCAACCACAGTACAAGTCCAACATCCAAATCTACTGTTTCCACAAGAGGGTGTAGAATCATCTACAACCAAAGGACATTCACCAGCCTGAGAAGCTTTGTAGAGATCAATCAATTCTTGATTATCTCCACCCCACGGATTCTTCACTAAAGATAGATACATCCAAATGTCTTCAACGCTAAAATCAACTACAGGAGTATAGACATAAGCTTGCGAGAATCGAGTATGTCGATTGAGAATAGTTCCTTTTATTTGATGTAGATTGATTACTTGATCACGTGTAGTACTTTCACCTTTCCTAACACCTAGAACAACAACAACTTCGCCATGTTTCGAGACTTTATCCATGATGAAACGGTCAGCAGGTTTAATTTTCATTCTCTCAGTACACCATCTGAAAGTTATCGACGGAGTTGGATACCCCCTTCCAATCAAATTTACCCAGAAAGATTCTTCAATTATAGGTTGAACTTTATGGGCCTCAAAAGGCAAGTTTTGTTCCTTTGCGGCAGAAACAATTTTCTCTAGAGTTTGATCAATGAAACTAATGACATGTGGAGTTTCCACAAGCGTATCTGAACTAATAATATACACCGGTTTCTTTAATTTTGATTTTGGTAATTTAGAAAGAGCATACCATATAAGTTGGAGTGAAGTTGTCGAATCTTTACCACCACTATATCCGATAACCCAAGGCCTATCATCTGTTAGATAAACATCCCTTATTTCTTCGTAAATATCTTCGATGGCACGATTGGCATCAGGCAAGATCATACTTCCCTGTCCATCCAATGTCTTAGCTTTTGATTTCCTTGCCATCACTTCTCCAAATTACCCATTATCACGTGACATAAAAGCCTTGATTGATTAAGATACAAACTCCTTCAATCTTCTCCAGACAATTTTAGGAGTTGGAATAAGGTACAAATCTAATTCTGTTTTGACTTCTCTAAGTTTGTAATTTAATTTCTTGTTTCTTTCTCTCATTTTTTCAAAATCTTCTCTGTACATTGTTTTTATATCAATTTCATGTTCAAGTTTCTTCTCTAGTTTTTGCTGCTTCTTTGACCACGTCTCCTGTTCTTTTCTGCGCATTTCATTTATCTTATTTATTTCGGCCTTGTGTACACCTTCACTTTTTTGTTTTGCAAGATTGACAAGATCTTCACTTTTTTCAATAACCTCAAAGGCAACTCTGTATCCGCCGTGTCCCGCTTCACTCAATCCTCGTCTATATCTATTCACAACAACCTCAACACCATTTATGTTTGCATTATCAATGTGTATTGCCATAGTCTCTTTATCAACAGTAATATCCTTGTTTAGCAGTCCTTGTTTTTTCATGAATTTTCTCAATGCATATAGTTCACCCACTTCCTTAGTTTGCTTGACTAAAACAGAAATTCTAGTTATTTTTGTATTTGTCTTTAATGGAATTATTTTACTCATAAAAGCCCCTCCAAATCTTTCCAATAATCAACTATGTATTCAAGAGATTGCAATTTTTTCTTTAGTTGACTTTTTGTATTCCTTTCAGTAGATTTTCTGAGCTTACGCCCTAAATTTAATTTTGCAAATATTTTGGCTTGTGTAGGGGATAGAAATCCAGGAACAGAAAATAATTTTCTTACAAGATAAAAAACAGCATCTTTAATTTCTTGTGGTTCATCATGGAAGTTATACCTTTCTCTTTTATTTCGAGTTAGCATCGTTGCAACACCGCCCCTTACAAGTTTTCCATCGTGAGATAGAAAAAAATTCCCCGGACCTTTTTGGAATGGTTTTGAATGATTATTGTTCTTTAATCTTAATTCTCTATTTTCTATATTCTCAAATATGATTTCATCTTTATAAAATATTGATTCATAGGCCTTTAGAATACATTTATTACATTTTCTGCATTCTTCCTTTGTAATAAATGAAAGGGCGTGTTTCTTTTCTTTTTTTTCATGACTCATATAGGCTGGAAACATCTGTTCTTGATCCGATAAGATTGGAGATTTTTGACCTAAAATTCCTCTTACAGTT
>CAZAFN010000046.1:0-5155 GCA_964484795.1 uncultured Alphaproteobacteria bacterium | reverse complement strand
AAAATATTAATGGTGAAATGCAATTAGTAAATTGGTCATGTTCACAAAAAATAAAGGAACTAGTTGAGTCAATTAATAAAAATCCGCGCTTGATTAATACACAAATAGCTGCATAATTTTTAATGTACTCCAAATTCATTCAATTCTGCCAATAAAGATGCTGGAATTTCATTGTTATTTTGATCTTTAAATATATCATTGGGTGCCATTTCTTCTTTCAAATATCTCCACCCTTGAAAAGGTCTATGAGGAATATTTGTAACTTTAAATAGTTTTCTATCAAAAATTATTTTACATGCACTTTTGCCATCTGCTCTAATTACATCTTTAAATTCTAATATTCTTTGCCTGGCTACAAACTTATTTTTAATTATCCAATATAATGAACCATTTAGTAAGATTTCTTCTGTTCGTTTAGGTTTAATTCTAGTGACGTGAAATATTTGTCTATTATGATTAATTTCATTGTCCTGCCACTCTTCAAGCATTTCAAATGAGCTCACCCCAACACATAACTTTTTCAAATGAAGCGTTTTAATGTCTATGTTAATAACCATACATCAAGACCGAAAATAAAATAACATCTACTTACTTTGTTTTAACCATATCAATAGATATGGAAGATGCAATGTGCAATTTTCATATGTTAATTTCAATCATTAATCCCGCCAAACTAATTAACAATAAATTAAATTTAATGTGATATCAAAGAGGATTATAAATAAAGATTTATTTTGAATTAGGGAAAAAAAGCTGTTGATTATTTACTGTGAATGAAGAGATATGTTTTTGCCCTTCTTGTGATAGTGCCCAATTAATAAATAATTCTGTTTCTTTGAACTTTACTGATGAACATATCTTAGGATTTACAGGTATGATACCATATTGGTTAAATAAATCTTTATCCCCTTCAAACAATATTTGGTGATCTCTTTTATTTTTAAAAGCTAACCATGTTGCCCTGTCACTTAATACATATGCATCCATCTGAACTGCAACGTTTAAAGCTGCACCCATGCCAAGACCCAACTCTCTATACCATCGCCCTTTAAATTTTCCTGGATCTAAATTGGCTTTTTCCCATAACTTAAGTTCCGCTTTATGCGTTCCACTTTCATCTCCCCTAGACGCAAAAATTGCTGTTGATTTATAAATTTTATTAAATGCCTCAATAGCACTGTGGGAAGAATTTATTTTTGCTGGGTCACCTTTAGGACCAATAATAATAAAATCATTGTACATTAAGTCCTTCCTATATAATCCATACCCACTTTCAACAAACTTTTGTTCTGAAATGATAGAATGCACAATTAGAACATCACCATCACAATTTTGTGCATTTTTAATCGCTTGACCGGTGCCTACTGCTACTACCCGAACTTCAATATTTGATACATCAGAAAAAATTGGCAAAATATAGTCATAAAAGCCAGAATTTTGTGTTGAAGTGGTAGATTGAAGTGTAATAAATTCTTTTGATGTTGCAGCTTTTATTGAATTCAAGAAAGAAAATAATAAAAGTAAAACAAAAGCATAGATTTTAAATTTATATTCAAATTTAACCATAAATTATTTTTTAAAATGCCATATAAAAATTTGAGATTATATTTATTTATGTTATAGTCAACATATTATTTTAAACTGTCTATTATAAAGTTAATGTTAACAAACTCAAATAAACTTATTGATCCCTTTGGAAGAGCTGTAACTTATTTAAGAGTTTCAGTAACAGACAGATGTGATTTTAGATGTGTTTATTGCATGTCTGAAAATATGACTTTTTTGCCAAAAAAGGACTTGCTAACTTTAGAGGAACTTGAGTTAGTCTGTAAAACATTTATCTCAATGGGTGTATCTAAAATTAGATTGACAGGAGGTGAACCTCTTGTCCGAAAAGGAATAATGCAATTAATTAATAACCTCGGTTCTGAGGTTGGGAACTCACTTGAAGAATTGACAATTACAACAAATGGCAGCCAACTATCAAAAATGGCTCAGCAACTATATGATGCTGGAGTAAGAAGACTGAATATATCATTAGATACTTTAAATCCTAAAAAGTTCGCAGAAATTACTAGATGGGGAAAATTAGATCAAGTATTGCATGGTTTGGAAGAGGCAAAAAAAGTAGGCTTAAAAATTAAAATTAATGCCGTGGCATTAAAAGGTGTAAATGATGATGAATTAGAAGAAATGTTAATTTGGTGTGGGGAAAAAGGATTTGACATGACAATAATTGAAGTTATGCCAATGGGGGATATAGGAAGTGAAAGAAGGCTTGATCAATATCTACCTCTTTCTCTTGTAAGAGCAAATCTATCGAGAAAGTTTACTTTAATAGATTTACCAGAGAGATCAGCTGGCCCTGCTAGATATGTAAAAATTTTAGAAACTGGAGGAAAATTAGGTTTTATTACACCTTTAACACATAATTTTTGTGAATCATGCAACAGAGTTAGAATGACTTGTACAGGAGAACTCTTTATGTGCCTTGGACAAGATGACAATGCAGACTTGAGAACTATATTAAGAGAGAGTGGTAATGAAGCATTAAAAGCTGCTGTCTATGAAGCTATTACTAGAAAACCTAAAGGGCATGATTTTATTATTGATAGAACTTCTGATAATAAATCTGTTTCTCGTCATATGAATGTAACAGGTGGTTAAAGTTTAGTTTTCCTTTGATTTTCTTCTAGCCATTTTAAAAACTCGGAAGTAACTTTTTTAACTTCTGTGTCCGTTTTATTGAATTTTTCAATAAGCTGAATTCCTAATTCAGTTAATGAAGTACCACCAGAAGAACCTCCTCCTCTGTTCGTTAAAAATAAAGGGTTTTTAAAGCATCTTTGGAGCGTATCAAGAAGAAACCAAGCTCTTTTATAATCAAGGCCCATAATTTTTGCAGCAGAAGAAATAGAACCTGTTTCTCCAACAATTCTCAGTAATTCAAGTTTTCCGCCTCCAACCATATCTTCCCTTACATAGACTTTTAGCCTTATTCCTGGCTTATCAGTTTTTTTGTTATTTATTTTCATTTCAATTGTTCTTCAGTAAAGATTTAATTAAATATGTATAAAGGAATATTTTTATGAACACATCTCTATTTTGCAAAATTACTAAATATATTTATGTAATAATCATTATTACCAGTATAAATTTTTCTCCACAAGTCCTCGGGCAAGAACGTTCATGCAATGAAAAAGAAAAAGTATGTGAATGGCTAAAAAAGGTTGTTGCCATCAAAACTCCTACAATGATTGCAAGTGGAATATTTTTATCAGATTCTATTATAGTAACTAATAGGCACGTAGTAGAAGATAGTAAGGCTGTTTTAGTTAGAATGCCAAACAAAAAAATTATAAAGGCTTTCACTATTCCTAACAACCACACTGCAGATATAGCTTTTATTTCACTGACCAAAAATATACAATCTATAAAGTTTGACTTTGATCATAGTCAACCAAAAAAAACAAGAATGATTGCTTTTGACATTGGAAGGAATGATATCAGAATTTTTCCTGAAACTAATATTATTTCATACCCGGCACCTAACAAACCACAGGCCAGAATTCATTCGTCCGCAAGAAATTTACCTGGTTCCAGTGGAGGGGCTTTAATAGATAGAAATGGTAATTTAATTGGAATAATTGCCTCTGGAGGAGGTGAATATAATGAAGCAGTTCCAGTACATCTTTTAAAGGATGTTTATGATCAAAATAACATTGAGAATGAAAAATTTTTTCAAACTGGTAGAGCTATTCGCTTATGTGCAGATGCACTTGAAGAAGCACAACAATATCATAACAAACCTGAAAAAGTTCTTTTAAGAAAAATTCAAACAAATTGCGAGTTTTCTAATAATAAATTATTATTAGATATGGCTGGACAAGCTTTTGGTAGGTTTGGATTAATTAATGACTCTATATATTTTTTAGAAAAAAGTACTAAATTGGATCCTAAAAGTCCAACTAGTCTTCATTCATTAGCAGTCGCTCTTCACTTAAATAAATCTTATGAAAAAGAAATTCCAATTTTAAAAACTCTGCTTGAATTTACACCTGAAGATCCTCAGGCGCTTAGATTAGCTGTGCAAGCAGCTGCTTTTTCTAAAAATAAAGATTTTGGTGAATATGCTATTTCTTTAATGGAAATTCACAACCCAAGTGCAGTTCCTTTAGCCAGAGGGTTTCTTGACAATGCATTTGATTAGTCAAAAAGATAATCATCCAACGGATCTGGTATCCATCCATACTTTACAAATTGATTATTATTGACTGCCCTTGAAATTAGAATATTTTTTATATCGCCTACACTTGCATTTGGATTATTTGATAAATAGCGAACAGCCATTGCAACAACTCTCGGAACTGCATAGCTTGAACCAGATGCTTTAGTTCTAACACCTCGATGATCAATGACAGGTATTTGTTCTCCAGGAATTAAAAAATCCACTGAATTCTTTCCAAAATTTGAATCTCTGGCTAGGTTTCCGAATATATCAGAAGATGTAATCACTAAAATATTTTCTAAATCAAATGAAGCTGGATATACTCCTTTTTCATCAATATTTATTCCGTCATTTCCAGCTGAAACAAAAAATAAAATGTTTTTGTGTTGGTATGCAGCATTTTTAAAACACACCCAATCTTTTTCATGCTTTGAGCCCATTGACAAGTTAACGATTTTAATTTTGTTGTTAGCTATGTGATTTATCAATAATGTAAATTTACACATATCTGATCTAGGAAATCTATATGCAACGATTTCTGATAAGGGAGCTTCTCTTAAAATTATACTTGTTACAGCTGTTCCATGATGAAAAGGAAAAAACAATGACCTACTAATATCGATGTCAAAAGGCAATAAATCATCATCCTCAAAATCATAACCTGATAAAGTGTTATTGTTTTCCCTTGATAGATTAGAGTTAATAAATTTTAGAGTATAATTAACACCTGTATCTACTATTGCTACTTTTGTTCCAATAAAAGGTTTGGCTTCTGGTAATGGTGGATTAAAATATTCCTGATCAATAACTAATTTTAAATCTTTTGAAAGATTAGCAATTGAATCAATTGTCCCTTTTTCATTTTTAATTAATAATCTTGACAGCTTAACTATACATTTTTTGTCAACATTGACCATCAATTTAGGG
>CAZAFN010000045.1:0-5422 GCA_964484795.1 uncultured Alphaproteobacteria bacterium | reverse complement strand
CATCGAAAAACTGGGCAACTGCATACAAATTTAAGGCAGTTGAAAAAGGTCAAGTGATTGTTGAGGAAATAAAATATTTCAGACCAAGCGGGATGCAAGGATTTGCTTTCAACATTAGAAAATCAATTTTTAAAAACAAGAATGTTAGAAAAGCATTAGGTTATGCTTTTGATTTTGAATGGTCTAATCGTAACTTGTTTTATGGAGCCTATACTCGAACCAAAAGTTTTTTTGATAACTCAGAACTATCTTCCCAAAATCTTCCAGATGGAAAGGAACTAAAAATTCTTAACAAATATAAAGGTCGTATACCCGATGAAGTTTTCAATACAGTCTTTTCTCCACCTAATACTGAATTAGAAACGAACGGTTTGAGGAAAAATTTGAGAATTGCCAGAAGAATATTAAAAAAAGAAGGCTGGATTATAAAAAATGGAGTTCTAACACATCATGAAACGGGTGAAATTTTAAAGTTTGAAATACTTCTTAGATCACCTCTCTTTGAAAGAATAGTCCTTCCAATGAAAAGAAATCTAAAAAAATTAGGGGTAAATGTTACCATTAGAACCGTTCAAGATGACTCACAATATATTCGAAGATTAGACAAATTTGATTTTGATATGGTTGTAACCAATTATGGTTCAATAATATCCCCTGGAAATGAACAAAAGAATTATTGGAGTTCAATGACCGCTGATCAACCTGGAAGCCCAAATATTATAGGTGTAAAAAACCCAGTCATTGATGATGTTATAGAAAATTTAATTAGTTCAAAAACGAGGGAAGAACTAGTTATGCATACAAGGGTGCTTGATAGAATATTATTATTCAATTATTACCTAATTCCACAATTTCATATAGGGCATTACCGAGTGGCTTATTGGAACAAATTGTCAAGACCAGCAATATCACCCAAATATGATTTAGGGTTTGATTTTTGGTGGTACGACAAAGAAAAAGAAAAAAGAATTGGAAACATAGAAAAGCTGGAAGAGAATGAAAAAAATCACAAAGGATATCTATACTATCTCTTTTTGATTATTCCCCTAGTTTTCATCTGGAGAATCAGAAAGAAAATGGAATAATGTTAAACTACATCTTCAAACGTTTGTTTTTAATTATTCCAACATTGTTTGGAATATTAACTGTAAATTTCTTAATAATTCAAGCTGCACCAGGGGGACCTGTTGAGAAGGCCATATCCCAAATCAAAGGAACGGATGTTTCAGTGACTCAAAAATTTACCTCTACTGGTGGAGAACAATCTCAAAGCTCTCAAAACAAAACTAACTTGAATTTTAATGAAAGTAAATATAGAGGTTCTCAAGGAATAGACCCTGATCTCATTAAAGAATTGGAAAAACAATATGGATTTGACAAACCACCACTGGAAAGATTTTTTGAAATGATAAAAAATTATTTGTTCTTTGATTTTGGGGAGAGTTTTTACAAGGATCAAACGGTCATTGCATTGATAATTGAAAAATTGCCAGTTTCTATTTCTTTAGGTTTGTGGACAACATTACTCATATATTTAATTTCCATCCCACTTGGAATAAAGAAAGCAGTTCGTGATGGCTCAAAATTTGACGTTTATACATCATCTTTGATTATTCTTGGGTATGCAATCCCAGGGTTTTTGTTTGCAATTTTTTTAATTGTGATCTTTGCAGGTGGAAGTTATTTAGATATTTTTCCACTTAGAGGATTGGTATCAGATAATTGGGATCAACTTCCATTTTTTAACAAAATTTTGGATTACTTCTGGCACCTTGCCTTACCAGTACTAGCAATGGTAATTGGAGGTTTTGCAAGTTTAACAATGCTAACTAAAAATTCTTTTCTTGATGAAATAAATAAACAGTATGTAATGACGGCTAAAGCCAAAGGAGTTGGGGAACAAAGAGTTCTTTACGGACATGTTTTTAGAAATGCAATGCTAATTGTTATTTCAGGTTTTCCGTCCGCCTTCATAAATATACTTTTCACTTCTTCATTGTTAATTGAAGTAATTTTTTCCCTTGATGGTCTTGGTCTTCTGGGTTTTGAAGCAGCATTGGGAAGAGATTACCCAGTTGTATTTGGTAGTCTTTACATTTTTACTCTCATAGGTTTGTTACTTAGACTAGCTAGCGATTTAACTTATGTTCTAATTGACCCAAGAATAGATTTTGAAAGTAGGGGTAAGTAATGAATTTTTCTCCACTAACAAAAAGAAGGTTTAAAAATTTTAAAGCCAACAAGAGAGGTGCTATTGCAACCATTACCTTTTGTTTTTTATTTCTAATTTCTATATTTGCTGAATTTATAGCAAATGATAAACCTATATTATTAGTTTTTGACAACAAAGTTTATTTTCCAGTTTTTGAAGAAATTTCCGAAACATTTTATGGCGGAGAATTTGAAACCGAAGCCGATTATAAAGATCCCTTCGTTAAAAACCTAATTAATCAAAATGGGTTTTATATAATGCCACCTATAGAATACTCTTATGACACTATTAACTATGATTTGAAGGTGCCTTCTCCTTCTTCACCAACTCTGGACAATCTTCTTGGAACAGATGACCAAGGAAGAGATGTCTTGGCAAGACTTATTTATGGTTTTAGGATCTCAGTGTTCTTTGGACTAATCCTTACCCTCCTTTCAAGTGTTCTTGGAATTATGGCGGGAGGGGTCCAAGGTTTTTATGGAGGAAAAATTGATCTTTTCGGTCAAAGATTCATTGAAATCTGGTCGGGACTACCAGTTCTTTATTTATTAATAATTATTTCAAGTTTTGTTCAGCCTAGCTTCTGGATTTTGCTTTTTATTATGCTTTTATTTAGCTGGATGTCATTAGAAGGTGTTGTAAGAGCAGAATTCCTCAGGGCAAGAAACTTTGAATATGTTAAAGCTGCTAAAGCACTTGGTGTTAGCAATGTCAACATCATGATAAAACACGTTCTTCCAAACGCAATGGTTGCAACTTTGACCTTAATGCCATTTATATTGTCTGGTTCAATTGCAACTTTGACTTCGCTAGATTTCCTAGGTTTTGGCTTACCTCCTGGATCACCTTCTCTTGGAGAGATGGTAGCTCAAGGAAAAGCGAATTTGCAAGCTCCTTGGTTAGGGTTGTCGGCATTTATTACATTGTCACTCCAATTAAGTTTATTAGTTTTTATTGGTGAAGCCGTAAGAGATGCCTTTGACCCCAGAAAGGTTATTTAAATGAGCAAAACAATCTTAAAAATTGAAAATTTAAATATTAGGTTTGAAGTTAACAACCAAGTTGTTAATGCAGTTAAAAAAATTAGTTTTAACGTCTATAAAGGGGAGTGCATGGCAATTGTCGGAGAAAGTGGTTCTGGCAAATCGGTAACTGCGCTTTCAATTATGAAATTGATCAAGTCCAATAGTCAATTAAAAATTAAAGGAAAAATAATTTTTGAAAGCAAAAATTTGTTAGATCAAGATGAAATTTTTCTTCAAAAAATAAGAGGTAGGAGAATTTCTATGATTTTTCAAGAACCCATGACTTCACTAAATCCTCTGCATACAATTGAAAAACAAATAACTGAATGCTTACCAAAAAAAAATAATTCAACTTCGAAAAAATGTGTTGAATTGTTGAAGGAAGTTGGGATAGATGACCCAGAACAAAGACTGAGTCAATATCCGCACCAGCTATCTGGCGGACAACGGCAAAGAATAATGATTGCAATGGCTATTGCCAATAATCCAGATTTACTAATTGCCGATGAACCTACAACGGCATTAGATGTAACGATTCAAAAACAGATACTAGAATTATTAGACAAACTTAGAAAGAAATTTAAAATGTCATTGTTGCTTATTACTCATGACTTGGGAATAGTTAAAGAAATTTCTGACAGAGTTTGTGTCATGGAAAAAGGTGAGATTGTTGAAAAAAACACTACAAAGAATATTTTTTCCACCCCTAAACATCCATACACAAAGAAGTTAATTCTTTCAAAACCCAAAGAAAAAAAAATCAAACCCAGTACTAATGAAAAGATTTTGTCAGTAAAAAAATTAAATGTTTTTTATGAAAATAAAACTAGTTTCTTCTTTAACAAAAATAAAAATCACTTTCACGCAGTTAAAAATATAAATTTTGATTTACAAAAGGGTGAAACTTTAGGAATTGTTGGAGAAAGTGGGTCAGGGAAAAGCTCAATCGCACAAGCACTTCTAAAATTAATTGATTCAAAAGGAAGTTTTTTTTTTAAAAAAGAAAAAATTTCGGATCTTAACCAAAACATGTTTCGCCCATATAGAAAAAACATTCAAATAATCTTTCAAGACCCATTTGCATCACTAAGCCCTAGACTGACAATCCAAGACATTATCAGCGAAGGTCTCCAAGTCCATAGGGAAAAAATGTCCTCAAAGGAAATTTTTGGGCTTACTGAAAGAATAGTCAATGATGTTGGGTTAGATTCATCTATGCTTTCAAGATACCCCCACGAATTTTCTGGAGGGCAGAGGCAAAGAGTAGCAATAGCTAGGGCTTTAATACTTAATCCTGAATTAATTATTCTTGACGAACCTACAAGTGCTCTCGATATGACCGTTCAATCACAAATTGTTAATCTTCTTCTAAATCTTCAGGAAAAACATAAATTGACATATATTTTCATAAGTCATGATCTAAAGATCATAAAAGCCATATCAGATAAAATAATGGTTATGAAAGATGGTGAAATTGTAGAATTTGACTCAAAAAAAAATCTATTTCAAAAACCTAAAAGTAGTTACACAAAAAATTTGTTGAAATCCGCTTATTTTTAACCAAATCTTTTTTTAATTAACTGCATTAAAGCTCTTATTCCCATTGCCTCTCCACCTTCATAAGATGACAATCTATTTGGTTTTGACCAAGCCATTAAATCCACATGAATCCATGGAATGTTATATTTGACAAATTCTTTTAAAAATAAGGCAGCAGTTATGGCTCCACCAAAAAAGCTATTACCTATATTCTTGATGTCAGCATGATTAGACATTAGTTGATTTGAATAATTTTCCCATAGGGGTAACTGCCAAAGTGGATCACCAACTTCCTGAGAAGCATCAATTAATTCCATTGAAAGATCATCATCATTACAAAAAAAACTTGGAACGTCTGTACCTAACGCCACCCTAGATGCTCCAGTTAATGTGCCCATATCAATAATTAGATCTGGTTTTAATTCACAAGCATAAGTAATGGCATCCGCTAGGATCAATCTTCCTTCTGCATCAGTATCACCTATTTCAACATAACGGCCATCCCTACTTTTAAAAATATCAGAGGGTCTAATTGAATTGCTTGAAACAGAATTTTCCACTAAGCACAGCATTAAGTTCACATCTATTTCTAATTTGTGAGAACTAATTAACTTTGCCAAACCTATACTATTAGCCGCTCCACCCA
>CAZAFN010000044.1:0-6048 GCA_964484795.1 uncultured Alphaproteobacteria bacterium | reverse complement strand
TTTGATGTTTCTAAGACTGACAATTTTCTTAACTCTAATTTTTGTACAAACTCATAGTTTAGCTAAAGTTTGTAAACCTCCAATAGTTAAATCTGAGATTCAATTAAAGGAAAATTTAAAAATTTGTGACAAAGGTGACAAACTTTTATTGATTTATGACATAAAGCTAAATACTGAAGATTTAATTGTAAATTTGTGTAGTCTAAAAGACATTATTATTTCAAAGGAAGAAATAAACATAATTCATAAAAGAGGTAGTGGATTATCTATAATCTGTACCTATGATCCCAATTAAATAACTAATTGACTTTATAGTAAGGTAATTCTTCCGTATTAGTTACTCCCATTGCAGCAATTCTTTCAATTACTTGTAATGCCTTCTGAAACTTTCTTTCATTAATATCGTCTGAGTTCTTTAAAAAATTTTCACCACAGAGAGAAATTCCATAGTTTGTTTGAACTGGCCTAATTACTCTTCCCCTACTTAACCCATCGCTTAAGGTGGAAAATATGAATTCGTCCTGTTGAGGTATCGTTATTTCTCTATCATATAAAAATTGTCTTACTTTTTTCTCTGCATCTATGGTTAAATTCCAGAATTCATGCTCTGAACTTGTCGTTTGACCTGATACATAATGAAAAGCAAGACAAAAAGATAGAAAAAGTTTTTCATAAATGTTGGCATCTCTCCATGCAGACGATTCCATATTTTGCCAAATGGTGTGATTCATATCGGAGAATATCTTTGGAACTCTTTCAAAAAAGACCTTGTGAAGACTTTTATCATTTTTTGGTTTTTCAATTTTGTTGTCTTTATATAAATCCGTTGCTGCATATTTTTTACATACTGGACAAGAATCATCTGATAGTAGTTTCTTTTGGTAAACCAGTGAACATCTTCTGCCATCATCATTTAATCCTTCGCACAATAAGTATGTATATTTTCTATCCTCAACATATTTTTGTTTGCTTATCCAATTGAACCTATTTTTAAATTCCAGATAAGATTTTCCATGGTTAAATAGTTTCCATTTTAATTTTTCAACCGGTCCAAAAGTTGTATAATTAGAACTTACATCGATTACTAAGCATTTTTCTTTATCTTCAGCACACCTTAAGCCTCTTCCAACAGACTGCCCCCAGAACACCTTAGATAAAGTAGGCCTCAAATGTACAATTATATTACAATTTGGATTATCCCACCCCTCTGACAAAACACCAACAGATACAAGACATTCTATAACACCCTCTTCATGCTTCTTTAATATTTCCAACCTTTCCTTAATGGGAGTCTTGGCCGTAATCAATTCAACATTAAGTTTATATCTTTCAATCTGTTTTTTTGTTTCTTCAGCAACTAAAATATCAGGACAAAACCAGGCTGAAATAGGTTTTGGTTTTATTTTATTTTTTTCCTGATCATAAATTTTGCAAGCATATTCAATCATTGATGATTTTATTATTGCATTTGAAAGTTGTTCAATTGGAAAATCACCTGTAGAAATGTCCATGCTATCAAGTTCTAAATCGTGAATAAAAAAAGATTTGTAGTCAGCTGGAACCAAAACTCCTTCATTTATAAGCTCTTCTATGTCAGCACAATCAATTATTGCATCAAAAGCAAGACCTAGTTGATCTTTTTGATCGCCTGTTCTTCTTTCTGGTGATGCTGTAAGTCCAAGTAATTTTGAATCTTCATTAGAATGTTCATCAAATTGATCTAAGAGTTCCTTATATGCTTGACCATTTGGAGACACTCGATGAGCTTCATCAATTATCATAAGATCGCATTTTTTGATGGCTTTGAGCATAAATTCTCTTGATCTTAAATTTGTAGAAATCAATACGTCATAATCTTTAAAGGGTTTTCCCAACTCTGATAGTCCAAGTTTTTTTACCTTATGATCACTAGACAAACCTCTCTCTAGTTGTTCAAGAAGCACTAGTCTATGACATAAGACTACAATCTTTTTGTTTTTGTAGAATCTATTGATTATCTCACTTGCTAGAACAGTCTTTCCTGCTCCAGTTGGTGCTTTTAAGATAAATTTCCTATAAGTTTTTATTATCTCAGGAAATTCATCAATTACTTTTTGTTGCCAACGTCTTAATTTCATCAATTAGACATCATAGTATATTTTTTGTTGATTATCCATTGTCATTATGTTTTTAGTATACATAAATATAAATTTACCGTTTCATATGAGAATACACTTATTAAAATCAAAGCTTCATAGAGCCATTGTAACTGATGTTCATCTTGATTACGAAGGCTCTTGTGCAATTGATGCAGATCTAATGGAGGCCGCCTTAATAAATGAGTATGAAATGCTACATATCTATAATCTAGCTAACGGGAATAGATTTACCACCTATGCAATTAAAGCCGAACGTGGTTCTGGGATTGTTTCATTAAATGGTGCGGCAGCACATCAGGGCAATAAAGATGATTTTTTGATTATTTGCACTTACATTGATATTGAATCTTCAGAAGTAGAATTACATAAGCCTAAATTGGTTTACTTAAGAAAAGACAAGAATGTTATTGATGACATACGATCAAAAATATCTGAGCAAAAAAAGGACAACATTATAAACTTGTAATTCTTAAACTATGTCTAAAAGCATGTGGATAATCATAATACTTATTACAATCTTAATGATAGGTTCTTGGTTTGGAAAACGTGAAACTCCTCCATGGGCAAAATGCAAAGAATCACTATTTGAACAGGTTGTTCTTAAAAACTGTACTCCAAGCATATTAGCTACTCCCGATTCCATGGAGTCTGATAATTCCAGTTCTGTTGAAATTGACGAACAAGAACATCCATAAATATAAGTTGCCTCAAAACCAATTAAGAACCTCAAAATTCTATTGATAAAAAAGGTATTTTATGTCATTTAGTTATGCATGCCGCTTTAGCTCAGTTGGTAGAGCAACTGATTTGTAATCAGTGGGTCGGGAGTTCAAGTCTCTCAAGCGGCACCACTCACTAAGGGTTTTAGAGTATTCTGCATTACAGCAAACTCTTGGGGCTACACTGGGGCTACAAATTAGTAAACTCAAAATGAGAACTTGATGAGTTAGGAAAATAAACTCAATCTTTTCTGTTTAACAACTTAATTTCAATTATACTGATATTATTTACAATCTTTGCATTTGGACTTGCAATGCATACATATTTGCATAGCTATAATTATTATTTAATTCAAATACTTACAATTTATACTTAAACTGTTTTATTATCTAAACCTTTAGTTTTTAATGCTTGTAATATTTACCGTTTATGTTGAAATTTTTTGACATCTTCATTCATATTTAAAAAAAACAAAAAAACGATGGATTGTTTATTTTAAAATGTATAGTATGTGCTCTTAAATAAGGTGGAATTGATTTTAGACCTAAAAGTTTTTCATTAGAAAAACCTTCTATGGTAGAAATTCAATTCATTTTATTAATGTTAACAACTCTAGGAAATGATTTTTAGAGTTAAATTTTTAAAGGAGAAATATGGCTAAAGGTAAAGTTAAATGGTTTAATTACAACAAAGGGTATGGATTCATAGCACCCGATGATGGCTCTAAGGACGTTTTCGTACATGTCAGTGAAGTAGAAAAAGCAGGCATTGATAATTTGTCTGAAGGACAAGAAATAACCTATGAGATTAAAAGTGAAAATGGCAAAAACTCTGCTGTTGATTTAAAATAATAAATTAATCTATATTATAAATAATATTTAAAATCTGATTACTATTACGATAAAAAAAACTTAAAAAATTTCCAAAAATTTCAATTCTTCCTTGGTAATAATGTATTTTATTAGCAAATAGTATGTTATTGACATAATAAATTTCAACCTAACTAAATGATATTTTCTTTGTTTTAATTGCTTGGAAGGCTCATATTTAGAACGCCCTCCATTTTTTCAGCCATCTCAGATTTACCAGTTCTGCTATCTCCAACTGTTGCTACTGTAATGCTAATTTCTTTAATTTCTTTGGATAAAAGTTTTCTTTTATCTATTGCAGCCTGTTTAATTAAATTGATCATATCTTTTGCAGCTCGCTCAGGTCCTTGATGTTCAACCAAATCACGGTCATTAAAACCACACATAGAAAGTCTTTCATCTGTATTTTTAGAATAAACCCCAGCCATTAACATACTATGAGCCACTCCTATTTTCATATTGCCAGATTTAACTCTCTCTTTAATATTGTCAAAGAATTTTTCTTCTATTATTTTAAATTTTTGACACAAATCTGAATGTTCAGGCAAATCTTTCCAATCTTTGTCTTTTAAAAGTGGAAAAGGATTTGCCCAATAGCTAATCTCAACTTTTCCTCTATGAGTTTGAGTGCTTCCTGCTGCGACTCTAGCACCTTTTCTAAAATGCTCTAAAGCCTCATCAACGCTCATATCAACATCCATACAAGAGTCTCCGGGTTTTATAAGATCATAATTATTTAAATACAAAAGGATGTCCAATTCCGATCCAGTTGAAATTTCCGTATAGTCAGTGACAGGAACAATCTGTCTTGCATTTGTTCCAGAATGTTTGTTATAACCAATTTCTCGTCCTTCCATTTCCATTTTTGCTTGTTCACTAAAACCATCCAAGCATGCAAATGCTCCCGTTTCGGTTCCAAAAAAATATGGGATGATTTTTTTTTCTTCACCTCCATTAAGCAAAGAAGCTCTTCCCATATCATCGGCTTTTATAAAAGAATCAAAAATATATGGTTCATCTGTTTTAGAATCAAATCTTACAACATATCTAGTACATCCACAATGAAGAGGCATTTCATCATTTAGAATACACAAAACATTGTGAAGTGTTAAAATAGGTTTTTTACCATATCCAAAATATTTGCAGTCGTCTAAATTTGGAATAAGTCCAACCAAAATTCTGTTTTCTTTGTCAAAGTAATAGCCTAAATCATCCATATTAGAATGAGGGCAGCCAAATATGAATACTCCATCAGGCCTTTTTCCAGATAGCTTTCTAACTTTAGAAAAGGGAAAAAGATTTAATAGTCCAGGCTCCAGTTCTATACAACCTCTGGATTTGTGTATGTAGGCTAAAATATTCCATTTTCCAACCTCAAATGGAATTGCAACATACTCATCTGGATTAAAATTTGCATTTTTATATGGATTGTGATTTAGAGAAAAAAATGGAAATGCACGTTTATTCGCATGAGTAGTATAATGAATACCTGTACGCATATCCGCATGAGTAGTTAAGGGAACTTGGTTAAGTTTTGAATAGGATTTTGGCAAATCTATATGTTTTCCAGAAATCTCACCACAAGTAACATTAGGTTGACACTCTAGCCCTTGACTTCTTCTTACTCCAATATTTAGTCCTACTTTTTTTAGTAAAATTCTTCTTGTTTCAAGAATTAAATCATTTAATTTGCTTGCTCTCTCAGTAATCCTATCTTTTATTGACTCTGATCTTTCTTCAGAATTCAGAATTTCATCATGCAACTTTATTAATCTTGTATAGGATTTTTTCCTATAATGATGAAAAGATCCATCAATGAATTTAACATTCTGCCTATTCTGCATTAATTCATCTCCAGACATAGGTTTGCCATCCATTAAAATATTAACAAATGTCGAAGGTTTAATTGCTTTGATGAATTCTATTTTATGGATTATCTCCTTTTTTTGAGCTGAATCTTTTCGGCCTTCAAGTTCTCTTATAAACTTTTTTTTATATATATTTAAATACTTCGTAAAAGCACTACTCTTTAACAACTCTATAGGAGTTTTGCATGCATCTCTAATTTCAAAAATTTCATCCATAGTCATTTAATTCCCAATAAGTTTATAGAAAATATTAAAAAAAAATTCAACAAATAATTAATTAGATTTTGGCATTACAATTAATCTTAAGATTAAAGTCTACAACTTAGGCCATATAATTTTTTAGGCCATATAATTTTTGATGAGATGCGAATAAGGAATTTTATTCATATCTTCAGAATATAACTTTGGTAATTTAATTAGATGAGACTTACAACTTTGGCAATCTGTATTTCC
>CAZAFN010000043.1:0-6530 GCA_964484795.1 uncultured Alphaproteobacteria bacterium | reverse complement strand
CATGAAGTAAAATTGATAGTTGACCTTATTTATGAAGGAGGTATTGCGAATATGAGGTATTCAATATCTAATACAGCAGAATATGGTGATTTAACTAGAGGTCCAAGGATAATTAATAAAAATGTAAAAAAGGAAATGAAAAAAGTCTTACATGAAATTCAAACTGGAAAATTTGTCAGAGATTGGATTCTCGAGTGCAAATCTGGTCAACTGAATTTTAAAGCTGAAAAAAGAATTCAGCGTGAAAAACAAATTGAAATTGTTGGTGAAAAATTAAGAGCAATGATGCCTTGGATTACTTCCAACAAATTGGTAAATAAGAAAAAAAATTAAAGTAATGAAATTATGGACAAAGTTTTAATTTTTGACACCACTCTTAGAGATGGTGAACAGTCTGCTGGAGCATCAATGTCAGTGGAAGACAAGGTCTTGATTGCTAAAAATCTAAATGATTTAAAAGTTGATATTATAGAAGCTGGATTCCCATTTGCATCTAAAGGTGACTTTGAAGCTGTAAAAAGGATTTCGGAAATATCAGAATATTCGATAGTTTGTGGTCTAGCCAGAGCACAATTCAAAGATATTGATAATGCGGGTGATGCCCTGGAAAAAGCTAGAAGATCTAGAATTCACACTTTTATATCAACAAGTGACCTTCATATGAAATATAAACTTAGAATGGATAGGAAGGAAGTTCTTGATGCAATAAAGAAAAGCATAGGAAGGGCCAAAGACTATACGGACGATGTTGAATGGTCTCCAGAAGATGCATCTAGAACTGACTTAAATTTTTTATATAAGACTATAGAAACTGCAATTTCATCTGGCGCAACTACTATTAACATTCCCGACACAGTTGGCTATGCCATACCCAATGAATTTGGCAAGCTAATTAAGAATATAAAAGAAAACGTAAATAATATTGATAAAGCGATTATTTCAGTACATTGTCACAATGATCTAGGTTTAGCTGTATCAAATTCATTGTGTGCAATAGTTGAAGGTGCTAGGCAAGTGGAGTGTACTATCAACGGAATAGGTGAAAGAGCTGGCAATGCTGCTCTTGAAGAAATAGTAATGTGTTTAAAGACGAGAAAAGATTTACTACCATTCCACACTGACGTTGACACCAAGAAAATAACAAATATTTCACATTTGGTTTCCACGGTAACTGGGTTTAGTGTTCAACCAAACAAGGCCATTGTTGGGAAAAATGCTTTTGCTCATGAGTCTGGTATTCATCAAGATGGTATGTTAAAAAATGCAAACACCTATGAAATAATTACCCCAGAAACTGTGGGATTATCTTCTTCTGAATTAGTTTTAGGCAAACATTCTGGAAGACATGCTTTCAAGGTTAAATTATTGGATTTGGGATATTCATTAAGTGAGGAAAAAATTAACAAACTTTTTAGTAAATTTAAAGATTTAGCAGATAAAAAAAAGCAAATATTTGAAGAGGATATTTACGCCCTTGTAGATCAAGAACACAAAATATCAAAAAAGGATCAACTTGAATTTTTAGACCTTTCATTATCATGCGGCTCTAACAAAAATTCCAAAGCCAATGTTGTTGTAAATTATTTTGGGAAAAAAATAAAAAGAGATTCAGTTGGAAGTGGTCCAATCGATGCTATTTTTAATGCTATAAAGAAAATAATACCTAACGATGCTAATCTTGTTGTTTATCAAGTTAATGCTATTACAAAGGGTACGGATGCTCTAGCAGAGGTTAGTGTTAGATTAGAAGAGCAGGGGACTACTGTGCTTGGGTTGGGGAGTGATATTGATACCATGGTGGCTTCTGCAAAAGCGTATGTTAGTGCACTAAACAAGTTGAATTTTAAAAGAAAAAAAGCCGAGGAATCTAAGAAAAGTTTAGCCAAAGCCACCAATGAAAAAATAGACAAACACGTTATATAAATAATTTGATTTTTTTTATAAATGTAATAGCTTAAGTACTGAACGATATGAGAAAGTTTTTTAATTTTTTTTCTCAAGATATTGCAATAGATCTTGGGACTGCCAATACACTAATATATGTCAAAGGCAAAGGAATTGTTTTAAATGAACCATCCGTTGTTGCACTTTCAAATGACAAGAAAGATGTTAAACCCAAAGTATTAGCTGTTGGCCATGAGGCAAAAACGATGTTAGGTCGTACACCTGGCAATATAATTGCCATCAGACCTATGAGGGATGGTGTTATTGCTGATTTTGATGTTGCCGAAGAGATGATAAAACATTTTATTAGAAAAGCGCACAACCATAATAGTTTTTTTAGTCCTGTAATAGTGGTTTGTGTTCCTTCAGGTGCAACTTCAGTTGAAAGAAGAGCAATTGAAGGTTCAGCAGCAGCAGCAGGCGCTAGAAAAGTTTATTTGGTTGATGAGCCTATGGCTGCAGCATTGGGTGCAGGTCTGCCTGTTACAGAACCATCTGGTTCTATGGTGGTTGATATTGGAGGGGGCACAACTGAAGTTGCCCTTCTTGCACTTGGAGGTATAGTTCATGCTCATTCAGTTCGAGTGGGGGGAGATGCAATGGACATTGCAATTATCAATTATATAAGAAGGTCTCATAATCTTCTTGTTGGTGAAAGTAGTGCTGAAAGAATAAAAAAAGCAATAGGTGTCGCCGCAGCTCCAAAGTCTGGAGAAGGGAAAGTTCTTCATATTAAAGGCAGAGATTTGCTCAAAGGTGTTCCCAAAGAGGTTGTCATCAATCAAAGGCAAATTGCAGAAGCTCTTCAAGAGCCTGTTGCAGCTATCATTGAAGCGGTAAAAAATACTCTTGAAAATTCTGACCCAGAACTTGCTGCAGACATTGTTGATAAAGGTATTGTTTTAACTGGTGGTGGATCTTTGTTAGGAGAACTTGACCAGACTATTAGAGATTCGACTGGTCTGCCGGTAACTATTGCTGATGATCCATTAAGTTGCGTCGTTCAGGGAACTGGAAAATGTGCTGAAAATCTTTCAACGCTGAGATCAGTTTTAACTAGCAGTTATTAGTAATGGCATATAAGGCATCTTTTTCAAGAGGCTTAAAATCTGGTTTACTAAATCCCTATGGAGTTGAAGTGTTCGTATGTGTTTTGATTTCGTTATTATTAATTTTGGCTTCAATTTCCAAAACAAGAATTTTTCTTGATTTTAAGTATTATGTTATTTCCATTAGCAAACCTGCACTGATTTTAGTTGGTAAACCTTTTCAGTTTTTAAATGGATCACTAATTTATTTTTCAGACTTAAAAGGAGCACACAAATTAAACTCTGAACTAATCAGTGAAAATAAAAACTTAAAAGATGAAATTAACAAAAATACTTTTCTGAGAGTTGAAAATTTTAAATTAAAAAAACTTTTAAATATTGATGAAGCAGATTATTCAAAAAAAATTACTGCTAGAATTTTGATAGATTCGTATGCTCATGAAAACTCTAGGATATTTATTGATGTTGGTAAAGAGAATGGTTTAAAGGTGAATGATATTGTTTTTAATGAATTTGGAATTATTGGCAGAATAGCCGAATTGGGAAAAAATTCTTCAAAAGTCTTAACGATATTTGATCAAGATTCTGTAATTCCAGCTTTCTCATTAGAGTCCAAAAAGTCCTTTTTACTCGAAGGTGATGTTGACAAACTTAATTTAAAACATTTAGAAAATATTTTTGACCTTAAACATAATGAGGTTGTTGTTACAACTGATGCAGCAGGTTATTTTAAAGAGGGAATAAAAATTGGTAAAGTTCAAAAAACTCTAAATAAAGTTTTTGTTCAACCATTTGCAAAAAAATCTGACTCAATTTATGTTAATGTTTTAATTTATGATTTTCAAAATCAACTTTCTTGGTAAGATTAACGTATAATGTATAACAATTTTATCACTAAAAGCTTTCCCTATATTCTCATTTTTTTTTTTATTTTTTTTGAATTTTCTCCAATATATTTTTTTGAGAATCAACTAATCAGGCCATATATGACGTTTACTGTTGTTTATTGCTGGATATGTCACGATTTTCAGAGATTTAGGCCATTATCGTTAATGATCTTTGGTTTGTTTTATGACCTCTTGCAAACGGAAGTGGTTGGAATAACCTGTTTATTCTTTATTTTGATTTACCATGTGCAACGAAAGAAATCAGGAAATTTAATTTCTTTTGATTTCAAAGAAACTTGGATTAAATTCACAATCTATCTTTTAATTTATATAGTCACTTCTATGATAGTTAATGTTCTTTTTAATGATACAAATTTTAATTTTAAAAGTAATTTTCTCTGCTTTATTTTAAGTATTGCTTTGTTCCCACTATTTTTCTCAATAATTGACAAGTTAAGCTATAAGTTTAGAGGATATAATGACTAGAGATCTTAATAGAGAAAAAAATTTAAAAAAGAGATCTCTGATTTTAGGACTTGCAAAGGGTTTTTTTACTTTTGTAGTTTTTGGAAAACTATATTATTTACAGATTCTAAAAAAATCTAAATATGGAAAACTTTCAGACCTAAATAGAACTAAGATTAAAATTTTGTATCCAGAAAGAGGGAAGATATTTGATTTGAATGGAGTGACTTTAGCCTCTAATAGAACTGATTTCCAATTAACTTTATTTAGAGAAAAAAAAGAATTGCTTAATCGTTACATATCAAGACTTCAAGAGATTATGTTTTTTAGTGAAAATGATTTTAATCAGTTAAAAAAAAATCTTAAAAGCGAAAATCTTTCTGATTTCATCATAGTAAAAAAAAATCTAACATGGAGTGAGTTGGAAATATTTGAATTAATGTCTAACAAATTTCCTTTTCTGCTAATTACAAAAGAAAAAGTTAGAAATTATTCAAATGATTTAATTTTTTCCCATGTGCTTGGATATGTTGGATACAAAACTGATGTTAAAGACAAAAAATTAATTAATCAGAAAGTTGGAATATCGGGAATAGAACAGATTCTTGATAAGAATCTTGTTGGTTCTCAAGGTTGGATAAAACTTGAAACTAATTCAGCTGGTAGAATAAAAAAAGAACTTAAAAAAAAATATGCAATTCCAGGGAAAAACACGACAACTAATCTGATCTCTGAAATTCAGGAAGAAGCCTTTTCACAATTAGGAGGAATTAGTGGGGCAGCGGTAATGATTAATTGTTTAAATGGTGGAATTAATTGCCTAGTTTCAACACCTTCATTTGATAACAATGAATTTAGTAATGGAGTTAGCAATTTAAAATGGCAGGCACTGCTAAATGATCACTCAAAACCATTATTAAACAGATGTGTTGGTGGATTGTACTCTCCAGGTTCTACTTACAAGTTGATAAGTGCATTGTATGCACTAGAAAAGTTAAAAGTTGACAAATATAAAAATTTTTACTGCAAAGGTTTTGTAAAATTTGGTCCACGAAAATTTCACTGTTGGAAAAAGGAAGGGCATGGAGAAGTTGATCTGTTCAATGCAATAAAAAAATCGTGTGATTGTTATTTTTACAATCTTGCCAAAGACATTAAGAATATTGACTCTTTAGCTCAATTCTCAAAGGAATTTTCATTAGGGGTGCCTAGTGGAATAGATATTCCTAACGAACTAAATGGATTAATGCCTGATAAAGCGTGGAAAATTTCAAATAGGGGCGAGAAATGGCAAAAAGGTGAGACACTGAATACAATAATTGGACAAGGTTTTACTTTGTCAACACCTTTGCAAATGACACTTATGACATCAAGAATTGCGTCTGGGAAAAAAATTAAACCAAGTATAATTAGAAATGATAATACTTTTTTTGAAAACTTAAACTTTCATTCTACGAACCTAGATTTTATAAGAAAATCAATGTTTTCTGTTGTTAATGACTATGATGGTACGGCGTTTAGATCAAAATTAGATGGTAAATATTTTATGGCGGGTAAAACAGGTACTTCTCAGGTTAGACGTATTTCCAAAGAGGAACGAGAGAAGCGAGTTTTAAAAAATGAGGAACTTGAATACGAACTGAGAGACCATTCAATTTTTACCTGTTATGCTCCATTTGAAAACCCAAAATTTGCACTAACAGTGGTGGCTGAACATATGGGAAGTGGATCAAAGGTGGCAGCACCTATTGCAAAGAATATAATGGAATTAGCTTTGAGAAAGTTTCTATAAATATGGCAGATTTTTTTGATAGGCTTCGGAGATTAAATTGGTTTTTTATTTTTCTAGTTTTCTTTCTTGCATTTGTAGGTGTGGTAATGATCTTTAGTGCAACTTATGAAATAGATAAGCATATCCTTTTTTCACATTTGACAAAGATCGCTATTGGTTTTTTCTTAATGATTTTCATAGGTACCATAGATGTTAATTTTTGGAAAAAATATGCATATTTTCTTTATTTTTTTGGTTTAATTCTACTATTCTGGGCATCTTTTTACGGTTTTTTAGGAAAAGGTTCAAGGAGGTGGATAAATCTTTTTGGTCTCAACTTTCAACCTTCTGAAATAATGAAAATCATAATGATTCTTTCACTTGCCAAGTTTTTTGATGAAAAAAAAATTCAGG
>CAZAFN010000042.1:0-6584 GCA_964484795.1 uncultured Alphaproteobacteria bacterium | reverse complement strand
AGTTGTTTTTTCTACTCTTTCATTTTTCAACTGACTTATATGGACAAGCCCATCTCTACTACCCATAAAATTTACAAAAGCTCCAAAATCAGTTGTTTTAACAACCTTGCCATCATAAATCTTTCCTATTTCAGGTTCAGCTGTTATATCATTTATCATTTTCAGAGCAATTTCACCTTCAGATGATTTAGAAGAAAAAATTGTTATTTTTCCATCATCATCAATCTCTACCTTGGCACCCGATTTTTCACAAATATCTTTAATAATTTTTCCTCCTGATCCTATAACCTCTCTAATTTTTGATTTATCAATCTTCATTTGTGATATTGTTGGTGCATTGGGTTTTGTCTTCAATCGAGGCTTATCAACAACTTTATTCATCTCAGTCAAAATATGTAATCTAGCTTTTAATGCCTTTGAAAGGGCATCTTTCATTATTTCCTCTGTAATTCCATTAACTTTAATGTCCATTTGAAGAGCAGTTATTCCAGACTTTGTTCCTGCAACCTTAAAATCCATATCACCAAGGTGATCCTCATCACCAAGAATGTCAGTGAGAACAACAAATTTATTCTCTTCCTTAATCAGGCCCATAGCAACACCTGCTACAGGTTTAATAATAGGTACGCCAGCATCCATCAAAGATAATGACGCCCCGCAAACTGAAGCCATTGATGAAGAGCCGTTTGATTCAGTAATTTCAGAAACCACTCTAATCGTATATGGGAAACCCTCAACCTCTTTCAAAATTGGATTAATTGCTCTCCAAGCCAATTTTCCATGACCTATTTCCCTTCTGCCAGTGGCACCAATCCTACCCACCTCGTTAACAGAAAAAGGTGGGAAATTATAATGTAACAAAAATTTTTCTGTTACGTCACCATCAAGTGTATCTTTCCTCTGCTCATCTGCACTACCACCGAGAGTAGTTGTTACCAATGCTTGTGTTTCTCCTCTGGTAAACAGAGCACTTCCATGAACATTCTCTAAAAAATCTGTTCTTACATTAATTTCCCTGACAGTGTTGAGGTCTCTGCCGTCAATTCTTTTTCCTGTTTTAATTATTGATGATCTCACAATATCCTTTTCCACATCTTTCATTGTGTCATTAATCACATTTACATCTGCATCGCTGTCATTGAACTGTTCTAAAATTTTATTGCGCGTTTCAGTTAATGATTCATTTCTTAATTTCTTTTCCTTAATCTTATATAAGGAGGCCAATTCTTTTTTTGCCAAATTTTCAATTTTTGCAAGACATTTTGGGGCATCAGGTTTAACTATTTTCCATGATTCTTTAGCTGACTTTTCAGCAAGTTCAATTATTTTTTCAATAACGGGTTGAAACTCTCGAAATCCAAATTGTACTGCTCCAAGTATAATGTCTTCTGGCAACTCTTTGGCCTCCGACTCTACCATAAGAACTCCATCTCGCGTTCCAGCAACAACTAAATCAAGTTCACTTTCTTTTATTTCGTCAGTAGTAGGATTTAAAATATAATCACCACTCGTATAGCCTACTCTTGCACAAGCTATAGGTCCAAGAAAGGGTAATCCTGCTATTGTCACTGCGGCAGAAGCTCCTATCATTGCACAAATTGCCGGATCATTTTCACCATCATAATTAATGACTGTGCAAACAACCTGCGTTTCATTTTTAAAATCTTTATGAAATAATGGTCTCAGTGGTCTATCAATTAATCTCGAGCTAAGAATTTCAACTTCTGACGGTCGTCCCTCTCTTTTGAAAAACCCTCCAGGGATTTTACCTGCAGAATAAGATTTTTCAATATAGTGAACAGACAGAGGGAAAAAATCTATATTTGGATCAGCTTCTCTTGAGGCACATACTGTACACAAAACAGAGGTTCCTCCCAATGTTGCCAGAACAGCCCCATCTGCCTGTCTGGAAACTAAACCAGTTTCTAACTTTAGATTGAGTCCTTTCCAATCCAACGACACATTTGCAATATTAAACATTTTTTCTCCTGTTTTTAAGCCTAACGCCTGAGACCAAGAGACTTTATGAGTGACTCGTATTCATTATTACTTTTTCGCTTTACGTAATTCAAAAGTTTCTTTCTTCTACCTACGAGCTTCATCAATCCTCTTCGAGTATTATGATCTTTTTTGTTGGCCTTTAGATGTTCTGTTAAATTCTTAATTCTATTGGTGAACAAAGTAATTTGATATTCACTAGAACCTACATTCTCTTTTTTTTTCAAATTTTTCTTATCTAAGTTTTCTTTTTCTGATTTTACAACCATAATTTTACTCTAGTCCTTTCAAATTAATTAAATGCTCTCAATAGCCTTTTTGGATAAAAATTTTTCTTCAAAAAAAAACCATACGCAACCACTTGATCAGCATATTTTGCAAAAACTAGGTCGTTTGAATTTTTATTTTCGTTTGGGAAAAAATCACCGTCCATTTGTATTGGTTTGCCAACTATAATCTTATCGACTTGGTCCTTATTTAAAATAATCTCTTTTGCTCCATTAAAAATAAATTCTACTGGTTTTACCAGATTAATGAGTTCATCACTATGCACTAAACTCAACAAATAATCTAGCGAAATAAGTTTTTTATTGCAATCACTAAAACCAATTCTTCGCAAGGACAAAATTGTTCCAAAAGTCCCTAATGACTCAGCTAAAGATTCAGCCAAACTCCTAACATAGGTTCCTGAACCACATTCAACATAAAAGAGAGTTTTGTCATTAGAAATCATTTTTTTTAATCTAAATTGCATGATATTTACACTTCTAGGCTTCAATTTAAAATTATTTTTTTTCCTAGCCAATTGGTATGCTCTAACGCCGTTAACCTTAATTGAAGAAAAATTTGGTGGTATTTGGTTTACTTCACCAATGAAATTGTGAAGCTTCTTCTTTATATCATTTGAATTGGGCATTTTATTATTTTTTTTTTCAATAAACCCTTCACAATCTCCTGTGGTAGTTTTCATCCCCCATTGAATTGTAAAGATATATTCTTTTTTTTTTCTCTCTAAAAAACGAATGGTTTTAGTTGCACTGCCGAGAGCAATTGGCAAGAAACCGGAGGCTAGAGGATCGAGAGTTCCAAGATACCCAGCTTTACAAAAATTAAAAATTTTTCTTATTTTTTGGAGAGCAAAATTTGAGGACATACCAATAGGTTTATCTAAAAAAATCCACCCATTAACATTTTTCTTGCAAACCATTTTTGTTGAGTTTTATTTAGATATCGTCTTAAATATCTCATCTACCTTTGAAGATTCTTGACTCAAAACATCAATTTTAAACCTTAATTTAGGTGTGTAACGAAGATCAATTTTACTTGAAAATTCCCTTTTTATTTTTCCTAAATCCTTTTCTAATGAATCTAAAACAACTTTTTGGTCGATTTCAACATTAGCAGAAAAATTAGTAATAAAAACCGTAGCTAACTTTGCGTCAGCTGAAAGCAAAACCTCAGAAATAAAAATCATAAAATTTTGACCCCTATCATCCGTAAAACTTTTAGATAAAAATATCTCAGCAAGGGTTCTTTTTATCAGTTCCGAGACCTTTAGGATTCTTGAGTTTTTTTTTTCTGTCTTTATTAGCTCTATACTATTATTTTTTTTCATTGTTTTCTTTTATATAAAACTCCAATTTATCATTTTCAAAAAAATCATTATATTTAGTCAAAGTTACACCACATTCCAAACCAGCTAAAACTTCCTTCACTTGATTTTTCTCTCTTTTTAAACTTTGTACTTCACCCTCAAAAACAATCTTTTCCTCTCTGATTACTTTTACCAAGGATTTTTGCAGAATCTTCCCACTTTCAACATAACAACCGGCAACTTTATTGGAATCGGAAATTTCAAAAATTTTTCTTACTTCTGCCTGACCAATTAATTTTTCCTTATCTTCATCTTCAATGAGACCTTCAATGATTTTTTTTGCATCATCAATGACCTCATAAATAATTGAAAAGTACTTTATCTTGATGTTCTCTCGTTTTGACAAACTTTTTGCCTGAACATTTGCTCTAACATTAAATCCAAAAATAATCGCATTCGAAGCAATGGCCAGAGTAACATCCGACTCATTAATTTCGCCAACACCAGTATGAATAATCTTAATCATCACTAAGTCAGAATTCATTTTTTTTAAACTCTGTTCGATGGCTTCTTTCGATCCATGAACATCAGCCTTAACAATTATGAAAATTTCAATCCTGTTGTTTTCAGATGCACTTTTAATCATTTGATCAATAGATGTCCTTTTTAATGAGGCATTTTCTTCAACCCTTTTCATTCTAGACCGATAGAGCGTCACTTCTCTTGCTCTTGACTCGTTATCAACTACTACCAACTTATCCCCAGATTCTGGGGCACCCGACAGACCAAGAAGTTCAACTGGGAAACTTGGAAAAGCCTTTTCTAACCTTTGCCCTTCGTCATTATACAGAGCTCTAACCTTTCCCCATTCTTTTCCAACAATAACAATATCACCAACATTCAAACATCCATTCTGAATTAAAACTGAAACTACTGTTCCTTTTCCTTTTTCAATCTTAGATTCTATTACTGTGCCTTCTGCACTTCTGTTTTGATTCGCTTTCAACTCTAATATCTCAGCCTGTAAAAGAATTGCATCTAGTAGATCATCAAGACCCTCCTTTGTCTTTGCAGAAACCTTGACAAGAACATTTTCACCGCCCATTTTTTCGCTAATAATCTCATGTTTCATTAAATCAGATTCAACCTTTTCTGCATTTGCTGCAGGTAAATCCATTTTATTAATTGCCACAACAATTGGACACCCTGAAACTTTTGCATGACTTATTGCTTCAACCGTTTGTTCATTAACGCTATCATCGGCAGCTACAACTAAAACAATTATATCTGTGATATTGGAACCTCTTGCTCGCATCTGACTAAAGGCTGCATGTCCAGGCGTATCAATGAATGTTATTTTGTTCTTATTCTTCGTTTCAACCATATAAGAACCAATGTGTTGGGTAATACCTCCCACTTCAGAGGATGTAACTTTTTTTTCTCTTATTGCGTCCAATATTGATGTTTTACCGTGATCAACGTGGCCCATAACTGTTACAACTGGTGGTCGAGTACTTTTTTCTTTCTCATTATCTTTTTTTCCACTAAGGCCTAACTCTACATCTGATTCACTCACTCTTTTAGGTGTATGTCCAAGTTCAATAACCACTAGTTCTGCTGTATCTCCATCTATAGTCTGATTAATTGTTGCCATCACACCCAATTTCATTAATACTTTAATAACGGCAGATGTTTTTTCGGCTAATCTAGATGATAATTCATTCACAGGAATAAAATCAGGAATAATTATGTCTTTCTTTTTCTTTTCCTTGTTTTCTATAAGTTCTTTATTTTCAAATTTGTCAAAATTTCTAAGCTTTGCTTTTTCTCTCGCACGCTTTATTGCCGCCAATGATCTTACTTTTTCATTTTCCTCACTATCCAAAGCTTGAGAAATTGTAAGTTTTCCTTGTCTTCTATTTTCAAAACTTTTAGGTGTCTTAGAAAACTTTTGAGTTTTTTTCTTATCTTCAATTTCTTTTGAAATTATAGCTTGATCTGATTCTGTTTCTATCCCAGGTTTTGTAGATGATTTTTTTTTAAAATTATTTTCATTTTTTTTGCCTAAACGTTGTGGGTTATCTTTTTCCGAATTACTTGAATCTAAAGACTCCTCATCAGATGAAGGTTTTCCTTCACTATTTTCATCAGAAGAAAATTTTGGATCCTCTGATTTTTCAGTTTTTGGGGCTTCTTCGTTGACTTCTAAATTTTCGAAATTTCTTAATGTTCTTCTTTTTTTTACCTCAACTGAAACAGAACGACTTCTACCGTGAGAAAAACTTTGTTTTATTTGACCTGCATTAAAAGTCTTCTTAAGCTGAAGTTTCCCAGTTAAATTGCTTTTTTTGTCCTCATTTTTTTCCATAAATTTCAGTCTTTAAACCAGTGTTTTCTTGAATCCATAATAATTTCATCAGCTTTCTCTTTGTCGATATTAGGCAAAAAATCAAGCAATTCTTCACTTGATAAATCGGCAAGTCCGTCCCTAGTTTTAATATTATTATCTTTTAATTTTATTAAATCTTCCGAGGTTAAAGTTTCGTGTGATAAAAGAAATTCTTCTACTCCTGCATTCTTAAGAATTAACAGATTTTCTTTCTTAATTTTTTCTAAACATTGCTTGGCTCTATTGATCAATTCCTTTGACAAACCTTCGTCAAAACCCTCAACTGAAGTTAAATCTTCATAAGTAACCATTGCAACTTCCTCTATGCTTGTGAACCCTTCTGTAACCAAAAGGTGTGCTATAACCTCATCAACATCCAGATCTTTAATAAATTTCTGGGATAAAGTTTTAAACTCTTCACTTCTTCTATCTGATTCTTGTGATGCTGTTAAGATGTCTATACTCCAACCCGTTAAAGAGCTTGCCAATCTAACATTTTGCCCTCTTCTTCCGATTGCAAGGCTAAGTTGTTCATCTGGAACTATTACATCAATCTTTTTTAATTCTTCTTCTATAACTACTTTCTCAACTTCAGCTGGTCCA
>CAZAFN010000041.1:0-6611 GCA_964484795.1 uncultured Alphaproteobacteria bacterium | reverse complement strand
CCCGTAAGGCAGAGGAGAAAAGAAAAAAAAAAGAATTGGAAGAAGCAAAAAAGGCAGAAAAAATAAGACAAAAAGAATTGGAAGCCACCCGTAAGGCAGAGGAGAAAAGAAAACAAAAAGAATTGGAAGAAGCAAAAAAGGCTGAAAAAATAAGACAAAAAGAATTAGAAGCCGCCCGGAAGGAAGAAGAAAAAAAACAAAAAAGATTAGAAGCATTAAGAAAAACTGAAAAAATAAGACAAAGGCAAGAGATAGAAGAAGCAAAAAAAGTCTTAGAAGAAGAAAAAAGGCTAGAAAGGCAAAAAAAACTTTCTCAAGATGAAAAGAAAAAAATTGAAGAGAAAGAAAGAATAGCAGAAGAAATTAAAGCTAAAGAAAAACAAAGAAGAAAAGAAATTGAGTTAAAAAAAGAAAAGGTAGCTCAACAAGAAAAACTTAAAGAAGAAAGAAAAAAAAGAAAAGAATTACAAAAAAAAATTGAAGAAGAAAGAAGATTAAAAGAAAAAAAGAGACTTTCAGAAGAAAGAAGGATTAGAGAAGAGTTAAAAGAAAGACAAAAAGAATTAGCCAAACAAAAGAAACTACAAAAAATAGAAGAGCAGAAAAGACTTAAAGAAGAAAAGAAAAAAAGAGCTGAATTAAAAAGAGAATTAGGTGAAAAAAAGAAATTAGAAGAAAAGAAAAAAAGAGCTGCAGATAGAGCCAAAAAAGAAAAACAAAGAAAAAAAAGAATTGAACTAGAAAAACAAAAATTAGCTGAAAAAGCATTATTGTTGGAGAGAAAAAAAGAAGAAAAGAGACTAAAGAAGGAAACTGAGAAATATGAAAAAATGAAAAAGAAACAAGAATTAGTAATGAAAAAAAAATTGGAAGAAGAAGAAAAAAGAAATGAAATACTTCAATTAAAAAAAGAAGAACTAGAGAATATTGCAAAAAAAGAAGAACTTACAAGGGTAACTGTAATCAATAGGTCTGATATTTTTACCAATGAAAACACTTCTAATCTAAAAAAAGATGAAGATCTCAATGAAATAAATCAAAATTCAATCGTAAGGAAAAATATTGAGGATAAAGTAGTTAAACAAGAAATGGCAAGACAAAGGGAAGAAGAAATTAAAAAGAGAAAATTTTCCTATTTTGTTAATTCAAATGATTCCGAAAAGAAAGACCCTGACAGAACCAAGCATCTTTTTGATGAAAATATAATCTCACAAACAATGGTTAAAAAGAAAAGTGGTCTAAACAAACAATCAGATGATGCAAAAAAACAGTTAATAAAGAAAAGTCCGTTAAAAAATGATGGCATTGATGATATTGATAAAAAAAACAATAATCTCATTACCGCCCTTAATAAACCAAAATCTATTGTAGAGTTAAAAGAACAGAAAATTGATGAAAAAAGAGAAATACTTTATTTTACGCAAAACGAACTTGAGCTTGGATTAAAACAAAAAAGAAAATTAAAGGAATTTGTTGGCATAATAAAAAACAAACCTATTAGAGTGGTCATTACGACATCATTAGAAAAAAATGACAATCAATTTAAAAAATATAAAAAATTGCTTAAATCTAGAGCACTTAATATTCGAACCTTCCTTATAAACCAAGGTATTTCTCACAATAGAATAAGATTAGAATTAAAGGAAAAAAAAATATCAAAAAACTGGAAGAATGAGGTAATATTAAGTTTCATAGGAGTATAAATGAAGATTGTTGGAAAATATATTTTTAGGATTTTTTTATTTCTTTCTATTTTAGTTTCTATTCTTTTTTTTCATTTTGAAAAACTTAAAAATTTTTTTTTAACTAATCAAACATTAAATGCAATCATTTTATCAGTTCTAGCAATTGGGATAATATACATATTAAGACAGATTTTTATTCTTAAGTCTGAAATTGAGTGGTTAAATAATCTTCTTAAATCAAAACAAACATCAAAAACTAGTGTGAAATCTCCAATTTTACTTAAATATCTGGATACTTTTCTAAAAGAACATTCGGGCAAATTTATTTTTTCTCAATCATCTATGAAAAGTGTAATGGAAAGTTTAGAGGGTAGACTCGTTGAAAGCAGAGAAATTTCTAAATACATGGTAGGTTTAACAATTTTTCTAGGTTTGATTGGCACTTTCTGGGGGTTACTAGAAACTATTAATTCGGTGGGTGCAACTGTTAGTAATCTTGATTTTTCAGAAAACACTCAAAAACTTTTTAAAGTACTTAAACAAGGTTTAGAAGATCCATTAAACGGTATGGGAACGGCATTCAGTTCATCTCTTTTTGGTTTGGGTGGATCATTAATATTAGGTTTTTTAGACCTCCAATCAAATCAAGCCCAAAATAGGTTTTTCAATGAAGTTGAAGAAAAACTATCTGAAAATACAAAATTTTCTCTTTTAAATATGGATGATTCTGAAAAAAAGAATTTAGCTCCTGCATATATTGAATCTTTGATCGAAGTGACTACTGAAAACCTGAGAAAATCAACTTCAGTTATAGATAAACAAAACAGTCACCAAGAATCAATTTCAAAATCAATCTATGAAATTAACCAATTTTTATCTCAAAACATTAGTTTAAATAAGGAAATTAAAGAAGAAATTAAAGTATTATCAAAAACTATCGCTAATGTTAGTAAAAAAGAGTGAGATATAGCAGAAAAAATATTTATGAAATTAATATTTGGCCTGGATTTGTAGATATTCTAGGCACATTATTAATTGTTACAATATTTACAGTCTTAATTTCCACAGTCACTCAAATATATTTTAATGATCAATTAGATATAAAAAGAGGAGAAATATCAAGCCTTGATAATCAGATTAATGACTTAATTAATCAAATTGACACTATTGACAAAGAAAAAAAAATAGTTGAAAAAAAATTCACCGATTTGACAAAAAATTTTACAGTCTTAAAAAAACAAAAACTTAATCTCGAACATGATCTAAAAAGCATCCAAGAAGATCTTGCCAAAAAACAGTATCTTTTGAAAATGAAAGACAAAGAATTAGTTTTGCTAGTAGATGAAAAAGGAGATTTATTAAACAACCTTCAAGAAAAAAATGCTGAAATAAGTGTTTTGTCAGAATTAGAAAAAAAAAACTCTCTTGAAATATATGAACTTAATAGAAATGTTACAAAACTTAACAAAAGATTAAGGGAATTATCTAAACTTTTAATTGTTGCAGAAGAGAAAGATGAAAAAAATAAAATTAAGATAAAAAGCCTTGGGAAAAGATTAAATCAAGCACTAGCAGGAAAAGTCCAAGAACTCAGTGAATATCAATCATTGTTTTTTAGAAAAATTAAAGAAGCACTCGGTGATAGAGATGATATAAAGGTTTCAGGAGATAGATTCATTTTCCCATCAGAGATTTTTTTCCAATCTGGTTCTGATATAATTCAAAATGATGGAATCGACAAACTTACAAATGTTGCTTTTAGCTTAAAAGAAATTGCAGAAAAAATTCCCAATAAAATTGATTGGGTGTTACGAATAGATGGACATACTGACAAGATTCCAATAAACAATGAAAACTTTGACTCTAATTGGCATCTTTCAAGTTCTAGATCCATTAATATTGTCAAATTTTTAATTCAAAATGGCATTCCTCCTAAACGTCTGGTTGCCGCGGGATTTGGAGAACATTCACCGTTAATCAATGAGGACTCTGAAATGGCATACCAGAGAAATAGAAGGATAGAAATCAAACTAACTACGAGGTGATTTCATCAATCCTAATCGAATTAAAAATTTTTTTTCAAATTCCCAAAAATATTCAAATTCTCCAAAGATTGCACCAACAACTAACAGTAAGAGTTGATACAGAGGAAAAATTATTAATATTCTCAAAATCCAGTAAATATTAGTATGTTGAAATTCACCGCCAAAAAAAAATAAAATTACAAATTTCCCACAAATTACTGCCAATGAACCAGTAATAGAAAAAACTAAAAAAACAATAAAAAGTTGAAAAACATTACTAACCTTAAAGTATTTTATTAGTTTGTTAATCATAATAATGAGTCTAACTCTTTTATTATTAAATCAAACAAATTAATAGATGAGTCTCTAGTATTTACCCAAATTTCTAGTTCATTTGAAGATTTTAATTCAAAGTGATGTGCCCCACTTATAGGCGAAGACAACCACATCTGTTTGGTTGGCTCATGAATACTAAGAATGAAAATTAAATTTTCACATTCTATTCTTAAGACTTCTTCTTCAAAATCAACATCAAAATCTTCATAGTTTTTTTCAACTAGTGAAAAAATCTTATTTAGAAAATCTTTAGCTTTATTCTTGAATTCTTGTACCACGATAAATGAATGTTTAATTGCTTGCAAAAATAACTTAATAGTTATATAAGATGAGTCAAGTTTTATGAAAAAAGATATTCACCCAGATTATCACAAGATTACAGTAAAATTAACTGATGGAACGTCATTTGAAACTAGATCAACATACGGAAAAGATGGCGAAACATTAAAACTTGACATTGATCCTATTTCACACCCTGCGTGGACTGGTTCAGCTTCTAAAATGCTAGATTCCGATGGACAGGTTGCTAGATTTAACAAGAGATTTAAAAACTTAAATTTTAAAAAATAGTTCATTTAATCTAAATGAAAGTAGTTCACTACGATAATCCTGGTCCACCAGAGGTAATGAAGTTAATTGAAAAAGAAATTCCCAAGCCAGGTAATGATGAAATTCTTGTAAAAGTTAGATCAGCTGGTGTAAATAGACCAGATTTAATTCAAAGAGAAGGCAATTATCCTCCGCCCAAAGGACATTCAGAGATTTTAGGACTTGAAATTTCAGGTGTTATTTCAAAAATAGGAAAAGACGTCAAAAAATTTAAGGTCAATGATAAGGTTGCTGCACTTGTTGATGGTGGTGGGTATGCTGAGTACTGCATTGCAAATGAAAGACAAACTTTTCTAATTCCAAAGAACTTATCTTTTGAGGAAGCGTCAGGAATACCTGAATGTTTTTTTACAGTTTGGTCTAATCTTGTTAATAGAGGAAACTTAAAAAAAAACCAAAAAGTTCTTGTTCATGGAGGAACAAGTGGAATTGGTTTGGCTGCATTACAGACTTTAAAGTTATTTAATGCAACAACAATTACGACCGTAGGCAGTGCTGAAAAAAAGGAATTCTGTGAAAAAATTGGGGTTGATTTGGTAATTAATTACAATGAGTGTGATTTCTTTGAAGAAATAAAAAAAAATGAAATCGGAAATGTAGATATGATACTTGATTACATTGGAGGAGATTATATATCCAAAAACTTAAACCTTCTTAAAAATGACGGCTCACTTATCAACATTGGTTTTCAAAAAGGTTCAAAAGTTGAGTTGAATTTAATAAAAGTTATGTTAAAAAGACTGGTAATTACCGGATCAACTTTAAGAATTAGAGAATCATCTTTTAAGGGAAAGATCTTGGAAGAATTACAAAAAAATGTTTTTCCTAACTTTGAAAATAGAAAAATAAAGTGTTACATTGATTCTGTTTTCAAATTAGAAGATGTTGTTGAAGCACATAAACGTCTTGATGAAAAAAAACACATTGGCAAAGTAATACTAAATATTTAGGAAGATTTGATGAGAAAACCCTTAATGCCCAAAGCAACAGCATCATGGCTGATTGATAACACCTCATTGTCGTTTAAACAAATAGCTGAATTCGTGGGGCTACATATTTTAGAAATTCAAGCCATTGCTGATGGAGAAGTCTCTAGCGGCATTTTACCTAGAAATCCAACTGAAAATGGCGAACTAACTTTGGAAGAAATAAAAAAGTGTGAGAAAAATGCTAATCTCTCTATAAAAATCAAAGATTCGGAAATACCTATGCCACAAACCAAAACAAAAGGAGCTCGTTACACTCCATTATCTAAAAGAGCAGATAAACCAAGTGGAATATATTGGGTACTAAAAAATTTGCCAGAAGTTCCAGATTCAAAAATTTGTAAAATAATCGGAACAACAAAAAAAACTGTACAATCAATAAGGGATAGAACCTATTGGAACATTCAAAATATTCGAGCTCAGAACCCACATGAACTGGGTCTATGCACAAGAGAAGAATTAGAAAATTTAATCCAAAAATATAGAACTATTCAAAATAGTTAGGCTCTAAGTTTTACTATTTGGTCTCTAATTTTTAATTTCTTCTTTTTAAGATCTACAATCTCTAAATCACTAACACCAGGTCTGTTAGACTCTTTTTGGATAAGCTGATCAAACTGTTGATGTTTAGAAATTAGAGATTTAATTTTTTTTTCTTTTGGAACAGGTCTTTCCATATTTTAATGTTATTATTATTTTGGATTTTAATCTAGTAATTTTTATGGTTGGGAAAAAAAAACAAGTTCTTGTTTCAATAATTATGGGAAGTCAGTCAGACTGGAAAACCATATCGGAATGCGAGCCTGTACTTAAAAAAATTGGAATTTCATACGAAAAAAAAATCATTTCAGCTCATAGAACTCCTGAAAGACTTTATGAATACGCTAAAAATTTAAAAAGCAGTAATGTTGAGGTGGTAATAGCTGGTGCTGGTGGAGCTGCACATTTGCCTGGAATGGTAGCATCTCTCA
>CAZAFN010000040.1:0-7121 GCA_964484795.1 uncultured Alphaproteobacteria bacterium | reverse complement strand
TAAAAGAAAATTTAAAAATTTTTTTACCGATATGAATACTCCAACATCTCTGACTATATAATCATATGCAACAATACATGAGATTATTTTAATTAACCAAGGTGGGCAATAGGATTTTTTTTTTTTAGCCATATTTAATACTATTTTCTTTTAAAAAAATTTTCTGCATAAGATTTTTTTACTATTTTTCTTTTATTAGGCTTAACTATGTCATAGTCATAATTATTTTTTTCAGCAAATTTTATTGCATTGTCTAAATTATCAAAAAATATTTTTATTTGTCTTTCAGGGTTGGAACTTCCAGTCCAACAAAATCTGCTAGACATATAAGTTTTATCAATTTCATTATTTTTAAGACACCAACGTTTTGTGTTTGATAATCCAGATTGCATTGCTGACTTGGATGGTTTGAAAATTAGAAATTTATTTTTTTTTGTTTTCATATTTTTTTATTGCATAAGCTAAATCATTAATTAGATCATCAATTGATTCTAAACCAACGTGTATTCTAAACCAATAATTGTTAGATTTCGAGGGATTTTTTAAAGGTTTTAAGTTATTTAAAGGTATTATTAAACTTTCATACCCACCCCAACTAAAGCCAATTTTAAATAGTCTAAGATAATTAAGAAAGTTTTTTATACTACCACTTTTTTTTATACTAAAAGTTATTAAACCATTTCCAGTTGAATGATATTTTTTCCAAAGTTTGTGATATTTGTTTGATTTGTCAGGTAAAAAAATAATTTCTGAAATTATTTTCTCATTTTTTAAGTAATTAAAAACTTTTTTTGCGTTTTCAAAATGTTTTTCAAGTCTAGTATTTAAAGTTTTTAAACCCTTTGATGCATGAAAGCAACTTTCTGGTGAAACAAAATCACCTAAACGCACAGCTGTTTGTTTTATTTTCGGGTAGTGTTCTTTTGAACATGCAATTACTCCACAAAAATTATCTGAATGTCCTGAAATATACTTAGTTGCTGATTCAATAACAATATCAACTCCAAATTTTAAAGGATTGCATCCCACAAATGTTGACCATGTATTGTCCATTATAGTTAAAACCTTTTTTTTTTTTGCCATTTTAACTATTTTTGTTAAATCTTCGACCTCATAGTTTAATGATCCGGGAGACTCAATATACAAAATTTTGGTATTGTGATTAATGAGATTCTTTAATTTTTCTGAATTATTAGTTTTGAAGAATTTTGCAGAAATTCCAAATTTTTTTAATTCATCAGTAGCAAAATTATAAACTGGTTCATAACAATTTTCAGTAATAATTAATTCATCATTTTGTTTTAGAAAAGCAAGTAGGGTAATGGTTATTGCTGATAAACCTGAACTAGTAACTATCGAAAAGTCAGTTTCATAGAGATTGCTCATAAGTTTTTCAAATCTTCGAGTAGTATAAGTTCCAATTCTTCCATAATAGGGTGTGGAAAACTTATTTTTTTTAGCTTTTATCAGTGATTCATAATTTTGAAAAATTAAAGTTGAATTTCTATAAATAGGATCATTCAAGGACCCAAAATGAATATTTGGATCACTGCCAAAATGAATAATTTTAGTGTTTATTTTTTTCCCCATTCAGCCCACGAACCATCATAAAGTTTTTTTGATTTTATACCTAAAATCTCTAAAATGAAAAAAATATTGCAAGCAGTTACACCCGAACCACAAGAACAAATAATTTGAGATTTTTTTTTTTTTATCTGGCTATGAAAGAACTTTTTTAAAAAAACAAAATTTAGCAACCTTCCTTCTTTGTCTGTTATTTTGTTAAATGGTATATTTATGCTTTTAGGAATGTTACCAGATTTGATTTCAGGCCTTGGTTCGGGTGTTTTTCCCAGAAATCTGTCTTTTGGTCTTGCATCAATAATTAAATGTTCTTTTTTTTTCTTTTTTAAAATTTTAATTTCATTTTTTTTTATAATTTGATTTTTAATTACATCAATTTTTGAAAATTTGTACTTTTTTAATGGAATTAATCTTGAAATTGTAAATTTTTTTTTTTTCCAAATTTTAAATCCACCGTCAAGTATCTTAACTTTTTTAAAACCGTAAATAAAAAATGTAAACCAAATTCTAGCAGAACAAAAAAAACCATTTTGATCATAGATAACTATTAAATTTTTTTTAAGAATTCCATATTTACTTATCATAGATAAAAATTTGCTTCTATTAGGTAACATATGAGGAAGATTCGTATTTTCATTAGATATTTTTTCCATGTCAAAGTGAAAGGCGCCTGGTATGTGAGATTTTCTATATTCAAGTAATCCCTTTCTTGGTTGTCCTAAGAACCACCTACAATCTATTATTTTGGTTGATTTAGATTTTAATATTTTTCTTAATTCATTGGGATAAATCAAGTAATTTTTTAGAGAATTAATCATAACCATTTTGGAATAGGTAGTTTTTTTTCCTTTAAAAATTTTTTATTAAATATTTTGCTTTGATATTTAGTTCCATAATCACACAAAATAGTTACAATATTTTTGTTTGGACCTATTTTTTTTCCTAGATTGATTGCACCTAAGATGTTTATTCCAGATGATCCCCCCAAAATTAAACCTTCCTTCGCAATCATTTCAAAGACTAATTCTAGAGCTTCATAATCAGAAATTTGAAAACATTCATCAATTTCAACATTTTCTAAGTTTTTAGTTATTCTTCCTTGACCTATTCCTTCTGTTATTGAAGATCCTGTTGATTTAAGCTCACCTTTAGAAAAAAAATTATACATTGCAGACCCAAATGGATCTGAAAGACCAATTATAACGTCTTTTTTTTTTTCTTTTAAAAAATTAGAAACACCTGCTAGAGTTCCACCAGTTCCAATTGAACAAATAAAAGCATCGATCTTTCCAGATAATTGATCCCAAATTTCAGGTCCAGTTGTTAGATAATGTGACTTTTTATTTGAAAGATTATCAAATTGATTTGCCCATAATACTCCATGAGTGTTTTTTATTTTCTTTGATAATGTTTCAGAAAATCTAATGTAATTATTAGGATTTGAATAGGGCACAGCTTTCACAAGTTTTAAATCAGCGCCACATAATTTTAACATTTCTTTTTTTTCATCACTTTGAGTTTCTGGCATCACAATTACTGAATTCATACCTAGGGAATTCCCAACCAAGCATAGTCCAATTCCAGTATTTCCAGCTGTCCCTTCAATTATTGTTCCTCCCTTTTCTATTTTTTTATTTTTAATTGCATCTTTAATAATCTGAAAAGCTGGTCTATCTTTAACGGAGCCTCCAGGGTTTAAAAACTCACATTTACCGTAGATATTGCACTTTGATATTTCTGAAGCAATTTTAAGCTTCACAATTGGAGTTTTCCCAATACATTCTGAAAAGTTTTTTTTAATTTGATATTGAAGCATTGTTTTTAAATAAAATGATCAGCTTTACTAAAAAGTGAAATTTATTTTTATTTTGGTAAAAAGTAAACCCTATTATTTGTTAAATCATTTTGCAAAACATAATTAATAATTATATTTTTGAAATAAAAAATATATTTTTATAATGAGTAAAGTAGTTTTAAACATCTAAATTTTTTTTTTTTAAAATATTTATTCAATTTTTTATATATGATTTTGTGAAAAATAGCTCTGTAACTGTAAAAGATTTATCTAAGCAATTTGAAAAAAACTTTGTGCTTAAGAACATTTCATTTTCTTTAGATAGAAAGGGAATCTTTGGAATTTTAGGAAAAAACGGAGCTGGAAAAACAACTTTGCTTGGAATGTTAATGGGTTTAATAACGCCTTCTTCAGGAGAAATATTTATTTTAGAAAAAGATTTAAGGATAAAAAAAAATGAAATTTTAAAAGAAATTAATTTTCAAAGTCCTTATGTAGAACTACCCAAGAAAATGACTGTGATGCAGAATTTTATTTTTTATTCTCGACTTTATGGATTATCTAATTATTTAAGCATCATTTCAAAATTTTCAGAAGAACTTAAGATTGTTGATTTATTAGATAAAAGTTTTGGCTCATTATCGTCAGGTCAAAAGACCAGAGTTAGTTTGTGTAAAGCTTTAATAAATAAACCAAAATTGTTACTTCTAGATGAACCTACTGCCTCACTTGATCCTGAAACTTCTATGTTTGTAAGAAATTATTTAATTAATTATCAAGAGGAAAACAATTCATCAATTTTACTTACATCACATAATCTTCAAGAAATTGAAAAGATGTGTTCATATATAATTATATTAAGGGAAGGTGAAATTGTTGAAAATGGCGATATTAGTGATTTGTTGAACAAAAATAATTACTCATCAATACAAGAGCTTTTTTTGGGGGAAGGCTGATGTTTCAAAGAATTTTTGCAATGTTAATGAGATATAAAACTATTTCATTTGGTTCCATTCCAAGATTAATCAGTATTTTTTATTGGCCATCAGTTCAGATACTTTTTTGGGGATTTTTCACCAATTTTTTGATTTCTAATAATAATTTTGGTGTTTGGAGTGCTTTAAATATCATTTTGTCAGCAGTCGTTCTATGGGACATTTTATTTAGGGGACAGTTGGGACTTACGATGTCTTTTTTAGAAGAGTTATGGTCTAGAAATCTTTCAAATTTATTCATAACTCCATTAAAAAATTACGAAATGGTTATAAGTTTAATTTTAATCAGTGCAATAAGAACCATTGTTGGTTTAACGCCCGCTGTTTTTATGGCAAATTATTTTTTTCAATTTCATCTCTTTGAACTTGGTTTTTATCTGATTTTTTTTTTCTTTAACCTTATTATTATTGGTTGGACAATAGGATTCTTTGTCTCAGGACTTGTTTTAAGATATGGGCATGCCTTTGAAGAACTTGCTTGGGCACTGATATTTATTCTTTTACCATTTTCATGTGTTTATTATCCATTGAATTCGCTACCTCAGATTATGCAAAATATTGCAATTTTTTTACCGCCAGTACATATTTTTGAATCTATGCGATCAATATTAATTGATAATTTGATTAGTTTTAAATCAATTAAAATGATCTTGATGTTAAATATTCTTTACTTTTTCCTTTCAGTTATGTTTTTCTTGAAAATGATTGATATATCCAGAAATAAAGGATTGTTAATGAACCAAGGTGAATGAAACTAATTCAACTTATAACGTATCTCGTTTTCATTAACTTTGTCGTAAAAATATATACATGATTCTTTTATGAGTTCAAGAAGGTTTGTTTTTCTAAGATAGAATTTAACTTTCAAAAAATTCATTTTATTAAAAATTGATTTTTTTAAAATTCTTCTTGCCCATTTCTCTGTTCTTCCAAGTGATTTTTTGCAAGCTGTGATTTTTATGTATGGTGAAATATCGGTATTTTCTTTTACAAAATAATAGAGCGCAGCATTATAATCATGAATCAATTGAGTTTTTTTCCCAATCATTATTCTATTTTCGTCATTTTTTGGACCATATGAGGTTGTATTATCTATGAAGCTAAAACTACCAAATCTAGAAATTCCTAAAACCAATGAAAAATCTTCTACAAACAGATTTATATTGCATCCACCTGATTTGTTAATTGCTTTTTTGCAATATAGAGTAGGGGTTGTACCTGAAAAACTTGATTTTATGGTTTGATATAAGGGATTGCTGATGGTTCGAAGGTTTTTAGGACTCTGTTTGTCAAATTTAATTTTTTTAAAATTATCGACTAGTTCATATCTACTAAAAATGGCTACAGACTTTGATTTATTAATTAATTTTAATAGCAAATTAGTACATTCTGGCGACATTATATCATCACCACCAACTAATTTAATAAAATCTCCGGTAGATTCAATTATTCCTTTTTGTGTTGCATTTGACGGACCTTTGTTAGATTGATTTAAAATTTTAACGTTTTTCCAATTCCTAGTGTTCTTTTTTAAATATTCTAATGATCCATCTGTTGATCCATCATTAATAAAAATATATTCTTTTTCAAAACTGCCAATTTGACTGCGAATTGAATGTAAGACTTCAGACAAATATCTAATCTTGTTAAAAATTGGACAGACAAAACTAACTTTAGTCATAAGTTTAAAAAAGTTTTTCTTTCCATGTTTTTGGAGTAAGAGAATTTATAATCTCTATATCTAGGTGATAACGAAATTTTTTAGTTCCTTTTTTTTTGATGTAATTAATCATTTTTTTTAAACCTTCATCTAATTTTGTTTTAGTCTTATAATTTAAGAGTTTTCTTGCCTTATTAGCACTGCATGTTGCCTTTAAAACCTCCTGAGGTCTATCTTTAACGTATGTTGGATTAAGATTGAATTGTAGATGGTTTGCAATTTTTTCAGCTAATTGGTTGATGGAAATGAATTCTTCATCAGGACCAATATTGATGATTTGTTTGACAACATTTGGATTTATGGCCATTTCCTTAAGACAAAACAAATCATCATCAATATATGAAAAACATCTTTTTTGCTCACCAGTTCCGTAAATTATTGGTTGTCTCTTTTGAAGCATAAGATTAATCATTATTGATGCAACATTTCTGTAAGGATCATCATATTTTTGCCGAGGTCCAATAATATTATGAGGTACAGCAATGACGTATTCAGTGTTGTGTACTTCACACAAATTTCTTAAAATATCTTCTGCAGCAACCTTTGCTATTCCATATGGATCTTGAGGTGATGGCTTGTAATCTTCCTTAAATGGAATTTTATTTGTGCCATATCTTGCCATAGAAGAACAAAATACTATTCTTTTTACTTTGTTTTCAATTGCAGCGCTAAAAAGTGATACAGAACCCGTTACTATGTTTTGAGATATTAAATGTGGAGAAAAAACTGACAAACCTTCATAAGCAGTAGCTGCTGTATGGTACAAAATATCACAATCTTTGGTGATTTTAAGCATTGAATTTCTGAAGCAACAATCGTACTGGTAAAATTGAGCTTCAGACGGCACATTATCTAATTCACCACCTATAAGGTTGTCACAACCAACAACTTGATGACCTTCTTTTATGAACTCATCAGCTAAATGACTTCCTAGAAAACCTGCAATTCCACTAATAAATATTTTCATATCTGATGGCTCCGGCGACAGGACTCGAACCTGTGACCCAGCGATTAACAGTCGCTTGCT
>CAZAFN010000039.1:0-7331 GCA_964484795.1 uncultured Alphaproteobacteria bacterium | reverse complement strand
TTTTTATATCAATGCAGAATGTGTCCGGATCAATATCTGCGAAAACTGGAATGCCTCCGTAAACTAATGGTGCCATTGATGTGGCAGACATTGTTGTACAAGGAACTATAACCTCGTCGCCTGGAGAAAGTCCAATTGCCCCTATAGCACAGTATAAGCCAGAGGTATTTGAATTAACTGAGATAGTATGTTTAGTCTTAAACTTTTTTGACCATTCTTTTTCAAATTCTTGAATCTTAGGTCCGCCTAAAAAGCCCTCTTCCCAACTTCCATAGAAACCGGAGAGACAACCTGAATCTATTATTTCAATAACAGCTTTTTTTTCCTTCAACGAAATTGATTTATACTTTTGAAGGGGTTCATTAATTATTGGCTTACCGCCTAACATTGCTAATTTTTTATTCATACATTATTACATTTTAACTAAGTAAAAATAATCAATCTTTTACTTTAAACTATTTCTTAGGTACACCCCGGCTCACATCTGATCTTGAAATTTTACTATTAATTTTTAATAATTCTGGGTTTTGATCTAAGTAAAAAATAATATCATCTAACGAAAAAAATTTTTTTTTTTCATAAAATTCTTCATAAATTTTTTTTATCAATTGAAAATCCTCTGGCTCGTCAAGCACTAGGCAGTAGTTTGGCCTAGTGTGATTTTTTGGTGCTTTAACTTTCAAAATCTTAAACAAATTCGGATTATTATAAATAAATTGTGTGGCATGCTCTCTATCTTCAGGCCTTTTTGTTAACTTATCAACTTTCATTAAAGTTTTTGTCCAAAAAACCTGCGTTTCCATTCCCATTGGATATGTTTCTGAAAGTGCGCTTGATGCATAATCATATGAAAAATCATTGAAAAGTTTAACAACATTTTTAATACAACCTGGGTCAATAAGTGGACAATCACCTGGAACACTTATAATTTGATCAATTTTAAAAAAACTAGCAGCACTTAATATTCTTCCTAAAACATCATCTTCACTTCCCCTGAAATATTTTATTTTTTCATTTTCAGCAATTTTAATTAACTGATCATCACAGGAATTCTTTGTAGTTGCTAAAACAATGTGATTAATTTCAGTTAATGTTTTTACCCTTTCGATTAGGAGTTGGATTGTCGGTTTACCACAGATTTCTTTAATTGTTTTATTAGGAAATCTTTTTGAATTTGTTCGAGCTTCAATAATTATAGCTTTACTAATCATTTTTTTTTATTGCAACAATTCCACACCAATTAAACCATTTAAAAAATATATCTACAGATTCAAAACCAGATGACTTTAGTAATTCAATATTTTCATCAATCCTATAGGGTATTAAAACATTTTCTAAAGCCTCTCTTTTTTTTTTTATCTCTTTATCTGAATAACCTACACTTGATTTATACTTAAAATATAGGTCTATATAAATTCTATTAAATAATGAATCATTTCCCAAAACTTTTTCAATGAGAATAAAAGCACCATTTTCGTTAAGCCCTTTGTGAATTTCTTTTATTAATTTTTGACGATTTAGGGGTCTTACAAATTGAAGAGTATAGTTCATAAAGATCAGTGAAGCATTTGAAATGTCAATAGATTTTTCTATATCTTGATGTTTAAATTTAATATTGGAAAAATTTTTTGAACCTTTTATTTTATTCTTTGCTTTATTTAACATTGCCTGTGATGAATCAATTCCAATAAAATTAAATTTATTTCCGCCATATGTTTGAGAACAAAGATTTAATAAAGTGCCAGTTGAACAACCAATATCTATGATATTTGTATTTTGTTTTATGAAATGCTTTCCGAGATCAACCGATGCTAACATTGTCTCTTTATACATTGGAACACTTCTTGAGACCATATCATCAAAGACATCAGCTACTCTTTCATTAAAAGAGAAATCAGAGACTTTTTCATTGCTACCAAAAATCTTGTCTATTTTTTTATCAGCCATAATCTTATTTTAACAAATTACCAGGCAATCTCTCAAATATCTTAAAACTCTTATTATTATTTTTTTTTTTTAGGATGCAAGTAACTAAAAACGTTTCTGGATTTAAACCTTTTTTTAAATGAACAAATTTTCCCCACTCACTTTGATATGAAACTATTTTTACATCACTAAGATTTTCTTTAAATTCCAATATACTTTTTTTTAGGGTTTTATAATTTAAATACATAATAGGTCCTTTAATACCTCCGTAATCAGCCCAACATATATCTCTATCAAAGTAATTTTTTTCTGTATTTGCCACTCTTAAATCAAAAATAACATATCTTTCGGCTTTAGATATCATCATACCAATTAGGTCTTTCCAATTTTCAAAAGACTTAAGAACTGACCAACTCATCAGACAGTCAAACTTTCCACAAGTAAGCAAGAATTTTTCAAGATTTTTGAAATAAAACTCTGAATGTGGAAAAACGATTTTTGCCTCATTAATCATTTTCTCTTGATGATCTACTCCAGTATATTTTATTTTAGGAGAAATTTTTTTCGAAATAGATGACATTGCACCGTTCCCACAACCTAAATCAAGAACATTCTTACACTCTGGCAATGTAGGAAATAAGGCCCAAGCTTCAGATGGGTATAGTTTGTGAAGTTCAGTTCTAAATAATTGTTTAGCTCTATCTTCGTATTCTTTAGTGTCCCATCTGTGATTTTTATTCATCGCATTAATTTAAAAATAATTTATTTTTTTGAAGCCATTCATTTAGCAAACACAGATCCCAAATCTTTAAATTATGATTATTTTTTTTTTTCTTATGCTCATCTACTATTTTTTGAATCGAATCGTAACACGAATAATCAAAAATTAAATTATTTTTATTATTCAAATTTTTTGTTATCCACCTACTAACTTTAAGATTCATCCATTTATCAATTGGAAGGTTTAGTCCAATCTTTTTTTTATTTAATCTGATGGATTTTGGAATGTAAGCTTTCATGGATTGTCTTAATATAAATTTTGAAAAACCTTTGTTTACAAGAAATTTTTCAGGAATTTTTAAACCTAACTCTACAATTCTATAATCTAAAAATGGTTGTCTTGCTTCTATTGCATTGGAAAAATAACAATTATCATCCATTTTTATAGAGTGTGGCAATGTTGATTTGGTCAAATCAAAGATTTGTTTTTCTTTAACATCAAATTCAAGATTAGAAACCAAGTAATTCTTAATAATATCTTGATCTTTAATTAAACACCTATAATCATATCCTCTACTTCTAGCAAGAAAATCTGGGCTATAATTTGTTTCTTTGAAAATAAAATTACTAAAATCAGTGAATAACTTTTCAGACCTATTATGGTCTTTAATCCAAATATTTTTTTCATATATAAATCTATCCCTATTTTCTTTTTTTAGATAATTCAAAAAATATAAAAAATGGTCATGGTACCCAAAAAAAACCTCATCACCTCCTACACCATTTAAGACAACTTTATTACCACTTTTTTCAATCTCTTTAGCCATATAATTGTGGAGAACTGCATTTGGAGTTGAAAGAGGTTGGTCCATATTATTAATTACTTCATATAAATTCTCAATGAAGATATCTTCATTTACTTTCAAAAAATTATTTTTAATTGAAAGGTTTGATAAAACCTCTTCTATAGCTTTATTTTCATTAAATCTTTTATCAGGCAAATCTAAGCTGAAGGTATCAGTTTGAATATTGAACTTTTTCTTTGCTATCCCTAAGACAGAAGGGGAATCAACACCACCTGAAATAATAAATGCTAGTTTTCTATCTGTTCTTAGTCTTATTTTTACTGAATCTTCTAAAAGATAGCGAAGTTGATCTTTTAAACCTAAATAATTTATTTTGCGGTCTTTTTCAATATCGGATGGATTCCAATAAATTTTCTTAAACATTTCCTTTTTTGTAAGATTAATCTCAATGATCTCTGATGGACTTACACATTTAATTTCTTTAATTAATGTGTGATTATGAAAATCATGAAGCTTGTAAGGCAAGCCTATTATAGCAGAAGCTTTTCTTTCATTAATGGATAGCTTAATATTGATACTTCTTAAAATAGAATTGATCTCGGTTGCGAAAAATAATTTTTTTTTATCAAAAAAATAATATAAAGGAACTATTCCAAGCCTATCTCTGCATAAAATTATTTTGTTCTTTAATCTATCAAAAATTGAGATAGCAAACTGTCCATTAAATTTCTTTAAACAATCAATTCCCCATTTCTCATAGGCATAAACAATGACTTCCGTGTCCGTATCAGTTTTAAAAATAAACCCCAAAGAAGCTAATTCTTTTTTTATTTCAATAAAGTTGAATATTTCGCCATTTAATGAAACCCAAATATATCCTTGATTATTAGATAAAGGTTGCAGTCCTCGTGAAGATTTGTCGTTTATTGCTAAGCGACTGCACCCCATTGCAAATTTTAAATTTTTAGGATAGTTTTTTTCTTTCTCAACGATCCATTTATAATTATTTTCATAATCTATCTCTAACCATGAAGTGCCCTCGGGACCTCTTTTTTTTAAACTATCAAGTAAAAGAAAAATGTTTTTTGATGTGAATCCGTTAGATTCAAAATCATAAAATCCTCCAATACCACACATATTTTTAATTTTTATTTTTCGTATTAAAGTTGTCTAAATTTAGATATGCTACTTTTTAATAAGTGATCCAGAAGCAATTTTTTCTTTGTTTTTTTTCCAAGTATATTTTTTATTTGAGACGGGTCTAAACAAAATTAAATTATCTTTAGATATCTCTTTCCCTAGAGGAATTTCTTTAAGAGAATATATTGACCTTCTTAAATGTTTTTTAATTTTTTTTTCTGATTTGAATTGCAATAGCTACCGCAGTCCGAAAACTAATAAATTTTCAGAAATAAAAAAAATTATTTAAACTTTATACAACTCTTTTTTATAAAGTATTGTAGTTATCTTTCCACTCAAGCTTTCTAATAATAGCCTTACCCTATCCCTAGAGCACATTTCAACTATTTTACCCTTTTTATTGGTCAGTTTTCCCGAAAGAACTTTTACGGTATCATTAATATTTAGTAACTTACCGTTAATGACTTTTTTTATTAAACTTATATTAGATAATGAAACCTCTTTTGGTAATCCATTAGATGTAATCAAATATTTGACTACATACGTTGAATTAATCTTAATCCAGTTATCTTCAAGAAGATCTATTAATACAAAAATATAACCAGGGAATAAAAAAGTTTTGTTTTGTGTTTTTTTTTTAACTACACCACTATTAAAACAAGGTATCCAAACATTAAAGCCTTGAGCTTCTAGATTAAACATTGCTTTTTTTTCTTGATTTGCTTTTGTATGAACAACGTAATATTTTTTCATTTTTTAACTGTGTAATTTTTGGAGATGTGAAGAAATTTTGGACTATAAATGTTTTTTGATTTAATAGACTTAAAAAGTAAATCATATATGAGCTGAGGGTTTCTAGAATCAACAATAACAAATGCAATATTTTCACTTTTATTAGTAGTTTTATTAAAAACATATTCTAGTTTTTTTGAATTATTTAATTTTAAATGCCCACTTATCTCTAAGTTTTCTTGTAAAGCAGATAGCTTGCATATATCACAAAGATCACCGTCACCTACTAAAATAATTTGATTTTTTTTTTTTTTTTAAATCGTTTAATATTTTAGAATAGTTTTTCTTTGCTTGTTTAAAAAAAACCAAGGAACTTTCAAGGTACTCTCTAATTAATCTAGATTTTTCAGTAAAACCTTGCTTTGTAAGATAGTAAACATAACGTTTATATGGAGCTGCTTTAGCCTTTACATACCCTTTTGATATGGCTTTTTTTAAAAGGGAGTTAACCATACCAAGAGAAATAAGCACTTTATTTGCTAGTCTGCTTTGTGAAATTATCTCTTTTTTTTCAAGGATTGAAAAAAAATGAATTTTTTTTGATTTTTTTACATTTAAATCCATATGACATTCATATCATGAATTTCACACCTTGAAAACAAAAAAATAGAGTTATTATTATTTTTGCTTTATAATTTACTCAATGTTTTTTAAGTCTTTAAATGTCGTGAGTTAAAAATATAAAATAATTTTAAAAATGTGATTCGAAGCAAAAGAAAAAATGAAAAAATTAAAAATTGGTTTATTGTCAACTGCTGACAACCCTCTTCTTTCATTTTACGTAAGTTCATGTAGAACTTACGGTGTTGATGATTTACATATTATTTTCGATAAGAAAACCGAATCAGAAAAAAACAAAAAAATATGGAATGATAGAACAAATGGAGCTTTTAAAAAAACTGACGATTGGTTTGCAAAAAAAATAAATTTCTCTTCAGATCAACTACCACCATCTCACTTTGTGGAAAATCATAATAGCTCTGAATGTGAAAAATTAATTAATAAATTGCAACTTAGTGTTTTGGTAAATATTGGCACACCGAGAAAACTAAATTCTAAAATTATTAATGCAACTAAAATTGGTATCATTAACATTCATCCAGGATTATTGCCAAAATACAGAGGTTCTTGTGCAGTTGAGTGGGCAGTTCTAAATGACGACAAAGTCGGGAATACAGTTCACTTTATGACAGAAGATTACGATGCTGGAAATATAATTATAAGTGAATGGTACAAATTTAAAAAAAATTGCAATTACCCATCTTTGAGAGTTACCGTTTACAGAAATGGCTGCATACTTCTTGGAAAAACGCTGAATTTGATCAAAGAAAAAAATGTTAGATCGAATAATTGCATTAAACAAGATGATACAAAAGCCATTACTAGAAAGCCAATAAGCAATTCGGAATTAGAAATAGTAAAAAAAAAATTAAATAAAGGAAAATACAAATATCAATGCTTATAAAATTAACTTAAAACAAATATTATTAACAGAAGTAACTCGCAAATTGGTTGCGGGGGCAGGATTTGAACCTGCGACCTTCAGGTTATGAGCCTGACGAGCTACCAGGCTGCTCCACCCCGCGCTAATCAAAATTCATTTACTGTGTTTTTAAGGCCTGGCAGCGACCTACTCTCCCGTGCCTTAAGGCAAAGTACCATCGGCGCTGAGGGTTTTCACGGTCGAGTTCGGAATGGAATCGAGTGTTCTCCCCTCGCCATAACCACCAGACCATAAAAACACAGTTTTTTTAATGTACAAAAAAAGTTTGAGAAGTAAAATAAAGTTCATTCGAGTTATTAGTACTAGTTAGCTTCATATGTTACCATACTTCCACGCCTAGCCTATCAACGTGGTAATCTTCCACGACTCTCAAGGGATACCTAGTTTTGAGGGAGGCTTCCCGCTTAGATGCTTTCAGCGGTTATCCCGTCCGTACTTAGCTA
>CAZAFN010000038.1:0-9471 GCA_964484795.1 uncultured Alphaproteobacteria bacterium | reverse complement strand
AATTTATTACTCTCTTTTTTTTTAATTCGTGCTATATCGTTTTAAAAATTATCAATATTTTTTGGAATTTTAAAAAAAAAAAAAAAAATAAAAAAAAAATTAATTCTTTTCTGCAATTTTCTTCAAACCTTCAAGAGATTTTTTTATGAATTTTGAAACTTTCTTTTTAGAATTTTCATCATTTAATTCTTCAGGTGGTCATTCCCCATAAATCCTCTGTAGAAACCTGCTTTGTAATTGATATTCGTGGTTCCATCTTCTTCTAATTTAACGCTAATCTTTGCACCATAGCTGTTTACAGGTAAGATATCATTATCTGTTTCAGTGATGCGCCATGAAATAATTTTTTTTTCTTCATTAATCTTTTCAAGTTTTTGAGTAATTTTCTTTCCATCTTTGAATTTTAAAATTCTTTCAGATCCAACATTATTACTTTCCGCAATTGTTTCAACGATTTCAGGGTTCCAATTAAATTCTTTGAAATTACTAATTATTTTCCATACCATCATTATTTCAGCGTTGACATTCATTGATTGGGAAACTTTTTGTCTAGTTGGTCCATGAGCAAAGACTTCTGATTGAAGAAAATTTAAAATTATAAAAAAAACAGTAAAACTAAATATTCTCATAAATATAAAACGTTCTTAATAATTAACAAATGATTATTTTAATGACCTAAATCTAGTTTTATCTTGTAAAATAGATAATGCAACTAACATTTCTGATTTTTCATCATCAAGATTAACTATGACTGCATGAACATTTCCTGAAATTGTTTTTAATTTCTTAATTTTATATTTTTCATTAGAAAAGCCTGTGTCTGAGATTTTTTCTATCGTAATACCAACAAATAAGTCCATTTTTTAAATCTTACTAAAGAATTATATTTTTTTTTAAAGAAAAAAAATTTAAATTTGCTAATAATCATTAGAGTATGAGCAAACTTTTTGAAATTTCATTAAAACACTCAAAAATAACAATTTTCCTCTATTTTATTTTTAGCATTATTTCATTCATTTGTACTTTAAAATTTTTAGAAATTAATACTTCTACTGAATCTCTTATTAATGAGAACCTAGAGTTTAAAATAAATCACAACAACCTTAAAAAAGAATTTCCTATCTTAAACAATAACATATTAATTAGAGTGATTGGAAAAAATACTGATTATGTTAATGAAATATCAAGTAAAATTCTAAAAGAATTACGAAATAGGAAAGAAATTACTTTTGCCTATTCACCAACTCTAGATACTTCTCTAACTCAAAATTTCTTTAATTTACTTAATCAAATACAAAAAGATGAATTTATTAATGAGCTTTACACTTATCAACCTTTTCTCTCAGAGATAAATAACAATCCAAAACTAGAAGGATTTAATAATCTTCTTGAATTAACCCTCAAAAATGAAGATGAATATCAAACCAATCTTAAAAAATTTGACAAAATTTTAAGCAAATTTTCTAATTCGCTTGAAAATAAAACTATAGTGAATTGGACTGAAATTCTTCAAACGTCAAGTGAGATTGAATGCTTTTTAATAATTGGAGTTTCTGATTCATATTTAAAGAAAAATTCATTTGATGAGTTTTATTCTTTTTTAAAATCCTTTCAAACCCTTTATGAAGATCGCGTTAAAATTGATTTTACTGGTGGTTTAATGATTGATCATGAAGAAGTTAGTTCTGTTGCACATAATGCTATTTATGCTGGTTTTTTGAGCATAATTTTGGTTGGATTTGTTTTGTGGTTGGCATTTAGAAATCTAAAAATAATTTTATCTCTTATAATTTCTATTTTATCTGGGCTTTTGATTACTATGGGGCTTAGTACGTTTTTTGTAGGGACTTTAAACCTAATATCTGTGGCATTTGCGGTTTTATTCATTGGTTTGTCAGTTGATTTTGGAATTCAAATTTGTTCAAGAATCATTGAGAATAAAAATTTTTATAATTTAGAAAAAATAATAAAAAATAATGTTTTAAGTATTTTTAACACTCTCTTTATCGCAGCCATTCCATCTATGATTGGTTTTTTGTCATTTATGACAACAGATTATACAGGTTTGTCAGAACTTGGAATAATCTCATTTATTGGTTTAGTAATTGGTCTATCAACTAATATAATATTGTTGCCATCCTTACTCAAAGAATTTTCAATTAAAAAAAGAAATGTTAAAAAAGATCAGGTTATGAATGCAAAATATTTTATTTTCATTACATACGTGATTAAAAATAAAACCTATATATTTTTTCTTTTGTTTCTGATTGTTTCTTTCACTTTATTATCTGCTAAAAAGATTGCTTTTGATTCTGATGCATTAAATCTTAAAGACCAGAAATTGGGCTCAGTTATTTTAGCCAAAGAGTTGATAGAAAATAACCCAACATCCGATTACGTGATTTCCACACTAATTCATAAAGATGATGAATCTAGTTTCATAAAACTAGATGAGTTAAGAAAAAGTGAGAATATAAAGTCATTTTTTTCATACAATGATATTGTGAAGAATTATCAATCAGATGATCTAGATTATTTGAAGTTTTTGTTATCTAGCTCAAACTCTAAATTTTATTCAAACATTTCAGAGTTTGACAGATTAAAAAGATATTTAAATATGATTTCATCATTGGATATTGATAAATCATCAATGATTGCTAAAAAATTACTAGATCAAATAGATGTTTATAGTATTAATGATAAAAATTCTTACCTGGTGATGCAGGATCTTTTTTTTAATGATTTTGGCGTACTAATAAAAAAAATTCAAAGTTTTGGAGATATTGAAGAAAAAAATGTTGAATCTTTGCCTGAATATTATAAAAAAAGATACTTTTCAGATTCGAGTTTTTATAGAGTTGAAATTTTTCCATCTACAGATGTTTCCAAAAAGGAAAACTTAAAAAACTTTGTCAAAGATGTTGAGATTTATTTCCCTCTTGCGACTGGTATGCCAATAGTTCAATATTATGCTGGTGAAATAGTTATCCATTCTTTTATAAAAGCTTTTACAATATCTATTGTTTTTCTTCTCATATTTATCTTTGTGATTTTTAAGAGATTAGTTTTTGTTATTTTTTGTTTATGCTCACTACTAATTGCAACAATAATGACACTGTTTTTAATGATTTTATTTGATATAGATTTTAATTTTGCAAATATGATTGCATTACCATTGCTTTATAGCCTTGGAATCTCTTATCCCATATATTTTTTAAGAAGATTTTTAGAATTACGTAAGTTAGAGAGTGTAATTTCAAGTAATACACCAAAAGCAATCTTGTTTAGTGGTGTTACAACAATTTTGTCTTTTAGTACACTTGCAATATCTCAACACAATGGAACCTCATCTATGGGAATAATGTTATTTATAAGTTTGTCAATGACACTTTTGGCATCCATAGTGCTATTGCCAATAATGATTAAGATTTATAGTTCTCAACTAAATTAGTTTCCAGTTGCCATTAGCATCTCTGCAAGCAGTCGATTCTTCTTCAATTTGCCTTCCATTTTTTGTTATTATTTTTCTAAAGTCTCTGCATATATGATCTTTTATTTCATATTGGTTTAATGGAGTGACTTCGGCTTTAATTTCTTTATTAGACTCACTCATCCATTCATTTGTTACATTATCAGGGTTTTCATCAAGTGATTCTTCAATAACCTGGCTAAATTGGTCACTCTCTTCTTGGCTAAGAATATCCATTAATTTTCCTCCAATTAAAAATCCTGCTGCTCCACCAAATATAATTGATAAATCTTTTCCAGTGCCTGAGCCAAATTTTCCTCCCACATAAGCACCAACTGCAGAACCTATTATTTGTCCAAAAAATCTTTTGTCTTCAGGAGTTTCACATGAAATAATTGTAAAAATAATTATTAAAAATAATAACTTACATCTTTTCTTTGGCATCAAATCCTCTAAAAGTTTTAAATCTGGGAAATCTCAAACTCCAGTATTCCCCATCTTGATTTTTAGTAATGGCATCAGCTCTAATTTCAATTATTTTCCCAATAAGAGTTTCTTTTTTTTCCCAAAAATCAATTCTTTGTTTATCAGTAAAACCTGATCCAATATTTAATTTAAAAAATTTGTTATTATCTTGACCCTCAGCAATGATGGCGCCTAATCTACCTTTATTTCTTCCTGTTCCTTCTTCATAACTTTTAACTTCTAGGGATATTTCTATAAACGGTTTTGATTTTAGCCAGCTAGTTGATCTTTTACATTCATAGTAAGAAGAAGGTTCTTTAATCATAATTCCTTCGTAACCTTCTATTAATGCATTATTGTTAAATTTCTTAAACTTTTCTAATCCTTCAGGGGTTTCCAGATCAACAATTGTTTGATCAAGTAATTTGATTTTATTATTATCACTTTCAGATTCGTTAAACCATTTTTTTAGAATTTCAATCCTCTTTTCGTTAGGGTTTTCATCAATCCCATTTTTAAAATTTTCAAATGGGAGAATATCAAATAGGTATAATGTGGCATCATCATTTTGAACTGAATTTTTTCTATGTATTTGTTTCATAAGTTCTTGAAAATTTTTACTAATAATTTCACCATCTAAGACTATGGGAATCTTAATTGGATTTTTTAAAATTGATTTTTTCAATTGATTTTTTATATTTTCAAAATTGTTTAATTCCTTTCCATTTCTACTAAAGATATCGACATTACCATTTGGATATAAGATTGAGATTGCTCTAACACCATCCAATTTAACTTCTAAAATTTTTTTCCCTATAAGTTTTTTTTGGTGTAATTCACTATCTTGAGCTAATTGACAAGAAAATACTGGAATTAAATATTTTGTGTGATTGTTTTTTTTTGCAACATTATTAATTGTTTTCTCTGATAATCCACATCGCATATCTTTTTGTAAAATTCTCCTAAAAAAAAAATTCCACTCATTTTTCTGAGATTTATTCATTATGTAAATTATTTTATCTCTTGCAGCGTGCCCAGTTAATTTTCTATCTACTAAATCATTAGCTAATGATTTAAATTCTTGCCAATTAAGGCCAGTGCCTTCAGATATTGCTTCTGGAACCTTTTTTATGCCAAATGTTAAAAGTTTATTGTAGGCAAAAGTCATACCCTCAAAAAAAATTTCATTTTGGTTATCCATTTCTTTAAGAATTACTTCTTCTTTAAAAATTCTTGAATTTGATGAAGAAAGAAGTTTAATAATTTCAAAGTTTTTCATCTAGTTTGCTTTTTACATTTAAATGGTAATTGCAAAATTTACATTTGCGAGATCCTATTGGAATTTTATCATCATTAAGAATTTGATAAATATCCTGCAGTGAACTTTCAATCCAGTTTAAATCTAATTCTTTTTCGAAAAGTAAAAAATTAAAATTAAGTGTATTCTCAAATTTTTTTGGATTAGTTACTGTATTAATATAAAAAAAAATTCCACTATTCGGTATTTCAAGAGAATTATTAGATAATAGATATGAATAGAATGACAATTGTTTCCAATACCCTTGCCAAATATTATCAATGGTGATTTCTTGTTTTTTGGATGTGCTTTTTATGATTACAGGATGATAGCTCTGCAAATTTTGATTGACCCAGATGTCATCAATTGCCCCTGTAAGTAAAAAGTTCGTTTTTTTATGAAGATACCTAATGCCTTTAAATGGATTTTTCCAATAATTTATTAGACTTAAGTTGCAAGGAATATAATTTTTTTTAAGTTTTAATATTTCTGGGTGAACTTTTTGCTCAGATCTAAATATATTTAATTCTTCCTTAAATTTGTCAATAATTATATTATTTATGACCAGCGGTGTTCCATGTGGTCTTTTGATTCCAAATCTTTGATCTAAGTAAAAACATTTTTGACAGTCAAAATAAAGGTCTATTTTAGTCCTATTTAAAGAAAATGGATCTAAATTTCCTTTTATATATATATTTTTTTTCCACATTTTTTATAAATAATTTACTATAAAAGTAATTTGATGTTCAAATAAGAAATAAAATTAAAATTGAAATTTTTTTTTTTTTGAAATTATTCTGTTATGCTAAGATATATTTTCTTTTTAATCCTAATTCCAAGATTTGTTTTTTCTTTAGAAATAAATTTGTTGTGTACAAATAATTATAATTCAAAACTTGATGTTAAAGATCTTTTTATCATAAAAAGAAAATTGAACTTGGTGGTCTTTCTTTTTTTGCAGACGATATTAAAGTTACGGATTCTAATATTTCTTGGCGTGCTGATAATGTTAAACTTTATCCTGACTCATATGGAAAGGTAAGCGGAATTATTGGAAGATATTCTGGTGAGTTAATGCTAAAATTTCGAAGAAATGACGAAGAAAATCAAAGTTCATTAGGGTTTACATGTAAACCCTTTAAAATTAAAGATAGAAAGTTTTAATTTAAAAAAATCTTTTCTTTTTCTATATATTGTTTTATTTCATCCAAGCAAAAGTTGATGGCATTTTTTTTGTATTTTTCCTTTTTTTGTGATTGTTCAAATTCATAAAGATAGTTTTTAAGAAAAAATGGATCGTTAGGATAGATTTTTAACATTTTTTTAAAATATGATTTAGGCATTCTAAACCCTCCAAGTGTAATTGAGTGAATTCTTTCTTTATCTAAACTTTCAAAAATTTTTTTGAAAAAGTCTCTATAATGTTTCTTATAATTTTTAATCCAGATAATTGGGTCAAATCTTAACCCTATTTTCCAACCATTATTTTGAAGAGAAATCATTGCTTTAAGTCTTTTTTCAAGGTTTGGAGTTTTGATTTCAAATTGATCAATTATTACTTGAGGATTAAGACTAAAGGCTATGATTACATTTTCCAATACTTTTTTTTTCTTAAAAAAATCAATATTTACACTTTTTGTACGAACCTCTAAATATGCATTATTTAAATTTTTAAAATGTTCCAAAAAATATTTTATAAAACCTGTAATTCTTTCAAATGCTAAGCTATCGCAATCATATCCAGAAAAAAAACAGAATTTTTCATTGGTACTGTTGGCAATCATTTTAATTTCTTGGATAAAATCGTTATAATTGACAAATATAACAAAATTTGGTGAATTAAACATTCCCTGCAGAAAGCAATACTTACAATCAAAAATACAATTGAACATATGAGAAAAGTAAAAATTTTTTTTGTATCCAATTGTAAAATTTTTAGGTGTTTCTAAAACAAAGTTGTTTTTTTTTTTTGCTAAAATAATTGAAGGATTTAATTTTTGTATTCTGAAGTTCTGATTTTTAGGATTAAAAATTTCTTTGTAATTTTTACAAGTTACAATATTTTGATAATTTATATTATTCAAAATTCTTTTTGTTTCCGTTAACTCTGTTATTTCTTCTTCAAGATAAATATTGTCAAAATTCATATTTTAAGATATTGCCTTAATTTTTTAATGTTAGTTTTAGCATCACATGAAAAATCAATTAAATTGCTTTCTAGTTTAGGGTTTTCTAGTAAGTGTAATCGAAAAATTTTTTTGAACTGCTCTTTTTCAGAGAATGTAAAATTTACTTTTTCAAAAATTTTACTAATTTCTTGATCTATATGTGCAATTTCAGAAAAATATTTTTTTTTTAACAGATTTACTTCTTTCACTAGTGAATTTATATTCTTCATTTGCTTAGATATAATTCTATAGATTATTTTTTCATCACGAAAATTTATGGATTCATTCTGATTGTCAGAAATAATCTTAAAAGAATGAATAAATTCAGTTGTAGAATACTTGCTTGCAGCTCCAAAAAAACCACTTGCTTCCATATCTGATAGTGAATCATTATAGTTAGTGTCTGGTCGATCATAAGTTGTGCAATTTTTTTTTTCAAAATTGAATTTTTTGTGAAAAAAAGGAAAGAATGTAAAGTTTGAATTACTATCTATAATCTTGTTAACTAACACTAATTTACCTATTTTAAGATTTTTATGTCCTGCCAAACCAAAATTTATCCAAATTTGATTTTTTTTTTTACCAAATTGAAAGTATGTATGAGCAACAGCTAATGCAGAAAATATTTTTCCAATGCCAGACACAGTCAGTGAGATTTCTTCGTTATTAAATATCTGAAATTCTTCTATATGGATCTTTTTTTTTAATTTAAAAAAATCTATTAAAGGTCTGGCTTCAAAATTTGTTGCAACTATAAAGTGAATCACAATCGTTCTACTTAACAAATTTTAGTGTCATTCTATCGCTTTCACCAATTTCAATATATTTTTGCCTATTTTTTTCGCCTAATGCTAATCTTGGTGGAAGTCTCCAAACTCCATCTTCGTAATTTTTTAAATCTTTAGGATTTGCATTGATCTCAGATTTTTCTACTAACTTAAAGCCCTTTTTTTCTATAAGTTCTATTAAAAAAGATTCTTTTACATAACCTTTTCTGTAATTGTAGCCTAATGATTCGTCTGCTCTGTGTTGAACAACTCCTAGGATTCCACCTTTTTTCATTACTTTATAGATTGATTTATACATATTATCTGCCTTATTAGCATTTAGCCAATTATGACTATTTCTAAATGTTAAAACCATATCAAATTTTTTTTCTTGACTTGCTATTTCGTAGTTTTCGTCAATAAATATTGATTGAATATTCCCAAAATATTCTTTATTTTTTGAAAAATGCAATTCAAATTCTTTTTGAATTTTTTTCAATATTTCTGCGGAATATTGAGGGTTTTGGTATGTTGCAACAAAAAAATTATTAGTGTTCATCATTAGGTTTCCAATGATTTCCGTATACCATCCTCTTCCTGGAATGATTTCAAGGACTTTCATTTTTCTTGTGATACCAAAAAAACTTAGAGTTTCTTTAGGATTTCTGTAGACATCTCTTTTTTGGTTTTCCTCTTTTCTCATAGGATTATCTATGGCTTGAATGAGATTGTGTTCAATATTGTCGTTTGAAAAAATGTTAAAGGAACATAAAAAAAAAATGGTAAATACAAATAATCTCATTTTCCTTCAGTTACGCTGTCAATCATATCATCTATAGAAAATTCTTTTTCTATTATTTCTCGTAACTCTCCAACATTTTCATCATTTTTAATATCCCAACCTGTTGGTGCTTTTCTAGTTAATCCGGATCTACAGGCATAGACAAAAACTTTAAATTCATCAACAATTTCATCAATTGTATATTTTTTCTCTTTCATGCCAGCATATGGATCTGATTTAAATAATCCTTTTTCATCAGGTTTTATATCTTCAATAATATTAAACATAAAATGATTTAAAAGTAGATAAGTGTTTTTATCAATTTTGAGTTCTCCAAGAAACTGAAGCATCAGTGCCGATGTTTGCTCAAGATCTTCTACCTCAACATCATCATATTTAGATAAAAGATCTGAAACATTAAAAATTATACAACAAATTAGAAACGAAGCTCATAGATTTGCAATAACGCATCATAGAAATAAAAGATTAAAAAATACTTTTAAAACAGAACTTACAAATATTAA
>CAZAFN010000037.1:0-9642 GCA_964484795.1 uncultured Alphaproteobacteria bacterium | reverse complement strand
TCCCTAAAACAAACAAGGGCGAACAATTGCCCGCCCTTGCCGATGAGACTTCTGTTGCCCGGCGTCTCATAGCCGCGCTAACTTAATAAATTAAGCAGCGAGTGCCATATTATCATTGGCATTTATAAGTTTTGGTCCGATAACGTTGGTACCATTCCGAGCAAAGTTTTGATTATTCCCACGCACGTCGATCCTGTTTCGCCCCCTTGAAAAAAAGTTGGTGGAGGCGCCGGGTACCGCCCCCGGGTCCGTCTCGGTTCACAAATCAAACATTTATCGCTATAGCTGTAAACAGCATCTATATGATAATAAAAGTTTAGAAAAATTAAACCCTAGAATTTGTTTTTAGTTAAAAATAAATTATTTCTTGTGATAAAGTCTTAAAAATGAAAAACGATCGAAAGATTAATGACCTGGAAATTGACGAAGTTAGAAAGAATAACTTTAGCACCAGAAGGGTAACGGTAAAGAAACTTGAAAATATTCTTTACAAATCGTTCAAGGTTCTGGATCACGGATTCATAAGAGTAATTGACTATATGGGAGATGATTCGTCAATCGTTCAGGCAGCAAGAGTTTCCTATGGCAAAGGTACCAAGAAGTTAAATCAAGATAAGAATTTAATAAATTATCTTCTAAGTCATAGACACTCCACTCCGTTTGAAATGAATGAAATTAAATTTCACATCAAGCTTCCCATATTTGTGGCTAGACAATGGATAAGGCATAGAACGGCTAACGTCAATGAATATTCGGCAAGATATTCGATCCTAGACAAGGAATTCTACATTCCCAAACTCCAAGATTTGAAGCCTCAATCACAGAGTAACAGTCAAGGCAGATCAGGGAAAATCCCGGTCGAAGAAAAAAAAACATATATAAATATGTTGAAGAAACACTCCAAAAATAGTTTTGACAATTACAATACACTTCTAAATCTTGACGAATTTGGTGAAACTCTTGAAACTGACAAGACTGGAATTGCAAGGGAATTAGCCAGAATATCATTACCATTAAATACTTATACTCAATGGTATTGGAAAATTGATTTGCACAATTTAATGCACTTCCTAGCCTTAAGGTTTGATCCTCACGCACAATATGAGATACGAGTTTACGCAGAAATTATGATGGATGTTCTAAAAAAATGGGTGCCCTTAACTTATGAAGCTTTCATAAATAATAGGATGGATGCCTTAACTCTTTCGTCTGAAGGAATAAAATACATTAAGTCCAAGCTTCATAAAAAAAGAGTAGATACGTCAAAAATATCTAAGCGTGAATTGGAAAATTTAAAAAAAATATTTGAAACTTAAGATTCAATTTTTACTTTGTCTTGCGCGGTTTTTCCTAAGGACTCCAAAAAATTTTTTGAAATTTCATTGAAGATTTTAAAAACCTCACTCGAAGAATTAAATGATAGTGGTTCTCCAACATCACCAGATTTTGATATGTCCGGTATAATGGGTATTTCTCCTAGAAGTGTTAGTTTTTGCTTTTTGGCTTCATTTAAAACTCCATTCTGTCCAAAAATATGATTTTTTTTTCCATTCATCATCAAATAACTCATATTCTGTACCAACCCGATAATTGGAACTTTGACTTTCCTGAACATATTCATTGCTTTTCTCACGTCTATCAAAGAAACTTCCTGTGGAGTGGATATTATGATGGCGCCCGAAATAGATAAATTTTGGCACAATGAAAGTTGGATGTCTCCCGTTCCTGGAGGAAGATCAATCAATAAAATGTCTAGTTCTCCCCATTCTACATCAGTGAAGAGTTGGCGAATGGCACTTGATGCCATCGCTCCTCTCCAGATAATAGCGCCATCGTCAGGAACCATATTGCCAATGGACATGGTTTTAATGCCAAATTTTTCATATGGAAGCATTTTTTTATTCTTTGAGACCTCAGGTTTTTGGGAAATTCCCAGCATTCTAGGGATTGAGGGGCCATAAATATCAGCATCAAGAAGCCCGATGTTAAGCTTAGAATTTTTAGCCAAAGCGACCGACAAATTAACCGACAATGTTGATTTTCCAACCCCACCTTTACCCGAACCAACAACAATTATGTTTTTAATCATCTAGTGAATTTTATAAAAAAATAAAATAAAATGTAATTACAAAAATAATTCTTTGCATGGTCAAAATAATTCTTATATAAAGTCTAGTATTTACGAACTAATTTATGATTTATATGTCTTGGTCTTCAAATAACGATGATGATAGCCCTTGGGGGAAAAAGGGTAAGGATAAGGAATCCAGCTATAATGGTTCTGGAGGAAATCAAGGGGATGATGATTTTCTTAAGAGTTTTCAAGAAAAACTAAAAAAAATGTTTCCTAACAAAAATCCGGCAAGTGTTTCTTTGATCTTTATGATAATCCTAATAATTTGGTCTTTAAGTGGATTTTATAGAGTTGGTACCGATGAACAGGGCGTTGTAACAAGATTTGGTGAATATGTAAGGACAACAGAACCTGGTCTTCATTATCATTTTCCGATTCCCATAGAATCCGTCTTTAAACCAAAGGTAACAAGGGTAAATAGAATTGAAGTAGGGTTTAGAACTTCACAGTCACAATTTAGCCAAAATTCTCAATCCAGACAAGTTTCTGAGGAAGCTTTGATGCTTACTGGAGATGAAAATATAGTTGATCTCAATTTTACAATTTTTTGGATTATTAGTGATGCGAAGGATTATTTATTTAATGTTCGAAACCCAGAAATAACTATAAAGAGCATTGCCGAAAGTGTTATGAGAGAAAAAATTGGGCAGACACCAATTAACCCAATTCTTTCTGAAGGCAAGTCAATAGTTGAAGAAGACGTTAAAAACAAGGTGCAAGACGTGCTTGACTACTACAAGTCAGGAGTATTGGTAACTCAGGTGCAACTTCAGAAAGCTGACCCACCTGAACTGGTCATTGAATCCTACCGAGATGTTCAGAGAGCTAAGACGGATGAACAGCGTTTGAAAAATGAAGCTGAAGCCTACAGAAATGACATAATACCAAAAGCAAGGGGTGAGGCAGAAAAAAAAATTCAAGAGGCAGAGGCATACAAAGCTGAGGTTGTAGAGAAAGCAAAGGGGGAGGCTCAGAGATTCCTTTCTGTTTATAATTCCTACAAGTCTGCAAAGGATGTAACTCGTCAAAGAATTTATCTCGAAACATTAGAAAAAACTCTTGGCAAAATTGACAAAATAATAGTTGATAAAAACTCTGGAACTGGCGTGGTTCCATACCTACCTTTACCTGAGCTAAAAAGAAAAAATACTAATGTAAATAATTCTCAAAAGGAAAATGAAAATGAGTAGATTAACATTTCCAGTAATTCTAATTATTCTAGCGGCATTTGTTGGTTTAAATGGACTGTTTACTATGAGTGAAACTCAACAAGGTTTGGTCTTACAATTTGGGGATCCCAAAAGAGTAGTTAGAGAATCAGGTCTTCATTATAAAATACCCTTGATTCAGAATGTGATTAGATATGATAGAAGAATACTTGAGTATGACCTTCCAATAGAAGAAGTAATTGCGGTAGATAAAAAGAGGATGTTGATCGATTCTTTTACAAGATTCAAAATTATTGATCCGTTAGAGTTTTACAAGACAGTAAACAATGAAACTAATGTTAGAAATAGGATTAACTCCAACGTTATCTCTTCTTTAAGAAGAGTTGTTGGTAAAGTTACATTGGATGAACTTCTTTCAGAAGAAAGAAGCGATATTATGGAAAGGATAAAAGTTGAGGTGAATAACGAAGCCGTTAGATTTGGGATAGAGGTAGTAGATGTTAGGATTAGAAGGGCAGATCTCCCTGAAGCTAACAGTCAGGCTATTTTTGAAAGAATGATTAGTGAGAGGGTGAGAGAGGCAAAAGAATTTAGAGCCAAAGGGGCAGAAATTGCACAAAAGATTAGAGCAGAAGCAGATAAGGAAAAAACTGTAATATTAGCTGAAGCAACTAAAAGGAGTGAGATATTAAGAGGGCAGGGAGAATCTGAATCAATAGCAATATATGCTGATGCTTTTGAAAGAGACTCAGATTTTTATGCGTTCTATAGATCAATGCAAGCCTATGGAAATGTGTTGGGTGAAGATGGAACAACTATGATTTTATCTCCTGATAGTGAGTTTTTAGAATTTTTTAATAATTCAAGAGGACTTAATCAATAAAGGAGTATAATGCGTAATTGTTTTTTAAAAATAACTTCATTTTTTCTGATTTTATTTTTTTCAGAAATTGAAAGTCACCCTCTTTCAGATGATTTTGCTGACTTGGTTGAAAGTCTTTCTCCAAGTGTTGTTAATGTTTTTACCGTACAAAAAACTGAAAACACTAACACTGGCAACCAGATGCCCTTCGATAATATTCCTCCACAGTTCAGAGAATTTTTTAAAAACTTACCTCCCGGTTTTCCATTTGGTCCTCCTCAGCAGAACAGACCACAAAATGAAAACCAACCACAAGCATTGGGTTCAGGCTTTGTAATTGACCCAAGTGGATATATAGTGACCAATCATCACGTCATTGCTCAGGCTAATGAAATAAAGGTAAAATTCCAAGATGAAACAGAATTAGAAGCCAAATTAGTTGGTAAAGACCAACTAACGGATTTAGCGGTTTTAAAAGTTGAATCTAAAAAGCCACTTCCGTTTGTAAAATTTGCTAATTCAGATAATGCTCGAGTTGGACACTCGGTCATAGCAATTGGAAACCCTTTTGGTCTGGGAGGAACGGTAACATCAGGTATAATCTCTGCTTTTAATAGAGACATTAATTCTGGTCCCTATGATAGTTTTATTCAAACGGATGCATCAATCAACAAGGGTAATTCTGGTGGTCCACTTTTCAATTTAAATGGAGAAGTGGTTGGAATTAATTCGGCCATCTTTTCGCCATCAGGAGGAAGTGTGGGAATAGGTTTTTCAATACCATCAAATTTGGCTAAACCTATAATTGAACAATTGAAAAAGTTTGGTAAAACACAAAGAGGTTGGTTAGGTGTTAGAATACAGGAAATTACTCCGGATATAGCAAAGAGCTTAGGTTTAGAAAAGGATGAAGGTGTTCTAATTTCAATGGTAAATCCCGGAGAACCAGCTGAAAAAGCAGGCTTAAAAGCCGGAGATGTTATATTAGAGTTTAATGGAAAAGACATTAAAGATGTTAGATCACTTCAAAGGACCGTTGCTGAATCTGCAGTAGAGAGCAAGGCAAATGTAAAAGTCTGGAGAAATAATAAGCTTAAGTCCTTTAATGTTAGACTTGGTGAATTGGAAAAATTCAATCAATTAACACAAGAAGATTCAAAAAAGGAAGAAGAAGTAAATACCAAAGAAATAGAACTTGATAATATTGGTTTACGTCTTCTTGGACTTAATAAAAACACTAGAACGAGGTATAATGTCCCTAGTAATGTTTATGGAGCTGTAATTACTGCAGTCAAGAATAATTCTATTGCTGCCAATTCAGGTCTTAATGTTGGTTCGGTTATTTCACAAATATCTCAGAAAGAGATCAAAAAGCCAAGAGATGCAAAAAAAATTCTTGATGATGCTGTTGATAAAAATTTAGAATCAGTTTTAATACAAGTTTATGAAGAAGGTTTTTCTCGTTTTTTAATTTTAAAACTTAAATAATAATTTGTATCCTTTGGCAATTCTAATTGGTGGCCCAACTGCATCGGGAAAAACCCAGCTGGCATATGAATTACAGTCTAGAATTCCAAGTGTAATAATTAATTCTGATAGTATGCAGGTCTATAATGATCTGAAAATCTTGACTAATATCCCATCTAAAAATGATTTAAAACAGTTTAATTGTGAGTTGTTTGGTTTTATAAATTATCCTAAATCCTGTAGTTTAGGTTTTTGGAAAGAAAATGTTGAATTAATATTGAAGAATAAAGAAAAAAAAATTCCTATTTTTGTTGGTGGGACAGGTCTTTATCTAGATAGTTTGATTCATGGTATTTCTCCTATTCCTAAAACACCTGAAAAAATTAGGTTAAAAATTAGGAATATTCACAAAAAACTTGGTAATCATTATTTTTTTGAGAAATTAAAAAAAATTGATAAGAAATATTCACAAATAATCTCCAAAAATGATTCACAAAGACTTTTAAGAGCTATGGAGGTTAAGGTGGTAACAGGAAAACCTTTTTCCAAATGGCATGAAATCAAGATGAAGGGAATATTTGAAAGATACATATACGTTGTTATCAAAAATGATAGAGAAGCGCTTTACAGAAGAATCAATGAAAGATGCTCAAGTATGGTTGAAACCGGCGTTATAGAAGAAGTTGATGGTTTTTTAAAAAAAAAAAGATCTAAGAATCATCCCATATATAAATCAATTGGCTTGGAATCATTTGAACAATACTTGAATGGTCAAATTAATTTAGATGATTCAATCTCTGATTTTATGCAAGAAACAAGAAGATATGCTAAGAGACAAATAACATGGTTTAAGAATAGATCGAAACATTCAAAACACTTGAACCTTAATCAAGCTAAGAACTTTATTTTAAGAAATATTTAAAAATTTTAAATTTTTTGGTGAGTAAATAATTAATTTAGTTTACTTTAATATTTATGAAGAAGTACACAGGCGCAAGAATTCTGATTGAAACACTCATTGAAGAGAAGGTTCAAGTTATATTTGGTTACCCGGGTGGTGCAGTGCTACCGATTTATGATGAATTATTTAAGCAAAAAAAAATTAGACACATCTTAGTTAGACACGAACAAGCAGCTGTGCATGCGGCTGAAGGTTATGCTCGTTCAACTGGAAAAGTTGGAGTTGTTTTAGTTACTTCTGGTCCAGGTGCAACTAATACGGTTACAGGTTTGGCAGATGCAATGATGGATTCTGTTCCAATAGTATGTATTTCAGGTCAAGTGCCAACACATATGATAGGAAATGATGCATTTCAAGAAGCAGATATTGTTGGAATAACCAGACCTTGTACTAAACATAATTATCTGGTTAAAGAAATTTCCAAGTTGGCAGGTTCCATACACTCAGCATTTCACATAGCGAAGAACGGTAGACCTGGACCAGTTCTCGTTGATATTCCAAAGGACATTCAGACATTTAAGACCTTTTACAATGGAAAAAAGCTAACGAAAAAGGTTTCATATTACAAACCAATTGTAAAACCACCAAGTGGTGAAGTTGAAAAAATTGTAGAACTTTTAACCAAAGCAAAAAAACCTATTTTTTATGTTGGTGGTGGAGTCATAAATTCCGGGATTGTCGCATCAAAGAATTTGTATGAACTTATTAAGAAGACTGGTTTTCCATGCACCGAGACATTAATGGGCTTAGGTGCTTTTCCAACATCGGACAAACAATTCATTGGAATGTTGGGCATGCATGGAACATACGAAGCTAATATGGCTATGCACCAAGCAGATTTGTTAATCTGCGTAGGAGCTAGATTTGATGATAGGATAACGGGAAAGGTTTCTGGGTTTTCACCAAATTCTAAAAAAATTCATCTTGATATAGATGCTTCGTCATTCAATAAAAGTGTGAATGTTGATGTTACAATCCAGGGTGATCTATCAAAAATTTTAGTAATGATTAATAAAATGATTTGCAAAGAAAAAGTGGCATTTAAAAAAGAAGATTATCAAAATTGGTGGAAACAAATTGGTAAATGGCAATCAAAAGATTGTTTGGCTTATAAAAATTCCAATAGCATTATAAAACCTCAATATGCTTTAGAAAGATTAGATTATTTGACTAAAAAGTTTGATCCATTTTTTACAACTGAAGTTGGGCAACATCAAATGTGGGCTGCGCAGTTTTTAACTTTTAACAAACCTAAGCATTGGATGACCTCAGGAGGATTGGGAACTATGGGTTACGGGTTGCCAGCAGCAATGGGTGTTCAAATAGCACATCCAAAAGATTTGGTAATTGATGTTGCTGGAGAAGCATCGATTCTTATGAACATCCAAGAAATGTCTACAATTAAACAATACAGATTGCCAGTAAAAATTTTCATACTTAATAATCATTATATGGGTATGGTTAGGCAATGGCAGGAATTACTTCATGGAAACAGGCTGTCAGAGTCATATATGGATTCACTTCCAGATTTTGTAAAATTAGCAGAATCATTTGGTGCCACAGGGCTTCAGATTAAAAAACCTAGTGATGTTGATGGATTGATAAATGAAATGGTTAAAATTAAAGGACCAGTTATTTGTGATGTTGTAATTGATCCAACTGAAAATTGTTTTCCTATGATTCCGTCTGGTTCTACTCATAATGAGATGCTTCTAGGGCCAAATGATAAGTTAGATGGAGATGTTTCTGAAGAAGGAATGGTTTTAGTCTAGTATCACAATAATGGTTGATTCAAATTCCAAACATATTTTGTCTATTATGGTTGATAATGAACCTGGGGTTCTTGCAAGAGTCGTTGGCCTTTTTTCGGGTAGGGGATATAACATTGAAAGTCTGTCGGTTTCGGAAGTTGATTCAGATAAATTTTTGTCACGTGTTACTATTGTTACCTCTGGGACTAAAATAGTTATTGATCAGATAAAGGCCCAGTTAAAAAAACTTATACCAGTTCACAATCTAGTTGATTTAACAGAATTAGATAGCTTTCTTGGAAAAGAGTTGATTTTAATTAAATTGAATGTAAAAAATAAATCAACTTTAAGTGTTTGTAAAATAGTAGAAAAATTTGGTGGTAAGTTTTTAGTTGATAATGGTGTTGAGATGATAATTGAGTTTTCTGGAACACCGATTGAAATAACCAAATTATTAAAGAAACTTGAGCCATTAGATATTATTGAGCAAACAAGGTCAGGTTTAGTATCTATGGCTTTAGGGACGGAATATATTAAGAAATAAGAAAGGACTATAATGAAAGTTTATTACGATAGTGACGCAGATCTAAATTTAGTTAAAAAAAAAAAAATTTGCATTATAGGATATGGAAGCCAAGGACATGCTCATGCTTTAAATCTTAAGGATAGTGGAGTTAGTGACATAGTAATTGCTTTGAGGGATAATTCTGCTTCTAAGAAAAAGGCAGAAAGTGATGGATTTAAGGTTCTTAATACTGAGAAAGCTTCAAAGTTAGCTGACATTTGCATGGTTTTGGTTCCCGATGAACTTCAGGCTGACTTGTATAATGATTATTTAGAAAAAAATTTGAGTGAAGGTTCAGCACTTCTCTTTGCACACGGTTTGTCAATTCACTTCCAACTTATAGACCCAAGAAAAGATTTAGATGTTTTTATGATTGCTCCAAAGGGGCCTGGACATACAGTACGGTCTCAGTATTTGTCAGGAGGTGGAGTTCCTTGTTTGTTAGCTGTTCACCAAGATGCTTCAGGTAATGCACTTGAATTGGGATTGTCTTATGCTTCTGCCATAGGTGGAGGGCGTTCAGGAATAATACAAACTACATTTAAAGAAGAATGCGAGACGGATTTATTTGGAGAACAGGCAGTATTGTGTGGTGGATTGACAGCATTAATTCAAGCTGGTTTTGATACATTAGTTGAAGCGGGTTATTCACCTGAAATGGCTTATTTTGAATGTTTGCATGAAGTAAAATTGATAGTTGACCTTATTTATGAAGGAGGTATTGCGAATATGA
>CAZAFN010000036.1:0-10021 GCA_964484795.1 uncultured Alphaproteobacteria bacterium | reverse complement strand
TTTCTAAATAAAGTTTGTCTTTAAAAGTTCCAGGTTCTCCTTCGTCACCATTTATTGTCATTAGTCTTGGTGAATTTTCCATTCTTACAAATTTCCATTTTTGTCCAGCAGGAAACCCAGCTCCACCCATGCCTTTTAATCCAGACGCATGAAGTTCATCAATAATCTCATCTACACCTAGTTTCCCTTGATAACATCTCTTTAGGACCTTGTATCCTCCATTTTTAAGATACTCTTCTAAGGTAATTCCATTAATTATTTTGGGATGGGTTGATTTAGTTTTGACAGCGTTATCAATGTTACTTGTTGTGCATTCTTTTATGTGGTTATGTCCAACTTCACATGCAGGTGCATAGTCACACAATCCCATGCATGGGGCTCTAAGTATTCTAACTTCATTTGAGTCATATTTTTTTTTCAATTTTTGGATTAAATTTTCTGAACCTTTCAACTCACATGTGAGGCTATCGCAAACTCTGATGGTTAATTCAGGAGGTTCGGTGTCATTGTCTTCAATAACATCAAAATGTGCATAAAATGAAGCCACTTCAAAAGCCTCTGAAAAAGGGATTTTCATTATTTCAGATAATGCAGCTAAATGTTTTTTTTTAATACATCTAAATTTGTCTTGAATTAAATGTAAATACTCAATAAGCAAGTCTCTTTTTAAAGGAAGGGTTTTAATTAGGTTTTTAATTTCATCAATTTCTTTTGGGTCTACATTTCTCCCCTTTGGGTAGGGAACAAATCTTTTTTTATTTTTAACCTGTAATTTTTTTTCATCTGGTAATTTTGGAAGTTCATCAATTAGACCATCTTCAAATGCAAGATTTAAAACTTTCTTAATCAGAGTTAGATATTTTTTTTGTGAGTTTATTCCTAACCCCTTTCCTGAACCTTTGTCAGTCAAAACATTCAAAAAATTAGAAATCAAAGAGTGATTAATCTCTGAAACATCTGTATCCGCAAAGTAGGGAAGTAAATCATTTTTCAATTTGTAGTTGTCATTATTGAGTTGGTCAGATGAATAAGTTTTATCGTTAACTTTGTTTTCCTGCATCTTCATTAATTTTGTAGCATATCTTGCAAAAGTATTGTCAGCTGGAAAATCACCCATTCTTTTTTTAACAATTAATTCTTCATAGAAGTCTTTTGCGAATTTAATTGCATCACTTTGATTTTCAGTTTTAGTTGATTTTCTGATTTTAACAGTTCCCTTAGATGCAATATAAGTTGAAAAATGAACCCAATAAAATCTAGATTTTCCGTGTTTTATTATTTTAAGTGACGGTGGATAACCTTTTACTTGTAATACTTCTTTGTACGCAAATTTCCCCATTATTCATTATATAAATATGTTTTAGTATAAAGTCAATAGTAGTCCACTATTAATCTTTTTATATTTTGGATTAAAGTCTACATAAACCAATGTTTGTAAGGAAACATAGTTTTTTTTTAGGACCAGTAAATTTAAATTATCTTTTATTTCTATTGCCTTTCTTATAAGAGTTATATGGAATTTTTTCTAAAAATAGTAGTCCACCAAGTAGTCCACTAATAAAACACTATGTGTAACGAAATAATGAGTGTAATCTTTCATTAGTCAAAAATAATTGTGAAATCTTCTAAACTTGATTTAAGGATATGTTCTGTTTGAATGTTATGCTAAGCTAAGAGTTTTGTTGTTTTAGTATATTAACTATTCTATCCAGCAGATTTTTACCTTTAAACAAAAACCCCTTTATCTTAGCATTTTTTGCGGATTCCATATCTGTGTTTTTGTCTCCGATCATAAAGCATTTTGAACGGTCTAATTTGTGTTTAATAATTGCTTCATTTATCATTTTCGGTGATGGTTTTCTCCTGGAACTTGTTTGTTCTGAAGGTAAGTCACCTGAAAAAAAGAAATCATCTATTTTCGTGTTATGCTTGATTAATTCTAAATTAATCCATTCGTGTAAAATATTCACATCTTCATTTTTATAATATCCTCTGCCAATTCCTGATTGATTAGTGATTACTATGACCATAAATTGTTTTTTTTTAAGAAGTTTAATTGATTCAATAGCTCCATCAATCCATTGAAAATCACTTGGCTTATATAAATAACCGACATCTTTATTTATAGTTCCATCTCTATCTAGAAATACTGCTTTATCAATTTTTTTAAATTTTTCTTGATTCATTTTTTTTCAGATATAAATATATTGCATAAATTATATAAGAATTTCCAAATGAAAAAAAAGATTAACTCAAAAATTAAAAAAGTTTACGAACCAACAATCAATGAAAAGTTTATGAATCCTAAACAATTGGAATATTTTAAAAAGTTATTACTTGATTGGAAAAGCGATTTGTTAAGAGAATCCTCTAGCACAATTGAGCATCTAAAGGAAGAATCATCTAACAAGCCAGATAATGCTGATAGGGCATCAATAGAATCTGAGAGAAGTCTAGAATTACGTGCCAGAGACAGAGCTAGGAAACTAATAAGTAAAATAAACAAGGCATTAAGAAAAATTGAGGATGGTACATATGGTTACTGTGAAGAAACAAATGAACCAATCTCTATAGAAAGATTGAAGGCAAGACCAATAGCTACCTTATCTATAGAAGCGCAAGAAACCCACGAAAAATTTGAAAAAATTTATAAGGAAAAAGAATATTAATATTTAGGTGTTGTTTTGAACAAATTCTATGTTAAGATAAAAAAAAGAACATTTATAGAACAAATTTATGGACAAAATTAAAACACTAGAATCAACCATAAGCCAAATAGAGAGAAATTTTGGAAAAGGGTCGGTAATGAAACTTGGTGAAAAGGAAGTGGTTGAAATAGATACTATTTCATCAGGTTCACTAAGTTTGGACGTTTCACTTGGAATTGGCGGTTTGCCAAAAGGTCGAATTGTTGAAATTTATGGCCCTGAGAGTTCAGGTAAAACTACTCTCGCTCTTCATGTTATTGCTGAAGCTCAGAAAGTGGGTGGAACCTGTGCGTTTCTTGATGCTGAACATGCTTTAGATCCTGTTTACGCAAAAAATTAGGTGTAAACACAGATGAAATGCTGATATCTCAACCTGATAATGGGGAACAGGCGCTAGAGATTGCGGATACCCTTGTTAGTTCTAATGCTATAGATGTCTTAGTTATTGATTCTGTTGCAGCTTTAGTTCCTAGAGCCGAGATAGAGGGTGATATGGGTGACTCGCATATGGGCCTACATGCAAGATTAATGAGTCAAGCATTAAGAAAGCTAACTGGATCCATTTCAAGATCTCAAGCATTAGTTGTATTCATTAATCAGATTAGACAAAAAATTGGAGTAATGTTTGGTAATCCTGAAACCACAACAGGTGGAAATGCTTTAAAATTTTATGCGTCAGTAAGAATGGATATTAGAAGAATTGGAGCTATTAAAGACCGTGATGAAGTGATTGGCAATCAAACAAGAGTTAAAATTGTAAAAAATAAGTTAGCACCACCATTTAAGACGGTTGAATTTGATATAATGTATGGTGAAGGAATTTCAAAAACCGGAGAAATACTTGATCTCGCAGCCAAAATTGGCTTGGTTGAAAAATCTGGCGCATGGTATTCATATGATGGAGATAGGATAGGTCAGGGAAGAGAAAATGCAAAAAATTTTCTTAAAGAAAACCCGGAAATTGCTAAGAAAATCGAAGATAATATTAGATCCCAGAGCCAAGTTGATCCAATTTCTGACGATGATGTGGTCCAAGATTCACCAAATCAAGAAATCGCAGTTGATTAATTGATTGATCTTTCTTTATAATTAAAAATAATTAAAGAAATGGAAAATTCTTCAGAGATATCTTTTGAGATAAGAAAAAGTTTTTTAAACTTTTTTAAAAAAAATTCACATAAAGAAATTTCATCTTCCTCTTTGATTCCAAAAGATGATCCATCTTTGCTTTTTACTAATGCGGGAATGGTTCAGTTTAAGAATTGGTTTACCGGTGATGAAAAGCCAAAATATCAAGATGTTGTTACCATTCAAAAATGTTTGAGAGTTGGAGGAAAACATAATGATTTAGATAATGTTGGGTTTACACCTAGACATCATACTTTTTTTGAGATGTTAGGTAACTTTTCTTTTGGAGGTTATTTTAAGGAACAAGCAATTGATTTAGCCTGGAAACTTTTAATTAAGGAATTTTCAATGGATAAGAATAGACTGATTATAACAGTATATAATGATGATGAATTTTCTTACAACATCTGGAAAAAGATTTCAGGGTTTTCTGATAGCCAAATTTTAAAAATCTCCACAGAAGATAATTTTTGGTCGATGGGAGAAAGTGGACCTTGTGGTCCTTGCAGTGAAATTTTTTTTGATAATGGAGATGGTTTGTCTGGAGGGTTGCCAGGTTCCAACAATCAGGATGGAGAGAGATACGTTGAGATTTGGAATTTAGTTTTTATGGAGTATGAAAAAATTAATGGTCAGTTGAAAAAACTTCCAACTCAATGTGTGGATACTGGAATGGGATTAGAAAGAATTACATCTCTACTATCAAATAAAACAAATAATTTTGAAACTGATTTATTTGAATATATTTTTTCTGAAATTGAGAGACTTGCTGGAATTAAAAAAAACAATGATAATATAACCTCATTTAGAATTATTTCAGATCATATTAGAGCAATAAATTTTCTTCTTTCAGAAGGAATGCTTCCTTCAAATGAGGGAAGGGGATACGTTCTTAGAAGAATTATTCGTAGAGCATTACTACATTCCTATAAAATAGCCCCTAGAAGTCTAATATTGCACAAATTAGTTGGATCAGTTATTAAAAAATACTCTAAGGTCTACTATGAATTAGAAAAAACAAACTTGTTTATTGAAAAGAACTTAAAAAATGAAGAAGAAAAGTTTTTTGATACACTAGACGCGGGAATAAAGTTGCTTAATAAGGAAATAAGAAAGGTCAAAGGAAATGATTTTTCAGCGGATTTAGCTTTCAAACTATATGATACATACGGTTTTCCAGTTGATATGACAGAATCAATTCTTTCAGAAAAAAAAATGAGATTGGATATGACGGAATATAACAAAATCGTAGAAAAGAGTAGATTGCTTCACAAAAAAACTTGGGTGGGAAGTGGTGAAGTTAAAATAGATAAAGTTTTTTTGGAAATGAAAGGCCAGTTAAACAGCACTAAGTTCTTGGGTTACGATTTTGCAAAAACCACATCAACTTTAAAAAAGATAATTTACAATGGTCAATTTAAAAATTCTGCCAAAACTGGTCTTAAAGATTTGATTTTGGTATTTGATTCAACGCCGTTTTATGCAGAATCTGGAGGACAAGTTGGTGATTCTGGAAAATTATTAAATTTAAAAAATAAAGAAATTTGCAAAATAACTGATACCAAAAAAATTGATGGGGACATTTTTTTACATTTTGTGAAAAAGATTGAAATTTCTCTTAAGGTTGGTAGCAAATATATTTTGGCAATAGATGAATCAAGAAGAGATAAAATCAGAAATAATCATTCTGCAACTCACTTGTTACATGAATCATTAAGACAAGTTGTTGGGAGACATGTTAGTCAAAGCGGTTCGTTGGTAAATGATGGGAAGTTGAGATTTGATTATACTTCTAATAAACAACTAACAGAAAAACAAATTTTTAGTATTGAGAATTTGGTTAACAATTCTATTAGATCTAATTTAAAAACTGCAATAAATCTTATGCCAGTAAAAGATGCAATTGAAAGTGGAGCTATAGCTCTTTTTGGAGAAAAGTATCCAGAAAAGGTTAGAGTTGTTTCTATGTCCAATGAAACACCATCAGACATTATTTCATCCAAAGAACTTTGTGGTGGCACGCACGTTCGATCAACTGGTGAAATAGGATCATTTAAAATTTTAGGTGATTTTTCAATTTCCTCTGGTGTAAGGAGAGTTGAAGCAATTACAGGTGAGGAAGTTCAAATTTTTTTCAATAAAAAATTAAAACTTCTAAATGAAATAAAAGACTTTATGAAAGCATCTGACGAAAACTTAAAGGATAAGATTGTAAATTTAAGAGAAGATTATAGTAAGCTAAAAAAATCAACAAACCAGCAAAAATCAATTTTTTCTAATGAAAAGATCATTCAAATGAAAGATTTAGATATTTACTATGATAATTTAAAATGTTTGCCAAAAGAGCTAAAGAATAATTCTGATGCTATAAAAGATAAATTTAAATCCGGCATAATAGTGTTGGTTTCCAATGATAAAAAAAAAGTTTCCGTAGTTGTGTCACTTACCAAAGATCTTATTAAAAATTATGATTCAATTGAAATTCTAAAGAGAGTTACAAGTTTTTTGGGTGGTACTGGAGGAGGTGGAAGGAGGGATATGGCTCAAGGAGGAGCACCATATTCAGATAAGGTTTCAGACTTAAAAAATTTTTTAACAAAATTATTTGATGTATAATTTTTGTAATTCTTTTTTTAAAATTTCAAAGAGTTGATTTGTTGTTTTCCATTTTTGTTCAGGGCCAACCATTAGTGCAAGGTCTTTGGTCATATAACCATTATTAAGGGAATCAACACAAATTTTTTCTAAATTTTTTGCAAATGATTCTAGCTCAAAATTCGAATCAATTTTTGACCTGGCTAACAAAGCTCTAGTCCAAGCAAAAATAGAGGCTATTGGATTTGTAGAAGTTTCATTTCCATTTTGGTGTTGTCTATAGTGACTGGTAACTGTTCCATGAGCAGCTTCAGTTTCAATTATTTTGCCATCTGGGCTCTGAAGAACGGAGGTCATTAAACCAAGTGAACCGTATCCTTGCGCAACTAGATCGGACATTACGTCTCCATCATAATTTTTGCATGCCCATAAAAATCCTCCACTCCACTTTAAGAGACAGGCAACCATATCATCAATCAACCTATGCTGATAACTTATGTTTTGGCTGGTAAATTTTTTTTTAAATTTAGCGTGATAGGTTTCATCAAAAATGTTTTTAAATCTTTCATCATATTTTTGTAGTATTGTGTTTTTAGTTGACAAGAAGAGTGGAATTTTTTTTTTTAATGCAAAATTAAAACACGAATTAGCAAAATCATATATTGATTTATCTACGTTAAAATAGCCGATTCCCACTCCTGGTGAATCAAAGTTAAAAATTGTATTTTCTAAGACTTCTTTTTTGTCATCACTTTCAAATCTAATTGTTAATTTACCTTTTTTTTTAATATCTATTTCTTTGGCTTGATAAATATCACCAAATGCATGTCTGGCTATAACTACAGAATCAGTCCAATGATTCACAATTTTAGGTATTTTTTTTATCAGAATTGGTTCACGAAATATTGTTCCGTTTAAAATGTTTCTAATTGTACCATTGGGAGAAGAATATTTTTTTTTTAAACTAAATTCTGTTATTCTTTTATCATCAGGTGTTATGGTTGCACACTTTGCTCCGACATTATTTTTTTTAATTGCCAATGCTGCTTCTTTAGTTATTTGATCATCAGTTTTATCTCGATTAAGAATTCCCAAATCATATTCTAATAGTTTGATATCTAGGAATGGTAAGATTAAATCTTCCTTAATTTTATTCCAAATGACTTGAGCCATTTCATCTCCATTAATGTCAACTATTGGATTTTTAACTTTTATTTTGGGCATAGTAGGTTTAAAAATAAATAAATATATGGTGGAATAAAGAATTTTAGATATATTATTAGATTAAAATTATTATTAATGAAATGAAAAAAGAATTTTTGTTGCTTTCGATTTTAACTTCAATTGCTTTACTTGTTTTTTTAGTATTTCCTGATAAGCAAGAAGAATCAGTTGAATCTAGTGCAGATGATCATATTGATCAAGTGGATGAGGTTGTTAATGAGAAGAATCCAGTCAAAGATGATAACCATATTAGTATGACATTTGATATTGTAAGAATTACTGCACAGGGCGATACAGTCATGGCTGGCAAAACATCTCCCAATTCAAATATACAAATTTTTGATGGAGAAGAAAAATTAGCTTCTGTATTTTCTGATCCTAATGGTGAATGGATTTGGGTAAGTGATTTTGCCCTAAAAAAAGGGATTAAGAAATTTAATCTCAAACATACTGATAAGTTCGGAATTGAACATAATTCAGATCAGAATATTATTGTTTTCCTTGAAGGGGATGCATCTGAACAACCAATAATAGTAAAATATTCTGATGATGGTCCTGGTTGGGCAGAGATACTTAACAAACAAAATGTTGTTGATGGGTTGGCATTGGATTTGGTTGACTACTCTTCAGATGGAAAAATTATAATTTCTGGTAGGTCAAACCCAGAAACACAAATAAAACTATATATTTCTGGAAATTTTTTTGGAGAATGTATATCTGATAAAAATGGGGAATGGGTTTTTACTTCAGATTATTCTAATTACGGTGAAGTGAATTTAAAGGTTTCTACTTTAATAAAAGATCAAGAAGTAATTTTAAATGTTCCAATCTTTAAAGATAAATTAAAAGCCAACGTATTAAATAAAGAAGAAAAAACTTTTGTTGTAAAACCTGGAAACAGTCTGTGGAGAATAGCTCGTAAAACTCTTGGTGGAGGGATTTTTTATACAGAAATATATAAAAATAATATAAAAAATATTAAAAACCCTGATTTGATTTTCCCAGGACAAGTTTTTAACATTCCAGTATTAAAGACCAATACTTTTTATGAATAAACCTCCTGATTTCTTTGAAAAACTTGGGAAACTTTACAATGAACTTGAACATTTTAAAAAGTTTCTACCTTCTATAAACAGAGCAGGTTACCCATTTATAATAATTTTTGTTCTTGTTTGGCTTTTGCTTTCAATTTTTTCTGATTTTCTTGGTTGGTTAGGAATTGTATTAACGGTTTGGTGCATTTATTTTTTTAGAGACCCTGAAAGAGTTACTCCAAAAAAAAATGATATTTTAACTTCTCCAGCAGATGGAAAAATCTTAAGTATTGGTAAGGCAAAGAGCCCTAAAAATCTTAGTGATGAAGATTCTAAGGAAATGATCAAAATATCTATATTTATGGATATTTTTAATGTTCATGTTAATAGAATTCCTGTTTCTGGAAAGGTTGTATGGTTGAAATATGTTCCAGGAGTTTTTCTGAATGCATCTATGGATAAGTCAAGTGAAGACAATGAGAGAATGATCTCAAAGATTGAAATTTCAAAGGGACAAGATGTTTTTCTTGTGCAAATTGCTGGTCTAATTGCCAGAAGAATAAAATGTGACCTTGTTGAAAACCAATCAGTAAAAAAAGATGAGAGATTTGGAATTATAAGATTTGGAAGTAGAGTGGATGTTTTTTTTCCAACAAGTTTTAACATTAAAGTGCTTGAAGGCCAAACTGTCATTGCAGGAGAGACAGTTATTGCTGAATTTACGACTTCTCGATCAAAATAACAATTAATATGAAAAAATTATCCTTAAGAAGTTTAATACCGAATCTATTTACATTTATTTCATTAACTCTAGGTCTCACTGCGATGAAATTTGCCATTGAAAACAAATGGGAAATTTCTGTTTCTTTGATTGTTTTTTCTTCTATTTTAGACAATATAGATGGAAAAATAGCAAGATTACTTAAAACTAATTCCAATTTTGGTGTTGAGTTGGATTCTTTGGCTGATTTTATAAGTTTTGGAGTAACACCTGCTATAATTGTTTATTTGTGGTCCAAATCATTGTATGTAGAAAATAGTTGGGCAATGGTAATATTTTATGCAATTTGTTCTTCATCTAGACTTGCAAAATTCAATATTTTGAGTATGGAAGGTGCTTCAAATAAAAACAAAATAAAATTTTTTTCTGGTTGGTCAACGCCAGCAGCAGCTGGATTGGCACTATTACCTTTGATGCTCAGTTTTGAATTTGATATAGATTTTACTAATAGTGAAAGTTTCATTAAATTTTTTTTATTTGTACCCGCTGTTTTAATGATTTCTAATATTCCAACATATTCTCTCAAAGGGATAAAATTTGAGAAAAAATTA
>CAZAFN010000035.1:0-11018 GCA_964484795.1 uncultured Alphaproteobacteria bacterium | reverse complement strand
ACGTACGACCTACTGCTTAGAAGGCAGTTGCTCTATCCAGCTGAGCTACGGGGCCCTAAAAAATATCTTCTAAATTTATACATAATCAAAATTAAAATGTAATAGTTCTTTTACAAATCTTTTTTTGGGGGGATGAACTCATTAGTTTTTTTATTAAATTTACCCTTGATCCACCTATGTGTTTTGTATGACCAATAACTGCCCCCCCCTTCATCTTTAGATAATAATTCTTTTGGCGAATTTTTTCCTTTTCCTGGTTTATGTTTAAGTTTTGAAGCTTCATACATTAGTTTAATATTAGAATCATTTAAATCAGGATTTTGAGTGTTAAAAGACTTAATAAAACTTCTCAAAGACATCAAAGCCAATCTAGCTTTAGGTCTAGGAATCTTTTTGGTAGATTTAATAATCTTTCCTGCCCAAGATAAATGAATGTCAAAATAATCAGTCGATGTTTTGTAGCTAAAAGAAAAATTTTTAGGTTTTTTCTTATTTGATTTTACGGTCTTTTTGGGCTCAATTACATCAAGTTGATTAAAACATTCAAATGATAGGTTTATTTCTTCTATGGCTTGATGTTTGTCTTTTGATAAATCATTGGAAATCAAATTAAGATCTTCTCCTTGAATTCCAGCAAACGGATTTAGAATATTTACTTCAATTTGCTCTTTAAATTTAATATTCTTTTGAGGTAAATTATAATTTTTTGCTGTTTGATTGTAGCAAGCTAAAATGTAGGGGTTTGACAAATCTGGTTTTATGCCAGATATTTTTCCATAAAAACTTTTAATGCTTTCGAGGGCCAATTTAACTTGATTTAAAGGAACATTTCCTAAAGTTCTAATAATATTCTTTGACCAAACCAAATGAATATTAAAATGAGATTTTGAAGATTTCGAAAACTCCCAATGAAGAGCATTAGGTTTCAAATTACGTTGACTTTTATCATCTTTTAGTGATTTTTTTTTCCCCCAAACAATTATAGATTTTTCTATATCCTTAATTGCCTCATCCTTATCAATTTTGAAAGGTGAAGCGGAATCGCTTGTCTCTCCAATTATACCACCAAAAGGATCGTTAATAATTTTACTCATAAAACATTCTTTTACTTTTACTCATTGTTAGCATAATAATACGAGCTTTTTTTTAAATGAAAAATCTTTAATTATTTTTTTTTTTTAATCAAAAAAAATGGAAATAATGTAGTAAATTATATTAATAAAAAAATTATACCTGAAACTATCAACCAGTAGATAGTCATTATATTTCTACATTTTTCATTTGATTTATCAGCTTTTTCACAAATCAAATTATAATTAAATAGATTTTCTGAGAATTGATAATCTGAAAAATACATTAGCTTAATTAAAAAATATGAAGAAATTAAAAAGAAAATTAGACTTACAAAACCTAGAAAACCCAAAACAATCTTTAAAGAATGAAAAAAAATTTTAATCCACCAATTTTAATTAAAATTATACTTTATTGTAAGATTCTTTTAAAAAACTGCAAAATATAATGAGAATAAAATAGACTTGTTATTTTTTAATGAAATAACCTAATTCATTAACGTTTCTCTGAAATCTATCTTTTAGACTTTTGTGGTTTTTTAAAGATTTTTTAAAACTTTTACATAAACTTTTATAATACCAACTAACTTGATCAGGAGAAATATCGTAATTACTCCACAATTTTTTTCCAATTTTGTTATAATCACTGATTATGCAATTAAGACTATGCAACTTGTCACAAATACTAACTAAAAGACTTGATTGAGATTTTTTCTGCATACTATCTATGAATTTTTTTTTTTTCCCAATCCAATCAATTTTGTCGATTTCTTCAAATTCACAATCAGAACATTGTTTAACAATATTTAAAACTTTTGAACCAAATTTGTTTTTGATTAACGACATTTTCTTTTTCCCATTCTTAAACTCAAAGACATCATGAAGTAATCCAGCTATAGCTTCATCAGTTGTACCATTATTTTCAATGATTAAATTACTAACTGATGATAAATAGTTAAAATAGGGAAGTTTTAAACCTTTTCTGTATTCATCTTTGTAAAAGTTATAAGAAAAATCTAAGGCTTTTTTATACTTTAAAGAATCTAATTTTTTTTTAATCGACATAAACTTCGCATAACAAAGTAATAACTAATAACAATTTTTTAAAATATCTTAAAGAGTTTTAATGAAAATTATTTAATATTTTTATATGAGCTAGAGAAGCTTTAGCATTTCCCATCAAATTATACCCACCTTCCAAAACCGATAATAATCTTCCGTTACTATAATTGCTTGAAATTTTCATAACTATTTTGGTTAATTCTTCAAAACCTTTATCAGTAATATCGTAGCAGCCTAACAAATCATTAATTCTGCTATCAAAGCCAGCTGAGACTAAAACTAGATCAGGTTTAAATTCATTTGCCCTAGGCACTAATTTTTTCTGGTATATCTTTATAATATCTTCATCTTTTGTTCGGCAGGGAAGATGAACATTAATATTAAAACCTACTCCTCGTCCAATTCCTTTTCTAGATGGGGAACCAGTTCCTGGGTATGCAAATTGATCATGAGAAGAAAAAAACAAGACGGTTGGATCATCATAAAAAAAATATTCCGTAGAATTTCCATGATGATAATCCCAATCAACAATCAAAATTTTCTTCAGATTATATTTTTCTTGAGCATATTTTGCCGTTATTGCAACGTGATTATAATAACAAAACCCCTCATCTTTACCAGTATTTAAGGCATGGTGACCGGGAGGCCTTAAAGCACAAAAAATATTTTTGGCTTTATTATTCATTATTTGGTCAATGCCTTTTAAACATGTTTGAACTGCTGATTTTGAGACTTTTTCAGCTAATGGAAAGTTTTTCTTAAGAGATGATAAATGTTTTTTATTGTGGATCTTTAGTATCCATTTTTCAACATCTCGGTCCAAGTTAACATTTTCCAGATAACTTAAATAATTATTATTTTTTAAAATATCTAGAATAAATTTCATTCTTTCAGGTCTTTCAGGATGATCTTTAGATATTCTATGTTTTAAAAAAATCGGATGTGTTAAAACTCTAGTATTAAAATGTTTTTTTTTTTTCGCTTTAGCGAAGAAATTTAATTTCATAAAAAGAAAAACAAAAAAAACAATTAGTAAATTAAGAAAAAATCTTCGAGTTTTTATGTTTTTCATTTAGTTACCTAGTAACTGTGTATACAGATTCGAAGATGCTTGAATGCATTTGATGTATTAATTTTTCTAGTGTTACTCTAGCAGTCTTTCTTGCTCCTTCATTTAGATTGCAATTAAGATAGACACTTTTTTGCCAATTATTATCAGAATAGATTTTGTTTTCAATCTCCTTGTTTGCAGCGATTATATTAACTTTTGATTGTAGATTTATTTTGAATTTACCGATGTTTTCTTCAACAACAAAACTTGCTAATGCATCATTGTGAAAAATGTTGATTTGAGATGCGTATTGATTTTTTTCTATTTTATTCTTACTTAGAACTTGATCAAGTATTTCAATGTTTTCAAACATAGACTTAAGTAATTTTGTTACAGCTTGTTTGTAAGGGTCATCTAGTTTTAAATCAACAGCCCAAGATTCACAGTCATCTGAAGAAAAGTTTTTAATCAAATTAAGGTTTGAAGGGGATATGTAAGCAGCAAATTTACCTTTTATTTTAATAATATTTTTGGGTTGATTAACTACTAGTGGTTCATTGGAAAAATCTTTGGCACAATTCAAAAGAGAAAAATTAAGTACCAAGAGAAAAATTAATTTCAGAGATTTAAGGTTTTTCATTGCCCAAAAATTTAATAATTATTTAGAGTAATTTTTTTTCTGAATAATTTCAAACATTTATAATCTAAAGTAGTGAGGTGTAATGATTGCTTACACCTCACAATATTCTTTGCTAAATGAGAGTCATTTATTTTTTTTTAAAAATTTATATCCCCATCGATTTTCAGCTAAATCCCAAACTCTTTTAGTTTGTTTTGGAATTCCGATAAGTAAATTTTTAAATTTTATTACTTTATTGGTTATTAACATACTTTTCACTCCTTGTTATAAAGTTAATAGGCATGTACTTTTGACGCATGTACTATGCGCCACTTTTAAACCATGTGGATGGTATTTAAATAATACATTTTTATTTAAATGCGTCAATTTTTTTTGATTGTGCTATTAATAAAGATTGACTACAAAGATTTTTACAAATGAAGTTTGTGAGTGCTAGTTTTTAATTTGATTGATAAAATTTTGAAATAATAGGTGGCATAGATGATTTATGCTTTTAAGATGATTTTTTTGAAGATTAATAATCCTTTCTATTGCATTAGAGCCAAATTCATTAAGTAGATTTTTTCTGTAGATTTCATCAGAATGCCATTTTGATATGGTGTTTTCTTCCAATTCTAAATGGAATTGTATGCCATACGAATGATTTTTATACTTGAATATTTGAATTTTAGTTGCATCTGAAGACCCAAGTATTTTAATGTGTGGTCCGCTTAAATTTGAAACTTCATAACTATGCCACTGAAAAACTTTGAATTTTTTAGGAAATCCTTCAAGAACATTGTCAGATTTTGACTCTTTAGTTAAACTAACATCAAGAAACCCAATTTCAGATTTTTTAGATTTTGAAACCTTTCCACCTAAAACTTCTCCAAATAATTGTGCGCCCAAACATAATCCAATAAAAGGTTTTTCCAACTCAACTGTAAATTTTTTTATACTTTCTTTTTCTTCATCTATCCATGGATATTCATTTTTCATAAATGTGTCCATAGGGCCACCTAGAGAAATCATTAATGTATAAATACTTAAGTCTTTGGGAATTTTTTGATTATCAAAAAGTTTGATGTAATCTATTTCAAAATTTTCATTTTTCATTAGTCTTTCTAATAAACCAAGATTTTCAATGTTTATATGTTGAAAAACCAATGCCTTTTTCTTCATTAAGTTTGAAGAGTAAACAAATTTATAACTATTAAAAGTTTTTTTTGACAATAATGATTATTCCATTTTGAAAAGTGTTTAATCAATGAATATAATTAGTCAATGTCAAAATTTATAATAGCATTGATCATTGCATTTTTCATAGCACTTGCTTTGAATGTGAATAAGATGAAATTATTACTTAATCCAAATTTGGTTGATAAAAATAAAGAATCTTCTTCTAACGCTCAACAAGTAGGAGAGAAGAAGAAGATTTTAATTAAATGTAATCTAACAAATGAATTAATAGATCGAGACAATTTTGAAAGTGAAAGACAGTGCTATTATACTTGTGGTGATGACGATTTGGTTAGAGTTGATACAAGCATAAGTTATCCTTGTCAGGATTTTATAAGGGAGGAACGATGACTTTTAATTTCTTGTATTTATTCTTAAATATTATTTACTTATAATTAATAGTATTGTTATTTAATTCTTTTTTTAATTATGTTGAAATATTTTCTCTTTTTGGTTTTTTTTGCTAATTTTGCATTATCTGGTGAGATTGATGGTAAGGGAGTTATTTGCAAGATTTATGGTGATACAATAGGTTATTTTTTTGAGAATGATAGGGTTTTTGAATACAAAGTTCAAGGTGGAGAAAAGGAGTTGGAATTAAGTAAAAAAGATGTCGGAAAATATATTACCAATGAAAACTCAATAAATTTTGGAGTAACAAAAATTGATAGAAAGAATCTAAAATATCATAGATATTCGTCATTTAGGGGTGATTGCAAGCCCTATGAGGATTTTGAATCATTTAAAAAAGGTATAAATATTAAGACCTTGACTAAGGGCAACAAAATTTAACACATTAATATAATATGAATGCTCTAATCAGGCTTGATTCAGATGACTATGGTATAAAGGATACAATTATATTAATAGTATTTTAACTTAAGGAGCAAAAAATGGCTTGGAATACACCAAAAATCGCTGAAATCTCAGTTGGTCTAGAGATCAATTCTTATGCTTGCGCTGAGAAGTAAGTAAACATTACATTTTAAATGTTTTAAGAAACCTGGCTAGTTGCCAGGTTTTTTTTTGCACTTTTTACAAGTTTACACCTAATACAGAGGTTCATATAGTTATTGTAAAGCTATGATATTATTATATATTAAAAATTTATTTTTTATAGTTTAATATATTCAATTACAAGTTAGTAATTTTTCATTTGATTAATTTAAGTAATTGATTAAATATTTATCATTTATTATTTATGATGAAAATATATGACAAGAGTTTTTACTAGAGTGTTGGGTTAGGTATTATGAGAATTTTTATTCTGGGAGTGATCTTTTTAATCTCCATTACAAATTTGAAAGCCGATAATTTTAGTGATAGAAAAAATTTTAATAAGATGCTTAAGGGTTTTTATAATAATCAAATATTCAAATGTAAATATGTTCAAAAATCTTGGAGCACTGGATTTGACATTCATCCTTATGGGATGGTTAACAATAGTGGAGCATTTAAAAATATACTAGTGTTTAAACATAAGAATATAATCGGAACATTATGGCCAAACATTGGAGAAATAACACTTACTCGAGGAGTAAGAAAATATCAATTGTGGAAATCAAAAGGAAATGATGAGTATGAAATGATTGATTCACCCTATCATTCTGATGAACAAAGTGATGATGTAAATTTTAATCAAAATACGTACTCTGACTATAAAACTTATTTTGATGATAAAACTCTTAAAATTAGTGTTCAGTCATGGCTAACAGACTTTTATGGTTGCAAGGAAATTGAATCATCTAATTTTGCTAGAAGAAAACTAATTGATATATTTGTTAATCAGAATGAATATGTTAGGAAAGATTTTGCCTACAGAGAAAAAAATCCAAGTTTATTTACAAATAAAATTGATTTGTTACCTGATTGATTTTAATTTTTTTGATATTTTGATATTAGATATTCTGAATATAATATGAATGCTCTAATCAGGCTTGATTCAGATGACTATGGTATAAAGGATACAATTATATTAATAGTATTTTAACTTAAGGAGCAAAAAATGGCTTGGAATACACCAAAAATCGCTGAAATCTCAGTTGGTCTAGAGATCAATTCTTATGCTTGCGCTGAGAAGTAAGTAAACATTACATTTTAAATGTTTTAAGAAACCTGGCTAGTTGCCAGGTTTTTTTTTTCTGAAGATAAAGTTATGTCAAAAATAAATATTGGTTTACTTGGAGTTGCAATAATAATTCTTATTCTAATTTTCATAATTTTTAAATTAAACACTGAAAACACGGTAATTCGTGAGGATTTAGAACTAATAAAATCATTTCTTGAAGACATAGATCATGATATCCATGAATTACAAGAAGACTGAAACAATCTTCAGAATAATGTCAAAAATATTAGTTCAATACAAAAAATATTTGGCAATTAAATAAAAAGAAACTAGTATATTTAAGGAGAATTATTGATATGAAAATTTATATAATCTGTTTAGCATTACTTTTTTCATTTGATCTTATAGCTTGCCCTTATGGTTCTATGGCTGAAATTGATAAGAATCTTCAATCTACGGATATTAACTTGACATCTGAAAAATATTCCAAAATTTTAGATTTGCGTTTTAAAGGTGAAGAGGCATTAAAACTAGGAAATCTAGAAGAATCTGAAAGAATTCTTAATAAGGCATTGGCTTTATTTAAGGTCAATCAAAAATAGATATACTTATAACCCTTAATTCTTATTTGATCCTTAGTGTTTTTTTTTTCATTTGATCGTCAAAATCAAAAAAAGGAATAAAATTAATATGCAGATCAAAACTATTGGTTTATGTAAATCATCAAAGTTTGGTATTTTTGAGTTTTTAGATGTTTTTTTAAGGCCTTGATAGTTAAGTTTTGAAATATATTTTTCTTCAATTTCAGGGTTTTCTTTGAAAAATGCATTTAATATTCTTTTTTCACTAAAGGAACCGATTACCTTAACCAATTTATTTAGATAAATTGCTTGTGTTTTAAAATCATTTTCAATTAGCAATCTTGACAAAAACTTTATGTTTGTTGAGGTTCCAAATTTTTTTTCTAAAAATGCATTTAAAAATAGGTCTGTAATTTTATTTAGTTTGTGAAATTCCTTGGTTTCCAATAAATAAAATTGAAACTGCAGACCAAGTCTTTGGCTATACTTATCAAGAAGTAGTTTTTTAACTTCTAGTTCCGGGTAAACAAGGAGCGCAATATCCCAATCTTCATTGACATATTTTTCGTTAAATAAATCCTGATCATCAAAGTCTTCATCTGAAAATTTAGAAAAGTTCTTATGTTGATAGTTATTAAGTTCTTTATCGTAATCTTCTTTTTTTTTATAATCACTTAGCACTTCATATGCTTCATTTATTTCTGTGATTTTTCTTTTCAAGGATTTTCTATCTCCTTCATAAACATCTGGATGATACAACTTTACAAGTGCTTTATATGCAGCGTTGATCAGCTGAAGTTCTGGCTTAGCTTCGTAAGAAAGTCCAAGAGTGTGATAATAGTTCTTCATTACTCCACATTAGCTTAATCTATCTGTAAAATAAACTACACATTGATTAGTTTGTAGATTTAAAATGAAAGAGGAGGGAGGCCTTTTGTTATGCCAGAGATAATTTTTATTCAGATTTATTCCCATCAGGATTTAAATTTTGCTCAACATCTTTCCTTGCACCTTCTGATTCAACATCTGAAATGTCTAATCTTCTAACCATTTTACGAATTAATTCCATCTCGTCATCTTTAATAGTCGCTTCAGTAGAAAGTATTCTTTCCCACAAAAATTCAATTAGTTCATATTTTTCTCTATAGACTTCAACCTGTTCAACTTTCTTAGTAAGTGAATATGTCATTTCTTTTTCTAAAACTACAGTTGCAGCGTTACCAGAAATATTAAATTGTTCATTAAGAACGGCTTTTAATTGTTTGAGATCATCAGGAGAAATTTTTCCATCAATTGTTGAACATTCAGTTAGTAGCAATGCTAAAAGAACTGTTTTCTCCAAAGCTTTCAATTTGTTGTAAGGTACTTTCCCTGAATCAATTATTTCAATTGCCTTGTTGATTTTGGCTCTTTCATTTCCCTGTTTTTTTGTATCAGTTATATTTGGTTTTTCCAATCCAAATTTCTCAGCAGTTGTCTCTACTAATTCAACCTCAAAATCATCCTCTTCCCCCTTTGACAAGACCTTTTCCCAAATGTAGATAAACATCTGAATTAGGTCACCTTCTAAAAATTTCTGCTTTAAAACTTCAAACAATGATTTGTCGTTTGTGTCATTCAACAAACTTTCTACATTGGAATCATCTAATTCAAGTTTATTTGAAATCATAGTCATGATTTTTTTTTTTAATTCTGAATTATTTTCTATTTTATCTAAATTAGCAGTATTGATTACTGCTATGGCAATTGACTTTCTCTCATCAAAAGTAAGTGATCCAAAATAGATCTTATTTGCATCCCTAATGTAATTGGAAGTTTCAGATGATGCAGGGGATGTTGGTTTTTTTTTCTCTTCTACAGAACCTTTAGTGTCCAAAGAATCAGCTTCAATTTCTTCGGTATCATATCCAATATTGTATGACTGAACCGTGCCTAATAAACCGACTGAGCGATTTATTGTTGAATCATCAAATACAGCCCCATCCTCTGTTTCAACAATTGCTACAATTTTAACTTTTTTGGCCATAATTATTTTTCAGAAAAATTGCAATAATAAAGCTTATACATAATACTATTTTTATAAAATTTGTAAGTTTTTTTCAGCAATTTTTTTATTATAAATAATTATACCACTTTTACAGTGAAACACATTATTTTTAACTGGTTTTTATTTTTTAGTTATAACTGGTTCTTTTCGATTAGGATAACAAGTGTTACAGATTCTACATTCTAAACCATAACAACTTCTTGCAGTACAAAATTCTCTGCCGTAATATATTATTTGAAGATGGAGTTTGTTCCATAATTTTTTGGGGAATAATCTTTTGAGATCTTTTTCAGTTTGAACAACATTTTTGCCATTCGTTAACCCCCATCTTTGAGCTAGACGATGAATGTGAGTGTCTACCGGAAATGCGGGGTAACCAAAACCTTGAGACATTACTACACTGGCAGTTTTATGGCCTACACCAGGAAGATTTTCTAGATCTTCGAAGTTTTCAGGTACATTTCCGTTATATTCCGTTGCCAGAATACCTGATAAATTATAAATCGCCTTTGATTTTTGAGGTGCTAAACCGCAAGGACGAATAATATTATAGATTTTTTCTAATGGAATTTTTTTCATTTTTATAGGACTGTTGGCCTTAGCAAAAAGTAATGGTGTGATCTTATTAACTCTTTTATCCGTGCATTGTGCACTTAATAAGACAGCAATAAGCAACTCAAATTTATTTGAATGGTTTAGTGGAATTGGAGTTTTTGGGTATATTTCATTTAAAATCTTTAATATTACATTGGATCGCTCTTTTTTGGTCATTATTTAAGCCTGTCTTAAACGCAAATTCTTTTTTTAATTTAAAAATTAATAGTTATTTATATATATCATAAATTTCTTTGCTAAAGTCATAATGAAGGTGTAAGAAATTTTTTGTATTGATGGGAATCATGGACTTGAGAATTAAAAAAAAAAAAGCTAAAGTCTCTTATTTGTTGCTGATTAAACTTGTAAGAAAGGTTTCTTTACCTAAAAAATTTAATTTTCAAATAAAACCAGGTTTTTATGCTTATGCTGGAAATGCCAATGGACCTGGTGGAATACAAGGTAGATGTAAAAGGCATTTCAAATTAAAAAAAAAAAAACACTGGCATATTGATTGGTTAACCACTCAAAGCCAAGAAATTAAAGCTTTGTCTTTTCTAAATCAAAACGAGTGTAAAATAATAGAAGAAATTCTTAAAATTCATGGAACATCCATCGCATATAAAGGTTTTGGAAATACAGATTGCCAAAGTTGTAAGTCTCATCTAATTAAATTACCAAAGTTAT
>CAZAFN010000034.1:0-11285 GCA_964484795.1 uncultured Alphaproteobacteria bacterium | reverse complement strand
AGCAAGATCAGAAATAGCCGAAGGTGTAATAGTTGAAACTGGAAGCGTTATATCAATGGGAGTTTTTATAGGCGCATCAACTAAAATAATTGATAGAGAAAATGGAGAAATCCACTATGGTAGGGTGCCTGCTTATTCAGTTATAGTTCCAGGGTCTATTCCAGGGAAAAAATTACCTAATGGGGACATTGGACCAAGTTTGTATTGTGCAGTCATAGTGAAAAAAGTAGATGCCAGAACCAGATCAAAAACCTCCATAAATGACTTGCTTAGATCGTAATGGATTCCATAGAAATTTCATCAAAATTAATAAGATTTAAAAGTATTACTCCTCATAGTGCCGGATCTCTAGAATACATTCAAAAAATCTTAAAAAAACGTAAATTTGAATGTCACTTATTACAATTCAACAATTCAAAAGTTAAAAACTTATATGCAGTTCTGAGAGGTGGGTCTGGACCAAATGTTTTTTTTGCCGGTCATACGGATGTGGTCCCACCTGGCAATGAAAAAGAATGGAAAACAAATCCATTTGACCCTGTTATTAAAAATGGATCCCTTTATGGGCGTGGGGCAAGTGATATGAAAACTGGAATAGCTTCTTTCATTTCAGCAAGCTTAAAATTCTTAGAATTAAAAAAAAATAAATTTGGAGGATCATTAGGTTTCTTATTAACATCTGATGAAGAAGGTGATGCAGAATTTGGAACAAAAAGTCTAATTGACTGGTTAATTGAGAATAAAAAAAATGTAGATTTTTGCATTGTTGGAGAACCAACTAATCCCAACAAATTAGGTGAAATGATAAAAATTGGAAGAAGAGGAAGTATCAATGGAAGCATTAAAGTCATTGGTAAACAAGGCCATGTAGCTTATCCCGAGAAGTCAGAGAATCCGATAGATTATGTGATGAAAATTTGCATGGAATTGACAAAACCACTCGATTCTGGTTCCAAATCCTTTCAACCTTCTAGATTAACAATTACATCCATCGATGTTGGCAATGATGTGACAAATTTGATACCAAGCCATGCCACCATAAAATTTAATGTAAGATTTAATGATCTTCACACATCAAAAGATTTAATTAAAGTATTAAACAATAGAATTAAAAGTACAAAAGCAAAATATAATTTGGAGACAAAAACTTCTGGTGAATCATTTCTTAATTTTTCAGAGAAACTTACTAATGCAGTTGTAAAATCTGTAAAGAAAATAACAAAAAAGAAACCAAAATTAAGTACATCTGGTGGAACGTCAGATGCAAGGTTCATCTCAAAAATATGCCCAGTTATCGAATTTGGATTAGTAGGAAAAACAATGCATCAAGTCAACGAAAATGTATCTACAAATGATATAAAAAAATTATCAGAAATATATTTTGAATTTTTAAATATTATGTTTTCTTAACAGATTTACTAATAAAATATTTTTTCCAAATACAAACCACAAGCTGGGGCTGTAGGACCGGCATTTCTTCTGTCCTTAGATCTTAAAATTTCAGTTATCTTCTTTTCATTCAATTTTCCTTTTCCTACATTTACTAATGTACCAACAATAATTCTCACTTGGTTGTGCATAAATGATTTCCCAGAAACCCTAATATTAATCTCATCATTTTTTTTCTGAATTGAAATATTTTCTATTGATCTAATTGTTGTTTTTGCCTGACAATCAACAGATCTAAATGCATTGAAATCATATTTTCCAATCAATTTTTTTGAAGAAATTTGCATACTCTTTATGTCAAGTTTAATCGGAATGAACCAAGTTCTATTAGCTAACAAATGTGATGGAGTTTTTCTGTTAAGAATTTTATATAAATAAATTTTTTTTTTTGCAGAAAATCTAGAATGAAATGAATCTTTTACACCTCTTGATTCTAGGATGGTTATTTTATTATTCCTCTTCTTTAAATAATTATTTAGAGCTAAAAAAATATTTTCTTTTTTAATCTTGTCATCTTTTAGATCAAAATGCGCTACTTGGCCTAAAGCATGCACTCCAGAATCCGTTCTTCCCGAAACATATAATCTTATATTTTGGTCAAATATTTGGTTTAAACAATTTTCTATTTCTTGTTGAATAGATCTGCCATTATTTTGACTCTGCCAACCTATGTAATCTGTGCCATCATACTCTATTAAAAGCTTAATCCTATTCATCACTTGAAAAAACAATTTTTAATATCATTTCCATTAATATATTCATTAGCACTCATTTTTTTTTTTCCTTCTTTCTGTAATTCATTTATCTTTAAGAATTTATCCCCACATTTCACAACCAGAGACTCAGAAACAAAACCAATTGGTGAGTTAGTATCATCTGAATCATCACAAACATTAAGAACTTCAGCCTTTAAAATTTTTATTCTTGCATTAATTTTATTAATTGTTGTCCAAGCACCTGGATATGGATTGAAAGCTCTTATTTTTAAACTAATTTTTTCTGCACTTTCATTCCAAAAAATTCGAGTTTCTTTCTTTTCAATTTTTTTTGCATAAGTAGCAAGATTTTCATCTTGGTGCCTATATTTAAAATCACCATTAACTATTTTTTTAATGGATTGAATTAATAAACTTTTTCCTGTGGTTACCATTTTTTCATAAATGGTCCCGGATGTATCTGACTGAGATATGTTAATTTTTTCATCTAAAATTATTGGTCCCGCATCAAGTTTGTTTTCAACCTTCATTATTGAAACTCCTGTAACCTTATCCCCGGCAAGAATGGCTCTTTGAATTGGTGCGGCTCCTCTCCATCTAGGCAATAACGATCCATGAACATTAAGCGCCAGATATTTGGGAAAATTTAGAATCAAGCTATTGATTAAATTTCCATAAGCTACGACAATCAGAAAATCAACCTTCTTTCTTTTAATTGCATTTTGAAATTCGTCATCACTTGTTTTATCAGGAGTGAAAGTATCAAGACTTTTCTTAATTGCCCAATCTTGAACTGAAGAATAATTCAATTTTTTACCTCTCCCTGATATGGAAGGAGGTTGAGAAACCACAAAAGATATTTTAGCCTCTTGATCATATAATTCCCTTAGAAAACTTAAGGAAAAATCTGTTGTACCGAAAAAACCTAAACTCAACCCTTTAAGATTGTTCATTACTTTTTAATTTTTTTTTAGATCTTTTAAGTTTTTGAATTGCCATTCTTCTCTTTAAGCTAGAGAGATGGTCAATGAAAAGAATGCCGTCTAAGTGGTCAATTTCATGTTGAATGCAAACTGACAACAATCCTGTTAATCTTTTTTTTATTTTTTTCCCTTTGGCATCATACCATTCCACCTCAACCTCTTTAGACCTTTCTACTTCTGCATAATACTCAGGAACAGACAAACAGCCTTCCTCATTTACGAATTTTTCGTCAGAGAATCCAATTATTTTTGGATTTACAAAAGTAAGCGGCAATGATTTACCCTCTTCTTTCAGATCAATTACAACAATCCTCTTTTTTATCCCAACCTGAGGAGCAGCTAAACCTATTCCATTTCCAGACGCACTTAATGTGTCAAACATATTTTTTACAGTTAATTCTAATTTTTTATCAAAATCATCCACCTTTGATGATTTATGCTTCAATCGTGGGTCAGGAATTGTTAGAATCTCAAGAACTGCCATTATATTAAATTATGTCAATATTATGAGTTTTGAATCATTAATTATAATCTTTTTATCTACAATACTCTTAATTTGGGTGTTTTTTCAATTTTTTTTTTCAAATGCCAATACAAAAGAAAGACTTAAAATACTTTTAGAAAAGCAGGAGGGATTAGAAAAGTCATTGTTTGAGATTATTGAAAAAAAATTTGATAAAATTGACCTAAAATTTGACAAATCTAGTTCACATAATACATCTAATCTCCAACAAATAAGGGAAAGAATTGCAGTCATTGACAGAGCACAACAAAATATTTCAGGATTGACGGAAAATGTAATTGATTTAAAGAACATCTTATCTAATACAAGTCAAAGAGGGAGATTTGGTGAAATATTGTTGGAAAATCTAATCAAAGATTATTTGCCAAAAAAAAATTATGAATTCCAAAAAACATTGTCAAATAAATCTAGGGTTGATTGTATGATAAATTCATCAGGTCCTTTAAACAAACTTTGCATTGATGCAAAGTTTCCACGAGAAAACTATGAAAAAATACTTAAATCAAAATCAAAAGAAGAAAAAACAAAATACATCAAAAATTTTAGATCTGATATTACCAACCATATCGTTGAAGTAAAAAACAAATATATTGTTCCTGGAGAAACATCTGAAATTGCTTTGATTTTTATCCCAAGTGAAAATATATATTTAGAAATCTTTAAGTTCTTTCCAGATTTGTCAGAGAAGTTTTACGAGTATAAAACATTCTTAATATCTCCTACTACTCTTTGGGTTATATTAAATTCTATTGAAAGCTTACTTCGAGATCAGAAAATAAATGAAAATTCGGGATTAATTTATCAACAACTTAAAGAATTAACCATCGAACTCTCTAGACTCGAAAACAGGGTTAAAAAAATGGATTCTCATTTTTCTAATGCGCAAAATGATCTTAATGACATACTTATAACTACTAAAAAAATCTCTAACAAAAAAGAAAAGTTGCTTAAGCTTGATGTTAAAAATTAGTTTTCATTTCAGATCTGGAATCAAATGCCGTTGAAAGTGTATTCTGATCTAATAAATCCAGTTCCCCACCTATGGGCATTCCCTGAGCTAGCCTTGTAATAAGAACTCCTTTTTTCAAACAATTCTCAGCAATATATTGAGCTGTAATTTGTCCTTCAACAGTAGCATTAGTAGCCAAAATAATCTCATTTACTTCATCTTTTTGAACGCGTTTCAAGAGTGATGTAATATTCAATTCATCTGGTCCTATTCCATCAATTGCTGACAAAACTCCTCCAAGAACATGATAATGCCCATCATAGGCATTACTTTTCTCAATTGCCCACAAATCTCCTACATCTTCAACGACACATATTTTTTCTTTTTTTCTTTTCTTATTTTCGCAAATTTTGCATGGATCGTTGGTATCAATATTACAGCAAATATTACAAAAAATTAAATTTGATCTAACACTGTTTAATGCTTCGGATAAATGTGGAATTAATTTTTCCTTATTCTTTAAAAGGTAAAGAACAATTCTTCTGGCAGATCTTGGTCCTAAACTCGGAAATTTAGCAAATAAATCTATCAGATGCCCTAATGATGACATATGCTAATTAAAATGGAAGTTTCATTCCTGGAGGCAAACCCATCCCACCGGAGACCGAACCTAGTTGACTGCTCATATTCTCAGCAATCTTCTTATTAGCATCATTAATTGCTGCAATAATAAGATCTTCAAGAACTTCTACCTCCTCTTTATCAACAAGTGATGGGTCTATCTTTATTTTTTTTAGATTATGTTTTCCATCGACAATAACTTTAACTGCTCCACCGCCAGAATTACCCTCTATTTCGGTTTCTTCTATCTTTTTCTGGACTTCAGCCATTTTCTCTTGCATAGCCTTAGCCTGTTTCATGATTTGGGATATGTTTGTCATTTTATTTTCCTTTTTTTTAAGAAGATTCTTTGGATTTAACCTTATTTATTGAAATTACTTCAGAAGAAGGAATGATTTCAAGAATTTTTTTAATTAACTTGTCTTTTTTTATTAATTCAATCTTCTGATTGTTTTTTTCATTCTCGTATTCAGCTATAGACTTAAATCCTTGTTTATTAGATATGGAAAAAATCCACCTGCAGTTCGTGGATTTCTCAATTACTTTTGAGGCTTTCCACAAAATCTCTTTATAATTAATCTTTTCCGCAATGTTTTCCAATTCTATCGTTCCAATCTTCTTATTAAGATCAGGCTCAGAAAAATGAACAAGTCGGAATGAATTCTTAAGATGATAAGAAATTAAAACTTCTGATCTATCATCAATTAGATTTATAAGTTTTGAAAATTTCTCCATACTATCTTTTCCAGAAATCAGATTGTTCGGTTTCTCAACAATATTCGCATTAGGTTCTTTTTGCCTAGCTAAATTAGTATCAAAATCATCTAAAACTTTTTTTTTTGAAAAATTTTCATTTTTTGACTTGATACTTAAGTCATTTTTCTGGTTAGAATCAGATTCCTTTTCAAGTAATTTTTTTTCTTTTATTATTTCAAATGGCGTTGGAACTAATGCAACATAGCATAATCTCATAATTATCATTTCAAAACATTGCTTCTCATCAAAGAATGAAGAAATTTCATTCACATATTTTTGCATCAATTCCCAAAATCTTACTATAAAGTCCATTTCAAACTTTAACGAAATCTTTTCAATCTTTTTTTGACTTTCCGCATCAAGAAAAGAAAAATCTTTATCAACTTCAGATTTAATTCTAGCAGTATGATAAGTAAAATTCATAATTGTTTTGGCTAGAAGATCAATAGAAACCCCTTTGTTATAAATATCATTAAACTTTTCTAAAGAAGAATTAACATCCCCATCACAGAGACTCTCAAATAGATCTAAAACTAATGTATTATCTAATAGCCCTAACACTTCCCTGACACTCTCTAAATTAATTGTTTTTCCTCTTGCTAAAACATTGTCTAATATTGATAAAGCATCTCTTACTGAACCTTCAGAACATTGAGCTATCAAATTTGATGATTGTTGATCTAGGTCAAATCCTTCTTTTTTTGCTATCAACTTTAGATGATCTGAAATTAGCTTTGGATCTATTCTTTTAAGCAAAAATCTTTGACATCTAGACAAGATTGTAACAGGTACCTTTTCAATTTCAGTGGTTGCAAAAATAAAAATAACATCAAGTGGTGGTTCTTCTAAAGTTTTTAACAATGCATTAAATGCTGCCTTTGATAACATATGAACTTCATCAATGATGAATACTTTTTTTTTTGCTGAAACTGGTTTATAGCTAACATTTTCAATTATCTCTCTGACATCTGAAACACCAGTTCGACTAGCAGCGTCAATTTCAACTACATCAATATTGCTTTCTTTGTCAATGGAAACACAATTTTCACATTTACCGCATGGCTCAACAGATTTCACATCAATTGAATTACAATTAACTATCTTTGCAAGTATTCTAGCAATAGTTGTTTTCCCGACACCACGTGTGCCTGAAAAAAGAAAGGAATGTGCAACTCTATTTAATTTCACAGAACCTTCAATGATTTCAGCAACTTCCTCTTGCCCTATCAAGTCAGACAATTTTTTTGGTCTATACTTTCTTGCTAATACAATATAGCTTTCGTCATTATTCATTGGTGCTCCTCGAAAGGAGTTGAAGTCTAACCCAATAGCAATCGTTACGGCTGCTTCTTTTCAGTTCTGACCGGGTTGGCGAGGCTATTGCCTAAACTCAACTCCCAACAATAAATTAACATTTTAAAACTTAATTTAAAATAAATTATTAAGTTCTAAAAGGTGATGCTTCATAAAAACCAAGAATTTTTATTTTAGTAGAATAATGTTGCAACTCATCTAAAGCATTTTTAAAGTTTTTTTTCTCAGGATGGGACTCTACATCAATTAAAAAAGAAAACTGTTTAAAATCTCTGTTAACAAAAAAACTCTCAAGACGTGTTAAGTTTATTCCATTTGAAGCAAATCCACCTAAAGCTTTATAAAGAGATGCCGGCAAATTTTTTGTATTAAAAACTATTGACGTAATAACCTTTTTATCAGTACTAATTTTTTTACTTTTCTTAGAAAAAACAAGAAATCTAGTAACATTATTTTTTTTATCCTCAAAATTTCTTTTTAAAATTCTTAACTTATAAATACTTGAAGATAACTCCGAAGCAATTGCAGCTAAAGAAGCATCTTCGCTCTCAGAAACGAATTTTGCTGCACCAGCTGTATCAATAAAGTGAACTGGGTTAAGATTAAATTTCTTTAAATTATTTCTACATTGTGACAAGGCATGTGAATGACTATAGACATTATTAATATTTGCAACTTTACTGTTTTTTTTTGCCAGAAGATGATGCTCAATTTTGTGATAATGTTCTGCAACAATTTTAAGACTAATTTTCTCTAAAAGAAAGTGCATATCAGCAACGCGTCCAGCAAGATTATTTTCCACAGGAATAAGGGCAGTTTCTGCTTGTTCATTTTCAACAGCACTCAAAGTTTGCTCAAAAGTGCTACAAGGTAAAGTTTTGTGGTTTCCATAAAATTTTCTACAGACTAGATCAGAATAAGCTCCGGGCAAACCTTGAAATGAAATAATTTTAGCCATTTTATAACAAATTAAAGATCATTTTGTTTAAAATGCAATCTTATTTTTTCCAGATCACTTAAAGTATCAATACTTGGAGGGTTATAGGAGAGCTTAACTAATTTAATTCTAATACCATTGTCCATAGCCCTCATCTGTTCTAAACTCCTATCGATTTCATTTTTAGTTTGAGACAAAAGAACAAATTTTTTCAAAACATTAGGTTTATAAACATACATTCCTATGTGATGGTAAAAGTTCTTCTTGTTAGTTGCTTTTCTTGTAAAATCAATTGCAAAACCTTCATCATTTTGATTAAGCACAACATTTGCTTTGACGACGTTTAAGTCATCTATTTCCCCTTCATCTAAATCACAAACAGCAGAACCTATATCCGTTTCTTTATCACAAAAAAGTTTCACAGTTTTAGAAATTAATTCTTTCTTAAAATAAGGAAGATCACCTTGCAAATTTACCACTAGATCAAATCTTTCATCAATCAAATCATAGGCTTCACATATTCTATCCGTTCCACTTTTATGTTTTCTACTTGTCAAAACTACTCGAATACCATTTCTTTGGCATAAATCTAATATCTGCTTGCTGTCAGTTGCAACCAATACCGGTCCTAATTTCATTTTTAAGGCATTTTGTGCAACCCTTAGAATCATTGATGTACCATCAATTTTTTTTAATAATTTTTTTTTTAATCTAGTTGATCCTATTCTGGCAGGAATGATGATTAATAAATTTAGATTTTTTTTATTTTTTTTGATCACAATAGCCACATCTTATATTAGTATAGTAGATATTATTTTTAGCAGTCTATTTGTATGAATAAATATTTTTTATCCTTAATGTCAATATTGATTTTATTTCAATCTTTCAAAGTAGTTGATGAAATTTTTTTTCACGACGAAGAATACGATAAAGGATATATCATAATTGACGAGTCTGGTGATGAGGAAATTGTTGAAAAAAAAAATGATCAACATAAACAAAAAAGTGTTGATTTGGCTTCTTTATTAGAAAATGCCAATCTAGAAAACGGAAAAAAAATAGCTAAACAGTGTGTGGGATGCCACGATCTTTCTAGTAACCTAAAATCAAAGACCGGGCCTCCTTTATGGGGAATTGTAGGAAGAAAATCGGCAGGAATAGATAACTTCAAATATTCACAAGCATTAGTTGATTTTAAAAAGAATTGGTCAGTAGAAGAACTTTTCAATTTTCTTGAAAAGCCAAAATCCTACATTAAAGGGACAAAAATGATTTACAAAGGAATTAAGAAAGATACTGACCGAATTGATCTAATCTTTTATCTAGATTCACTCAAATAATGACACTTAAGAATGTTGATCTTCTTGATTTTGCAAATTCTTTCGCAGATGAAAGTCGAAAAATACTGAGAAAAAACTACTTTAAAAAGTTTAACATTGAAAAAAAAAAGGATGGTTCTCTTGTTACAGATGTTGACAAGGAAATAGAAATTTTATTTAGAAAAAAATTAAAAAAAAAATATAGAGATCATGGAGTAATTGGTGAAGAATTTGAAAATGAGAAAGTTGGCGAAGAATTAGTTTGGGTTATTGATCCTTTGGATGGTACGCATAGTTTTATTGCAGGCAAACCTATGTTTGGAACATTAATATGTTGTCTTAGAAATAAAGTGCCTATAATTGGTATTATTGATATACCAATCTTAAATCAAAGGTGGTATGGCGGGAATGGGTTGGGAGTAAAATTAAATGGAAAAAATTGCAAATTAGCTAGAAGCGGGAAAAAATTTAACGAATTAATCATTTCATCCACTTCACTCTTAATGTTTGATGAATCACACCAAAGAAAAATAAAACAAATATATAAAAAGGTTAGATTTCCAGTGTTTGGAACAGATTGTTATGCATATGGTTTGTTATTATCAGGAAAAATTGATTTGATTGTGGAAGGGAATATGAAACCATGGGATTATCTAGCTCAGGTTGCCTTAATCACTGAACTTGGTGGATGTATTTCTGATTGGAATGGAGAAAAATTAAATATAAGATCTGAGGGAAAAGTAGTTGCATCTATTGATGGCAATCATCATAAAAATATTTTAAAACTTCTAAATGGAATTAATTAGAAAATTTGAATTGATTAAAAAATCCAAAAATTTTTTCATAATCATCTTAATTATATTTAATGTTCGTACAGTTAATGCAACAGAGTTCGCCTTTAAACATGGAATAGCTATGCATGGTGATCTAAAATATTCTGAGGGATTCAAAAAATTTGATTATGCTAACGAGAATGCATATAAAGGTGGCAAAATAAAAAGATTCTCAATTGGAACATTTGATAATTTAAACCCCTATATCTTAAAAGGAGTTCCAGCCTATCAGGCAACTTATCTTTTCGAAACATTAATGAAATCCTCTTTTGATGAACCTTTCAGTCAATATGGTTTGATAGCAGAAGGAGTAAAAGTTCCTGAAGATAGGTCTTGGGTATCATTTAAAATAAGAGAAGAAGCAAAATTTTCCGATGGTTCTAAGATCAAACCTGAAGATGTTAAATTTTCATTTGAAACTATAATTTCAAAAGGACATCCAATATATAAAACTTACTGGAGTCAGGTAGACAAAGTAAAAAAAATTAATGGGGATGAAGTAAAATTCTTTTTTAAAGGTGAGCCTAACCCCGAACTCCCATTAATAATTGGATATCAACTGCCAATCTTTTCAAAAAAATACTGGGAAGGTAAGGACTTTAGCAAGACCACCTTAACGCCCCCATTAGGAAGTGGTCCATACTTAATTTCAGATGTTAAAGCGGGGAGGAGCATTACCCTAAAAAAAAATAAAAACTACTGGGGTAAAAATCTAAATGTAAATGTTGGTCGTTACAACTTTGAAACCATTCATTATGACTATTACCGAGATGAAACTGTTGCACTGGAGGCATTTAAGTCAGGAGCTTACGATTTCAAATTAGAAAATTCATCGAAAAACTGGGCAACTGCATACAAATTTAAGGCAGTTGAAAAAGGTCAAGT
>CAZAFN010000033.1:2722-11465 GCA_964484795.1 uncultured Alphaproteobacteria bacterium | reverse complement strand
GTTTTTATTCGTGATTATGAATTTCTACCAGATAAGTCTCCATATGATATTGATCTTTTGGTACAAAAGAATGAAGTTTCAAAATTAGAGGTGCTTTTTAAAAAAAATGCAGATGAAAATTCTTTATTATTAATATCTAAAAATTCTTTAGAATCCTCAGTTTTCATAATATTTGATCTTAATATAGAGAAAAATAGAAGAAATTGGATTTTTTTTGAAATAAGAACGAAATACTTAATAGATAAAGTAGGTGATTTTTGTATTGATAAGATAGATGTTATGTATAAAAAAAACCAATTACCAATACCAACCAAAAAGTGGATTTTTTTTTTATATTTTCATCAATATTTAAGGCAGAGAAAAAATAGACATATTAACCTATTAAAAAAAATTAAATATTCTAGGCAAGATTTAAATTTTACAAAAAAGATTTTAAGTTGTAATGAAAAAGAAATTGATTTGGTTCTTAATGGATGTATGGATACATTGAATAAAAAATTTCTTGTTTATAAAAAAGATAAAAAAAAAAATAGTTCAATTAATATTTTAAAAAAAAAAATCTTACAAAAGATTTATTTTTTTAGAGTTAAGTCAAACTCATTATTTACTATTAATGGAGTTGATGGTGCGGGGAAGTCTTCTATTCTGAATAAAATATCAAGTATTGTTGAATTATTCCCATTTGAAGTAACATTAATTCATCATAATAAAGGAGGAGTAAAAAAAAATAAGCCATCAATTGTTACTCAAAAAAGTTTTATAAGAAAAGTATTATCCTATGTTCATTATAAGCTTCCAAATATTGTTAAGGAGTTTTGGTTATACTTTACTCATTACTCTCGCTATTCAATTAACATGAATTCGTTTGTAATAAAAAATACTTTTTCTTCAAAGATTATAATCCTTGATAGATATATCTATGATTTATGGGCTAAAGATATTGTAAAGAGGGAGCTTTCCGGTCTGACAATTAGTTTTGTTTACAACTTATTTTGTAGAATCATTAAATTTCCATCTAAAGCTTATTTTATTTACGATGATCCTAAGATGATTTTTAAAAGAAAAAAAGAATTGACGGAGATACAAATTAATATTTTTCAGCTATTATTAAATAATATTTTTAATAAGATTAAAGTGTCATTTCAAAAAGTTCCTGTCAAAAAAAGGAAACCTATAGATATTGCTAAACAAATATTAAGGGATATCATAAAATCAAATCCTGATTTATTAATTTCAATAATTAAGGAAAATCCTAGATTTTAAATTTAGTTTTAACTATCAATTTGTACATTTAATTTATTGCTTAGTTTAAGCAAAAATGTATATTTAGCCTATGTCAATCTTTATAATTGCTGAAATTGGAATAAACCACAACGGAGATATAAATCTTTGCAAACAATTAATTGATACTGCAGTGGACTCAGGTTGTGATGCGGTTAAATTTCAAAAAAGAGACTTAGACTTAGTCTACACAAAAGAATTTTTAGATTCATCAAGAGATAGTCCATGGGGTACAACACAAAGAGAACAAAAAGAAGGATTAGAGTTTGAAAAAAAAGAATATGATGAAATTGACTCATATTGCAGTGAAAAAAAAATAGATTGGTTTGCATCTCCCTGGGATTTAAATAGTGTTGATTTTCTTAAAGATTACAATTGTAAGTTCAATAAAATTGCTTCGGCTATGATTGTACATAAAAATTTATTAGAAAAGGTAGCAAGTGAAAATAAGCATACTTTTATTTCAACTGGGATGACTTCTATGGAGGATATTGAAAAAGCAGTTGAGATTTTCGAAAAAAGATCATGTAAATATGAATTAATGCATACAGTTTCAACTTATCCAATGCCTGACCATGAAGCTAATCTAAACGTTATAAACACTCTAAGGCAAAAGTTTTCATGTAATGTTGGATATAGTGGTCATGAATCTGGGCTAGCAATATCTTATGCGGCTGCGGCAATGGGAATAACTTCACTTGAGAGACATATAACAATGAATAGATCAATGTATGGTTCTGATCAGTCAGCATCTGTGGAACCAAATGGATTGAGACAACTTGTAGGTGCAGTAAGAAAAATTGAATTAGCTATGGGAGATGGAGAAAAAAAGATAGCAGAATCAGAGATTCCAGTTTCAAAGAAACTTAGAGAGCACATTAAGAAAGAAGAAAGAATCTAGTTGAAGTGAACCTAATAGGTGTAATGCAAGGGAGATTGTTGCCTAAATACAAAGGAAGGTATCAGGCTCATCCGAAAAATAATTGGCAAGATGAGTTTTTCATTGCTAAAGAGCTTGATCTCGATCTTATAGAATTTATATTTGATTATGATGATTTTTCTCAAAATCCGCTTTTTAGTGAAAGTGGAGTAAATTCGGTAAAAAAAATTATTAAAGAAAGTAAAGTATATGTTAAAACAGTTTGTGCAGATTTTTTTATGGACTTTCCTCTTCATTCAAATGATGTGTATAAACAAAAAGATGCGATACAAGTTTTAAAAACCTTAGTCGATAAGGTTTCTATTCTTGGGGTAACCGACATAATAATTCCGTGTGTGGACAAATCATCATTGAAGAAGCCAATTGATTTAAAAAACTTTAAAAATTCGATATTGGAAATATTAAATGATTTGGAAAAAAAAAAAATAAACCTATCACTTGAAACTGATTTTAATCCAAAAAAATTCCGTAATTTTTTAGATCAATTCCAATCTGAATATATAAAGGTTAATTATGATATAGGTAATAGTGCGAGTCTGGGCTACGATTTTAAAGAAGAGATGAAATTATATGGCAATAAGATTTCTGATATTCATATTAAAGATAGGGAGTTAAATGGAGGTCCAGTCTTACTTGGTAATGGGAATGCTGACTTTGAGGGTGTGTTTAAGTGTTTAAAACACATAAAATACAAGGGACCTTTTATTATGCAGGCATATAGAGATGATGATGGTTTGGAAATTTTTAAGAGACAATTTCGATGGATTAAAAAAAAACTAAGTCTATCCTATGATTATTGATTCAATCATTTTAGCTAGGAAAGATTCCAAAGGTATTCCACATAAGAATACTATTGATTTCTGTGGAAAACCATTAATTGAATGGACTATCATTCAATTAAAGAAAACAATGAAAACTGGGGAGATATGGGTTAGTTCGGATGGCAGTAAAATTTTGGACATTGCAAAGAAACATAATGTTAATCTTATAGAACGTCCCTCGGATTTATCCAAAGACAATTCATCATCGGAAGATGCGTGGATGCATGCTCTTAGGATTATTAAAAAAAAGAAAAAAGTTGAAGTTATTTTGGCACCACAAGTAACTTCACCATTAAGAGAACCATCAGACTTTTCTAATGCTATTAAATTATTTAAAAGTTCAAAAGCTGATTCTCTGCTATCGGTTTGTGAAATAGAAGATTTTTTTTTTTGGAACTATGTCAATAATAAACCAGTTCCAGCCAATTATGATTATAAAAAAAGACAGATGAGACAATTCATTAAAAAAAAATATTTAGAAAATGGTTCTTTTTATATATTTAAAAAAAGTTTACTTGAAAAAAAAAAATGTAGACTTGGGGGTAAAATAGTGGTTTTCCCAATGGAAAAGTTCAAAATGTTTCAAATTGACAACAAGAATGATTTGGATTTATGTTCAGTTATTATGAAAGGATATAAACTTGATCGATGTTAATAGTGAAATAACTAAATTATTTTCAATCAATAAACTCAATGTTGTTATAACTGGCGCATCAAGAGGTATAGGTCTTCACTTAGCTAATTTTTTTCATAAATCTGGTTCAAACCTATTATTAGTAGGCAGAAAAAAAATGGTTGAAAACAATAAATTAGCAAATTTTTATGAGAGTTGTGACGTTAATGATTTGCAAAAATTTAAGTCATTATGTCAATTTTTCAGAAAAAAATTTGGTTTAATTGATGTTTTGATAAATAATGCTGGGATTTCTATTGACACTAAATTAGAAAAAAATAAGTTTACTGATTTCAAGGAGACATTGGATACGAATTTAATTTCAAATTATAGATGTTGTGAGATTATCTTTCCTTTAATGAGAAGAGGAGGATCGATTATAAATATTTCTAGTGTAGCCTCTTTGTTAGGTATGAAAAAAAATCCTGGATATGTTGCAAGTAAAGGAGCTCTTAATTCATTAACTAAGTCTTTGGCAGAAGATTATTCCAAAAAACAGATAAGGGTAAATGCTATTCTTCCAGGGTATATCAGAACAAAAATGACTGAAAAAAGTTTTAAAAATAAAAAAAAAAACAATGAAAGGATCGAAAGAACAATGCTAAGAAGGTGGGGGGAAGCTAGCGATTTAATTGGTGTGGTTGTATTTCTTGCAACAGAATCTTCATCATATGTAACCGGAAGTAATATAATTGTTGATGGTGGGTTTTCTATTAAAGGCATCTAAATGAATCTAAATTTGAAAAATAAAAAAGTTCTAATAACTGGTTCCTCTAAGGGAATAGGAATGGCCATTGCAGAATGTTTTCTGAAAGAAGGCTCTCAAGTTTTTTTAACGTCAAGGAATAAGAATGATCTTAAGAGTTTAAAAAAAAAATTAGAAAAAAAATATGGAATGAGAAAAATTTTTTCTTTTAATTGTGACTTTACCAAATTAGAGGAAATAAAATTACTTAGTGATTACATTAAAAAAAAATGGAAAAAATTTGATTTTTTAGTTCTTAATGTCGGAAGTGGTGAGGGAAAACCATCTGTTATTCCGAAAGTTGATGATTTTGAAAAATCATTTGGTTTGAATTTTTTTAGTGCATTTTATCCAGTATCATCTTTATACCCTTTATTAAATAGAAATGGAGCAATAACTTTTATTTCATCCATTGCAGGTGAAGAAATAATTGGAGCACCATTAGAATATTCTGTTTCTAAAAGTGCTATAATTTCACTTTCAAAAAATTTGTCATTGTTAACAAAGAATGGAATTAGATTCAATACTGTTTCCCCAGGAAACATTTTTTTTAAAAATGGAACATGGGATAAAAAAATCAATTTAAAACCGCATGCGGTTAAAAGAATGCTTCAAGAGAAAGTGCCGCTTAAAAGATTTGGTAAACCAGAGGAAGTAGGTGATTTGGTTGTTTATTTGTGCTCTGAAAAAGCCTCATTTATTAATGGTGCTCTCATAAGGATTGATGGTGGTCAGACAATTAAAATTTAGGATTAGCTGAAATGGAAGATTTCTTCAAAATTAATAATAAAGTTATTATTATCACTGGTGCAGGAGGTTTACTAGGTCAACAACATGCTGAAATTATAGCTGCTTTTGGAGGTAAAACCGTTTTATTAGATAAAAATTCCGAAGCTATTAATAAATTATCAATTAAAATTAAAAAAAAATATGTTGTAGATACACTTCCCATTGAAGTTGACATTACAAAAGAGAATGAAGTTAAAGAAGCTTTAGTAAAAATAAAAAACAAATTTGGAAAAATTTATGGATTGATCAATAACGCAGCGAACAATCCTAAAATTGAAAAAAGTAAAAAAGTTTTTTCAAGATTAGAAAGTTTGGATTTAAAAATGTGGCATGATGATATTAACGTTTCTCTAACGGGAGGATTAATTTGTTCTAAATATTTTGGTTCAGAGATATCAAAGAATCCAAATGGAGGGGTAATTATTAATATTTCATCTGATTTAGGAATAGTTTCCCCAGACCAAAGGCTATATGAAGAAAAAAATCTAAAAAAAGAATCTCAGATAGTTAAACCAATTAGTTATTCTGTTGTAAAATTTGGTATTATTGGTTTAACAAAATATTTGGCTACATACTGGGCTGACAAAAATGTAAGATGTAATGCAATATGTCCAGGAGGTATAGAAAATAATCAAGATTCTAATTTTTTAAAGAAAGTTTCAGATAGAATCCCTCTTGGTAGATTGGCTAAAGCAGATGAGTATCAAAGTACAATAATCTGGATGCTTAGTGAGAGATCCAGTTATCTCAATGGTTCAGTTGTTGTGATTGATGGGGGCAGAACAAGTTGGTGAAATTAAAAATAAATAAAGCGAGGGTCTAATGAATAGATCTTTGGGAATAAGGAATTTTTTTGATGCTAATGGATATTATGTAATAAAAAAATTGTTTAATAAGCAGGAATGTAAAAATTTTAGAATGGCAATGAATAAACATTTCAAACTTTCTGAATGTGAATTAAAACAAAAAGAAATAGATTTTCAAACGTTTGTTGAACCTGATGGTTTGACTAAAAACAAGAATTTCTGGGAGATTATCTTTAATCAAAAATTATTGAAGGTAGTTAGAGAAATAATCGGTGATGATATAAGTTATACTCAGCATTCAGATTTACACATTAATCTAGGTGCCGGAAAATATCATAGAGATAATGTTGATAGGTTTTATAAAAAAGGTCCAGATTGGAATGAAAAAAATCAAGATTATAAAGTTGTTAGGGTTGCAGTTTATTTGTCTGATTACTCCAAAAGTAGCTCTTCCCTTGTGGTTTTTCCAAATTCTAATAAAAAAGAAACATTTATCAATAAACTAGAATTTAGATTTTGGAATTTGATTAGATTAAAATGGACATCTTTCTTTAATAAAAACAAACTACCTCACATTTTTCTTTCGGCAAAAATGAAAAAGATAAAAAATTCAGAAGGGGATTGTATAATTTTTGATCAAAGACTAATTCATGCAGGTGGAGTAATTAAAGGTCCTTACCCTAAATATGCATGTTATTTGTCCTATGGGGCTAAAAATAACGAGCATACAACAAATCACCACAATCATTATTTGTCTAGACCTACCTATCTCAAGGAAATACCAAAAGACTTAAAAAAAAAGTTGGAAAAATCTTACCTCTTGTTTCCAAAAAAATAATGTTAATAGTTTTTCTGCTGAGTGAATAATTTGAAATCTCTTAGAATTGGCTTGTTTACATCGAGTTTTTTACCATCAATTGGTGGTGTTGAGATTGGTTTGCACAATATAGCTACTCAACTTTTAAAAAAGGGCCACAAACCAACTGTAATTACTAGTTATAATCATGCAAATAATTTAAAACGACAATCTTGGTGTTTGCCTTACAAAGTGTTGAGCTATCCACCAAAAATATTTTTTCTGATGAAGTTTTATCCGTATCTTGCTGGAAAACTATTAGATATCTTTTATAAAAGATTACAAAAAAAAAATAATTTTGATTTCTGGCATGCAACCTTTGCATACCCTACTGGAATTTCAATAATTAAATTTTGCAATAAAAATAAAATAAAGTATTTAGTAAGGAGTGTTGGTGAAGACATTCAAATTAATAAGGAACTTAATTACGGAATGAGGCTGAATAAAAATGTAAATAAAGAGTTATGTAATTGGCTTCCTAGTTCAAAGAAAAATGTAGCTGTCACAAATTCAATTAAAGGCGAATATTTAAAATTAGGAATTCCCAAAGAGAATATAATTAAGATTCCTAACGGAGTGGATTTAAATAGAATTTCTAATTTTAAATCCAAGATTAATTTAAAAAGTTTTTTAGGTATAAAAGATACAAAAACAGTTTTTCTATCTTTGGGAAGATTTCACCCAAAAAAAAATTTTGAACTCGTATTAGAATCTACAAGAAAATTGAAACAAAAAAACAACAACTTTGTGGTAATAATTGCAGGTACTAATGTTGGAAAATTAAAAAGTGTAATTTGCAAAAATAACTTAGAAAATAATGTAATACTTTATGAACCAAATTCAAAAAAAAATACCAAAAATTTTCCTAGTGATGAAGTTTTTAGCCTTTACAAATTGGCAGATATTTTCTTGATGCCATCAATTATTGAGAGTTTCGGTATAGTAACCATTGAAGCTATGGCTTTCGGTTTACCAATAATTATAAATGATGCTCCAGGAAATAGAGATTTGGTCAGAAATGGTAAGGATGGATTTATAATTAGTGGAACTTCTAGGTCACTTGCAATGGCAATGGAAAATTTTTTGATTAATGAAAACATAAGAAAAAAATATAAAAAAAAATCAATTAGTAGGGCTAAAAAATTTGATTGGTCTTTAATCGTAGATAAATATATAGATATTTACAGACAGTAATATTATGAATTCATTTTCTTATAGAAAAGATTTAGATGGATTGAGAGCATTATCAGTTCTTGCTGTGATTTTTTATCATCTCAAACTTTCAATTTTAGGTGCTGATCTTTTTGGTGGGGGATATATTGGAGTTGATATTTTTTTTGTAATTTCTGGATACTTAATTACAGATCAAATTGTTCATGAAATAAGAGAAAAAAAATCATTTAATTTATTTTCTTTTTTGATTAGAAGAGTTAGAAGAATTTTCCCAATTCTTTTATTTGTAATAATTTTTTGCATTCCTTTTGCTGTTTATTTGTTCTATCCTGTAGCACTAGTTGAATTTTCTAATTCTTTAATTTCAGTTCTATCTTTTTTGTCCAATATTTTTTTTCATTATTCAGAAATTCAGTATGGCGCTGAGGATGAACAATTTGTGCCTTTTATCCATACATGGTCTTTATCTTTAGAGTGGCAATTTTATATTGCGTTTGCAGTGTTTTTATTCCTTTTTAAGTCACACTTAGATTTTGCCAAAACTATAGTTTTTTTAATTTTTTTATTAAGTTTGGCTATCTCGCACTATGGTGCATTATTTCATCCTCAATTCTCCTTTTACTTAATGCCTACTAGAATTTGGGAGTTTTTTCTTGGAT
>CAZAFN010000033.1:0-2712 GCA_964484795.1 uncultured Alphaproteobacteria bacterium | reverse complement strand
AAATTTTACAAAAAGATTTGAGAATTTTTCAATAATAGGATTGATTTTGTTAATCTTTCCTTTTTTTACTTACAGCATTAGTACATTCCATCCATCCATCATAACACTAGTGCCTTTAATTGGTGCTTCAATTATAATACTAAATTCTAAGAAAAATCTAACATATTGTTTTCTAGCGTATAAGCCCTTAGTTTTTTTGGGTTTAATTTCCTATTCGCTTTACTTGTGGCATTATCCAATACTAGTTTTAACAAAGGTATGGAAATATGATGAGATTTTATTTTTTGAGAAAATATTTGTATTTTTCTTAACAATTTTTTTATCTGTCATTTTTTATTATTCAATTGAAAAGCCACTTAGAAATATAAGATTAATCAGCAATAAATCTTTTTTTGGCATTATTTTATTCTTTTTGATAATTATATTTTCAAGTATTTTTACAATAAAAAAATATGATGGTTTTAAGACTTATTTTTTTAAACAAACTGAAAAAATTGATAAGAATATTTTTGACAATTTTATTCTTTCAGAGCAATCACATAGTTATGTAAAGAAGATTAAAAATTTTACTCAGGTAGAAAAGCAGAAAATCCTTGTTGTCGGAGATTCTCATTCAAAAGATATGTTTAATGCACTCTACCAAAACAAAGATTTTTTTAGTGATTTAGAATTTGTGAGAAAAGAAATTGATATTGGAGATTTTTTTGATGAAAAAAGGAAAAATAAAATAATAAAAGAATTAAATCAATCTGAGAATTTTATCAATTCTGACATAATTTTAATCTCAGTTTTCTTTAATGAAAATGAATTAGAAGGATTGCAGGATTTTATTGATTTTTTAAAACAAAATGAAAAGAAGATAATTCTATTCTCGAAAGCAATACATTTTCAAAAAATTAATTATGCTCCTAAGACAACATATTATGATATTTTTATAAAAAGAAAATTAAATAGAGAAGATTCAAAAAACATTAGAATCACTAATCAAGAAATTGTTGATTTGAGAAAACTTCTATACAAAAAGAAAATTATTGATGATGTAAATTTTAGATTAAAAAAAATAGCAAAGATAAATAATATAATCTTAATTGAAAAAGAACCCTTTATGTGTGATTGGAAAAACCATCAATGTGATGTGTTAACTGATGATGGTTATAAGATTTTTTATGATGACTCTCATTGGACACTGGAAGGAGCAAGTCATTTTGGAAAAAAAATGCTTAAGAACGAAATTATTATTGATTTAAAAAATCAAAGTCTTTTTTGAGCAGAAAATACTTTTACTTTTATATTATATATGACTTTAATTGCTTTTGTAATTTTCAAAAAAGATAAAAGATTAAAAAGATTGTCAATAGATTTAGATATGATTTTTATTAATAATAGTTTTACTAGATCTGGTGGCGATTGAAAGTTTTTTGCTGAATAAATTGGATATTCATTCTGGTGAGAATATGCAACATCTTTGGATTTTTTTGCTTCAACTATGAGTTGATTTTTAGTGATTTTGTCAAATCCCGTAAAATAGAATTCTTCGTTTGATTTCTCGTATTTTTTTTCTTTAACAAATTTATCTTTTATTTCATATTTTTTTTTCCCACAAACTAAATGTTGATTAGTTGCTGCTATTTCTTTTATAGAAGATTTCCCTATTTTAGATTCAACTATGTTTTTAAATCCCCATTTTTCTAAAACCATTTTTAACATTTCAAAATCAAATGCGAATAAGTGACCGTATGAACCAATTATTTCATCCATTTCCCTGCTTATTACAATTGAGTTAGTTCCAGGTGATAAAATCTTTCTTAAAAAGCTTGCTCCTATTCCCATATGGTTTGAGTATTTTTTGGAGGTAGAAAAAAAACTATAATCGTTATTAACGTAGGCTTTTGCAGTAAGTTTTAAGTTTGGAACAAGAATTCTTATTGTTCCACCTATCTTCATTATTCTATTAAATTCAGAAATTGTTTTCTCAAGCCTAAATTGTGGAACATGTTCAAGCATATGACTGCTAAAAACTATGTCATAGATATTGCTGCTTAATTTCGTATCCCAACATTTACCAAAATGTTGCCAATTCTTTTTATATTTACCAGGAACGTTGTCTAATGTTTCCCAACCTTCAGCCTTCCAATCTACTCCTGCACCAAAATTAATTTTTCTATTCATTAATCACCTTTTTTGTATTTTGAATTAACATAAAACATAATTTTGGTAAATGAAATATTTTTTTGTTTTTGTTGATGAATAAGATAGTTTTAATAAATCTAAAACAATTAAATTAATCATCAAAAAAACCATTTAAGAAGAGTCAAAAAACTTGATATTTTGGTAAAATTTAATTTTTAAGTTTTTCCCAAATTTTTATGTATTATAAAATTATAAAAATATTATTCCTTAGAAAAAAACATGAGCATTAGTGAATTTTTTAGTCTTCTAAAACTTTGTTGGATTAGAGCCGGTGGCAAACTTAATCTTTTAATATTAATAACTTTTTTTACAACTATATTAGAATTGATTGGATTTGGAATGGTAATACCATTGATAAATCTTTCATTTTCAGAAGGGCCATCTCAACCGAGTGATTTTTCTAATTTTATTAATAAAATTTTTAGCGACTTTGGGTTTTTACTGAACTTTAATTTAGTGTTGTTGACAATTGTTATTATTTTTTTATGGAGGTAGCATGATTTTATTGTCCTCAATCATCCA
>CAZAFN010000032.1:0-13389 GCA_964484795.1 uncultured Alphaproteobacteria bacterium | reverse complement strand
GATTTCTAATATTCCAACATATTCTCTCAAAGGGATAAAATTTGAGAAAAAATTACTACCTTTTTTAATAATTTTATTTGCTAGTTTTATGTATTTGCTGGTGAGTGACTTTTGGTTGGCTATTATAACTTTTACAGTTGTCTACAATCTAAGTACTCCTTTTGCAATTTATGAGTATAGAAAAATTTAAGGTAACTTTGATTTTTCTCCAATTGATATTAAGCATGGTGTGATTATTAAAGTTAAAATAAATGAAAACATAACACCAAAAACCATAGCATTTGAGAGTTGCAACCACCATTGTGAACTTGGACTTCCAAAATTAGTTTCAAATTTTAGAAAATTTATATTTAGGCCAATTGCCATGGGAATTAGCCCAAAAAATGTTGTTAATGTTGTCAGCATAACTGGCCTTAATCTTTGTGCACCTGTTCTTATTATTGCTTCTTTAATATCTTGTTCCTTTTTTCTTAGTTCTTTATAGGTATCAAGTAAAACTATATTATTATTCACCACGATTCCAGCTAGAGCTATGACGCCGATTCCACTCATTATTATGCCGAAAGGTTTTCCAGTAGCTAACAATCCTATCATAACCCCGATTGTAGAAAATATTATTGATGACAAAATAACTAGGCAAAAATAAAAACTATCGAATGTTGCAATTAGTATTAATGTAATTAAGAAAATAGATATGAAAAAAGCTTTAATTAAAAATGATTTTGCTTCTTTTTGATCTTCTTCTTGACCACTGAAGATTATATTTGAGGTAAAATTCTTACTATTCTGACTAAGCCAATTACTGATTTCTATTACCTTGTTATTTGCAATTTCGCCATCGATTAAATCAAATCTGACATTTTTTGATCGCATAGAATCGTTTCTAGTGATTGTTCCAGTTTTATTCTTTGGTTTTCTTTTTACAAACAAACTTAGGGAAACAGGGCCATTTTTTCCCTCAATCTGTATATTATCTAATTCATCAAGAGTTCTGTATTTTTTTGCATATTTCACTACAATATCAATTTCTTCATCGCTGTCTAATGGCATATACTCAGTAACTTTTAATCCATGTGTTAGCATTTGTATTGCATTGCCAATAGATTCTAAATCCACGCCATGTCTATCTGCCTGAACTCTATCAATTACTAATTCCCATTCGATACCAGGGGTATTTAAGTTGGAGTCAATGTTTTTAATCCATAATTGTTTTTTAAGATGTTGAAATATTTGTGATGTTTCTTTAACCAACAAATGATCATTATTGTTCATTATTTCTATTTCTATATCTCTATCCTTAGGAGGGCCATCTTTCTTTTCAATGAATTCTACATTTATTCCAGCAAATTTGTCTGTAACACTTTTTAGATCATTAATTATTTTGGCGGCTTTAGGTCTATATTTCCAATTAATTAGCTCAATTTTTATTGAACCAATCACATCTTCGGATTCACTCTTTTTTGCACCTTTAACATAACCACTTCGTGAGTAAATGTTTTTGATATATAAATTTCTTAAAATTTTATTTTCAACATCTTTGACAATAGTATCTTTTTCACTAGCTGAAAAATTTCCTCTGGCATGTATTACTACTTCAGCATAATCAGGTTCAATAGGAGGAAAAAATTCAAACCCTTTGCCAAATCTTAAATATATAACTTGGATAAAGATTAGAAAGATTATTGTAAGTGAAAGTAGTCTTTTTGGACTTTCCAGACATAATCTCATTAATTTAATGTAATGGCCTTGCAGACCTTTAACTTCTGATAGGTTCCCATTTTCTAGTAGATTTAGATTTTTAACTTCGGAATCTGAACTGGCTTTATCATTTCCAGAAATGCCACCAATAACTGGAATGAAAATTAATGCCATTAATAATGATGAAGTTAATACTGCAAGCAAAGTTACTGGTAGAAAAAACATGAATTCACCAGCTATTCCAGGCCAAAAAATTAAAGGAAAAAAAGCAGCTAATGTTGTAGAAGTTGAAGCAAAAACAGGAATCAACATTTTTTTTGAGGATAATATGAAGACTTCTTTTTTTTTAATTCCTTCATTAGATCTTCTATTAGCATATTCAACTACTATTATTGCTCCATCAATTAAAATGCCAACTGCAAGAATTAACGCAAAAAGAACAACTACATTAATAGTAATATTAAAAAATGATAGAATTATCATTGAAAGTAAGAATGAACAAGGGATTGAAATGCTGACTAACAATGCAGAACGCCAACCCATAAAAAAAAATATAATCAACAAAACGATTAATGTAGCCAAAATGACATTATTTTCTAGATCACTGATTTGTGATTTTATTTTTTCAGATTCATCTTGAAAGACGTCTATTTTGAGTATAGGTGGAAGATTATTTTTTTCTATTTCAAGAACATTTTTTATTTTATTTATTGTATCTATTATGTTTTCACCTGTTCTTTTTGACACTTCTAAAACCACAGCACTCTGACCATTATTTCGGGCATAGCCTATTTTGTCTTTAAATGAATCTCTTACATCTGCAACATCCCCTAAGGTAATTACAGATTCATTGTTTGATTTAATTGGAATGTTTAATAGATCAGTTCTTTTTTCAATTAAACTAAGAATTTGGACATTAAAACTTCCAGCATCATTGCTTAATGTTCCGGCTGGAATCATTACATTGCTTTTTGAAATTGAAAGTAAAACATCTTTATCTGTAAGCCCATAATTTTCAACAACTTTAGGATTTACTATCACCTCAATTTCTCGTTCATTTTCTCCAAGAGTTTTAACTTCTAGGACTTCTGGAATACTTTCAATTTTTTCTTTTATTTTTTTGGAAAACTTGTTTAAAACCCTGTCTTCTACTTTTCCTGAGATTGCAATTGCTAAAACTGGAAATCTTGAAAGGTTTACTTCTGTAACTGTTGGTTCTTCTGTATCTCTTGGTAGTTTGCTTTTTATTAGATCAATCTTAACTCTTGTGTCTGATAGTGCTTTTTCAGAATTAAAACCTGCGTCAAATTCCAAAATTACATTTCCACCTCCTTGAAAAGAGTTGGTGGTTAGTTTTTTAAGTCCTTCAATGTTCTTTAATTCTTTTTCTAAAGGTTTAACCAATAATCTCTCTGAATCTAATGGAGAAATTCCTTTGTGGACTATTGAAACATATATTACTGGAAGACTAATGTCAGGGTCAGATTCTTTGGGTAGTGAATTATATTGGTAAAAACCAAACAAAACTGAAAAAAACAAGAAAGTTAAAATCAGTTTTCTAGATTTTAGTAATTTTTCAATCATAATTCTTGATATTTATATTTACGTTTTCCCCATCAACTGTATATTCTTGACCTTGACTTATTATTAAAATTCCATCAGTCATTTGATTTTCATCTATTTTCACCCAATATCCATTACCTAAATCACTAAGAATTTTAACTGGTACGAATTTTACTAATTGTTCAACAATAATTTTTATGCCAATTTGCCCTTGATTATTAAGTGTAATTAATGATGATGGAATGAAAAAAGCATCAATGGGTTCTAGTTCGACTTCAATTTCACTTGACAATCCACTTAGAATTTTTTTGTTTGGATTTGAAATTTCAACTTGGATTTTAAAATTTCTAGTCTTAGGATCAGAAGTTTTAGAAATGTAATTTATTTTTCCTTGAATTCTTTTTTTTCCAATGATTACTTCTGCATTTTGATATAATTCTAGATTAAGTATTTCTTTTTCAGTCGCAGTAAGGTTTATGTAGATGGGGTCTAAGTCTACTATTTTTGCCAACGAGTCGCCCTTCTTAACATAATCACCAAGCTCAATATAGCTCTCTTCCACAGAACTATCGAATGGCATTATTATTTTTGTGTTATTGAGTTCAACCTGGCTTTTTTCAAAAAGTGCCAGTGCATTTTCAAAATTTGTTCTTGATTCAGTAAGTTTGACCTCAGATCTATATCCTTTTTCAAAAAGATTTTCTGCAACTTCGTATTCCTTTTTTCTTTGTTCAAGAAGTGCTTCCATTTCCTTAAGCTTGGCTATCTTATCTTCTGGATCAATTAATAGTAACTGAGTCCCTGCCTTGTAATAACTTCCTTTGGTGAATTTTTTGCTACTTATCTTTCCTTCTACCTGTGCTTTTAATGTTACAATTCTAGAAGCTTCAGTAAAACCTCTGAGTTTTAATTTCTTTGAGAATTTTTCCTTGTCCAACTTTTGAACTTCCACAGTTTTTAAGTTTTCAATTTTAGTTTCTTTTTTTTCTAGATTTTTGTCTTTTAAGAAAAAAAAGATTGTTGCCAATGAAAAAATCAATATCAGTGTATAAATTTTCATATACGGTTCTAGTAAAATTAACTGGTCCTTAAATTGATTTATATTTAATTATTAATAAAATGAAAGTCTAATTATTTAAAAGTTAAATCAATTGAAAAAAAAAAATAGGTTTGGTGCAATCGATATTGGAAGTTACAACTGTAGACTTATTATAGTTGAAAAGATAGATGATGTTGTAAAAGTTTTAGATTTTATATCTTTCGAAAATAATTTGATAAAAAATTTGACGTTTAATAATGAATTTACTTCTAAAAATATCTCTAAAACATTAGGTTGCTTAAAATTGTTTTCTGAAAAACTTCATGAGCATAATGTAAAGAAATACAGATGCATAGCCACTGAGGCATGCAGGCAGGTTATAAACCCAGAGTTTTTCATTGATACTGTCCATAAGGGTACAGGAATTAATGTTGAAATAATTTCATCCAATGAGGAAGCTAGATTAAGTCTCAAAAGTTGCAGTTCATATATGAATAAATTTGACAATGATGGACTGATTTTTGACATTGGTGGTGGTAGTACGGAATTAAGTTTATTTCATATAAATTCACAAAAAATGCTTACAAGATCTATCTCATATGGAGTAATCAATTTGTCTGAAAAAATTGAAATTTTTGGATTAGAAAACGTAAATACTAAACTCAACATACATTTTTCTCAATTTAAAAAAAATTTACCTGAAAATAAAGATGGATTTTTGGCAATTGGCTCTTGCAGCACAGTAACAACTCTTTGTGCAATTTTCCAGAATCTCAATGCTTTTGATCTAAATAAAATAGAAGGTTTTGAGATGAGTTCAGATGATTTGATCAAAACACTTCAATATGTGAGAAAATTAACTGTGTCACAAAAGAAAAAAAATCCATGCATAGGAAGAAGACATACTCTTATAACAAATGGAATTGAGATTTTAGATGTGCTTTTAAATAAAGTTCCAATTAAAAGAATCATTGCAACCCAGAAGGGTTTAAAAGATGCATTAATAAATGAAATTTCGTTAAAATGAAAAAAATCAAACTTTTAAAAAAACCTAAAAAGAACAATAGTTTCAAATGGCTGGATAGGCATTTAAATGATGAGTATTTTTTAAAGTCAAAAAAAGAAGGTTTCAGATCTAGATCTTCATATAAATTATTGCAAATAGATGAAAAATTCCAATTTTTAAAAAAAAGTAAATTAATTCTAGATTTAGGATGTTCACCTGGTGGATGGTTGCAAGTTGCACAGATGAATGCTCCAAAAGACTCTATGATACTTGGATTAGATAAGCTAGATTTAAAGAAAATTGATGGTGTATCTTTTCTTAAAATGGATATTTTTGATAAAACTGCTTTAAGAGAATTGAATCGTTTCTTTGGAAACAAAAAAATTGATTTGATTCTTAGTGATATGTCTCCTAATTCATCAGGTAACAAGAGTGTGGATCACCTTAGAATCATTTCATTAGTTGAAAAAGTTTTGGAATTTTCAAAGAATATTTTAAAAGCTAATGGATTTTTAGTCTCAAAAATTTTTCAAGGTGGTGCACAAGGACAATTGGTTGATGAAATGAAAAAAGAACTTTATGAGATCAAGTATTTTAAACCAAAAGCTTCAAGACCCGAATCCATTGAAACATATTTGGTAGCCAAAAAAATAAAAAAATGAATTTAATTGTTTAAAAATTTTTCATATTGGATTAAATTATTCTATGAAAAACTTAACTGAAGCACTCACTTTTGACGATGTTTTAATAGTTCCCTCAAGATCAGAAATAAAACCAGCTGATGCTGATGTATCAACGAGAATAACAAGTAAAATAAAAATTCGAATACCACTTATTTCAGCTGCAATGGACACTGTCACAGAATCTTCATTGGCTATTAGGATGGCCCAAATGGGAGGTTTAGGTGTCATACACAAAAACCTTAATTTTATTGAACAAGCCAATGAAGTTATGAAAGTTAAGCGGTTTGAATCGGGAATGGTTGTTAACCCTGTTACAATTCATCCTGAAAATTCATTAAAAGACGCTCTGAAGATAAAGGAAAAAAACAATATATCAGGCATTCCGGTTGTCGAAAAATCAACACAAAAATTGGTTGGAATTTTAACAAATAGAGACATACGTTTTGCAAAAAACCTTGATCAACCCATTAATTCTCTTATGACTAAAGATAATTTAATTACTGTTTCTGAGAACATTACAATGGTGGCTGCGCAGAAATTATTACACAAACATAGAATAGAGAAACTACTAGTTGTAGACAAAAAGTATAAATGTGTTGGGCTGATAACTGTCAAAGATATAGAAAAAGCTGAAAAATATCCATTTGCATCAAAAGATAAAATGGGAAGGTTAATTGTTGCAGCAGCTATTGGTGTGGGCAATAGACAAGGTATGGAGAGAGCCAAATATCTTGAAAAAGCTGGTGTTGATTTGTTAGTAATTGATACTGCTCATGGTCATTCAAAAGATGTGATTCAAACATTAAGAAAAATAAAAGAATCACACCCATCATTACCAGTTATGGTTGGAAATATAGCAACATCAGAAGCAGCAAAAGATTTAATTAAGGCTGGAGCTGATGCGCTAAAAGTGGGAATTGGACCAGGTTCAATTTGTACTACTAGAATTGTTGCAGGTGTTGGTGTGCCTCAATTACATGCCATATCGGAAACATATAAATTTGCCAAGAAAAACAACGTACCTTTAGTTTCAGATGGAGGAATAAAATTTTCTGGAGATATTGCCAAAGCAATTGCCTTTGGTGCAGATCTTGTAATGATTGGTTCTTTGTTTGCGGGAACTGATGAGGCGCCAGGAGAGATTTTTCTTTCTAACGGGAGAACATATAAATCATATAGAGGAATGGGTTCCTTGGCGGCGATGGGAAGAGGGTCAGCTGATAGATATTTTCAAGATGAAATTGACAATAATGAAAAGTTTGTTCCTGAAGGAGTTGAAGGAAGAGTTCCTTACCGTGGGCCAGTAGAAAAGGTAATTGATCAACTCATTGGAGGATTGAAAGCATCAATGGGGTATACTGGAAATAAAAATTTATCAGAATTAAAAAAAAACACAAAGTTAGTAAAAATAACATCTGCTGGTCTTAACGAAAGCCATGTTCATGGAGTTTCAATTACTAGAGAATCCCCTAATTATCAGTTAACGAACAAATAAATGAAGCAGTCAATTTTAATACTTGATTTTGGATCTCAAGTTACCAAGTTAATAGCTCGAAGAATTAGAGAATTTGGTGTTTTTAGCCAAATTATTCCATTTGATTCTCTGTCTAAATCTTTTTTTAGCAAAAATAATGTTAAGGGAATTATCTTTTCTGGTGGCCCTAGGTCAGTTGAAAATAAAAAATCCCCAAAACCACCAACCTTCGTTTATGAATTAAAACTTCCAATACTCGGGATATGTTATGGTTTACAGTTAATCTGCAAACATTTTAATGGTACTGTAAAACCTTCAATGGATAGGGAGTTTGGAAAGAAAGAAATTTCAGTTCTTAAAAACTCACGACTTATTGATGGTACTTATTCTAAGAAAAAAAAATATCAAGTATGGATGAGTCATAGCGATACTATTGATCATTTACCTGTTAATTTTGAAAATGTTGCTTCAAGTAATAACTGCAAATCTGCAATTGTACAAAATACAAAAAAAAGTTTGTTTGGTGTTCAATTTCATCCGGAGGTTGTTCATACTCCTCACGGGAATGAACTTCTAAAGAACTTTGTGCTTAAAATTTGTTCCTGTAAACCAGATTGGAATATGAAATTCTTTAAGGATGAAATGGTTGATGAAATCAGAAAAAAAGTAGGGAAACAATATGTAATATGCGGCTTATCCGGAGGTGTGGATTCAACCGTGACTGCAATACTTGTCCATCAAGCCATTCAAGAGCAATTAAAATGTGTTTTTGTTGATACTGGATTGATGAGGCAGAATGAAGTTTCAGAAATTAGAGAACTGTTCAACAAGCATTTTAACATTCATTTGGATGTTATTGATGGATCCCAGAAATTTTTTAAAATGTTAAAAGGAGTATCTAATCCTGAGAAAAAGAGAAAATTAATAGGAAAACAATTTATTGATATTTTTGAAAATTATTCAAAAAAACAATCCAAAATTAGATATTTAGCTCAAGGAACCTTATATCCAGATGTAATTGAATCATCTTCAAAAATTGGTAAATCTTCAGTTACTATAAAATCACACCACAATGTTGGGGGTCTTCCTAAAAATATGAAATTAAAATTATTAGAACCTCTAAGAAACTTGTTTAAGGATGAAGTCAGAGAATTGGGAAAAGAGTTAAATATTCCTTCAAAACTCATTAAGAGACATCCATTTCCCGGCCCTGGCCTGGGAATAAGGGTTTTAGGAGAGGTTACTAAAAGGAACGTTGAGATTTTAAGAAAGGCTGATGAAATATTCATTAGATTAATAAAGAAAAAAGGACTTTATGATAAAATATGGCAGGCATTTTGTGTTCTGTTACCAGTAAAAACTGTTGGTGTAATGGGTGATGATAGAACGTATGAAAGAATTTGTGTTCTAAGAGCAGTAACGTCAATTGACGGTATGACGGCTGAAGCTTATCAATTTAACAATGATTTTTTGAATTTATGCTCCAATGAAATTATAAATAAGGTATCAGGAATAAATAGAGTTTGTTATGATTTCACCTCAAAGCCCCCAGGGACAATTGAGTTTGAGTGAATAAAAAGTGTTTAAAAACTAGACTTACAAGGTCTGGATTATTGAGTGGGAGTAATCACCTAAAAATCTTGAGTTAATCGCCACTTAAGACAATTGCCATTTGAAAAAACATTTTGTTCCATTATTGAATTAACTTTCAAGTTAGAATTCAGCTTTCTTTTTGGAAAATATTTTTATTGAAATCAGTGCAAGAATGAAAAAATAACTACCTTGCCACCAACCCAACCAAAATGAAAAATTGACTAAAGATGCACCCCAGAAATAAAAGTTGAAGAACAACAAAAAGAATCTGTCGTAATTATTTGAGTTAATTGCAATTTTTAAATTAATTAAACATATGAAGGCTAAAAAAAAGATTGTTCCAAACAATCCAGTTTCCAAAAGTAATTCGACAAGAAAATTATGCGGATGACTAGGAATGAACTTCATCGTACCTGTTCCACAACCCCTGCATTTGTCTGGAGATCCAATTTCTTTTTGCCCCTCAGCAATAAAATTAGAAGTATCTGGGCCGTAGCCAAAGAAAGGTTTTTCTTTAAATTTTTCCAAAGAAAAACCCCATATGTATTGTCTATGAGCATCTATCAATTGAGTTGGAATTTTAAAATTATAATTTTGAATAGATTCGTAATCAAATTTATTGGGGAGGTTTGAAATAATGTAATTTGAAAAAATTAAGGTAAACAATGTAGTCAAAACAAGAACTTTTTTTTTTGAGAAATTTTGATAAAGGTAATAGATAAAACAAGACAAAAGACCAATTAAGATTCCCAATATAGCAGAATTACAATTACTTATTATTAGACAAGGAGGGAGAAGAAGGAAAGGAATCAGGTTGAATTTTGATTTTTTAAAAAAAGGCAGAAGCAATACTAACACACAAATAATATTTAGAACTCCTTTGAACCTTCTCACTTCTTGGAATGTTTCCCAGTTTATTTTAGTAAAATCATAGAAAAAAATTATGATGATGTTGACATAAATGCTTACTACAAAAAAAATCAACGTGTTTTCAAATGCCTTGGTATTTTTCTTAAAACATTCAAAGAGATTGAGGCTTAAAAAGATGAAAAACATTAAATATATGAAAACTAAAGATGACCTTTCAATTAATGATGAATTAATTGTTGCTATAAAAAAAAAAGTAAAAAACAACCAAAAACAAACTCTTGTTTTTTTCTCCATATACACAAGATTAAAAAAAATTTTTTTTTCATAAATGAGTAATAATAGCGTTCCTAGAATTAGACAAAAACCAAAAGCTATTGGATTAATCAATAAGAAACTAAAACTAAAGCCAATTAAAAACGAGGGTATTTTTGAGATTGAGAGCACAGTTAAAAATATCAGAAAATATCATTTGTTAAATAAAAAACTATAAACCAACCAATGCATATTGAAAGTACAATAAAAACAATGAAGTTAAAGAAAGATTTTACTCTATCCATGAAAAAATCCTTACCAAATTTGTTTGAGAAAAATTGAAAAAAATTAACTAGTTTTCTTATCAAAAAAATGAATAAAGCACCAACACAAAAATATAAGAAATATTTTAATATGTAATAATAAAAACTTATTTGATCTGTTAACGATATGAAATATTCAGATATTTGCTCTAAAATCAACATTTTGTAATCTGTTCACAACTAGAGCAAATCTGGTAGTTTATCGAATTTTGGGGATAGATAGATCCAATTTCCTCTGAAAAAACCCAAAAGACCAAGCCACACTTTTGACACTCAATCCAAATCTTTTCCATTGGATTTTAGTGCTAGTTTGACTTAAGCTTATCTAAAACCTTTGAGAAAACGTTTTGAAGATCTTCCTTTTTGACTTTATTAGGGTCAACCTTTAATTTCTTTTTCTTAGCCATTTTAATCTCCTTATTAAATAACTATAATATTGATACATAGTAGATGTGTCAACTAGGTAAGCCAATTGAAACAAATAATCAAAAATCTTGAATATCAGACCTCATCAAAAAAAATTGAAGAAATTACAAATGATGTTGAAGCGCGAGTTAGTGAAAGCAAAATTTCTAACGGTTTATTGAATTTAAGTGTTCTTCATACGAGTTGTTCTCTTATGATTCAAGAAAATGCTGATCAAACTGTTTTAAAGGACATACGATTTTTTTTAGATCAAATTGCACCAGAACAAGACTATTTTCATAATACGGAAGGTCCTGATGATATGCCTGCTCACCTTAAGAGTATGCTTACGCAATCGAATCTGACTATAAGCGTAAGAAATGGAAACCTTGTTTTGGGAACTTGGCAGGGAATTTTTTTGTTGGAACATAGAATTTCAAATAAAAAAAGAGATATTCTTTTTCATCTTATTGGAGATTAAATGATGGCTCTTTTATCGACACCAATTTGCAATTTTGGAGAAAAAATCAAGGAATTTGAATTAATAAATATTGATGAAAAAATCGTTAAAAGCAAATCCATCAAAGGAATAAATGGTACTCTGATAATGTTCATTTGCAACCATTGTCCATATGTCAAAGCGATCATTAAAGATCTTGTGATTACAGCAGAAGAACTAAATAACTATGGAATTAATTCTGTAGCCATAATGCCCAACGATACAGAAAAATATCCAGAAGATGATTTTGATAATATGAAAAAATTTTCATCAAGTAATGGATTTAAATTTCCTTATCTTTTTGACGAAAAACAAGAAATAGCCAAAAAATTCGGTGCTGTGTGCACACCTGATTTTTTTGGTTACAATGTTGACGCAGAACTCCAATATAGAGGCAGAATGGCAAAATTGAACAATTTAAAATTTGTTGATGATAAAAATGATCTACTAGATGCAATGATTCAGATCTCGCAAACGAAGAAAGGCCCAAAAGTACAATATCCTAGCGCCGGATGTAGTATTAAATGGAAGTAGATTCAGCAATTATTTTTTTTACCAATCCTTCGGCATTTTTGTCTTCAAAATCTGGCTTGGAAAAATAATCATTTATCCAGAATTCATACCTGGTTATGTATCCAGTCAGTAAACCAACATTTTTGGCTCCTAGCAAGTCCCATCCATGGGCAGCTATCATTATGGCTTCATAGGGTTTTAATTTAAAATGCTCTAATACCATTTGATAAGGTTCTGGATTTGGTTTCCATTTTTTAACCTGATCTATGGAAAAACATTTAACAACATATTCTGACAAATTGTTTTTTTGAAGAAGCACCTCCGTATTTTCTTTTGATCCATTAGTTAAAGTGACAATTTTAAAACCTTTTTTTTGTAGTAGCCTGAAGGCATTCAGAATGTCGTCATGTGCCTTAAGATTTTTAAAGCCATCAAAAAAAAAATCAACAAAATCATTCTTCATAGCAAAACCATGCTTATGAATGATTTTTTTAAGTTGATTTCTCGCAATGGTTTTGAAATCTACAAAAAAATTGATATTGGAAGTGGCAAATCCTTCTTTCAATACGGACAAGAACCAAGTTTCAACGAGGTTAGGGTTGATTTTTTTTTTAATAAATCTGTTTTTTAATTCATTTAAACTGAATGTAGTTTCGTTTACATCAAATATAACTAATTTTACTTTGTTCATCTGAATTTGCATTTTAACTTGGATTGCCAGAATACTAAAATTTTTTTAATGAATTTTATGAAAATTGGCACAAATAATGCTCATTATTTCCTTATGAAGAATACCATTGATATTAAGAGCCACATTGAATCACTGGCTAAAAAAAGTTTGATTGGCAACCATGGTGAAATTTTTGCAAAAATATACAAAGAAAATCCTTTTTTATTAAAGATTGGTACAAAATCTTTAGATACACAAAAGATATTTTACCCCCTTTGTCAATCTAGTTGGGGTTTTGAAGAAAAAGAGGCAATTTTAAATCAAGTAGACTCTGGACATTTTACAATGGGGAAAATGGTTGGATTATTTGAGAAGAAGTTTGCAAATTACTTTAATTCAAAATATGCCGTAATGGTGAATTCAGGTTCATCAGCTAATTTGGTAATTGTTGCAGCTTTAACTCTTTCTCCAAAATATGATTTGAATAAAGGGGATGAGGTAATCGTTCCATCACTTGGTTGGAGTACAAGTTATGCACCTTTTTTTCAATATGGCTTGAAATTAAGGTTTGTTGACATCAATAAATTCACATTTAACATAGATGAACAAAAAATTGAAAATGCAATTACTTCAAAAACCAAAGCTAATTTAGGCATAAACATTTTAGGAAATCCAATTGAATTTAGTAAAATTCAGAAAATTTGCAAGAAGCACAATTTAATATTAATTGAAGATAATTGTGAATCTTTAGGAGCAAAGTACAAATCAAAATACGCTGGTACTATTGGAGTGGCAGGGTCC
>CAZAFN010000031.1:0-13719 GCA_964484795.1 uncultured Alphaproteobacteria bacterium | reverse complement strand
TTGAGAATCTAACGTTGACGGGAAGTGGCAACATCAACGGAACTGGTAATTCATTAGCCAATACACTAACAGGTAATAGTGGAAATAATACTATCAATGGTGGTGGAGGCATAGATACTATGACTGGCGGAGGAGGGAATGATGTTTTTTACCTTAATGGAACCAGTGCATTTGGTACTATAATAAAAGATTTTACATTATCTGATACATTAAGAATCAATCATACATTTGCTGAACCTACTACCCAATATAATGTTACTAGGACATCAACTATGTATACTCATGATAGTACAAGTAGATTAACATACAGAAGCACCTCAAATGACAATGAACTTCCGTATGTTTTTAATTTTACCGAAAATGTAAGTGATTACCTGAGTAAAAGCTTTAGATCTGATGTGGTTTCAAGCATTAGATATACTAAAGCAGTGGGTGGAAATGGTCTTGAGCAATTTTTTGTTGTTGGAGATGGAACTAATAGTGCTATTTGGATGTGGGACGATCTGTCACAAGGTTATGGAGTAAGTACAAATGAACTTACTTATATTGCCAAACTTGAAAACTTTAATAATGATACATTAACTGGTTCAGAAATTGTTTTTGGTACACTTAGTTAGAAAAATAATTTTTTATGCTTTTACGTTTAATGATTTATACTTTAATTGGTAAGTTTAAATAAATGAGTTATTGGTTTTACATACTTAAAAATAGTAAATCTCTTGGTTTTCTCATTGTTTTAACATTGTTAACAACTTTTTTAGGTTTGTTGAGTCCAATATTCATAATACATATTTTTAACCGTTATATTGCTTTTGGTTTGCAGGGAACATTGATTTTTCTTGTTACTGGTGCAATTACAGTTGCAATTTTTGAATTTGTTTTTAGAAATTTGAGAAATGGTATTTTTAATAAAATACTCTCAACTCCCATAAAAAACACCAAACTCGATTTAACAAAAAAATTTTTTGATTTTGAAATAATTGAGAGTAATAAAAAAAGTTTCATAGAAATAATTGATTTCAATAATAATTTTTTCAAATTTTTATCACCAAGGAATCAATCAAACCTATTTGACTCTTTGTTTGTCTTCTTAATAATAATAGTGCTCTTTTTTTTAAACTTTCTTTTGGCTAGTGTTTTTTTAATAATTCTGGTTCTCTACGTGCTTTTGCAAAATGCTATCAATTCAAATAAAGACAATTTTATTCAAAACTCTAGCATTCTTCCTAAAGATAGACTCATAGTTAAAGAAATTGGTTCCAATAAAGATTTAATCAAATCAAATACAGCTGATAATTATACTGGTTTTTTTGTAGAAAATTATTTAGACAAAAAGTTTTACGTTGATTCAAAAATTTCTGCATATGAAGCTCAGCAGCATTCGATTAGTAATTTTTTTATTATTGTGTCTTCAATAATTATTATTGGTAGTGGAAGTGTTTTTGTGGTTATGGGTGAGTTGTCAATAGGTAGTCTGATAGGTTTTAACATCTTTGCATCAAGGGCACTTGGAATTATTACTGCAGCACAAAACTCTTATTATAATTTAAAAAAAATAGACGTGTATTTTACTGATTATAAAAATTATTTTAAAAACACAAAAAACCGTAGTACAGGCATGCAATTAAGTAAAATTCAAGGAAATATAGAATTAAAAAATATTGATTTTTCTTACCACAGTGACTCAAATTTCTTATTTAGAAATTTTTCATCATCTTTTTTGGCATCAAAGATGAATGTTGTTTCAGGTGCAAATGGTTCAGGAAAAACTACACTAGCGAAACTACTACTAGGCCTCATATCACCAAATTCTGGAGAAATTTTAATAGATAAAACTAATGTTGAAAAACTATCCTTAAAATGGCTGAGGCAGTATGTTGGTTATATTCCTCAAAACCCTGATGTATTAAGTTCATCAATAATAGATAATATACTGATTTCTAATCAGAGATTGAATGAACATGAAGTTAGTAGATTGCTACAAACTGTCGGATTAGATGATGAAATGAAAAATTCAAACCTAACCATTTCTGAACCAATAGATGATAAAATTTCAAAAGGTATTTTAAAGAAAATTCATATAGCAAGAACTCTTGCTCAAAACCCTGAAATATTTGTTTTTGATGATCCTTTTTTATATCTAGACGGCAATGGTAAAGAAATGTTGTTAAAATTATTAAATTCTTTAGTAAGAGCGAATAAGACATTAATTTGTTTTTCTGAAGATAAGGAGATAATTGGCATTGCTCATGAAAGAATTAATTTAACTAATTAAAGGGATTATGAAAGAAAATTGGTTGAAGTGGAAATATAGTTTTGATGAAGCTAATAAAAATCAAGAGACTATAGTAAAAAAAAGATTTAAAATTTTAATTCTTTTTTTCATTTTGGTTATTTTTTTCCTAGTTAACCTTAAAATCATAGAAGTCTTAAGTCTGGCTGATGGTAAAATAATTCCTCAGGGAAGAATCAAATACGTACAACATCTAGAAGGTGGCATTGTAGAAGAAATACTAATCAAGGAGGGAGAAAAGGTAGAAACAAATCAACCTTTGGTTGTTTTATCTAAAAAGAGGGCTTCATCTGAATTTGAAGAGATTAACACTAGATTAAAATCAATAGAACTTTCAATTTTAAGAGTTAATTCTGAAAAAAAAGGGAAGAAAAAAATTTCAATTCCTGATTCAAAAAAATCATTATTTAGTGTTGGACTTCTTAGTGATGAGAATGAACTTCTTAAAAGCAGACTAAATAGTATTAATTCTGAAAGAAAATCAAAAAAATCAAGTATTCTTCAGGCAAGAAATAATTTAAAGAATTTAAAAAAAAGGCTTAAAATCGTTAAAGAGCAAGAATCTATAAGCCAAAAATTACTTGAAGCTGAAGCTACAAATAGATTGAGACATTTAGAACTTTTAAGAGAACTTTCTGATGTGGAAGCAAAAATTGATGAACAACAATCTATTATAGATTTAAGTAAAAATGAACTTGAGAAAGTTAATTTTAGTTATAATGAACAGCTTAATAAAGATCTATCTGGTTTGAATAAAGAAAAATCAGAATTAAACCAAAGAATCCAAAAATATTCAGATAGCTTAAACAGAACAATTTTAAAAAGTCCTGTGGCAGGAGTTGTAAAATTAATTTCAGTTAATTCTAAAGGTGCAATAGTAGCACCTGGAGTAACAGTTGTTGAGATTGTACCTGAGGATGAAAAATTAATTGTCGAAGCTAAATTACCACTGTCTGAGATAGGCTACGTTACTCCTGGTCTTGATGCAAAGATAAGATTAAATACTCCTGAAGGTTCAAGGTTTAGGCCTTTAAACGGGACAGTTGTATTTGTGGGAGCAGATAGAATTTCAGGTAAATCTGGTAATGATGGCTACTATTTGGTTAAAGTAGAAACTAAGGAAACATCATTTAGTAAACAAAATGAGTTTTTCAAATTATATTCTGGTGTGCCAGTTATGGTAGGAATTGTAATTGGCAAAAGAAGTTTCGTAGATTACTTTTTGACACCATTTAAGTCAGATGTAACTTTTGCATTGTCTGAAAGATAAGATAGTAAGTTGGTTTATAGACTTGTTTTGTCGATAGTGTCAAATTTGTAAATAACACCATTTTGCATAGTTGAGAGTTTTAAAAAACTATGAAGCTCATCAAAAATAGAGTTGCTCTTTTTGTCTTTAACTATCATAGTTAGAATTTCGGCTTCACTAGCATCTCCGAACTGTTGAACATCAAACAAATCCGATGCTCTTCCATTTGCACAACCAACTGATATAACATTTTTATTCTTTGAAAATTTTTCAATTACTCCTTGCCCTAGGCCTTTTTTAATCAATCCACCTATTTCAGCATATTGAGTCATTATTTAGAACCTCCTGCACGTCTTAAAACATCTTTGGGTATATGAGTAGCTACTCTATCAAGTTTCACCATCCACATAATTCCTTTTCCAGGTGTATCTAGATCACCAGCAAGGTACATTGATTCAAAAACTCGGTTTGATTGTTCTTTTGAAACTATTATTCTAATAATTTCTTTTTGTTCATCTATTGTAACTCCTAGAAGCCCCATTCTATTTCTAACACCAGTTCCTCTAGCATAATTTATAGTTGCACCCTGAGCACCAACGTTTGCAGCAGCATCAACAATCTTATTTGCTATGCCACTTTCTACAACACAGGTTATTAAATAAACATCAGTTAAATATGTAATTTCTCTAGCCATAATAAATCATCCTTTTTTTTTATTTTTTTGTATAATTTGAATATATAGACCCATTAAAAGTACTGCCATTATTGGACAGATGCTTGCCAAAGACAATATACCAAAACCTTCAGTAGCCGACACTGCGTTGCCTAGACCTAACCCCATTGCTAATACTAAAGGAACAGTTACAGGGCCGGTAGTAACTCCAGCACTATCCCAAGCAACATTCACGAACTCTTCAGATGAGAAGTAAGTTAAAATTACAGCTACAAAATATAAAGGAATTAAAACCGTAGCAAGATCAAAACCAATTACTATTTTACTTACTCCAATAGCTATTCCGAATGCAACACCACCAGCAACACTATACATTAACATAGACTTTTTAAATGCTCCATTTGTTAAATCTTGAACCGTAAGACCCAGAGCATTTAATGCTGGCTCAGCTAATGTTGCTCCAAAACCTAGTAACCACGCAAATAGTATGACAATGGCTAATCCTAAAAATTCACTATAAATTGGTGACACTTCACTTATTGGAACTTCCATAAAAGCAGCCGGCAATGTATTCCCTGCTTGATCACCTATTGCTCCAAGACCATAGGTCAATCCAATGCCAAATATACACATACCTATGATGGATAGAGATAACCCATAAGTGGTTACCATATTATTAGGTAGTTTGGACTTTAAAATAACAAATAAGACAAACATCAAGAATAAAACTAATGGCAATATTGCCTGAACTCCTGCTTTTATCTCTTTCCATGGGGTTTGAAGCCACATTGATCCCTGAGTTTCAGAGGTGATCTCTGATGCTGCCATTGATGCAGTTGCAAGAATTTCATCCACGGAAATTATGTGAGAAACATATATGGCTAGTGTTAAGACTGCAATTATAGGAAATAATGATGCCATAGTAACGACACCAAAACCTGATAGAGATGAGTCACCCTTACCGGCAGATGCAGCTATGCCAATTCCTAGTGATAGTACCAATGGTACCGTCACAGGTCCAGTGGTTACTGCACCACAATCCCAGGCAAGACCAAGAATTGTTCTAAGGTCAGGATTACTCCAAACATACATAGTTAGAATTATTGTTGGAGTCAGTGCAAGATATATAAGTGGTTTTAATGACCAGCCTTTAACAAATCTTACGGTTCCAATAATCGCTGCCAACCCAACACCAGCTCCAACCATAACTACTAACGTCTCACTCCTATTATTTAATATTTCATACAAATAGGGGGCGTCTGCAGGATTAATTGATGATCCAAAAGCCTTTAAAGCTCCTATTGCTGGTTCTGCGTAGGTTACCCCAACACCTAGAATACCAATTATTACAAGCACAACAAACATTGATGCTTTTTTGGGAAGCGTATCCCCAATTATGTTTCCAAATGGCATTAATCCAACTTTTAATCCCTCCATAAAAATTGCCAAGCCAATTATAACTGCAACTAAACCTAAACAGATGGTAGCAGCTGAATCAATGGGTTGTCTTAAAATGAGTAGTTGAAATAAAAACAAGTAAGCAGCAAGTGGAACTACAGCTTTTATTTGATCTAGAACTCTTACATAAGTATAAGGTCCAACTAGTGAAAAAGCCTTTTTTGCGTCAACCTTAATTTTTTCAGGTTGCAATGATTTGCCCTTAACAGGCTTTGGTGTCAACAAGTTATAACTTATTGATTTGTGTTGTATTTCAGATTCATGAAGGTAGTCAGAATATTTCATGCTACGTTTTTACCACATTTAGATAACATTTTAAACAATTATTCTATATGTTTAGTAGATTTATCTAGTCTAAAGAATATTTGCCTTGTAATTGAGCTAACTATAGGATTTTCATCTTGAATTTTATTTTCAAGATCTGCCTTGGAGATTTGTAAATTAATCTTTGTTCTTTTAGAAAGTTCTTCACATAAAGATAAGATAATGGCTTTAACTTCAGAACTTGCTGTTTCTATTAGTTGATTAAATGTTTCTTTGTCTATTACAATTAATTCACACGCATTTCTAGCTACAATAGTTGCACTTCTTTTTTGATTTAAAATTAAGGCCAATTCACCAAAAAACTCTCCCTCAGACATATAACCGACCCTTTTTTCATCTACAATAACATCCAGAATTCCTTGATTTATGAGATATGCTTTATTGCCATCATCGCCCTGATTAAACAAAGTTTGTTCTGGTAAAAGTCGAATTTTGGATTGGCCTAGTTTTAGATTATCCATTTTTAAAATATCATTTTACTCAAACGATGATGTAACTGTAATGCTAATGCTCTGATAACATCTGGTGAACCTTTCACAAGCTGAATTAAGTCCTTTTGAGTTATTGGTAGTTGTGGATTATCTTTTTTTCCTAACTCAATAGAAATTTTTTTTATGGCTTTGTGAAGATCAATGCTTGATGACAAAAGAATTGCTTCTAATGCATTTTTTTTAATTTCAACTAATTCGCTTGGAACTATTGCCTTAATGCTAGCTTTTCTTTCTTCATTTAATATTAGTGACAACTCGCCAAAAATTTCACCACTTTCTATCTTACCCACTTTTTTTCCATCAACCTCAACAGCAAGACCACCTGAAATAACTAAGAAAGCAGTATGACCTTCGTCACCCTGGTGACAAATATATTGATCTGGAAGTACTCTAATTTTTTGCATTTTATTTGGAAGTTGCTACATAAACTCCATCCCAATCTTTTGGAGGAGGAGATTTCTGGAATTCTGTTATTCTTTCCGACATAATTTCATAATATTCATTCATTAAATTATTACAAAGCATTTTTGCTGATTCCATTTCAATTAAACAGATATCCCATTTTTGAGCAAAATAACTTTCTAATATTTTTTCATGTTTAGTTTTTAATTTTCCAAAATCAGATGTTTCTCTAAAAGTTGCATCACCAGCTAAAGTATAAATTGTTACGGCTTCTTTTTTTCCTTTAACAGCGATCATATCTAATTGAAGTGTGGCATAGGTGTCTTTAACACTATCATTTGTTTCAGGTCCGATTACAGTTTTAACGCCGTAACTTTTGGATTGACCTTCAAGTCTAGATGCTAGATTAACCGAATCTCCTAAAACGGAATAATCAAATCTTTGGTCAGAACCCATATTTCCTACAACACATCCACCTGTATTTAAACCTATACCAATTTTAAGTTCTAAAAATTTTTTATTTTCAGATTTTGCTTCATCTTCTCTAATTTTATTTAACTCTGCCATTGCTTTATGCATTTTTAAAGTTGCTTCACATGCCATTTTCTCATGACCATCTACATTAAGAGGGGCATTCCAAAATGCCATTATGCAATCACCCATATATTTGTCAATTGTGCCATTTTCACTAATAATTTCGTTTGTTAGTGGAGTTAAAAATCTATTTATTAAAGCTGTCAGGCCTTGTGGATCAGCTTTAAAAGACTCTGAAATTGTTGTAAAACCTCTGACATCACAAAAAAGAAAAGTCATTTTTTTCGTTTCACCACCAAGTACAAGTTTGTCTGGATCTTCTGCAAGTTGTTCAACTAGAGCAGGGGAAAGGTATTGAGAAAAAGCACCTCTTATTTGTTTCTTTTCATTTGCATCTCTTAAATAGTTTGCAAAGGTATTTCCAAAATAGATTATGAATGTTGAAACACCGGCAAATGTTGGGTCAAATAGAGTTTTTTGTTCAAGGTAAAGTCTTCCACTAAAATAAACGGCACCTCCAATAACACTTACTAATAGTGAAATGTTCACTAAAGGCCCAAATCTTAGAGCTGAAATTGTGATGATGAAACCAAGTAAAATTGTAAATAAAGCTTCGTAAAACTTCATATTTACCCCTGATTTTAAAAAAGGGGCACCTTTAATTTTTACCTTGTTTTTTTCCTCTAGTGCTTGCTCTTCAGTCATTCCTTTTTGAATTGATTGTTGATACACCTTTGAAGCATTTTTATTGGAAGTATAATAAAAAATGGCAGATATAATTGTGTCTATCAAGTTTGCATGAATTTCAACTCCTGGCATTCTGTCTTCAACAGGAGTAGGTCTTATATCTTTTAATCCAGTTGCTGATGTTCCTAAAATCCCTAATTTTCCTTGCAACCTTTCTTTCCCAACTCTTCCCTTAATTATGTCAACAGCACTAACATAGTATCTAGATTTTTCTGCTTTCACAGAATCAGACTCTCCATAATGAATCCAAACTCTTCCATATTCATCAGTTGGGATAGAAGCATTGCCAATGGATTTTGTTTGAATGATTATTTCTTCAAGACCATTAATTCCTGTTCTAGATGCAATGCTATTTCCTTGGAAAGCAACTCTAATCATTTCAAGTCCAAGAGTAGGTCTGATTGTTCCCGCTACATCTGATATAAGAGGAACTCTTCTAATGATTCCATCTGGTTCTTCTGCTACAGATACAGTACCAGCACCTGATGCAGCTTTTTCTAACTCAGGAACATTTGCTAGCAAACCAGGATATGCAGTTAGCCAACGTTTAGCTTCACTCTTGCCAAGAAAAACCTTTACGGATGTGTCTTTGATATCAGTTCTATTAGCATCTCCTTCTACATCAAGGCCAGAATGTCCTATAACTACTGGAAATTCTTTCATTGCATCGGCTGCCAAGGATTCATTCGATGGCAGTCCTTTAAGTAGTTGGGCAATTTCTGGGTTTCTATTCTGCAAGTCATTGGATATTAAATCAGGTGAGGTTCTATCTCTTTCAGGAAAAAAAACATCCAAACCCAGCACTAACATTCCAGCATCTTTAGATTTTTTAAAAAGTTCAGCTAAAACTGTTCTAGGCCATGGCCACTGCCCAACTTCTCTTAAGGATTTTTCATCAATGTCAACTATTACGGAATATGTCTGACCATCAGTAGGTCTTGGGTATTTTTTTTGCAATACATCAAAATATTTTAATCGAAGAACTTCAATTAGGACAGGATCAGATATTCTCATTGAGCCTAGTACAATTGCTAATAAAAGAGAAGCAATGGTTACAATTGATCTAAAACTTAACTTAAACTTCATTTATGGCTCCGAAAAACTATTTCCTAATGTTCTGACTAAAGGATAAATAAAATATGTAATTAGTCTTCTTTTACCTACTCTAAATTTTCCAGAAACTTTCATTCCAGGTAGCAAATGAAAACCAGGAGGAGTGTCTTTAAGTTCGTTATCAACGATTTGTGCTCTAGCTCGGTAAAAATTTCCTGGATTTCCATCAACGTCTTTATCTATCGTATCAGCTGAAACATAGATTAATTTTCCTTTTAATTCACCATGTTTTTGAGCAGGTAGTGCATTGAGTTGAATTTTAACCGAGGTATCTGGTATTAATTTGCTTATATCTGAAGGATCAACGTCAAAAACAGTCAATAATTCCACTCCAGTAGGAACTAAAGTCACCACACTTTTCCCTTGTGATATTACTGCCCCAGGGTATAAAGAGTGAAGGTTCAAGATCATTCCTTCGGATGGAGCTCTTACTATTACGTCAGTTTGCTGTCTTTCAAGTTTCTTTAAATCTTCCTGTAGAGACATTCGTTGATCTTCAAGACCAACTAATTCATCATTGATTCCTCCAAACCACTGACTATTGTATTCCTCTTTATTTGATTTTAACTCGCTTAGTTTATTGCTAGTTTTAGTAAACTCTTTTTCTAATGACAGTCTTTTGTTTTTTTCAGCGAGAACCTGAGCTTCAGCAACTAAATCAAGTTCAAACAATTCCTCTTTTGAATTTTCTAGTTTCTTTTGAATATCTAATTGTTCCTTAATAAACCTTAGGTCATCTCCAGTCGAAGAAATTTGTTTATTTAATGAAGCCATTTTTGCGAGATATTGACCCTTTTTATCCTTAAAAATTTTGCTTTGTCTATCATCTTCGGGATTTGTGACAGCCTTACCTGTTCTTAAAAGGGACTGTTTTTTAAGACGATCAATTTTTGAATTAATTACTTTTAACTGATAATTTAATTTCATTTTATCTGCTTTTTGCAATGTTGAATCAAAAACTACTAGGGGTTCACCTTCACTGACACTTTGACCTTTTTTAACAAGTATTTCCTTAACAACAGAATTAAAATTTGATTGAACTTCCACATTAGGCACGACTGTTGTGATTTTACCAGATGCAGATATTGTGGTATCAATTTCAGAAATTGTTCCCCATAAAATCAAAAATACAACAAGAAATCCAAATGAATAAACGGAGTATTTTACTGATTTAGGAACAACTTTTGATTTAATTCTATCTATGTCATCATCAAATTCATCAAGCAATTCGTTCATCAATTCTTTTCTAAAGTTAGCCTGTTTTTCTTCATCTGTTAGTTCTTTTTCAATCTTTTCTTCATTTTGAGTTTCTTCACTATCTGAACTAAATGCATCAACATTTAATTTCTCATTTGCATTTCTGGCATAGCTAGCTAGTTGCTGCATCATATTAAAAGCCGTTTGAGGAGAGTTTTTAAGGAAGCCAAGTAATGCATCTTTATCTATTTCCTTTACAACCGTTTCTTCCGTTGCTCTTGCCATTGCACTTCGCGGCTGTTTGTCAATTAATGCCATTTCACCGAACAAGGCACCTTTTTCAAGTATCGATAAAGTTACATATTCGTCACCGTTAAACTTGCAGACTTCAACCTTTCCCTTTACGATCTGGTAGGCAAAATCACCAACTTCGCCTTCTCTAAATAACACATCACCTGAAGCTAAATTTCTTACTGCGGGTCCAACTTTTTTCTGATCTGCCATAATATCAACTAGCTTTTTTTATAGTTTTGTTAGTTTGTTTGACTCCTAGGACAGACATTTGTTTTGCATAGGTTTCACTGAAAAAGCCTGCAGTTTCCTTAAGTGACTCAAACGATCCCTCTTGAGTGATTTTTCCATTATCTAGAACAAATATTCTATTACAAAGTCTTAAATACCATAAGCGATTTGAAACAATGATTACGGTTCTTCCTAAAGCTATATCAGGTAGGGCTTCGTTCAGCTTAATTTCACTATCTACGTCAAACCCTGTAATGGCATCATCTAGAATTAGAATTCTTGGGTTTCTAATTAATGCTCTGGCTATAGCAAGTTTTTGTCTTAAACCAGTAGACATATTTGATGCATTTTCTTCAAGAAATGTTTCATATCCATCAGGAAATGATTCAATTTCTTCATGTGCAAAGACTTTTTTTGCAGCCCAAGTTATTCTATCCATAGATGAAGATGGCATTGCACTGGCTATTGTTTCCCTAATTGTTGCAGGAAAGAAATAGCTATCAGAACCGACTAGAGAAACTTGCGATCTTATGTGACTTAAATCCAGTAATCTTAAGTCGACGTTGTCTAGTGAAACTATGCCTGATTGAGGGCGATATAAGCCTTGAATTAATTTTGCCATAGTACTTTTGCCACAGCCACTTCTACCTGTGAGTCCAACAATCTGTCTGGGGTTTATATCTAAGTTTACATTATTAAGAATTTTGGAGTTATCATCGTAGCCAAATTCAACATTTTTAAATGTAATTTGTCCCATAAGTTGAGGTTTTTGTCCCCTGACCGTTGTTTCTGAATTGGCATCAACTATACCCGATACGATTTGTAAGGATTGAACTAATTTTGCAATTTCAGTTTTTAACGTAACCAATCCAATAATTGGTTTGGAAACCCTTCCAGCAAGCATATTGAATCCAACTAGAATACCTGCTGACAATCCGGCAGTGAAAACAAGGTGAACGCCAACAAAGATAATCATTGCCGTCATTAGTTGATTTATAGTCGAAGTAATATTTTGAAGGACGGCTGTTCTTTTTTGCATTTCTTCAGACGCTATTACATAGTTTGCTTCAATGTCTCTCCAAGTATCTTTTAATCCAGGTTCAAGTGCCAAACCTTTTACATTTTCAATTCCATTTACAGCTACAGATACAAATTCTTGTCTTTGAGCATCAGCTTTTCCAACACCACCCATTGCCTCTCTTTGTTTGGCCGTGTAAATTATTGAAGCAATTGCCCCTGCAAGGCTAAAAATCAAGACAACCATAAATAAAAGGGGACTGTAGAAAAATAATATTGGAACGAAAACTATTAGACTTATGGAATCTAGTGAGGTAGAAAAAATTTTTTGAGTTAATAAATTCTTAATTTGGCCTATTTGACCTGTAAATCTTAGAAAAGATGCAGATTCACGATGAAACCTTTGCATTGGTAATGACAATAGTTTTTCAAAGACTCTGACAGATAATTTAGCTTCAACTTTTTGAGAAAAGAAATCCAGCAAATAGGCTTTAAGATAACCAAGAATTCCATTAAATATGTAGGCAACAACAACCCCAGAAGTTATGACATATAAAGTTGAATAAGCTTCATAATTAACTACTTTATCAAGCACTAACATCATAAAAACTGCAGGAACTACTGCAAATATATTTAAAATAAGTGCAACGATTATAACTTGCACCATGACAGATTTGTTTCTAAAAGCTTCACCAAAAAGCCAACCGATCTTTAGTTCGCTTGTCTCCTCAAACATTTTAAGTTTAGGTTTTAAAAGAATGATTTGTCCATCCCAACCCTTTTTTAATTCTTTCAAACTAATTTGTTGAGGTTTTGGATTTGATACTCCGGCATCTAAACATAGTATAGATTTTTCCTCATCATCTGAGGTTATGATTCTTAAGGCAATGATATATCGTCCATTTTTTAATCTTAAAATTTGTTGTTTTTTTAAGAGAAGTTTGGTGAGTTCATCTTCATCGACAGAAGTGTTTTTTGCTTTAATATCAAAAGATCTTGCTAACTCACACATTTCTTTAGGAGTTAACTCTCTATCTTCTATTTTAAATTTTTCTGGAATGTCATTGGCACCTATATGCACTCCAAGTTGTCTAGCCACCAATATTAAAGATTTTTGTGATCCTCTAATTGCTTCCATTATTTCCTCACAAATATATTATATAATATTGAAACATAATCAAAATAAAAAAAACCCCCTCAGTGAATTCACTAAGGGGGTTTAATATTTTAGCAAGGCCTAATTTAAATTTAGACCGTATACGGATTGGTCTTAAACACCATCTCCGCCACTATCGTCTTGTGGATCGTCAGTCGGAGGCATATCCATTGCTGGATCGCCAGCAGGATCGTGAGCTGCGTGATCACCGCCCTCAGGAGGTTGATGACCTTCATGACCGGCAGAATCCATATCTGCAGCCATTGTACCCATATCTCCTTCTGGTGGAGGCATATCACCTTCTGGTCCTGGTCCCATTTCTGGTCCTGGTCCCATATCACCTTCTGGTGGAGGATTTGCTGGGTCGTGTGTGCCACCATGTGGTTCAAAGTCAAGTGTAGCTTCACCTTCTGGTGGAGGAGGTGGAGCCATTCCGTCTCCATCCATATCAGCAGCCGGATCAATATAGTCAGGGCCATGACCGTGCTCACCACCTTCTGGTGGAGTTCCCATGTCACCTTCTGGTCCTGGTCCCTCGCCACC
>CAZAFN010000030.1:0-14239 GCA_964484795.1 uncultured Alphaproteobacteria bacterium | reverse complement strand
CAAAATCTGTAATAAGAAATCTTAGAAATCAAAGTGACTTACTACCAATGGAGTGGGCTACTTCTGAAATTTTTAACCAAGACCTTGCTAAAAAATCTTTATATATATTTTTAACTGTTATTACTTTAGGAGCATTTGAAATACTTCCTTTAGTTGTTGCCTCTCTACTTGGAGTTGTTTCAATGATGTTTTTTAAAGTTTTGTCAATGAGGCAGGTTGTAAGAAGTGTTGACAACAATTTGTTGTTGTTGATAGTCACATCGCTTGCATTAGGTAATATTATTCAAGTAACAGGAACTGCTAACTTCTTATCTGGATCTTTATTGGAAATTTTAAAAGATGCATCCCCATTAACCGTACTACTTTGTTTTTATATTCTTGTGTCAATAACTACTAATTTTATCTCCAACAATGCGTGTGCAGTATTATTTACACCTATTGCAATAGATATAGCAAATAGTTTGGGAATTGATCCTAAAATTTTTGCTATTGCCGTTATATTTGCTGTAAATACATCTTTTATTACACCATTGGCATATCAAACTAATCTTTTAGTGATGGGGCCAGGACATTATAAATTTATTGATTATGTTAAGTTTGGCTTGCCATTAACTGTTTTATGTTGGTTTGTTTTTTTTATTACTTTTCCAATGTTATATAATTTATGATTTTACCTAAAATCAAGCCAAGCAGTCCTTGTTTTTCTTCAGGACCTACTAAAAAACCAGATGAGTGGTCTCTACAAAAGATTAATCAGCAATATTTTGGGAGGTATCACCGATCTGATGATGTTAAGCTTTACGTTCTAAAAATACTTCAAAAGATGAGAAAAACTTTAAAAATCCCAAAGACGCACAAGATATTTTTATTGCCTGGTTCATGCACAGGAGCAATGAATTCTGTTATTTGGTCTTTATTGGATGAAAAGCGAACTATAACTTCCATAATTTATGATTATTGGGCGCAAATTTGGTTTGATGACCTGAAAAAATTAAATTTGAAAGTTGATTGTAGAAAATCACTTGATGGAAGTATCCCCAATCTTGAAAACATACCAAAAGAAAACGATTTAATTTTTGTTTGGACAGGAACTTCTACGGGAATGACAGTATCAAATTTAGATTTCATATCAAATGATCATACAGGGTTGGTTATTTCGGATATTACCTCAGCTGCTTTTATATATGAAATACCCTGGGATAAACTTGATGTGGCAGTTTTTTCTTGGCAAAAGGCGCTTGGATCAGAATCCCAGCATGGTATTGCGATAATTAGTCCGAAAGCTGGAAATAGAATTTCAAAAAAAAATAAAGTTCCTAAAATTTTAGATTTGAATGAATATGACTATTTAATAAATACTCCATCGTTGTTATCTATAGCAGATTTTGAGTTGTGTTTAGATATTTATAATAGTAAGGGAGGAGTATCAGGGAATGCGAAGATATGTAAAGAAAATAAATCTATTCTAGATATATGGGAAAAGAAGAGTGATTTCATAAATCATTTTTCTAAGCTTGCTTGTTATCAGGCTTTAACCCCAAGTTATTTTGTTTTTAAAAAAGAATTTAAATATAAAAAACTTTTTAAATTTCTTTCTGATCAAAAAATTGCTTATGACATTCAGAATTATAGAAAAGCAAGACCAGGAATTAGAGTTTGGACTGGCCCAACAATTAAAAAAAAAGATTTAATTACTTTAACAAATTGGCTAGATTGGTCTTTTAATAAATTCATAAAATAACGTGAAAAGTCAACTTTTACCAGAAGGTTTTAGAGATAGTTTGCCAGATTTGGCAAAAGAAGAATTTAAGGTTAATTCAATCTTTTTGGAATTAATGAATAAGAATGGGTATTCTTTAGTAAGACCTCCATTACTTGAATTTGAAAATTCATTGTTTTTTTTGACTAAGGATACTGAAAATCTAGATTCTTTTAGAGTTTTGGATCCACTATCTCAAAAAATGATGGGTATTAGGTCAGATATTACTCTTCAAATTGCTAGAATTTGTTGTGGATCGTTGTCTAAAAGTCCAAGACCATTAAAATTGTGTTATTCTGGAGAGATTTTAAAAGTTAAGAACAATAGTCTTGATATGTCTAGACAATCAATTCAAATTGGTTCAGAGATTATAGGTATTGAAGAAAACTCTTGCGAAAATCAAGTGATAAATTTAATAATTGATATTTTGCAAAAATTAAAAATAAAAAAATTTATCATAAACCTTACAATGCCAACGTTGATTGAATCTATTTCAAAGGATTTTAATCTTAATAAAAAAGACTATGAATTTGTGAAGGAAAAATTTAGAAATAAAAACATCTCGGGTTTAGACATAATATCAAAAAAATTGGAAAAAGTTTCTTCAGTTCTGCTTTCGAGCGTAGGAAATCTCAGTGAAAATATTTCAATTATAAAAAAATTTAAATTTCCCATTCACACTCAACGTGAGATTGGAAGTTTCATCAGAATTGTAAATAGTGTTAAAAAAGAATTTTCAAATCTTAAAATATTAATTGATCCTTTGGAAATTGATGAGTCTAACTATCACTCTGGTATAGCTTTTAAGGTTTATTCAGAAAACTTAAAAGAACTTTTTTCTGGTGGAAACTACAAAATTTTCAACGAAAATTGTATAGGTTTTTCTGGTTTTGTGGAAAATCTAGTTAAAGAGACCAAAATAATTCCAGATTCTGAAAAGAAAATTTTTGTATCAATTAGTCTTTCTAACGATTTGAAAAAGAATCTTATAAAAAAGGGTTTTATAGTTATTCAAGCCATAAAGAATCATAGTGAAAAAAAAATGATGAGAGAGGCTAAACTTCAAAAATGTGAATATTTATTTGTTAATAACAAAATTTTAAAAATGGAATAATTATGGGAAATGTGACTGTTGTTGGAGCTCAATGGGGTGATGAAGGTAAAGGGAAAATTGTTGATTGGTTGTCAAATGAGGCGGATATAGTTGTCAGGTTTCAGGGGGGGAATAATGCTGGTCATACAATTGTAGTAAATAAAAAAAAAATAGCTTTAAGTCTTCTTCCCTCTGGAATTATAAGAGAAAATAAGATGTCAATAATTGGAAATGGAGTTGTTGTTAACCCAATTGCTTTATTAGAAGAAGTTGAAAATTTAAAGAAAAATGGAGTTTTAATAACTGTCAATAATCTTGTTATTTCTGAAAATGCATCCATTATTTTTAGCTTCCACAAAAACATTGATGAGATCAGAGAAAAGCTAAAAGGTCCAAATAAGATTGGTACAACGGGAAGAGGTATTGGTCCTGCTTACGAAGACAAGGTTGGTAGAAGGGCTATTAGATTTAGCGACCTGAAAGATGATAGGTTTTTAAGAAATAAGGTCGAAAATATTTTAAATTACCATAACACCATACTTTCGGGACTTAAATCTAAACTATTAAATCCTGAAGAAGTTTTGAACGAAATTAAAATTTATAAAAATAAAATTTTAAAATTTGTAAGAAGAATAACTCCTATTTTGGTTAAGGCCAAAACAAGTGGAAAAAAAATACTATTTGAGGGTGCTCAGGGAGTTCTTCTTGATATTGATCATGGGACATATCCATACGTTACATCATCTAATACAGTTGCAAGTTCTGCTTCAACAGGAGTTGGAGTTCCAGTAAAACAGATTGGCTTTATACTTGGAATTGTAAAGGCATATACGACCAGAGTTGGTAGTGGGCCATTTCCATCGGAATTAAGAAATACAGTGGGTGAAAAACTTGGAAATATAGGAAAAGAATTTGGTACAGTTACCGGAAGACAAAGAAGATGTGGTTGGTTTGATGCCCTAATTGTTCGTCATTCAATTTATGTTTCTGGTATAGATGGAATCGCCCTGACAAAACTTGATGTGTTGGATAGTTTTAAAGAGATTAAGATTTGCATTGGATACAGGCTAAATGGAAAGAAAATTAACTATTTTCCAAGTTCAGAGTTTGAACAGAATAATGTAGAACCTGTATATGAAACTCATAGAGGATGGATGGAAAATACTCAAGGTGCAAAAACTTGGTCAGAACTCCCAGCACTTGCTATAAAGTACGTTAGAAGAATCGAAGAGTTACTTGGTACGCAGGTTGTAATATTATCAACTAGTCCAGATAGGGAAGATACAATACTTGTTAAGAACCCTTTTGTTGATTAAAAACTTTGTAAGTAAAATTTTTCAAAATTTTGCAAATTTTTTCGTAGGCTCTGACTTCAACTTGTCTAACTCTTTCTTTTGAAATTCCATAGGCTTTACTAAGTTGTTCGAGTGTTAATGGTTCGTCCACAAGTCTTCTTTGAGTCAAAATTCTTCTTTCTCTATCATCAAGATTTTTAAGCGCTACAAACAACATTTTTTTTCTTTTAAAGAATTGTTCATCTTGAATAATTTTGCTTTCAAGATTAATGCTATAATCAGGAATTCCATTAATCCATTCTTCATCATTTTCTAATGAATAAGTATTGTTAAGTGAGTAGTCATAGCCAGATAGTCTTCTGTTCATATCGACAACATCTTTTTCTGGTACTTCTAGTCTTTCTGCAATTTCAGTAACCTGTTCAGGTTGAAGATCTCCATCATCTAATGCTTTAAGTTTTCCTTTTAGCGATCTTAAATTAAAAAATAATTTTTTCTGTGCAGCAGTTGTCCCAATCTTAACAAGTGACCAAGAATGAAGAATATATTCTTGAATAGATGCTCTTATCCACCACATTGCATAAGTTGAAAGCCTAAAGCCTTTTTTGGGATCAAATCTTTGAAGAGATTGTATTAATCCAATGTTTCCTTCTGAAATTAAGTCATTTAAAGCCAATCCATAACCTTTGAATTTAATTGCTATTTTAACTACTAGCCGTAGATGACAATTGATAAGTTTGTGTGCAGATGTAAGTGAATTTTCATTTACCCACTTATTTGCTAATTTAATTTCTTCTTCTGGTGACAGTATTGGGAATTGATGAATGATGGCAAGATATGAGCTGATATCACCTCCATTAAGATAATTGGAAACTTTTTTTTTAATTCCCCTTAGCATTAACATTATAATAAATAAAACAATATCTTAGTTCAAGTAAAAAATGAATATAAGATGAACAAAGTTTAAACTTCATATTCATTAAAGAATCAATTAAATTTCTTTAAATTTAAAAGTATTTTTTTAAAATCTGAAGGAATTTCAGAATCAAAAAAAAGCTCTTTTTTTTTTTCTGGGTGTATGAATTTTATGCTTTTGGCATGTAAAGCATGTCTATTCAAGCTAATAAAATATTTTGAGATTATATTGTCAATTTTATTGGGAATTTTTTTAAACTGTTTTTTTTTGTATAAATTATCTCCAATTAAAGGGTTTCCAATAAAACTCATATGCACTCTAATTTGATGGGTTCTGCCAGTATGTAATTTACAATTTATATAACTAATCTTTATTTCATCATTAATTAAAAACTCTTCAATTAGTTCATATTCTGTAATTGCTATTTTACCCTTCTCTGGTTGGCAAACAGACATTTTTTTTCTATTATATTTTGATCTAGAGATGTTTGTTTCTATTGTGTCTTTGCTCTTGTGCAAGGAGTTCCAGCAGAGAGCTCGGTATTCTTTCAATATAGTCCTGTTTTTAAATTGAGTAGCTAATTTATTATGGGTATAGTCATTTTTTGCAACTAGGAGTATGCCACTAGTCATTTTATCTATTCTGTGAACTATGCCAGGTCTTTGTACCCCTCCAATTCCTGACAGACTTCCTTTACAATGAAATAAGAGTCCATTTACCAAAGTATTATCAAAATTTCCTGCAGCCGGATGAACAACAGTTCCCGGTTGTTTGTTGACAATGATTAAACTTTTATCCTCATAAATGATCTCTAAGTTCATATTTTGTGGTTTAATTTTCATTTCTTTAATTGGAGGAATTGTAAATTCAATCTTTCCAATTTGATTTAGTTTAAAAGATTGATCAGAAATGACTTTCTGATTGAAACGCACATTACCATTCAAGATTAATTTTTTTACCCTACTTCTAGAAATATGCTCTAATTTTTCAGATATTAGAACATCAATTCTTTTTCCTAGGTCATTGCTACTAATTGAAATAATAATATAATCTGGTTTCAATGAAAAAATTCCTGAAATTTCTAGTGCTATTTTTAGCTGTTATTATTTTGTGTCTTTTCTCAATAACAATAGTAACTCTTATTAAAAAATATAATAATAAAGAATTTAAAATAATCGAAGGATTAAAAATATCCCCAGTTTTGGCTGATCATTATAAGGTGTTATCTTTTGAAATTGATAACAGAAAATTATATTTAAATCTAGAGGACCAAAGGACAAATATACTTTTAATCAAGATTTATGATATTAATAATGGGAATGAAATTGGTGAAATAACTCTTAACTAATATGATAACTGAAACATTAAAAATATTCTTAACTTCATGGATTCTTGAGAATACAGATTTTAAAACTAAGATTGAAGATCCTCTTTTTTTTAAACTAACTAAAAGTGAAATGTCAGATAAAGCTTGTTTTTCTTCCAAGAAATGTAAAGTAAAAGCTTATTATGTTCAAGATGGCGGAATCTTTTACATCGATGATCTAAATCCAGAACAAAACATATGTGACAAATCAATAATTTTGCATGAAATGATACATCACTATCAAAAGAATGATTCTAGAACTTTTGATCTCGATGAAGTTACTATTTGGACGTTACAAGAAAGGCAGGCAATTTATTATCAAAATTTATTTTTAATTTCACAAAAAAGAGCTAACGAAAATAAAGGTCCAGAAAATGTTATTCAATGTGAAGGTGGTTCATATTTAGATCTTCAATATAAATATAATAAATCACTTGAATAAGAATAAATAAATTAATAATAAAATAAAATTAGATCAGTCAGTTTTTTGTAAAATTGACTAACAGAATATGTGATACCGTTAGAGATGCCAATCCAATTATCAAGTAATTAAGATATTCGAATTCGATTTGAAATATAGTAAGAAAAAAAAATGATGAGATCAGTGTTAAAATGACTAAAAAAGTGAATGGCAATGTTTTAATGATTAATTCCAATGTACTTAGTTTAAGAAATTTCTTCTCACTTATCAGATGTCTTACAGAATGAAGAAAACAGAAATAAATAAAGAATGAAATGAGTGGTGTAAAATACCAAAAACAGAAAAATAAACCAAGAAATTCAATTAAAACTCTATTTTTCATTATTTGAAAATGATTTTTTTTAAAATTAACAAACAACCAAATCAGGAAAAAAATAAGAATAAAATAAATTAGTATTTGGTTGTAATTCCTAATTAAAAAAATAAATTGTTCATCAACTAAAAGAAATTTAAAAATTTCTAAAGTTTCACTAAAATGAAGTTCTATAGGTAAGCAAATAACAATCATACCTCTTATTATTATTTCCAAAAATTTATCAATTTTACTTTTGCTAGAAATGCAATCACTTATCCCAAAATGAAATATTGATAAAATTAAAAAAGTAAAAAAAATTAAATTTGGTGAATTTATCCATAATAAAAAGAATAAAAGTGGTATTAATAAATAAATTAGCAAAAAAAAGAAGACGTCTTTTTTATTTTGAATAATTTGTTTCCTTTTGGCTGTCAAAATATCTAAACTTCCATGTGCTATTCCAGGCCACAAAATTGGAATTAAGAAGAAAAATATTTGATTTGCAAAACTATTATGAAAGAAATCATTAAATGAAAAAGTAATAGCTACCATAACAGCTAAGAAAAAAAAAAATATTTTAGTATCCATTAATCCCATATCAAATTATTTTATTTATTAATATTTTAAACGAAACTTTTAATAGTTTTTTTTTTGGTAGTGAAATTAGTAACCCTAAAACTTCATACAAATTAGATGTGCCAGTGAGAAATTTAACAATGTTTCGCAGCTTATTTTTGTAAAAAAAAGACATAAAAAAAAATTTAGAATCAGATGGGTATTTTTTAATATATTCACAAAAAATTAGGTCTAAGATCACAAATATTCTATTAAATTTAATTCTAGGTTTCTTGTTTTTTAAAATATCGTTTACAATATCTTTTGCATTTTTAAATGAATTTTGGAAACAATATCCAGTTGACGCTCTCACCCAGTTTCCTGTGGTTCCAATTTTTATTAAACTCTTAAATTTTTGTTCTTGTTTAGTGTAAAACATTGGAATTCTACCTGATTCACAATAATTCATTTTATAATTTACTTTTCCATATCTCTTATTTATATATTTTTTAATATCTGTTCTATAGTGTGCTTCAGTATACATTTTTGTTGAAAAATATGTTGACTCAATGAGTCCTATCTTTTGGCTAAAAGGTAGTATGTATATGAAATGAATTCCATCAGAAAATTTCTGAAAATCCATAAGAGTCACTTCATGTTTGTCAAATAAGTTTTTGCTGAATGAAATTGTGGCACCATAAAAATTCTGGAAGAGTTGATTTTCTTTTTTGTTAATTGTTTCAGGCCTACTATCAAAAATTAATTTTGACATAAAAGTTTTTTTATTTGTTCTTACATAGTTTTTTAGATTTTCAGATCTTATATGATTTAATTTCTGATTCATTAGAATCTCAATATTCTTGTTTTTTTTTATTTCATTAGTAATTTGATTGTAGAATGTTATGGATTTGATATGTAAATACTCAATTCCATCTTCCAAAAAAATTTTTTTTTGACCATCAATAGACACAAATATTTTTTTCCATCTATTTTCTGCTCGAGTGGTAAAATAATTTTCTGGAAAATTCCAAAAGCACCAGTTTTTATCATTTTCAAATTTTTTTTTTTGTTCTAATAATAATATTTTTTTACTTGTTCTTTTGGATAATTCATATGCTAATACCAGACCCGAAAGTCCTGCTCCTATGATGATGATGTCGAATTCTTTAATTATTTTATTCACAATATGATTTATTCATTCTTTGTAAAATCAGATGAATTCTTTTCTCTAATTTTGAATATTGGCTAATGTTTTTTTCTGAAAAAACCTTTATTAATGCTTTTATTGCAAAAAATATTTTTTCAACTCTTGTTAGAAAAATTCTTTTATTCCATATATCAAATTTTTTTTTTCTTATTTTTTTTCCTATGGATTGGTAAAGTTCTGATGCTATAGCTATAGGTATTTTATATTTAATTGGTAATTCTGAAATTCCATCCCAGGCATTTAAATAAATTTTATCTGCTTCGCAAATAATTTTTTTAAGATCCTGCGAAATTGTTTTTTTAAGATTTATACTTTGAGTTATTTCATCATAATTTTCGTGTTTAAACGATCTAAAAGATTTAGGAAGATAAATTCTTTTTCTTTTTAAATCTTCTTCTATATCTCGTGAAATATTAGTTAATTGCATTGCAATTCCTAGTTGTATGCCTTTGAATTTTAGTTTATTATCCCTAACTTTCATTATTCTACACATCATTAATCCAACTGTTCCTGCAACTTTATAACTATATTCAATTAGTTGATCAAAATTCTTTAAATTAACTTCTTTTAAATCATCAAGTACACCTTCAATGAGAAATAATGGAGTTGAGCTATTAATTTGGTATTTTATCATTAATTTTAGAAATTTTTTCACAATTATATTGGTAGAATGATTATTCTGAATTTCTTTTTTAATTTTCTGAAGATTTTTTTTAGCTTCTTTAGTTGAAATGTTTGAATGGTCACTTATATCATCTACATATCTACAAAAAAGATACAAATCTTCAATGTCTAATCTAATTTCTTTAGAAAAAAATAATGAAGCAAAGTAAAAAGTCTTAGCTCTGCTCTTAAGGGTTAATTTTTTATCACTTACTCTCATTTTTTAAAATTATTTCTAATACTTTGGCTGAACTTAAGACGCCAGGAACTCCTGCACCTGGGTGACTTCCTGCACCAGTAAAATATAAGTTTTTAAAATTTTCAGATTTATTATGGAACCTAAACCATGCAGATTGTGTAAAAATTGGGCTTATGGAAAATCCACTTCCGTATAAAGAAAGATAATCTTTCCTAAAATCTTCAGGTGTCATGAAAAAACAAGTTTTAAGATTTTCTTTTAACTCTGGAAGTATGGTTTTGTCTAGGGCATTTATTATTTTATCTTTGTAACTACTTCCAATTATCTTCCAATCAACATTTGAAATTAAATTTGGTACAGGAGATAGAACGTAAAAGGAATCACAATTTTTTGGGGCCATTGAAATATCTGTTGCAGTTGGCCTGTGAAGGTACAAGCTAAAATCATCTGCTAATTTCTTTTCTTTGAATATATCGTTTAACAAACCTTCGAATCTTTTACCCATCCAAATTGTATGGTGTGCAATGTTTTTGTATTTTTTTTTTGTGCCAAAATAAATGACAAAAAGACCCATTGAGAAATCTAATCTGTCTATTCTTTTACGGTTCCATTTTTTATTGTATTTAGAATTTATTAGGTGTTTATAAGTATAGGCTGGATCGGTGTTTAAAATAATTTTATCAGCAAAAATTTTTTTTTGATCGTTAACTTCAATGCCTATGGCTTTGTCTTTTTTTGTTATTATTTTTGTGATTGTTGAATTTGTAAAAATGTTAATATTTTCCTCTATCATTAATTTTTTTAGTGCTGCAACCAATTTCCCTGTTCCTCCCATTGCATAGTGAACACCCCATTTTCTTTCTAAAAAATGTATAAGATTGTAAATGGAGGTTGTGGAAATTGGATTTCCTCCTAATAATAATGGTTGTATGCTTAAAGCTTGACGTATATGTTCATTTTTAATGAATTTGGATACAAATTGAAAAACACTTAAATAGCTCTTTAATCTTAAAAGAGCTGGTATTTGTTTTATCATAAATAAAAAATTGTGAAATGGAGTGGCAGAAAGTTGAGAGAATCCAACATTAAAGATTTTTTCAGAAAATTTTAAAAGCTGTTTGTAGCCTTTAACATCTTCAGGATTAAATTTTTTTATTTCCTCTTCAGTTTTCTTAAGATTATCAGAATAATTAAATACTAAACCATTTGAGGAAAAATAGAATCTATACCAAGGGTCAAGTTTTTTGAATTTTATATAATCTTTTCTATTTTTTTTAAATAATTCAAATAATTCATCAAATAGAAAAGGTGCGGTTATTACCGTTGGTCCAGCATCAAATGTAAAACCTGATTTTTTAAAGACTCTTGCTCTTCCACCAATTTGATCAAGTTTTTCAAAAATTTTTACATCAAAGCCCATTGACTTTAATCTTAATGCTGATGCAATCCCACCAAAACCAGAACCAACTACTAAAGCTGATTTGTGCATTTTCAATTATTAACTTTTTCTGAAATCCTGTCCAATGTACTGCTTATAACAAATTTTACAATTTTAAAAAGTTTCTCATCGGTTTTTTTTGATAATTTCAATGATTTTTCTGCTACAAATTTTAAATGTTTTATGGATTTTTCAATTCCTCCTTTTCTGCGAATTTGTAAAATCCAATGCAATATTTCATTTTCAGATATTGTATCGTACCTTTTCTTTAAAAACTGTTGAAGAAGATATTTTTCACCCGGTGTGGCAGAATTAATATAGTGCATAACCAAAACATTCATTTTTCCTTCTTTTAAGTCTCTTCCCGGCAATCCTCTATCCTTGATTCCCAAAAAGTCTGATAAATCATCTTGAATTTGATATGCTAATCCAGTTTCTAATAGAGGGTTTAGAAAAGTGGGACCACATTTATTCAATCCTTTTAGCAACATTACCAGTTTAACCGGAAGACATAAGAGTGCACCAGTTTTGGCTCTTGCTGTAGATTCGTAGTCTTGCATTTTAAGATAAAAATCTGAACGACCTAAAATTTCCATAGACTGTCCTTTAACAGTCTGTTTGATTGTTTTGCTTAATTCTTCTATTGCTAAACATTTTAATTTTGGCTCAGCATTAGCCTTAACTAATGCTTCGAAAGAACCAGAAATGAAATAATCACCAAGATTTATTGCGGTGTGCTCCCCAAATCTACTCCAGATGGTGGGCATGCCTCTTCGTATAAGGTCTCTGTCTTGTAGGTCATCATGAATGAGTGATGCATTATGAATAAACTCACAACAAACAGCAACATTTATTGAAGATTTTGTGTCTAAATTGAAAATTTTTGATGCTAACAAAGCAAGTACTACTCTAAACCTTTTTCCACCTGATTGAAGTTGATATTTAGCACAATGTCCCATCCAGGAATCATCACACAAAAAATCGTTCATAACAGTTTCTACTTTTCTTAATTGTTGATTTAATTCATCATTGTCAAAAAGGTTGGAATTAAGACTATAATTTAGTTTTTTTAAAGTTTCCCAACATTTACTAGACGCAAGAAAGTCAATATTCTCTTGAAAACTCTGATTGGCAGTGATTTTGTTCATTGTGAATGCGTTAAAAACAAAAAAAAGGGGAAACTTCAAAAGAGGTTTCCCCTTAATTAATTAGAGCAACACTTAAATTAAGCTTTTGACTCTGATTTAGCCGCAGCCCAAATAGCTAGACCAAATGCAATTTTGTTAACAAAGTCTGCTATATTGTAGACTCCATTAAGTGTAGAAGCATCTGTTCCACCACCTGTTAAATATCCCATAAAATAGCCAATTGGGTATATACACCAACCAACTGATACAATCCATTTCATTGTATTAAAAGCTGATTTTTGAGCCTCTGAGTTACTTGCAGCACTAGCTTGCCCTGCTTCACCAGCAAAAACTTCATATAAAATATAGATCCAACCAGCTATACCTATTACAAAGGCAATTGCGGCTGATCCTATCATACCTGTTTCTCCAGCAAATCCTGCAACTAACATTACAAGTGTTCCTACAAGTAGTCTCCAGAACATTCCCGACGTAGCCGCACCAACTGCTGCTAGGATTAAGTAAAACTCAATCATTTGTAATGGTACAGTTAATAACCAGTCAATATAACGATAAACAGTTGGGGAAGTTCCCGTGTCTACCCAACCTGCTCTCATATAGTAGTAGTGTACGGCAGCTATAAGGGTAACAAGACCAGCAACCCTTACGGAAGTAGCCCACTGTTTAGCAACACTATTTGCTTCCAGAAAAAAGAAAGCTGTAGCTGCAACCATTGCAACAGAAATGATCCAAAAAGTTATACCTACGATATCTCCGACTTCTAGCATTTATCTATCCTTTCGTTGTTAATATCTCCAAAATCCAAAACACTAAAAGTAAAACAGTGTTCAAGAAATTAATGTAATACAAGTAGATTTTAGGGCTACATTATAACTGCCCAAAAAGCCTCCCCATATCGCTTAATTAATAGGATGACCAAAAAAAAAGTTTATTCAAGAAAAAAAAACCAAAAAACCCTACATCATTGATTTTATTAATAAATAATTATATCAAATATGATAAAATGGCTAGAATTGTTGCAATTAATCTAATTTTCTTAAACCAAATTTTTCTAAATGGATTAAGTAGTTTAACATCAACTAAAAAACAAAAAATTAGACAGAGTATTATTGCTAATTTACTTGAAAATAAATAATTTAAAGTACCTAATTTGTCATAATTTTGTTCAAAAGAAAAAATGAAGAATGAAAATGACCAGATGAAAATAATAGGTATCATTGGGATGGCATAATGCTTGATTTGCTTTTCAAGAATTAATCTTTCCCATTGCATGCCGCATAGAAATGAAATAATTAATGCACCATAAAAAAAAGAAAGATTGTCAAAAAAATTCCAACGACTAAAGCTATTTTTGAAGTTAATAATACTAAAAATTGGCTCTATATAAAAAGGAATTAATCCCAGTATTGTTAGAAAAACAATATATTTTCTTGAGGTTGATTTTATAAGCTTGCCTCATTAAATTTTAAGTTTATCATAATTATTTATAATTGTATAAAGACATTATATGAATAGATTTTAAAAATTTTTGTATGTTGGTTGTCTTCCAGTTTATGATGTTCCTGATGAGATTTTGATATAATGAGAGAGTTTGAATTAAAAAAAGTTGAAAATTATCTTAACAAAAAGTTTGGGTCACAAGAGTTTTTAGTTAAAGAAAGAAAATCAATTGATGATTCATGTGAAGTTTATTTAGGAGATGAGTTCCTAGGATTAGTATATCTAGAGGAAGATGAAGGAGAGATCGCTTATCAATTTCATATGACTATTCTTGGAGAAGACCTGTTAGAAATTTAAAATGCAGATAAAGCATATAATTTTTTT
>CAZAFN010000029.1:8755-15728 GCA_964484795.1 uncultured Alphaproteobacteria bacterium | reverse complement strand
GTAAAAAATCTTATCAATGAACGGACTAAAGCAATAGTTGTAGTTAATCTTTTTGGCCATCCCGCAGAACTTAAAAAACTTAAAAAATTAGCTGATGAAAATAAAATATTTTTGATTGAAGATAATGCACAATCACCACTTGCAACAGAGAATAACATTTATACTGGTACTATTGGCCATATTGGTGTTTTTAGCTTAAATTACCACAAGCATATCCATACAGGAGAGGGTGGGATGTGTGTTACAAATGATGATAATCTTGCTGAAAGACTTCAAATGATTAGAAATCATGCAGAGGCTATTGTTGGTCCTGCAAAAGTTAAAGATATGACAAACTTAATTGGATTTAACTACAGAATGACTGAGATGAGTGCTGCAGTTGGCTTAGTTCAACTTGAAAATATTGAAAAACATGTTAACGAAAGAAAGTTCTTTGCTGAAGAATTAACAAATGGAACAAAAGACTTTGATTTTATTAGCTCACCACTTGTAAAAAAAAATTGTAGTCACGTTTATTATAATTGGGGAATTAAATATAAGAAAAAAAATTTTGGCGTTACAAGGGATACTTTTGTCAAAGCTTTAAATGAAGAGGGTTTGCCGTGTAGTTCTGGTTACCTTGAGCCTTTGTATATGCTTCCAATTTTTCAAAAAAGAATAGCCTTTGGAAAATCTGGTTATCCATTTAACTTGTCCAATAGAGAATATTACTACAATATGTGTCCTACGGCTCAAAGATTATACGAAAAAGAGTTTATAATGTTTGAAATGTGTGCTTACAAACTAACTAATCAAAAAATTAAGAAATTTCATGATATTTTTCATAAAGTAGCTGATAACAAACAAGAGCTAATAGAATACGAAAACAATACCTAAAGAAAATAATTGAATAATCACATTGGAATTATTGACTATGGCCTAAGCAACTTAGCTTGTGTAAATTCAGCAGTAAATTTTTTAGGTTTTAAAACAAAGTTAATAAAAAAACCAGATGATTTTAGAAATGTTTCAAAAATTATTTTACCAGGTGTTGGAGCCTTTGGTGATGCAATGGATAATTTATGTCAAAGAAATTTGCTGGATGAATTAAACGAAAACATCATTGAAAAAGAAAAATATTTTTTGGGAATTTGTTTGGGTGCACAACTAATTTGCAGAAAAAGCGAGGAATTCCGTGTTACTAAAGGATTAGGTTGGATAGATGCAGATGTAAAAAAAATTCACTCTAAAAATGAAAACTTTAGGATACCCCATTCGGGTTGGAATAATATCCAATTACTCAAGAAAAATATTTTATTTAAGGAAATACCATCTGATTCGTTATTTTATTTTACTCATAGCTTTGGAATTTTTAATAATGATCGTTCAACTGTAATTGGTGAGTGTAATCATGGAGAAACTTTTTCAGTTGCATTAAATTATAAAAATATTTTTGGAGTGCAGTTTCATCCTGAAAAAAGTCAGAAAATGGGACTAACTTTATTAAAAAACTTTTTACGACTATAAAATTATGTTGAGAAAAAGAGTTGTCACTTTTTTAACATTTTATAATGGAATTTTATTCAGAACAAAACAGTTTAAACCTGATTATAGATATACAGCTAATTTTGTTGATGCATGGTCTATAGACGAAATTGTTATTGTTGATGTAACAAAAAATAGAAAAAACAAAAAAAAGTTTCTTGAATTAATATCAAGGTTTTCAAAAGAATGTTTTGTTCCTCTAACAGCAGGAGGGGGGATTCAAAAACTTGAACATGCATCGGAGTTGATGCGTGTAGGAGCAGATAAAATTATTCTAAATACTGGCGCGATTAAAAATCCTCCAATTATTTCGGATTTAACAAAATCTTATGGTTCACAGTGTGTAATCGGTTGTATTGAATTTAAAAAAATTAATAATAATTATTTTGTATGTTATGATTCAGGGAAATTAACATCTAAGGTGAATCCGTTAGAGTGGGCCAAAAAATTGGAACAATTAGGTGTTGGTGAGTTACTTCTTATTTCTATTGATAAAGATGGATCTTTATCAGGGTACGATCTCGATTTTCTCGAAATGATTAGAGAAAAAATAAAAGTACCAATTTTAATTGGTGGTGGCGCTGGAAGTTGGAATCATTTTGAAGAAGGTTTAAAAAGTGGTGCAGATGCCGTGTGTACCAGCAACATTTATCATTTTACAGAAAAAAGCATAAGTAGTGCAAAACTATTTCTAAAAAAAAAAAAATTATTAGTAAGGAGTTAATCACAGATGTTTGATAAAATTACGTTTTGCCAAAATTGTTTGATGCCTTCAAGCAGACCTAGGATAAAGTTTGAGTCAAAAATATGTAATGCATGTATAAATAACCAAAAAAAACAAAAAATAGATTGGGGAAAAAGAAGGGAAGATTTTTTAAAAATTGTAAGAGAAAATTCCACTGAAAAAAACCAATACGATTGCATTGTGCCATGGAGTGGAGGTAAAGACTCAAGTATGATTGCATACAGATTAAAGTTCGAATTCAATCTGAATCCATTATTAGTAACATTTGCTCCATTAATACCTACAGACGTTGGCGAGCACAACAGAAATCAACTCATAAATAAAGGTTTTGATAATATCTTAGTCAATCCGAATCAAAATGTTTCAAGACTGATTTCAAAGAGGTTCTTTGAAGAAAGAGGAGATCCAAAAATTGGTTGGAGTGCTGGCGTAACTGCAACTCCAATAATGCTAGCAGTTAAAATGAATATTCCTTTGGTAATTTATGCTGAACATGGTGAAAGTGAATATGGTGGACATGTGCTAAGTGAAAACCACACTAAGCAAAGAGATATTAATGAGTTTTTAGAGCATCTAGTTGGAGACAACCCATTGAACTGGGTTGATGGTGAAAGTATTAATGAAAATGACTTAATACCCTATACTTTTTCAGATCTTGAATCTGTTAAAAAAATAGGAGTAAAAGCTCTTTATTTTTCATATTTTTTTAAATGGGATGTTTATGATAATTATAATTTTATTAAAAATAAAATAGACTTCAAACTCAATCCCAATGGCAGAACAGATGGTACTTTTACAAATTATGATAGTTTAGATGATAAAATTGACGATATATATTATTATATGCAATTCATAAAGTTTGGATTTGGAAGATGTCTCAGAGATGCATCAAGGTTGATCCAGTTGGGTTATATTTCTAAAAAAAAAGCCTTAGAATATATAAGGCAGTATGATAACGAATTTCCATCATCTTATATTAACGATGTTTTAGAGTATTTTAAGTTTTCAAAAAAAAATCTAAATGAAATTATAGATAAACATAGAAATCCCGAGATTTGGACAAAGAAAAATGGGGTTTGGAAACTAAATATAGAGAATTATTTAGATGGATAAATTTTATGAGTATATTTGTGATTGCTGTAAATCAGACAATTTTCAGGAAATTCTATGTTTAAGAAAATATACAAATAATCAACAAATTCATATTTGTAAAGATTGTGGATTGGTTAGTGTTATTAAAAGAAGAAAGCCGGAAGTAATTGCAAAAGATTGGTCAGATCGGATATTTTCCTCATCAGGAAATTAAACTGCAAGAATACAAGCTATTTTAGCTCGGCAGAATTTTGTAGCCGAAATGCTTGACTCAGAATTTAAACTTAAAAATAAGTATCTTTGTGACATTGGAGCAGGTGAGGGTCAATTTTTAGAAATAGTAAAAAAAAACTATCAAGGAAATGTTTTCGGAATAGAGCCTTCAAGAGTGTTATGTGATTCAATGAATAAAAACAAAATTAAAAATTTTTGTGGAACAATTGAACAGTATGAGAATAGTAAAAATAGATATAAAAATTTTAATTTTTTAACTATGATGTGGACCCTAGAATGTTGTGCCGATCCAAATAAAATGCTCAAAGTTGCTAGAAAAATTATTACTAACGGAGGGTTTGTTGTGATAGCTACTGGAAGTAGAATTTTAGTGCCATTCAAAAAACCACTCCATTTTTATGTAAATTCAGAACCCTTAGATACTCATCCCTTAAGATTTAGTTTTAATACTTTATCACTAATTTTACAAAGAAATGGATTTAAGGTTGTTAGACATAATCGTTATATTGATCAGGATTGGTTATGTGTTATTGCTCAAAAAACTAAAATTGAGAAAGTAAAAAATTATAAAGATAATTTTAAAGATGTAATAAATTTTTTTGAGAGATGGGACAATGATACCAAAAAATTTTATTCAAAATTCAAAGAATAGGATGAATAGAGCTTTTAACACAACACTTGTAGGTTTTGGTAATGTTGCTGCTTTAGTAATGAAAGATAAGAGGATGAGCAGATATATTAAATATCAGGCTCATGCACAAGTATTAAAGTCGAACAAAAACTTCAATTGGAATGCAGTTATTGAGCCAGACAGAACAAAAAGAGAAATTGCTAAATCAAAGTGGAAGATTGGAGTTGTTGTCGACTCATTTGAAAAACTTCCATCTGATCATCAGATCGATGTGCTTGTTGTCACCACACCACCTGATAGAAGAATATCGCTTTTACCTTATTTAAAAAAAGTACGGAAAGCTATAATTTTAGAAAAACCAATTTCAGAATGCCTGAAAAACTCACTAAGATTCAAAAAAAAATGTGAAGAGTTAAAGTTAAAAGTGCAAGTTAACTTATTTAGAAGACTAGATAATTCTATGATTGAAGTAAAAGAAAAAATTTTAAAGAAAAAAATTGGAAAATTACAAGCTGGTTACTGTATATATGGAAATGGGTTATATAATAATGCTCTTCATATGATTGATCTTGTAAGAATGCTATTTGGCGAAATTTCATCGGTACAAGCTATACAGTCAAATACGAAATTAAATAACTGTACTTTAAAAGGTGATTTAAATTTACCTTTTTTAATTCAAATGGAAAATGGAAAAAATATTTTTTTCCAGCCAATAAATTTTAGTTTTTACAGAGATATATATCTTGATATTTGGGGGGAAAAAGGACGTCTAGAAATATTTCAGGAAGGACTATTTTATAGATATTCTCAAATCGGTAATCACAGAGCAATTGACAATATTAAAGAAGTTTCTATTGATAAAATGAAATATAAAAAAACACAATGTGGGAATGCATATTATAATATTTATCAAAATCTTTCAGATCACTTAAAGAGTAAAAAAAAACTTTTAAGCTCCATTGAAAGTGCAATAAAATCAGAAAGAGTTGTAAACTATATTAATGAATCTAAGAAAAAAAACTATCAAAGGGTAAGAGTTGTCTACTAAAAAATTAAATCTTTTTGTTGAAGATCCAGGTTCTTCAAACTTTGCTTTTAACTTAGATAAATTATTAGAGAAACAAAAGATAGACATTAAAATTTATGCATCAGGAATAAGTAAAAGTTATCTTAGCACCTACAAACAATCATTTATTGATTATGACTTAGTGAAGAGAATTGATTACAAATGTGATTTTTTCATTTTTGGTACCTCTGAAAATAAAGAAAGTCCGGTTAAAAAAATTTTTAAAAAAGCAAAAAAGTATAATTTTAAGACAGGTATAATTATTGATGCTCCAAATTCAATATTTGAAAGATTAAAATCTTTTGAAATAGATTGTTATTATAAAAACGTTGATTATTTTTTTGTCACCGACAATAAAACGAAAAAAGAATTACTAAAAAAAAAAATAATAAATGAAAAAAAAATTTTAGATGTATTAAACCCTAAGTTTCAGTGGAAAAAAAATAAAAAAATATAAAATAAACAAAAAAAAAAAAAAAAAATTATTTTTCTAAGTGAACTATCATCAGGACTAAATAAACAAAACTTTTTAAAATGTGGTTCATATAAAATTGTTGGCTATTCAAATAGCCAATTAAGGACAGAAATAGTTTTTGAGGAACTTCTTCTTGCTCTAAAAAATTTTAAAGGTCAATTTGAATTAACAGTTCGTTTACATCCAAAGGAAAAACTGGAATACTATAAAAGTTATAGATCTAGTATTGACAATTTTAGTATTGATGAAAACCCTTTTTCCGCATTGTGCCAATCGGACCTTGCTGTTGGTTTAACAACAAATATGCTATGTGAAGCTTGTTTATTAAATATTCCAGTTCTTTCTATTACACCTAGAAAGAAAGAATTTGAGTGGATTAATTCTGACTTTAAAGCATATATTGACAATGTAAATGATAAATTACAACTACAGGTGTACTTCAAAAAATTTTTTGAGGGAAAAATTAAACCAAAAAAAATAATTTTAAATAAACAAAGATTTTCTGACACAATAATAAATTTATTCTCTAATGTTAATTGATACTAACAGGACAAGTAAAAAATTTAGATCTTAAAAAGTTAAAGCAACTGTTTAATAGTAACAAAAAAATAATGAGATATTTAAGGAATTAAAATAAAAAAAAATCAAATACAGAAGATGATGTTAGACCATCCTATGAGTTCCGAGCCAGTTCATATCTCTCTGTTCTAGTAAATGAAAGAATAGCACAAGCTTTAATTGAAAAAAATAAATAATATTTTTTTAAATCTTTTAACTAATTTTAATATAGATTAATCATTTATCAATTTAATATAAACTAATCTTTTTATGTGCGGAATTGCTGGACATATTGGTGATGGAAAAATCACAGATCCTATTATGAAAAGGACTCTTGCTTTAATGCAAAATAGAGGACCTGATTTCAAGAGTTTTTATAAAACTGAGATCAAAAATAAAAATATTTTATTACTTCATTCACGTCTTTCAATAATTGATTTAGAAAGTAGATCTAATCAGCCTTTTATTAAAGACGGTCTGGTAATAGTTTTTAATGGAGAAATTTACAATTATTTAGAAATAAAAAAAAAACTAACAAATTTAGGATGTAAATTTTTTACTAAGTCAGATACAGAAGTTATCATAGAATCATATAGGAAATTTGGTGAGAATTGTGTGAAATTTTTTGAAGGAATGTGGAGTTTTGTT
>CAZAFN010000029.1:8071-8745 GCA_964484795.1 uncultured Alphaproteobacteria bacterium | reverse complement strand
AAAAAAAAAATATTTATAAGTAGGGATAGATTTGGAGAAAAACCTTTTTATTACCACTTTTTCAAAAAAAACTTTTTCTTTGGTTCAGAGCCGAAATTTATTTTTTCATTATTAGATAGAAAACTAGATATAAATTTTCAAAAACTAAGTAGTTATTTGGTTTTGGGTTACAGGTCAATTTTTAAAGAAAGAGAATCATTTTATGAAGGTCTTCAGGAGCTAAAGCCAGGAACGAACCTGACTCTAGATCTTGATTTAAAAAAGAAAGAAAAAAAATATTGGCAACTTAAATTTAATCCAATGAAATTAACTGAACAGGATGTTTATGAAGAATCCAGACGTCTAACAAAAAACTCAATTAATTTGCGACTAAGATCTGATGTTCCAGTTGCATTTTGTTTAAGTGGTTGTATTGATTCATCAAGCCTAGCAGCGATTACATGTAAAAGTTTAAATAAAAAAATTCATACCTTTTCTGTAATAGATAACGACCCTAGATATGATGAAAGGAAAGAAATTGAAAAAATAATTAATCATCTGGATTGTAAAAATACTTTTATTGAAAGTGATAAAGAAAATTTTATAGAAAAAATGGAAAAAATAATTGATTACTATAAATCTCCAATTCCAACAATTTCCTATTATGTACACAATCTCCTTTCAGAAAAAATCAA
>CAZAFN010000029.1:0-8061 GCA_964484795.1 uncultured Alphaproteobacteria bacterium | reverse complement strand
CTGGTTATTATGATCATTATTCGTTTTGGTTAACCGTAATGAAAAAAGAAGAAAATTTTAACGAATTACTAGAGGCAAGAGAGAAAGGTTATGCTCAATATATTAACAATCCATTATTAAAGGATCCATTCAAAATTATTCATAATCAAAACTTTAGAGACCACCTTAATGAGGGATCAGAATCTTTTAATAATTTATTAAAAAAAAAAACCAGTAACACTTTCTATGAAAAGTTTTTCTGTAAAGATATTTTGAGAAATAGAATGTTAAATGAACTTTTTCATGAGATAGTACCAGTGATATTATTTTCTGATGATTTAAATTCTATGATGCATTCGATTGAAAATAGATCACCATTTCTTGATTCATCTTTAGTAGAATTTATGTATAACGTACCATCAAAATTTTTAATTAAAGATGGGTTTCAAAAAATTGTATTAAGAAACTCTGTCAAAGGAATGCTTCCTGACTCAATTTTATTCAGTAAAAAAAAAGTTGGCTTCAATGCCTCAATAAAATCACTATTTGATTGTCAATCATCAAAGAATCGAGATTGGTTGATGAGTGATCACATAATATTTGATATAGTTGATAGAGATAAATTCGAGAAATTTTTAAATCAGGATTATAGTAAAAATTATCTTTCCAAATTTTTATTTAATTTTGTGTCATCTAAAATCTTTTTATCTAATTCTAAATCAACTTTGAATTAAAAATAAAATGAGTAAAGATCCAATTATATCTGTATATATTGTAAACCACAATTATGGTCGATATCTAGAGCAAGCTATTGATAGTGTTTTAAAACAAACATTCAAAGATTTTGAAATAATTTTTATTGATAACGGATCAGAAGATGATTCTAGAGATAGATTAGAAAAATATTTTAAAAATAACAAAATTAAAATTATCCTTCAGGAAAACATTGGATTAAATGCAGCTAACAACATTGCACTCAGATTTGCGCGCGGTAAATATATAATGCGATTAGATGCTGATGATTATTTAGACAAAAATGCTTTAGAGATTATGTGCTTAACGTTAGAAAAAAAAAAAAAATTGGGTTTAGTTTTTCCAGATTACTTCACTGTTGATGAAAATAATAATATCATTAATTTGATAAGAAGACATGATTTTACCGAGGTTACCCTTTTGGATCAACCTGCTCATGGAGCATGTACTATGATTAGGAGAGATTATTTACAAATCGTGGGAGGATATGATGAATCTTATCATTGTCAAGATGGGTGGGATTTATGGGTGAAATTAATAAAAAACTACGGAGTAACAAATATAAATTTACCACTTTTTTTTTATAGACAACATGGAGATAACTTAACTAAAAATCATTCAACAATTCTTGATACAAGAGCTAAAATACTAAAAAAAAACGCCCAAATTTCTAGGTCAATTAAAAATTGTCTTGCAGTGATACCAATTAGGGGAAAAAAAATTGACCAAACCTCTTTAGCTATGAATAAACTTGGTGATAAGTTAGTTGTGGATTGGACTATTGAATCAGCTTTAAAAGCAAAAAGAGTTTCTAATGTTATTGTTACAACCCCAGATGAGGAAATTATTGAATATATAAAAAATAAATACAAAAGAAGGGTAAAAACCTTTAAAAGAGATTGGCAAATGGCAAGATTTGGTATTTCGGTTGATCAAACGTTGACAGATTTATTTAATAATTTACCTAAGAATCTTAATCATTTTCAAAGTGTTTGTGTTTTATATATAGAGTATCCATTTAAAGATTGTAAATTTATTGATATGTCTCTTGATACAATGGATATTTTTGGAACAGAAAGAGTGATTTCTATGAAACCTGTAAATAAATTTATGTATAAGCATAGCGGGCAAAGTATGTCACCTGTTCATAGCTCTTTTTATGTTAAACAAGAGAAAAATGAATTTTTTGAAGAATCTGGAGGAATCTATTTAGTAAGAAGGGGATCTATGCTCAGGAAAAGTCATAACGACAATAGAATAGGACACGTAAATGTTGATGAAATATCTGGTTTGGACATAAATTCAAAATTTGGTTGGAATTTAGCTAAGATTTTAGTAAAAAAATTAATATAAATTTTTTATGTATAGTGATACAGGATTAATTATTTTTTCTAGATACAATTCATGCAGGTTATACGGAAAGGCTCTAATTAAGATTTGTGATAGACCATTGTTAGGAAGAGTTATTGATATAGCTAAACAATTGAAAAAAAAATATCCAATTATTGTAGCAACAACAGCAAAAAAATCAGATGATATAATTGAATCTTTTGCACTTAAGGAAGAGGTTAAGGTTTTTAGAGGTTCTGAAAATAATGTTTTAAAAAGAGCTTTAGATTGTTGTGATTTTTTTGGACTGAAAAGATTTGCAAGAATTTGTGGGGATCGTCCTTTTTATAGTTCAAAATTAATTGAAGACCTAATCAATTTACATATAAAATTTGATCTAGATCTAGCTACTAATTCTCTCACAAAAACTTTTCCATACGGATTAACTGCAGAGGTTTTAGGGGTGGAGTGCCTGAAAATCATTAAAAGTCAAACAAAGAATTCTTCATATTTAGAACATATAACTAGTTATATTTATAACAATACACAAAAATTTAGAATTAAAAATATTAGTTCAATTATTAAAGATATTGAAAACCTCAACTTTGCTGTTGATGTTATAGATGACATAAAAAAAAGCGAATGGCTTTTGAGTAAAGTATCATCTAAGAAAAAATATAATCTGAATGAACTAGTAAAATATTTAAAAAAGTATGAAAAAAATTTATAAAAAAAAAATATTCAATTCTAAATTTAGAATATTAATTAATGTTAGTATTTTAAGAAGGGATATTGGAGTTTGTTTTTTTCTCAGAAGGGTTTTAGAAAATTTCCATTTTGAAGTTCTTTTATCAGCGCCCTCTAATATTCTTAAAAACATTAAATTGTGGAAACCAGACCTTTTTATCACCCAAACATTAAGTCAGTCAGCTGTTCTTAGAAAAAAATTCCCAAATTTAAAAATCATTATTATCGATCCTGAGGGTTTTTATTTGCAATATGATTTAAAGCTAGGAAGAAGGGATGGTAAATTAGACGCAATACTAGAGGACAACAAAGATTTAATAAATAATTTTGATTTATATCTATGTTGGGGAAAAATTGTTACTAAAGAAATGCAAAGTGTTTTAGAAAAAAAAAATAAAAAAAAGATTATTACCGTTGGAAACCCAAAACTTGACATTGCTAGTTTTATGTTAGAAAGAAAAATAAAGAAAAAAAAATCTATAGGTATAATTGGAAGATTCCCAAGTATAAATAGTGTGACAGGTCAACCGACAATCGTAAATATTGCAAACATTGGAAATCTTTCAAGAGTAATAATACAATGTAAAGACTTTGTAATTAATCATAAAATAATTAAAGAAATTCTTGAAAAAACAGATTATTCTGTGAGTATCAGACCACATCCACTCGAACAAATTGATGGAACTGAGAAATATGTTAATGCTCAATTAAGAGGTTACGGAGATAGACTAGAGGTTGATAGTTCATTGATTTTTGCAGAGTGGGCGAAAAAACAAGATTATATAATTACTCCTACTACTTCATCATTTATTGAAACATATAAATTAGGAATTCCTTTAATAATTATTGATTATATTGCAGGCACATTTTCATACTGGAAAAAATTTAAAATGCTAAGACTTTGGCAAGAAAATTCTTTTTGTCCAAAATCATTAGATAAATTGATAGAAATTATAAAATCAGAAAAAAAACTTACGTTTAAAAGTAAAGAAGTTAAAAAACAGTACGAAGATTATTGCGATTCTTCTGTATTGGAGCCTGCTGTATTTAGAATTGTAAAAGTAATTCAGAATTTCTTGTCAAAAGACTTAGGTTCTAGTAGATCCAGAGTTAGAGTTCCAAAAATTTTAATAAGGATTATAAATATTTATTTTAATAGACGTTACGCAAAAAAAGATAAATTATATTATGAAAGCTATTTTGATGAACTGATTCATAAAGAGCCACCTTTTATGAAAGATATGGGAATTTTTTTTAAATCAAAAAATTAAGTATTTAAAAAAGATTTTAAAATTACTTTACAAAAAAATTAAGATTTAAATAATATCTTTATTAAATAATAAAATATTATCGTCATTAATCTTATGATTAGGATGCAAATTGATTTTTATTGCTGAAATTGGTCTGAATTATAATGGCAACATTGGATTGCTTCACGAATTAATTCGTCAAGCAAAACTGTCAGGAGCAGATATAGTTAAATTTCAGTTAGGATGGAGAGGAAAAAAAAACGAAATAAATCACATTAATGATAAAGTTATTAAATTAATCCTAAAAATATCGCAGTTCTATGAAATTGAACCAATGTTTTCTATATTCACTGAGGAAGCTTTGAGTATGATTAAAAAATATAACTTACGAAGGTATAAAATCGCATCAAGGACACTGGTTGATAATTTTGAACTTGCAAAAAAAATTATAGCTGAAAAAAAGGAAACCTTTGTATCTCTTGGTTTTTGGAAGAAGAAAAATCTTCCATTTAAAAAAAATGAAAGAATAAAGTATTTATGGTGTAAATCTAATTATCCGACTGCACCATGGGAATTAAAAAACTTTCCAAGAATCTTCAAGTCTTCAAATATTCTTGGAGTAAGCGATCATTCAATTGGAAATGAGTTGGCATTAATTGCCATTTCAAGAGGTGCACAAATAATTGAAAAACATTTTACTTTAGATAAGTCAGATACAACAATCAGAGACCATGCGCTAAGTTTAACTCCAAATGAATTTAAAATGTTAGTAAATAACGGCAGAGCAATTTTTAAATTATTAGACAAGATAAAGTGAAACTACTTTTTTTAACAAGTGGTTCAACCCATCATTGGTATTTTCTTAATTTTTTAAAGTCACATAATGTTGACTTTGATTTTGTTTTGTCTGAGACAGAAAAAATATCACCTAAGTTCGATGTTAAATCTAAATGGGAAAAAAAAATAGAAACTTTTGAAAAAAAAAGATGGAAAGAAATGATAAAGATTAATTTAAAAAAAATTAAATATGTAAAAAATATTAATAATGATGAATCAGTTCGAATTATGCAAAAAATTAAACCAGATCTTGGTGTTGTTTTTGGAACGAGAAAAATTAATGATAAAATATTCAAACTCTTTAAATATGGAATGATAAATGTTCACAGAGGTATCACTCAAAAATATAGAGGTATTGATTGTGAATTATGGCCCATTTATTACAATGATTTAAAAAATATAGGTGTTACGATTCATCGAATTGATAAACAACTTGATACTGGAGAAATAATAAAACAAGAAAATATAAAAGAATTTATAAATCTTAAATGCTTCAAATTAAGAGCGATAACAACCGAGTTAGCAGTTAAGTTAGTTCATAATTTTTTAAAATCTTTTTTGATAACAAAAAAAATTATATCAACTCCTCCAAAAAAAAAGGGAAATTACTTTTCATTCATGCCAAAAAGGATTAAGGACGAACTTGAATTAAGATTAAAAGAAATATTAATCAAATGAACTATAAAAATATTTTTACAAATTCCATAGAAAATTATTATCAGAACTTGCAAAACTTTAATGCCGCTAATTCGTTTAAAATTTTATTATATCATGGTGTAAGTAACGTGAAATCAAGAGGTATAGAAAATTATGCAATGAAACATATTAATCAAGACAACTTTTATGAACAAATAAAATTTATAAAAAAGAATCTAAATATATTAAGTGTAAATGAACTTTTAGAATTTATTTTAAAAAAAAAAAAAATTAAGGAAAACTCAGTTTTAATCACATTTGATGATGGATATGAAAATAACTTCACAATGGCAGCACCTATATTGGAGGGATTTAATGTTCCGGCAACATTCTATGTTTCTTCTGGATTAATGAATTCAACGAAGATGTTTTGGACAGATATACTAGAAGATTGTATCAATAGAACTAAAAAATCAAAAATTATTATTAGACTAGGAAAAGAAAAAATTGAACTAAAATTAAAGAATCCTTCAGAGAAAGTAATTTCATTAGAATTAATTAAAAAATTTTGTAAGATATGCAAAAAGTCAGAAAAAGATCATATAGTTGACTATATAATCTATGCTACAGGAGTTGAACCTTCAGAGGAAGCTTCTTTGAATTATCGAAAATTATCTTGGAACCAAATTAAAACAATGGATTCAAATAAACTATTTACAATAGGAGGGCATTCAACCTATCATGATATACTTTCTCTTCAATCCATAGAGGATGCAAAAAAAGACATCAATTTGTCAATTGACTTGCTAGAATACAATCTTCAAAGAAAGGTTTTTGATTACTCATACCCTGAGGGTCAAAGAAATCATTATAACAAGAAAATTAAAGATTTTTTAAAAAAGAAAAAAATTCGATTTTGTCCTTCAGCAATCACAGGTGTTAATAAATTTGATGCTAGTTTGTTTGATCTGAAAAGAATAATGGTTGGTTTTTGGAATCTTCCATTTCCATTTTTTGATAAGAATTTGAGAAAATAGAAATATTTTTTTTTCTAGGTATAATCCTTAAAAGTGATTAAATGCAAAAAATGTCATTTGAAGAATTATTGGATTTGAAAACGTTATGAAAAAATTAATAAGAAAAACAAAAAAAATTATTAAAGAAAAATTTCCATCTTTAATCAATAAATACAGAGTTTGGGGATATAAAATCAGGTTTGATAAGCAATCTTGGGATAGAAAGTTGGAAAAAACTTTAAATTTGCTTGTTGACATTGAAAAAAATCCCTATGAAAAAATAAAGCCTAAGAAATATCAGGAACCCAACTATTCTAAATTTGCAATTTTGGAGATAAATAACACCTGCAACTTAAATTGTGCAATGTGTCAAACTATGTCGGCAACTAGGCAAAGAGGGAGAATGGGAAATGAACTTCTAAATCAAATACTTCACAAACTGTCTTTGGACAATATTGAATATCTGGCTCTTCATACTCTTGGCGACCCATTGGCAAACCCTAGGCTTCCTGAAGTAATGCATGCACTAAGAGAATTCAATATGATGGCTTCAATTTGTACTAATGGACTATTACTTGAGAGACATCTAGATACACTTTTAGAGTATCTGGATATTTGTCCTTCAATTTCATTCTCAGTTGATGGGGCTACAAAAGAAACATACGAGAAGATTAGAATAGGAGGAAATTTTGAAACTCTTATCGAACAACTTGAGTTAAGTAATGAGAAATTAATAACTCGAGGAATGGCAGTAAAAATTCATTGTTGTTTGTCTAAAGATAACGTAGGTGAAGTTGGTAAATTTATTAGACTTTTTAGCAAATATGTTTTGAGTCCTGAGCACGACATGAGTTTCTCAGTTGTCACTGGTTTAGCTCCTGACAATACTTATTTTAATAAGGTTAACTTATTTCCCAATTTCACCCATAAGAACTTAATGTGTTTCAGACCAGGTGGAGATCCATTATGGATTAACGTTGATGGAACCGTTTCAGCTTGTTGCAGAGATTATCATGGTGAACTTGTAATTGGAGATATTAAAAAGAAAACATACAGAGAATTACAACATTCAAAAGGTCTAAAAAAACTCCAAGTAGCTCATGAATCTAATAACCTGAAGAAATATCCTCCTTGTGATGATTGTTTTAGACCAGACAAGAGACTTGATTCAATTGTTAATTCATTAATACAATATTTAATTTACAAACATCCATCAAAAGATGAAGGTTTTTATCAAAATTATGTTGAAGAGGTAGTATCCGTTTTGCAAAGCAAAGGTGAATATGCTGAAAAGATAAAATCTATAGTTTTAAGGCATTAATTTAAAAACTTTTACAAATATCAATAAAGCTGAATTTGATTATTCATTATGATTTCAAACTATAAATTTTCCAAAAACATTTTAAATTTTAATCAAAAATTAAAAAAAATTAATTGGAGGGTTAGCTTTCCCGGTACAGTTTTTATTCGTGATTATGAATTTCTACCAGATAAGTCTCCATATGATATTGATC
>CAZAFN010000028.1:1662-17300 GCA_964484795.1 uncultured Alphaproteobacteria bacterium | reverse complement strand
TTATAAAGAAGGTTTAGATATGATTAGAAATCATCAAGTTTAACTCCGCACAAAATAGTTGAATTTGCACCAATTGTTACATGCTTTCCAACGAAAGTCATTTCAAATTCATTTTTTTTTTCTATCCCAGCTCTTGGAAAACATACATTGGTAAAAACACATGAAGGACCACAAAAAACGAAGTCAGATAATTCTACACCTTTATAAAGACTAACATTATTTTGGATTTTACAATTGTTGCCAATTTTTACATCAGGCCCAATCATAACATTCTGACCTATGGTACAATTTTTTCCTATTTTAGATTTTTCTAAAATGTGAGAAAAATGCCAAATTTTTGTGTTTTCACCAATAGATACATATTTGTCAATTATTGAAGTCTGGTGTACAAAATAATTTTTCATAAACTCAACGATTTTTGTGCTTGCTCTAATACATTTAAAACTCTTAAACCTTCATCACCATCTGTAATACATTTCTCCTTTAAAACAATACATCTTAAAAAATGAAGACATTCATTTTTTAAAGGCTCTCTTTCTTTAAACTTTATATATCTTGCCTTAGCTTTAATTGCTTTTGGATTTCCATCTTCAAATTTTATTTTGTGAGGGAAAAAAAATAATTTTTCATCATTTTTTTTTTGATCATCTAAAACAATCATTCCCTTATTTCCTATGACAATCAATTTCTGTTCCTTGTAAGGATGCAACCATGATACGAAAATCTGCGCATGAATATTCTTGCTAAACTCCATATGCGTAGTAGTAACATCAGGAATGTTTTTATTAATAAATATACATGGTTTTGTATATGTTTTTTTAGGTACATCATTAATTAAAGATAATATCATTGATATATCATGTGGAGCAAAACTCCACAAAATATTTTCTTCCTTCCGTAATTTTCCAAGATTCAGTCTTGTGGAATAAATAAATTTTAGATCTCCAAGGTTTCCCTGCTGAACGAACTTTTTTAACTTTTGGAAACCATTATGATATTGCATTAGATGTCCAACCATTAAAATTTTTTTTTTTTTTTTAGAAACTGCTACTAGCCTTTTGCCCTCTTTACTTGTCATTGACATTGGTTTTTCAACAAAAACGTGTTTATTATTATTAAGTGCATCAAGAGCAATTTTGAAATGAGTTTTGGCTGGAGTAGCAATTACAACCGCATCAATATTTGGGGATTTTTTGATTTGATTATAGTTTAAACTTTTAATTCCATAGACTCTAGATAGTTTATCAGCATTTTTTTTTATGTTGTCACAAACACACCTCAAAACACCTAATTCATTAAAATTTCTAGCTAAGTTTACACCCCAAGAACCACAACCTAAAAGAGCTAAGTTAATTTCGTTGATTTTTTTTTTCATAAATTTTAATTTTAAGAATTGGTTTTAAAATGATTAGATTTTTTTTTTAAAAAAATTTCTAAACTAAAAACTATAGATAAGATTATAATTGGATAAACTGGCATTAGGTACCTTATTGTTGCTACATTTGTAAATGATACTACAATTAAATATAGTTGGGAAACCATAACAAAAACAAAACTGTGATCCAAAAAATTTCTCATTCTTAATGCTTTAAGCACAGAAAAAAGAGTTGCTAACAGGTAAATGATCAAAACTAAAATCAAAACTAAATGTCCAACCCATAAAACTACATTATTTATCTTGCTCATAGGACCAGATGCTTTTAACAATTCTTTTTTCATTGGCAAGTTAATATTATTATCGGCGAGAAAATTTTCCAAGTATAGTATTTTTGAACCAGAAGACCACATACCCAAATAGTGAAAAAATGATAATTGAATATATTCTAAAAAGTTGAATTTGATCAAATTTACAAAATATTCATCTATGTTTTTCTCAAAATCTTTCCTAAGCACTATATTTTGATGAAATTCATCAAATTCTAAAAATTGGTACTGCGCAATAACTTCATAATCTGCTGACAAATCAGATTTTAGAAAAGGGTTTTTAATATTTTTAAGAAAATCTTGAACATCCTTAAATGTTTCTTTGGAGATAATTAAAACTTCATTTTTAGATTCTGAAAATTTAGAAATATCAAATGTATCTAGTCCAGAAATCATAAAAATTTTACCTTTCATTGAAAAATTCCAGACACTCGATCTATGATCATTTTTAGAATAAAATACAATATTCTCTATTAAAACAATAAGAAAAAGGCTTGAAACTATTACAGAAATATTTCTTAAATAATTTCTTTGTTTTTTAAAAAGAAAAAATATCAAAAGAGTTGTGGCAATTACTGGTCCAATTGCCTTCATACTAAAAATTAAACCTAAAAAAATTCCTCTGAAAAGGTTAGTAATTACACTTTGACTTCTTATAATTAACAAACCTAAACTAAAATTAATGCAGGTAAAAAATAATGATTCGGGTAATATTGTTTTAGTAAAAGATGTATAATAAATATTAGAAACCATAGATAAAAAAAATATAATACAGAGAATTTTTCCAATTTTTTTTCTAACTAAGATGAATAATAAAAAAACAATGCTTGCCGCTAAAAAGATCTTCTGACCAAGAAAAACATCAATTCTAAAAAAATCTAAAATATTCATAAATATGAAGTAGATTGAACGTCTACGTTCATTATTACCAATATAATCTTCGCTATCCGGTTGAACTGAGTTTAATATAGAAATTGATTGATCAAAGATGACAAAAGTAAGAATAAAAACTATTATATAAAAAAAAAATTCTTTTAAACTACTACTATAAGAACTCAGGAAAGCTTTTTTAATCATTAGTATCAGATAATTAATAATTATAAATATTATAAAACATTGTATGAATAAGTGAAAAAAAAAATAGTTACCATTATTGGAGCCAGACCACAATTCATAAAAGCTTCAGCACTAAGTAGAGAATTTTTAAAATCTAATGATTTTAAAGAATTTCTAGTACACACAGGGCAGCATTATGATCCAAATATGTCAGAAAAATTCTTTCAAGAATTTAGTATGAATCAACCAACAATCAACTTATGCTGCGCATCCAAATCAAACACGAATATGATTGGAAATATAATAAAAAAAACAGGGAAAATTCTAGATGATTTATCGCCAAACTTAGTTCTCGTTTATGGTGACACTGATTCCACATTAGGAGGATCAATTGCTGCAGCAAAAAGATCCATTCCATTGGCACATATAGAGTCCGGTCTAAGATCATACAACCACAAAATGCCAGAAGAAATAAATAGAAGGATCACTGATCATTTAAGTAGTTTTTTATTTTGTCCAACTAGACAATCTAAGTTGAATCTAAAAAAAGAAGGTATAACCAAGAATGTTTTTCATGTTGGTGATGTAATGTTAGATGTAAGTAAAAATATGAGAAAAAAAATAATAAAAAACAACAAATATAAAAAGTTTCATCTCAAAAAAAATGGATATGCACTATTAACGATCCATAGATTTGAGAATGTCAGCGATACCAAAAGGCTAAAAGATTTAATTAATTACGTTAGATACACATACAAAAAACATATAGTTTTTCTAGCACACCCTAGAACAAGAAAAGTTTTAAAAAAAAAGGATCTACATCTTAAAAACTTTCTGCTTCTAGAACCTTTGGGTTACACAGAAACCTCAAATTTACTTCTAAATTCAGAAATAGTTTTTACAGACTCTGGAGGCATACAAAAGGAGGCTTTCTTTCTAAAAAAAAGATGCGTCACTCTTAGAGACGAAACTGAGTGGACGGAAACCATTGAAAATGGTTGGAACAAATTGTGGAAATCAAAAGGATTTAAAACTAAAAAAAATATTTTAGATTATGGAAATGGAAATGCTGCCCTCAAAATTATTAAAATCTTAAAAAATATCTAATCAATTTCATATGAACTTTTTTTTAATTTTTGTCTTTCTTACTTTGAGTGTGTACATAATTTTAAATGTATTTGCATTTTTTAAAAATTGTATGTTTTTTTTCCTAAGTGAAGAAGATATATCTAATTCCAAAATTCTTATCATAGGTGCACACCAAGATGATGAGATTAGTATGGCAGGAGAATTAATGAACAAACAAATGAAAAGAGAATTAATAAACGAACAAATGAAAAAATCAAAAGATGTTAAAATAATAATCACTACCAATGGAGTAAAAAGAAATTCACCAAATTTCAAACAAAGAAGTAACATTAGAAAAAATGAAACCATAAAAGTGCTAGAACAACTGAATATTAAAAAAGAGTCAATTTCTTTTTTTGATTTCTTTGTAGAAGATGATTTAAAAGTTGAAAAAAATATTAAAATTTGCGCAAAACAATTATTTAATTCTATTCAAGCAATAAAACCCGACTTAATTATAATTCCTGCCTTTGAAGGTGGTCACCCTGACCATGATATAACAAATTACATAACCTACAGAATTACTAAGAAAATAAACAGTTCAAATATTAAATTACTAGAAACTCCACTTTATAATAATTATTTTTTCTCAGATATTTTTTTTTCTAAAATAAACAAATTTCTTTATATTAAATATAAGGTTTTCCCAAGATTTATCCCTAATGGAATTCAATCATTTATATTACCAAAAGAAGATAATGATTTTCTTGAGAAAAAAAAAGAATTACTATCTATGTATAAATCGCAAAGACCCGATGAACTTATAGAAAAATTTGGTTATCGCGACCAATTTCGAAAAATTAAAAAACATAACTACAGCTCAGGCCCAATCAAACAAAAAAAAAATATAATTTTGCCATTTTTAAAAATAAATAAAATTAAAAAAAAAAAAAATACTTTTAATTACGGAATTTCCAAAGAATTTTATGAAAAGTTGTATAAAAAATTAGATGGCAATGAAATTACCTAATGTATTAATTATTGGAGGCATTCGTTGTGGAACAGGGTGGGTTTTAGATTGCTTGTCAGAACATCCTGATGTTTTTGCTGCTAGTCATGAAACTCATTTTTTTGATAGAAAATTTACAAATGGAATTGATTGGTGGCAAAGAGAATTTTTTGGTGCAGTTACCAATCAAAAAGTTGTTCTTGAAAAAACTGCAAATTATCTCTACGACAAAAAATCATTAAAACGAATTAAGGATCATCTTCCTAAAATCAAAATCATATGTATTCTACGAAATCCAATCACTCGAATGTATTCAGACTATATGAGATTTGCTTATCACAAAAAATACAATGTCATTGAAGCATGTAATATTTTTCCAGAAATAGTTAATAATAGCAAATACTCCGTATTCTTAAAAAATTACTTAAATAATTTTCCGAAAGAGAATTTTTTAATTCTTATCTATGAGGAAATCAGAAAGAATAAGCAACGAGAATTTAAGAAAATCTTTAATTTTTTAGATATCAATTCAAAATTTTCTCCAAAGAATCTAAATTTAACTACAAAACCAGGGGTTCCTGAATTGATGAGCATACGAATTAAGTTTTTTTATTTTCTTCAAAAAATTATACCTTTGCCATTCCACATAAAAAAATATCTAAACAATCTTAGAAAAGAAATTGAAATTAAAAAGCTTTTTACTAAATCAGAAATCAAGTTTTTTAAAAGAAAGTTTGAAAAAGAAATCATCACACTAGAATTGTGTCTTAACAAAGAACTTACAGATTGGCGAAGAAGTATTTTTTAGACCTTATTTTTTTTAATGTTTTTCATCCAAATCTCAATGTTAATCATATGTGCCAGAGCATGCCCAAGGTAATCAAATTTCTTAGACCTAAATTTGGAAATTAGGTTTTTAATTTTTTTTTTTTCACCAAAATTAAAAATGTTTGCATTTTCACTATCAAATAATTCTAAAAACCTTCCAAATCCCTTTTCATTGTGAAGCCATCTAGGTATTGGTAATTTCAATCCATTCTTTTCTCTATTAATAAAATTATTTGGGAAATATTTTACAGAAACTTGTTTAAGGATTTTCTTTGTAATCTTTCGGTCATACTTTAATTTCCTATTTAACGAGTTCACAAACTTTACTAATGGCAAAAATACAAATGGAACTCTGACCTCCAGGCTATGAGCCATAGAGATTTTATCTTGTCTTAGAAGTAAAGACTCTAAATATATTGTCTGGTCATAAGCAGAAATTTTATCTAGTGAATTTGCAAATCGATTCAATATACTTTCTCTAAAATCATAATCAATAAATTGATTGGGAAATACTTCTTTTAAAACATCAAATTTGCTAAATGTCATTAATTCAATATAAGGGTCAGAGTTTTTGTAATGGTTTAGAAAATTTAACTTTTTAATGTTATCCAAAAAAAAATCTGGAATATATTTAGAAATTTTTTTTAAATATAAAAATTTTTCTACATTATGATATCTTGAATATCCTCCAAAAAGTTCATCAGCTCCCTCACCTGTAATTACTACTTTATTTTTCTTAGAAATTTCTTCACACAATTTAAATAATAAAATACAGCCATGATGTGCTGTAGGACTCTCAAGACTTTTAATAGTGTTCTCAAAAGATTCAGCAAATTTAATTGAATCAAAGTATATTGCATGGTGGTTGGTAGGATATAATTTATTAACAATTTTCTGGTATTTAGATTCATCCTTTTCGTCATCATCTAAAGTAAGACTGTAGGTATCAATATCTTTATTCACGTTTTTCTTTAATAATGCAACCAACAAGCTTGAATCAAGTCCTCCTGATAATTGAACTGAAAAACCAACATCACTCTGAGTATGTCGAATGGCTGAATCTTCTAAGAGAGCATGGACTTTTTCTGATACAGACACCACTTGTTTTTTTGGCTTAATTGTATCAAGTAAATCAAAGTATTTTTTCTTTTTTAGACTTAAGTCTTCAATCTTGATCAAATATGTTGACCCTTGTTCAACTTTCTCAACATCTTTATAACCAGTTTTAAGCCCACTAGAAAATCTAAAAAAAATAATTTCTCCGATGTTGTCTCTATCAATTTCTAATTCAGTGAGATTTTTTAAAGGTTGAATCTCACTACCTAAATATATGAATTTTTTATTTCTAAAAAAATATAAAGGCTTAATTCCAAAATGATCTCGAGATGCTATTGCAATTTTTTTTTTTTCATCAACAATTACAAAAGAAAACATACCTCTAAGTTTTTTTGCAACATCTTCTCCCCAATGTTTATAGCCATTTAAAATTATTTCTGTGTCAGAGTTAGTTCTAAAGAAATATCCCTTTTTTTTTAAAAACAGCCTCAATTCTTTGTAGTTATATATTTCTCCATTAAATACTAATGACAAGCCATTCTCATAATCTATCATTGGTTGATCTGCAATAGGCCTTAAATCTAAAATTGCTAATCTTCGAAAAATAAGGGAAAAACCTTTTTTAGAATAAACACCTCCAGAATCTGGACCTCGATGAAACAAATCTCTATCAATAGCAGAAATTAAATTCTTAGAAATCAATCTATTAGGTTGAATAATTACAACAAATCCACACATAACTAATCACAAAAAAGTCTTTTAAACCTCAAACAAAATTCCTCTTTAAAACCAAAATCATATAAACAATTAAAATAAAATTCACGAGCATTCATAGCTACATCTATAAACTCTTCATAATTAAGTAAAATATTTTCCAGCTTCTCTAACAAATCTGAAAAATCCCACTTGAAAGACAGATATGTTTTATTTTTTATGTAAAAATTTGGCCATGTATCCAAATGAGCCATATCTGGCTTTACCAAAATACAACCATTTAAAAAAGCTTCAAAATCTTTAAGATTTATTTCACCATACCCAAAAGGTGAAATAATAATCTTGGTCCTTATTAATTCATCATAATATTTTCTTTTAGAAATCTTAGAAAAATCATATTTTTTTTCCAACATTTCTTTGATTTTCCTTCTTTGAAAAGAAACAGTATTTTTGGAGTAATTTGTACTCATTCTACAATTAAGATCTATATTTTTTTTTTTAACAGAAATTTTTTTTTGGGGGGGGAAAGATAAAAGAAAATTTAATGGGACTGTGTAAATATTTTAATTAAAACCTCTCCAAAATAAACATATTTTTCAAAATAATAATTTAAAAAAAATTTTATTTTTTCAAGATTTTTTTTTTTTTTTACATAATTTTTGTTATCTAGACTATCATCATTTATCTTAAAAAATTTGTGGTAATAATCAGAAAAAATTCTTCTACCATAGTAAGGCTTCAAATAGTTTTCTTTATTCTTGTAAATTTGATTCTTTAAATAAATATCACAAATCTCGAGAGCATCATTAATTATAAAACTACTACTATCTGACAGATCAACAAATACTAATTTGTTAACTCTACTTTTTATATGCAGTAAAAAATTTTTTGTTTCCTCAATTTGATTGCTTCCCCAACCATTTCTTAAAAGTCTACTGTCAAGCAATAAGAAATCACAATCTAAAGTATCAGAACATAATTTCTTAAAAAATTTTATGCTAATATTTAAATCAGACAGAATTTTTATATTTTTAATTATGGGTATTAAAAAACTTGAACTATTAGCTGTTATAAGACCTTTAGTAAAAATATTAATTCTGATCACTTCTGAATCATAAAGTTTGAGGTTTCAAGAATCCACCTCTTTGGTTTGTGTTTTTTAATATAAGCTCTTATTTTTTCATCAGGTATTTCATTAATTGATAGTTCAGAACATTTTCTATAACCAATTCTTTTAGATAAATCTTTTATATATTCTCTTTCTATCAAGAAACGATGTCCAAATGCCCTCATACTTAAATTTATTATGTGGGAATTACTAATACCACCATCGTCATAGAATTTTTTAGAAAATTCAGTAAAGATTTTTTTTTTATCACTACTTTTAAAACAAATATCAAAAATCTTATGAACTGATGGAGTGGAAATTATGTTCATTCCATCTTTTTTTAAAATTCGGTAAGACTCCATTAAAAAAAATTCTATTTGCTTTCGGTGTATGTGTTCTATCAAATGAGATGAATAAATAGTGTCAAAAGTATCATCTTTAAACGGAAGTTTTCTGGTAACATCTAAAGGAACCTCACCTAGAATTTGTGAATTTAAAAAACCATCAATTTTTTTTGTAAATCCTAAATGTAATTTTTTTTTATTATTGGAATTAAGATATTCATGTATTTTCTTTTTTTTAAAAAAATGACCATTGAAAAACCAAAAAAATATTTTTTTAACATTAAAAGAAATAAAAGATCTAAAAGTTAAAAAGATGAAATGAAGTTCATTTTTACTATTTATCATTTCTCTTCTCTTTTTAATTTAGTCTGCAATTTACTTTTTTTTATAAAAATTTGATAAAGTGCTTCAAAAATATTAATTCTTCTCTGGGTCAAAACCCTTTTTAAGCATATTAGTATATTCAGAAGATATCCAAAAGAATTAAAGATAAAATTTAAAAAACCATCTAAATTGAAAAAAGAAATATTTTTTTTAGATTGGTTTGGACTTATTGAAAGAAACTTTTTTTTTTGATCTTCATCTAGATACTCTAATTTTTTTTTATAAATTGGATGATCTGTCACTCTACTTTGATGAAAAATCCTAATCAATTTACCATCTTCTGAAAACCAACTTCTCTTATTAGAATTAAAATAAGGCTTGGCTCTTTTTAAAAAAGTTGATGACACATTTATGCCATAGTCTCTTATTATTTTTGTTTCATAATTTGACAAAAGATAATCCAAATATTTTTGCTCGTTATAACAACCTAAAAAAATATTAACATTCGTATTAGCAAAACATTGCTCTTTCCACCACTCAACACCAAACAATGAATCTGAAGAAAAACCAATAATTCCAGCTGAAAACAAGCCAATTTTATTTGTTCTTTTCCAATCTTGTAAATTGCGATTAGCGGATACCACTGTTACTGCATATTTTTTTGTAAAATCAATAATATCATCAATTTTCTTGAGAATCAGAAGGTCAGCATCAAGAATTAGTAGTGATTTAGAAAAGTTCTTAAGTATGTAGGATGCAGCTGCAGATTTAGATGCATAAGCTATCTCAGGAGTGCTCATCCTACTTGCTAAATTTCTATAAAAATCTACTCCCCATATTTCCTTTACTGAAATTGTTTGACATTTTAAATTATACTTTTTAATTATTTTAACAGTTTGATAATCTAGTGAGACAATAAAAATTTTTCTTCTAGGGTATATGCGATTAATATTCTTTATTAATCCAATGGTCTCTAAGATATAATTTTCTGAACAGACTATTGTAAAGCAAAAATCAATTTTTTTCATTTTGTTATTTTATAAGACTTTCAATCAAAGTTATTTCATTCTTTATTCTCAAATCCCATGATAATAATCTCTTTTTTGAAATTCTAAAAATATTTTTGGAATATTTCTCAATTTTCTTGGGATTCCTAACCAAATCTGTAATAGCTTTTGCCAACTCAGATTCTTGATCTGAAATTGGTATTCTAATTAGCGATTCATCTGGAAAATATTTCCTACCATCTAGATCTGCTAAATTTTCCTCATTAAAATCTGGTATTATTGAACAAATTCCATTTGAAAAACATTCTAAATTTGCATTACTTAAATTCCCTAGTTTATTCAACGAAACATAAATATCGCAAATATTGTGAATATCTTTCATTTCTTTATGAGGAATTCTTTTTTTGAAAGTTATGATCTCGTCTAATGCTAAACGCCGTGACAATGACTTAAGAGATTCTTCTTGACTTCCAGTTCCTATTATAAAAACACAGATTTTTCGTTTTATTTTATTAGTTAATAGTGAAATTGCTCTTACAAACTCAAAACAACCTTTTATAGATTCTAATCGCCCAATAAAACAAACACGAAATTTATTTTTTTTCCTAATATTAACTTGGCGATGCTTTTTTTTTTCAACGCCATTCATTAAGAACTTCTGTTTTACTCCAGGCCTTATTGCTTTTTTCATCCATTTAACACCACAAGTGCCATCATTGGTACAAATGGCGAGTTCAAAATTTGATTTAAAGAACCATCTAAAAAGTTTATTTCTTAAATTATTTTTTTCTAAAAAATCCCACATAGAAGGATAAATTCCCATTATTCTAATAATCGTTTTAGCTTTAAAAAATCTAGTTAAAATTGCTGCTGAAACAACATTGCTCCTATCTACATAAATGATGTCAGGCTTCAAAATTAAAAATTTGTAAATTATTGATATTTGTCTATTGATTTCAGACCAGATTCTTCTGATACCACTGCCAAGAATTTTTGGAATTTTGTTTTCATCTGTTATTACATAAATTTCGCTTTTTAATCCTTTAAGAATTAAGCGGAAATTTTTCTCTCGACCAGTTATTGTTTGTTTTTTCTTACCAACACAAAAGTCAGTTAGAATAAGGTTAAGGTTATGTTTACTTTTGTCTAAATAATCTATTATTTTGTAAATTGTAGGAACACCAGTGGGTTGCCAAATTCCTTTATTTAAACTTTCTTCAAAACCAGAAAAAATTCTACAAATGTATAATATCTTCATCTTTTACAAGTTTTCTAATACTATCATCAGAAAATAGTTTGTTCTTAAGTCCTTTATCTAACAACCATTTCATTATGTGCAGCGCATATGCATTTTTGATTTTTTTTCTATATTTTATAAACAATTTCAAGTTAAAAAAATTATAAGAGTATCCATATCTAGAAAAATAATCAAAATACATTAAAAAATCTTCCTTCTTATAAAAGAGATTTCCAAAATTTAACAAAAAAGATAGAGATTTTACAAAATAGTTTAAATTTCCAGTAAATGCCGTAACTTCAAATCTGTCAGAATTGAACAAATTTTGATAATTCCAATTTTTTAAAAAGTATTTGTATAAATTTTGATTGTACTTTAATTCAAATGGGACGCTATTCCAAAATTTAATCAATTCTCCATCCCAAAAAGGTAAAAACCATCTAAAATCAAAAAACTCATATGCTCTTTGTCCATTGATAATATATTTAACTTGTCGTTCCTCAAAATTCCAGATTTCAAATAAATCTTCAAAACTTAATTTCTTTTCATTGAATTTTAAAAAATTTTTAAAATGGTCATTAATGTGAACTTCCGCATTTAATGATTCTAATTCTTTCCAAAGATAAAAATTCTTCGTTTTAATTTTTTCGAAAAAGAAATTTTGCACCATTTTTTGACCAAATGTATAAGGAATTTGAGCACCTGTTATAAAATCACCTGTTTGTCCATTAACAAAAGTTGATTTGTCACTAATCAAGTTTAATCTTTTTAATTCATAAACAAAAAAAACATCCTGATAATTTGGAACAGCTGAAAGATTGTCAGCAAATCTATCATAATTTTTTTTCAAATTAGAATTGTAATATTCTCTAAACTTAGATTTATTAAAATCAATGAAATGCCATTTTACATTTAGTGAATTAGAAACTTTTTGGGCGATTATAGCATCACTATTTTTTTTTAATCCGTAAGAAAAGGCAAAAATGTTATCATATTTTTTTTCCACCAATTTACAAAGTATTAGTCTTGAATCAAGTCCTCCACTTAATGGAATTACTATTTGATTGTCATTGCTAATTTTGATTAAATTATCAATTATTCCGTCAAATAATTTTGAGAATTTTTCCTCAAAAAAATCCTTGTGAAAATTCTCTTTTTTTATCGTTTGATTGAATTTAAAGAAAAAATCGAATTTCAAATCTTTTTGAAGATTATAATTGTAAATTAATTGTCCTGGCTTCATACAATTAATATTTTTATAAATTGTCTTTTGTCCCAGACAATAACCAGTAGACAAACATTCTAAAAGTGAAGATGAATCAATTTCTGATTCAGGATTGATCAATTTTTCACCCACATTGGAGAAATAGTAAGTGTCATCTTTCAAGGAAAAAAAAATTGGAAAACTTCTTATCAAATCAGTACAACAAAGAAAGAAATCATTATAAAAAAATGCCAGTGCAAATGGTTCATTGGCTTGCAAAAGAATATTCTTTAAATTATTAAAATTTGAAATCTTATTAGAAAATATTTTTTTTACAATTTTCTTTACATAATTAATTCTTCCAGCAAACCATATTTTTTGATTTTTATATTCAAAAGAATCCCAGACGTTATTCCTTACAAATAAAACGGATTGTCTTTTAATCTTACCCATTAATTAAAAAAATATTTTTGGGCAAAATTATGACTACATCTTCTAAAATCAAGTGCCCTTTGAATTGCCAAGCTTAAATCTTTTTTATGAAATCTAATTCTTTTTCTTTCATCTATGAATGAATCAACAACACAACATCTTTTTTTTAAATCTGCAAATGTTTCATTAAATTTAGGTCTAACCTTTGTATTCAAAAAAATAATTCCCTTGTTAGAGGCTAATGAATCAAAAAAAGCAGATCCAGCAAAATCAAAAATTAATACAGAAGAAGAAGAATTAAATATATTAAAAGGTTCTAATACTAAATTACATCCAAGTTTCTTAAAGAAATCTAATTTATTCAAACCACCAGGATGAATTTTAATAGAGATATGGTAGCCCAGATCCTTTAGTATTCTAACAAGATACATCTGGTAATCAGCAACCAATATATCGGGAACTTTAAACTCTGGAAGAGCCATTATTTTTTCACCCAGATATGCACCTGGCACAAAAACTATACTTTTTTTCTTATTAGAATTAGTTAGAAAATAACTGTATATATCCTGATGTTTTTTTGAACCTATAGTTTTTATACTTATTGAAGATTCATCATTTTTAAAAACCAATTTTTTCTTTAGTTTAAATTCTAAAGATTTCTTTTCTCCAGAACTATGCACAAAATATTCATCACAAGAAGTCAGTTCTGAAATTCCCCAATAATAATCTGAAAAAAAAACTCTATCTCCACCATGAGCAAATCTCATAACTTTTTTACCACATCGTTGATAGAAATGGTTTAGTATTTTTCCAAGTATTTGTGGCGCGCCCCCAATAAGATTTTCTCCTCCACATTTTTCGATATTAATAGTTTGACAAATTTCATAAAAATTTTTTGCATAATTTAGTTTTGGTAAAATTAAAAAGTTTATAACTTCTTCAGCCTTCCCTCGTATCTGGCTTCGAACATCTAATAAGATTAATATCTTGTTTAAAATCACCTTTATGTCTAAAATCAAGTCACTAAACATAAAATCTTTCCACTTAAATAAAGGCCATTTGTCTGGACGAAGAAAGATAGGTGAAATTTCATTGAGATGCAGATAATTACTTAGAAGACCAGACTGATTATGAAAATTATAAAGATTTTTTTTACAATTTAATCTAATTTTAGTCTCCAGAAACCTAAGATAGTTTCCAAATGATAATGCTTTGATTTTTTGTTTTTTTGAGAAATAATTATTATCTCCATAATTAAAAAAAACTTCAGGTTTTATTTCATTATTTTCATCAGAAATATAATTGAAAATAGAAAAATTTTTAGAATCATCCTTTATTGTGAGATCAAATTTTTTCGTAATTTCAAAATCTAAAGCAGATTTACAAATTTTATATAAATCTAATATAAGATGATGCGCAATTGATGATATTACAACCCTATATTTCTCCGAATAATCTAGTCTTTTAATAATCTCTATGATATTTACCTTAATAGAATCGGACATTTTAAGATAATCATCATAATCTACATAATTTTTCAGTCTGATAGATTCTAGATTAGAATCAGGTATAGATTCAATTGAAGTATAAAAATAATTATCCATTAAAAAAATTCCTCAAATTAGAGATTTTTTTTATATGAGCAATTGGGTGGAAAAAAAAATCTATCAAATTTTTGTAAAAAAAAACATTAATATGGCTACATATTATAAAAAACAAAGTTAATATTTTAACGAGAAAAATTTTTAAAAAAATATTAAAACTATTAATCTTAAACTTTCTAAAACGTACGTTTGTAGTTCCATTGGTTATAAGACATATTTCTTGCTTACTTAATAAATATTTCCAATTTTTTTCTGGTGTATACCATCCTTTTTCTTCATTAAAATAAAAAAATGTTTTTTGAAAATCATATGGAAAATCAATTTTTAAATTTTTTCTTTTTAATAAACCTGATTTAGGGTTTTTTAATTCTTTGCAAAGATCTTCATAAAAACAGATTTCAACACAATCGTTGAACTTTTTTTTTATTTTTTTTGCTAAGTAATATGATAGATTCCACCGAACAATAAGTTCAATTAAATACAGGGTTTTCTTTTTTCTCTCCGGATATGTTCTCCAAAACATATTAGCAACAATTGACTCAAGAGGATTTCGAAATAAAAAAAAGATATTTAAATCAGTTTTAATTTTTTTTAATTTTTCAAAATAAATTTCGCCATTAAGATCTGGGACAACCCAGAATTTTCTATTTTCTTTTTTATTCCAAAAATCAAGGATCTTCAAAACCATGTCACAATAACTTTTAATCCCGGATTTAGAAACAAAATCAATTAGGGTATCTTTATTGATCTTAACATCATCCTTAACAAAGCGTTTTATTTTTTTTTTGAATCTTGGTATCTGTAAGTATTCAAATAGTCCTCAATATTTTCGTCAATTTTTTTTTTTTTTTTTTTTTTTTTATAATTTTTAAAAAATTTTTAAAATTTTTTAATTTAAAAAAATATAAAAAAAAGTAAAAAAAAAAATTAAATAAATTTTTAT
>CAZAFN010000028.1:0-1652 GCA_964484795.1 uncultured Alphaproteobacteria bacterium | reverse complement strand
TTTTTTTTTAATTTTTTTTTTTTAATTTTTAAAATTTTTCTTAAATTTTTTTTTAATTTTTTTTTTTTTTTTTTTTTTTTAGAATCTTTATAAATAGCGCATCAGTATTTAATGTACTAACATCTTCATAATACTTCTCAAAAACTTTCACTAGCGTATTCTTCCCACTACGCGGTTGACCTGAAATAATCATTCCCACCATAATTTAAATCATTTTTTTTTTTGTTGAAGCATCATTTTCCCTTTTCTTAAGACATATAAACTATCAGATATTTCTAACAATGATGCTCTGTGTGAAATTAAAACCACCGTATATTTTTTTTTTAAATACTTTATTGTTTTTTTTATGGTTATTTCATTCTTTAAATCCAGAGAACTAGTTGGCTCATCAAAAATTAAAATTTTTGGTTCTTTAAAAATTTCACGAGCTATTAAAACTCTTTGTTTTTGTCCTCCAGATAATTTTAAAGCTTGATCTCCTACGTTTTCATCAATCCTATCAAATAGATCAAGGCAACCAGCCAAATCCATCGATTTTTTTAATTTTCTTTCTAAATTACTTGATTGATGATCCCAGAAAGAAATGTTTTCTCTTAATGTTCCATTAAATAAATTTACATCCTGAGTTACATACCCAACCCCTGAACGAATACTATTCGCAAAAATATCTATCGAATCAGTACTACCAAAAAAAATTTTTCCTCTATTTGGTTCAACAAGCTTCATAATCAACTTTATAAAAGTTGTTTTTCCCTCACCAGACTTTCCCTTGATTCCTATAATTTCTTTTGGATTTATAGTCAACGAACAATTCTTAATTATAATCCGCTTATCATACGAAAAATCAACATTTTTAAACTCTATTTTCTTTGTTAAATCTACTTTTTTACTTTTTCCGATTTTCTCTTGTTGATTATTTAATTCTTTTATTACTTCCTCTATATGAAAAACTCCAGCAATACTTTCATTAAGTCTTTGCCAATGGTTTTGTATGTCCATAATCTTTTGAGTTACCCTATAAAGAATCAATCCAAGAACTAAAACCTCAGGAAGTGGTTCGTTTAAAATTGATACTTTGAAAAAAATCAAACTGGCAATTATTAGAACACCAATTGGTTCTTTGATTGTTCCAAGAATATTTGAAAAAACACCAAGTCTTCGATTAATTTTAACAATTTGATCTGTTACATCATAAATTGTTCTTGTAAATTTTTCAGTTCTAAATGTACCTTTTAAATATGAATAATTCTGGATTAGCTCTATTAATGAAGCATTTAAATTTGAATATAATTTGACATTGGAAAAGGAAAATATTTTGGTTTTTTTAATAATTGGAACAAAGACATAAAATATTAAAAAACTAAAAATAACTAAAAAAATAAAAAAATATGTGTCAAGTATTGTTAAAGTCAAAATAAAGAAAAAAGCTGATGTAAGAGCTACAAAACCCTTAGAGATATTATTTACAACTGTTTGGTATCTTTCGCATTCTCTAATTAATACATTAGTGTGATCTCCAATTCTTTTGGATAAAAAATATCTATATTCAACTTTTTCGTAAAGACTTATTATTTGATTTTGAATAGACTTTCTAATCCCTGTCGTTAGCCATATTTGCAGATTATTTCCTAAAAAAACAAAAAATCCCTTGC
>CAZAFN010000027.1:0-18988 GCA_964484795.1 uncultured Alphaproteobacteria bacterium | reverse complement strand
GCCGCCAGCGTTCGTTCTGAGCCAGGATCAAACTCTCAAGTTTGATATTATCAAGAAAACTTGATTGTTGAACCCAACACAAAGCATGTAACATTACGTTACTGAATGTGTTAAGTGAAATATTCACCACCTACACATTCCTTTATTATTCAATTTTCAAATAGCTATAATTAACAAAAAAATATATTTGATAATTAGGAAAATTTGTTATAAGTCTAATACTGAAATTGGTCAATCATTTTTTATAATAGTATGTGCCCAATTTCACTTTTTTTGAGTTTCTGAAGAGAATGTTTAGTATTTTAAAAAAAAAAATCAATTATATTGTCATAGTTTTAATTATTTATGTTTCTATAACTAATTTGAACAAATTTAATGATTTCAATGTAAATGTTAATGATGAAGGAGAAGAATACCTACCTTATTTATTCAATGAAAACCAAATAAGTGAAACTCCAAATGAAACCTCTAAATTTTCTGAAGACGAAGACAAACGTTTGGAGTTGGTAAAAAAAAAAGAAAATCTTAAAGAGGAACTTGATAACGAAGATTTAAACGTTGCTTACTACAAAGATGACAAAATAAAAAGTGATTACGTTTTCGACGAGAAAGATCTGAATTTGAACCTAGTTCCCATTTATGAAACTATGCTCTTTTCTGGAATTCCTACACCAGAATCTAAACCTATTCCAGCGGAACCAGAATATAGCAAGTCAATTACACTATCCCTAAAAAATAAAAAAATGCTTGTTAAAAACCTAGAAAACTATCTAGACAAATCTGAAGCTATTTTTGTTTTTGAGAGATTGAATAATTTTTTAAACTATAATGTAAAGGAAAATATAAAGTTTTTAACTGACAATAATGATCAGATTGTAGAAATCCAAGTTTTTGCCAAAAATTTTCAACAACTCAATCTCCGAAGAAACTTTAATGATGATTTTGTCTTTTATTTTGTTAAGGCACCAACTCAAACGAAAGTTGTAAGAAATAGACTTAAAGTTAGAAATAGCCTAAGTCACACATTAAAGTCCGCTAAAGTTCCAAAAGGTATTATTAGGGAATTTTTAGATCAATTGAGTTATACTATTGACTTCCAAAGGGACGTAAAAAATGGTGACATACTTGAGATCTTGTATGAGGCTAATTTTACAAAAAATAATAATATTATCGGTAAGCCAATTCTTCTATATGGTTTGATGCACCTCAATTATCATAAAATTGAACTATTTCGTTACAGACTGAGCAACGGCAAAATTGATTATTTTGATGCTAACGGTAAAAGTATACGTAAATATCTAATGCGTACACCGGTTCAGGGAGCAAGACTTTCATCAAAATTTGGAGTAAGAAAACATCCAATCTTAGGATATAGTAAAATGCATAGAGGGGTGGATTTTGCAGCTAAAAGAGGAACTCCCGTTATGGCTGCAGGTGACGGAAGAGTAACATTTGCAGGAAGGAATGGTTCATTTGGAAGATTCATAGAAATCAAACACTTAAATAATTTTAAAACGAGGTATGCACATTTATACAAATTTTCTAAAAACCTTAAAAAGGGTAAATTAGTCAAACAAGGTGATATAATTGGCTATGTCGGAACTTCTGGAAGAAGTACAGGGCCTCATTTACATTATGAAGTAAAACATAAAAACCGTACAATTAATCCAATGAAATTAAAATTAGAATCCAGTTTAAATGTAGAAGATGATGAAATGGCAAATTTTTACGCAAATATTTCTTTGGCTCGTGAACGTTTCTTAGCCACCAAACTTCAAGAAACAGTTACCGCAGATTATTTCTACGACTGAGATTTTTTTTCATCCATTGACACTTCAAAAGGTTTTAAAGCTTCAAGACCATCACTAGTAAAATTTTCCTTACTACCATTTTTGCTGTGAATGCTAACATTATTCGTATGATTATTTTTATTCAGACCTACCTCTTCATCAGCCGCTTTATTCAATCTTTCATTTTTTGCATTCATTGCTCTTTGCGTTCTTGTGGGCTTCGATTGATCAACTTCATTATCTTGTTGAGACGATTTTTTGTCAGAAGAGAAATCACTAGTGAAATTGTTCTCATTCAACAATCTTTGGTAATGTTCAGCATATTGGAAATAACTCTCTGCCGCTATTCTATCACCGTTGGAAAATGCATCCTGTGCAAGATTGGTATATTTTTCTAGAGCCTTAGAAATACCTCCCCTTGATCTAGGTACAAAATTCTTTTGTTCTGAATGCCCCCTAAATGTTCCTGGTCTTTTCTGACCTAATCTAGGTCTTCTTCTGCGAGGCTTCCTTCTATCTATCAATTTTCAAAAAATAAATGAATTATTATTATTAAGCTTTTAATGCTTACCACAAGAATTATCACACTATCATTATCAAAATATTTTTTCAAATTTTATTTTTAAAAACTAGTACTCTATCAATATTCAATAAATCTTTGCTTTCTATTATCTTGTGAAATCCATTTTTGGTAAAAATAGATTGAACATCTTTTTTTTGACCACAGCCTAGTTCAACACAAATATAACCATTCTTTTTTAAAAAATTACCAGCAATACTAGAAATCTTCTTGAAGCACTCCAAGCCAAACTTTCCTCCATTTAAAGAAACATATGGATCAAAGTTTTTAACTCCGTTATCTAATTTTTCTATCTCATTACTATCTACATAAGGTGGGTTTGAAACAATAATATCAAATTTTCCATTAACTTCAGAAAACCAGTTGCTTCTATATATTTCTATCTTATCCTCCAAATTAAATTTCATTAAATTTCTATTAGCTATATCAATTGCTCCTGAACTGATATCAACACCCACACCACTAACTTCCTTAAACTTACCTAATTCCATAGCCAAACTTATGATTATGCACCCTGTTCCTGTCCCCAAATCTAAAATTCTTAATCTTTTATTAGAATTTTTTAATTCTATTTTTTTTATCAAGTCAATCAAAGTTTCTGTTTCTGGTCTTGGATCAAGAGAGTTAGAATTAATAAAAAATTCCCTTGAATAAAATTCTTTAAGACCAAAAATTCTTGAAATTGGCTTACCATTTAATCGTTGAAAAATTTTTTTTAAAATTTTTTTTTTTTTTTTTTCAGAAATACTTATTTCTTGATTAATTAGTACTTCTAAATAATTTTTTTTTAAAATTTTACTTATTATTAAAAATGTTTCATTCCTTTGTCTTTCTATTCCGGACATTTTTAGGAATTTTTCCCCAATCCAAAAAACATTTTTTAATATTAAAGTCATAGATCTTACACGGATAATTTTCTTAAATTACTATCAGTAATTAATGCTGAAATCACTTCATCTAAACTTTCACCATTTAAAATCTGTTCGAGCTTATAAAGAGTTAAAGAAATTCTGTGATCAGTAACCCTTCCCTGAGGAAAATTGTATGTCCTAATTCTTTCAGACCTGTCACCCGTTCCTACTTGCGTTTTTCTTTCAAGAGCTCTTTCATCTTCTTTCTTTTGTCTTTCAACTTCGAAAATTCTTGCTCTTAAAACTGTCATTGCCTTCGCTCTATTCTTATGTTGAGATTTTTCGTCCTGACATTGAGCCACTATTCCGGTAGGCTGATGTGTAATCCTTACGGCACTATCCGTCGTATTGACAGACTGACCACCTGGACCACTAGATCTAAAAATATCAATTCTTAAATCCTTTTCTAGAATTTCAACATCTATATCAGATGCTTCAGGCAAGACAGCAACAGTAGCGGCTGATGTATGTATTCTTCCACCAGATTCTGTTTCAGGAACTCTTTGTACTCTGTGAGTTCCAGATTCAAATTTGAGCTTACCAAATACATCTTTTCCTGAAATATTCAATATAACCTCTTTTATGCCATTGTGATCTGTATCACTCATATCCATAATTTCCGTCTTCCAATTCTTTGTTTCGGAATATTTAACATACATTCTTAGAAGATCTGAAGCAAACAATGCAGCCTCCTCTCCACCTGTTCCAGCTCTAATCTCAATAATTGCATTTTTTTCATCTGATTCATCTTTTGGAATAAGTAAAATTTTTATTTCATCTTCCAAAAACTTTATAGAATCTGTAAGCTTACTTTTCTCTTCTGTGGCCTCATTTTTTATCTCTAAATCCTCAGATGCAAGAAGTTCTTCTAGATCATCAAGTTCTTTTTTAAACTTAAATAACTTATTAATTTTTTCTGTCAGTGGTTTTAGGTCTGAATATTCTTTTGACAACTTTGCATATTCACTAAAATTCTCTTTAGTAATATTATTCAATTTCTTCTGAATGTTTGAAAAATTATCTAAAATTTCTAGAAGTTTTTTGTTATTCATTATTAACTCTTGTAAGATTTAAAAAAACTTTTCAACATTTGTTTGAACTTATGATCTTTGTTTTTTTTCAAAGAAATCTTAAGATATTTTTCAAAAATTAATATTTGTGACGTATTTAAATTAAGTTTTTTGAGAAAGTATGAAGTATAATTTCTAATCTCATCATCAATAAAATTAATATCATAGTTTTCGCCTTTATCAAAGTCCGACTCCCAGGTTGAGTAAAATTGTTCAAGGTCATTCAGATCAAATAAAAAACAATTATTTATATTTCCAACATTTTGCTCAATATTACCAGGTATTCCACAATCCAAAAAAAGAACAGGCTTTTTTTTTCTCTTTTGAAGGATTTTAGTTGCTAAATCATAAAAAACTATTTTGGTTCCTGATTTACATCCAATCAAAATAACATCGTAATCAGACAAAAAAACTGCAAAATCATCAATCTCTTTAATTCTTTTTTTTTCATCATTAAAATATTGAAAGTATTCATTTTTAAATATCTTAAATTGCTTTAATTTTTTTTTTTTTAGATTATTTCCAATGTCAATTGTTAAATCTAAATCACCTAATACAACAACATTTAAATCATTCAATGGCCCAAAAATTTGAGAAGAAATTTTAATTGCTGCTTGAGCAATTTGTCTTGGTTTTGAGGAAAAAATATAATCGTTTTTAGTCACGGAAATTTTTCTTTAACTAAAAAAAATTTTTGATATAAAATTTTGAATGTCATCAGCAGGAAAAACCTCTTGCGTTCCAGACCGAAAGTCCTTCCAAATTAGATTCTTTTCTTTCCATTCATCTTCTCCTAAAATAATACACCCTTTTGAGTTTAATTTATTTGCCTTACTAAATTTTTTCTTCAAATTACCAGAGCTAATAAAATTAACTGATATTGACTCAACGAGTTTTAGTTCATTAATTAAATTCAACAAATTTGTGTTAAATTTTTCTGAGGTGGCAAAAAAACTTATTAGATTTTTTTCTTCTTCAAATCTCTTTGCATTTAAAACTATTCTTTCTATACCAGCTGCCCAACCAACACCGCCAATATCATTCCCTCCCAATGACTTGACTAATCCATCATATCTTCCACCAGCAAGTATGGCATTCTGACTTTTTTTATCATTAGTAATGTACTCAAAAGTAGTGTGGTTATAATAATCTAGTCCTCTAACTAAAAAGGGGTTTAAAATAAAATTAATTTTTAATTTTTTCAAACCATCTAGTGTTTTTTCAAAAAAATCCTTTGACTCCTTATCAAGATATTCAAAAATCCTTGGCGCACATTCTCTTATTTTTATATCTTTTGGGTCCTTGGAGTCCAGAATTCTCAATGGATTAGTTTTTAATCTTCTTTTACTTTCATTTGAAAGTTCTGATTCGTTTTTTTTTAAAAATTTAACTAAGACTTTTAAATATTCTCTTCTACTACTTGTATTGCCGAGTGTGTTAATTTCTAAATGAACTTTTTTTTTTAAATCTAATAAGACAATAAGCTTTTCTGCAATCATTATAACCTCTACATCATTCAAAAAATTATTTTTGCCTAAAAATTCTATTCCAATTTGATGAAACTGTCGCAACCTTCCTGATTGGGGTCTTTCTCTTCTAAACATTGGTCCGAGATAAAAATATTTTTGAACTAAATCTTCTTGAAGAGAGTTTGTTATTAAAGCTCTAGAAATTGCTGCTGTTCCCTCAGGCCTCAAAACCAAATTGTCTCCTCCCTGATCGGTGAAACTATACATTTCTTTTGAAATAATATCCGATGTCACACCCAGTGATTTTAAAAAAACATCGGAATGTTCTAAAATAGGCGTGGAAATTTTTTCGTACCCTAAAAATTTGCAAATATTTGAAAAAATCTCACAAATTTTGTCATATGCAAAAATCTCATCTCCTAATAAATCCTTTGTACCTTTAACTGTAGATAATTTTGACAACTTTTTAGCTTTTTTGGTTTAACAATTCAGCTTGCTTCTTTTCACACAACTCAACTAAATGATCAATCATATTGCCTTCTCTAAGAACGTGATGTTTTTCTCCATTAAGATATATTTGGTGTCCACTTTTTCCTCCAGTTAATCCAATATTCGTTTCTCTAGCTTCTCCTGGTCCGTTAACAACACAACCTATAACTGACAAAGTCATTGGAGTAGTTATATGCTCTAATCTCTTTTCAAGTTCTTCAACATTCTCTATTACATTAAACTCTTGTCTGGCACATGAAGGACAAGAAATAACATTTACTCCTCTATGTCTTAAGTTAAGTGATTTTAATATATTAAACCCAACCTTTATTTCTTCAACTGGATGAGCTGATAGTGAAACTCTAATCGTATCTCCAATACCTGCCCATAACAAAGATCCCAGACCAATTGAAGATTTAATTGTGCCTGGCATCATTCCACCTGCTTCAGTAATACCTAGATGTAGTGGATAATCACATATATCTGAAATTCCGTAGTAAGCTGCAACAGCAAGGAATACATCAGATGCCTTGCAACTAATTTTGAAATTAAAGAAATCATTGTCTTCTAAAATTCTTATATGCTTTACGGCTGATTCAACCATAGCATCTGGACAGGGTTCTCCGTATTTTTCAAGTAATTCCTTTTCTAAACTTCCAGCATTAACTCCAATACGTATCGAACAATTATTATCTTTTGCAGCTATTATTACTTCCTTAACTCTATCTTGACTGCCAATATTCCCTGGATTGATTCTCAGGCAAGAAGCCCCAGATTCTGCTGCTTCGATAGCTCTTTTATAGTGAAAATGGATGTCAGCAATTACTGGAATACTTATATCTTTGACTATTTCTTTCAGAGCACTAGTAGATTCTTCATCTGGACAGGAAACTCTTACCAAATCTGCTCCAACGTCCTCAAGACTCAATATTTGCTCTACTGTTGCCTTAATATCAGTAGTTAGTGTATTTGTCATTGATTGGACCGAAATTGGAGTATCACCACCAATCTCTACGTTTCCAACATTTATCTTTCTTGTTTTCTTCCTTTGAATGTCACGCCAGGGTCTAATACTCATTGATCTCTCAAAACTCTTTTTCTTTAAGCTTTTTTAACTGTGCTAGAATTGACATTTTTTTTCTGACCTCACCAGATCTACCAAGTGGTAAAAAAACTTCTTTGCCAAATGCAATTTTAAAACCACCTAGATTTCCAGTATCAATTATATAATCATAATTGTTTTTATTAAATTCAAGTAAAATAGCCTCACCTGAACTAAACAATCCTGAATCAACTAATATATTATTCTGATTAAAAATCTGAATCCATGTCTCTTCAAAAAAAATTAATTCAACAAATTCTTTATTTTCATTTTTTGGGAGTAACTCTTGTTGTACAAAGTCATTCTTTTCACCTTTATTAATATCCCAATCATCATCTTTAACTACAACTAGATCATTTAAATTATCTCCAACAATTTTTTTTTTTTCTAATACATAGGTTTCATCCTCAGGTTCATTAAAAGTAGAGTTTTCTATTCTCATTTCGTCAATTTCTCTTTCATCTTTATTTATACTTAAAAAATAAATAGCTAACAATAAAAAGCAAAAAGAGGTCATAAAAAATACCAACAATTTACTTGGTAGTGGATTATTAACCATTCTAGGAATAGCTTGTTTTTTTGAAGATTCATCCAAGTCATCTAATTGTTTTAATTCTTCAGAAATGTCAACTTTTAAAAATTTTGCTAAAGACCTTACAAACCCTTTTAAAGGAATAGAGTTAGGAAGAAGCTCAATTTCACCTTTCTCAATGTAGTTTAGGTGGTTAACACTTATGTTTAATTTTTTTGACACACCTATAATTTTTTTTCTTGAGGATCTTCTGGCGACAGAAATTTTTTTTCCTATAGTTAAGTAAACATCTTTCTTAGAAATTTCTTTTCCTAGTTCAGTTGACACTTTCCAACACCTTTTTATCAACTGTTATTTGTTTAACAGCCTGTAAAATCAATTCATCAAGAATTTCTTTAACACTTTGAATTTTTTTTACCATACTCACACTCTGACCAGCCATTAATGATCCGTTTTCTATGTCACCTGACAACACAGCGGTTTTTAGAGAGCCAGCCCAAAAATGTTCTATTTTTAACTGAGCCTCTTTTAAGCTTATTTTATTGTCTTTTAATAAGTTAATTGCTTCTTTCTGTTCTTTAATAAATTCTTTCGTCGCGTTATTTTCAATTGCCCTAACTGGTATCACGGGAAACCTATCATCTAATTTCACAGAAATTTGCGCACTTCTGGCTTCCGATTTAATAAAAATATTCTTAAAATTTTTGTGAGCTATTGACTCTCTAGCACAAACAAGTCTAGTTCCTATCTGACAACCAGCAGCTCCCAATTGCATGAATTTCAACATAATCTCACCTCTACCAATACCTCCAGCTACAAAAACTGGAACTTGGCTAACTTCAGGTAAAACTTCTTGCACTAAAACATTTATTGAGACTGGCCCTATATGTCCCCCAGCTTCATTTCCTTCTAATATAAGTGCTTCTATACCATTTGAAATCATTTTTTTCGCTATTGATGAAGTTGTTGCAAAACACATAGTTTTTATTTGTTTGTTTTTCAACATTTCAATTTGGCTTTTTTTTGGAAACCCGCCAGCAAAAACAACAAGTTCAACCTTTAAATTAATGCAACATTTAATTAATTCATCAATTTGTGGATGCAACAATATTAGATTTATACCAAATGGATTCTTAGTTTTTTTTCTTGTTTCTATTATTTCATTTTCCAGTTGATCCTTATTCATTGCACCACATGCAATAATACCAAATCCTCCAGCATTGGACATAGCAGAAACCAGGTTTCTTTCAGAAACCCAAGTCATAGCACCTCCCATTATGGGGATTTTTGAACCTAAAAAAGAAGACCCTCTATCAAATAGTTTTTCAAGTTCTCTGTGGGGTTCAAAATTCATCATTTATAAGAATTATTCTCTAAAGACTCTAACAAAAAAGATTATAAGCTTTATGCAATGCATTTAGGGCAATTTTTTTTTTTTCTACAGGAATAAGAACACTTATTTTAATTTCTGATGTAGAAATAACCTGAATATTTATATTTCTTTTGGCAAGAGTTTCAAACATTTTCTGAGCAACACCAACATTACTCTTCATTCCTACACCAACAATTGATATCTTACAAATATTTTTGTCCAAATGTAATTTTTTAAATTTAATATCAGATTGTTTTAGTTCTTTAACTGCTTTTGAATAATCCTCAAGCGGAATTGTAAATGTAATGCTTGCGAATCTTCCATCATCAGTAATGTTTTGAACTATCATATCTACATTTATGTTTGCATTTGCCAACAATCCAAAAATTTTAGCTGCTATTCCAGGCTTGTCAGGAATCCCCTTTAAAGTAATTTTAGCTTCATCTTCCGAAGAAGAAATTCCTGTAACAACTTCTTTTTCTAATTTATTTTCTTCATTTAAAACTGTTGTACCCATCTTATTGGTAAATGAGCTTTTTACATGAACCTTAATACCATATTTCATAGCTAATTCAACTGATCTTGGATGAAGAACTTTAGAACCAAGAGAAGCCATTTCTAATGTTTCTTCATAAGTTATGTTGTTTATTTTTTTTGCAGTGGAAACAACTTTTGGATCAGAAGTAAATATTCCATCAACATCTGTATATATTTCACACATTTTTGATTTTAAGGCTACAGCCAAAGCAACTGCACTTGTATCTGATCCTCCCCTACCTAATGTAGTAATTCTTTGTTCGGTTGAGATGCCCTGAAAACCAGCAACAACCAAAACATCATACTTTTTAAATTGATTCCTGATAAAATTAGAATCTATCTTATGTATTCTTGCTTTACTATGAGCAGAATCTGTAATTATAGGGATTTGCCATCCTAACATAGAGCGAGACTTAATTTTTTTTTTTTGCAAAATCATACTTACTATTGCAGATGAACATTGTTCCCCTGAAGAAAGAATTACGTCATATTCTGGATTTAAATTGTCTTTATTAATTTTTTTATATTCAGCAATTAATTTGTTGGTAACACCACTCATTGCAGAAACAACTAATATAATTTTGGTCTTCTCTAACTTTATCCTATCCTTGACTAATTTTGAAACTCTTTCTATCCTAGCCACATTAGCTAATGATGTACCTCCAAATTTCATGACTAGAATTGACATAATTAATCTTTTATATTCTTAAAATTTAAAATACAACCATATGTAAAGATATTGTTATGAAAAGCAAGAAAATTACAAGCAGACAAAATCATAATGATGAGTTTTTTAATCAACTTTCTGAAGATTGGTGGAGTAATGATGGTCCATTTGAAGCATTGCATACTTTTAATTTCATTAGAATTGAATATATTAAGAAATTTTTAAAAAAAAATTCACTCAATTCCATTGATAAAATCAAAATACTTGATGTAGGTTGTGGTGGTGGTATTTTGTGCGAACCCCTTGCACGATTAGGAGCAAAAATTATCGGAATTGATGTGAATGAGAAAGCCATAAAATCTGCAAAAAACCACTCATTTCAAAGTAATTTAAAGATAAAATATCACTGTACTGATATTAGTAAATTTAACTGTAAAGAGAAATTTGATTTGATTACATGTATGGAGGTTCTCGAACATGTAAATGATGTTGAGTTGGTAGTTAAAAATATAAAAAGACTTCTAAAAAAAAATGGAATATTTATTGGATCAACAATTAATCGCACTTTTCAATCATTAATATTAGCAATATTTGTTGCTGAAAAAATTTTGAAGCTTGTTCCCCAAAAAACACATAGCTGGGAAAAATTAGTAAAACCAAATTTTTTAAAAAAAATTCTTCTTTCTCAGAATTTTTATTCAATAAACTTTCAAGGAGTTAGTTATAATCCTCTTACCAAAAACTGGAAATACAAAGAAAGTTGCAATATTAATTATTTTTTTTCAGCAAGAGCAAAATGATCAAAGAAAAACAACCTAATTCAAGAAGCTATTTTTCAAAAACTATAATTAGTCATTGATGGTATTTTTCCTCTTGCTAGTTCTATTAATTCCAAATCAACTGATGAATATATAACTGTCATATTTCTTTTTGCCTCTGACAAAGTTCTACCCCAGGGATCAACAATTAATGAGTGACCAAACGTCTTTCTTCCATTATCATGTTGGCCACATTGAGCAGGAGCAAAAACAAAACATCCATTTTCTATTGCCCTTGACTTAATTAAGGTGTGCCAATGGTCGATTCCAGTAGTATATGTAAAGGCAGCAGGAATGGAAAAAAAATCAGAACCTCTTTTAGCTAGTTTTTTATATAAACCTGGGAATCTAACATCATAACAAACACTCATTCCTAATTTACCCCATGGTAGCAGTGAAACCTTAATTTTTTTTCCTGAGTCATAATTCTTTGATTCAAAGTAATTTTCATTTTTACCCAAACAAACATCAAACAAATTGATTTTATCATAATGGCATAAAGTTTTACCAAATTTGTTAATAATGAATGAACGATTTAAGAATTTCCCATTTTTCTTTTTGTGAGGAACTGAACCTATTAAAATATAGAAATTATTTTTCTTAGCTTTTTCTGAGATGAATTTTAGAAATTTTTTATGCCAAATCTTTAAGTAATCATCAATTGTTTTTTTTGAATCAGTGAAAATTGCTACACATTCTGGCAAACAAATCAAGTCCAATGATTTGCCTCTTACTGAACAAAACATTTTCTCTAGCATTTCAATATTTTTTTCGGTATCTTGAGTACTTTGAGTTTGAAAACAGGCAACTTTAAATTTATTTTTTTTCATTTAACAATTTTAATAAATTTCCATCATCATATATTTTCCTAAGTTCATCATATCCACCTATATGAATCTCATCAAAAAAAATCTGTGGAACAGTTTTCATACCTTTTGATAATTTAATCATCTCATTTCTAAATTCTGGATTATTGTCTATCAAAATTTCTTCGTAAATCAATTTTTCTTCTTCAAGTAATCTTTTAGCAGATATACAATAGGAACATATAGATGAAGCATAAATCAATATTTTTTTCATTTTACAATGATAGATAATTTTTTTGACACAAGATCCTTAATTAATTTTAAAAACAAGGCAAGTAAAGATTGGGAAAAACATAACTTTATTTTTGACAAATTTTCTAGCATTCTATTTAAAAAGGTTAATGAGATAAACTCATATTTCAAAAATATTTTAATTTTTTCATCTGATTCAAAAGAATTGTCAGAAAAATTTTCAAAATTAAAATTTCAAAATCTTTTATTAGTTTCCCAATATGAAAAACTTCTTGATAAAGTTTTATTTGAAAATTCAAGAATGCATAAAATTTTATCATCTCCCAAACATATTCCACTAAAAAACGATAATTTTGATCTTATTGTATGTAATTTCTGTCTTCACAATATGAATGATAAAATCAAATATCTAAATAAACTTCACAAATTACTTAATCAAGATGGTGTTTTATTTTGTAATTTCTTTGGTGAAGATTCACTACTTGAATTAAAAAATTCTCTTTATGTTACAGATGAAAAAATCTTCAATGGTCCATTTCTAAGAATACCACCAATGCTTAAAATGGTTGACATTTCAAATATGCTCTCAAATATAGGTTTTAAAGAAACAGTATCAGAATCAATAAGGTATGAGATATACTATAAAAATGTTTTTTCTTTACTTCGTGAAATCAAAGGAATCGGAGAAAACAACTGTATGAAGATGAGAAAAAAGAGTCTAATGACGAGAAGTTATCTAGAAAAACTCAATGAAGTTTACATCCAAAAACATTCAAACAGTCAATCACAATTAAAAGTTACATGTGATATTGTCTCTATTTGCACTTGGAAAGAAAATTAATTTTTTCAATGTAATTTATGATTTTGTAGTTAGATTTTAGCATCTTGTAATTTTGAAATTCATCAATCTTTATCCAATTAAATTCCTGATTTTCTTTTGACAAAATTTTTCCTTTCCATTTAAAACATAAAAAAAAATATAATTTTTTTTTTCCTTGTTCAATTTCGTATGAATAAACAAAGATTACATTCCTTAAATCTATCTCTAAGGATAATTCCTCAAAAATTTCTCTCTTCAATGATTCTAACAAAAATTCTTTTTTCTCTACTTTACCTCCAGGAAACTCCCAAAATCCAGAATATGTTTTTGGAAATGGACGTGATGAAATTAAAAATTTATCATTTTTCTTTAAAATGCAAATAGAAATTTTCTCAATAACTTTTAGCTCCTATAATCTGAATTAATTGATATATATTCCTTCGTAAAATCGCATGTCCAAATTTTAGCTGAACCTTCTGCAATTCCCAATTCAACATTAATTTCAATTTCACTCTTTTTTAGATACCTATTTATTGAAGAGAAATTTTTTTTAAAAAAACTTTTGCCATTCTTTAGAATTAAAAAATTTCCAAATCGTAATGAAATTCTTTGAGGCTCAATTTTTGCGTATGTTTTGCCAATTGCCATTATAATCCTTCCCCAATTAGAATCTGAACCTGCCATAGCTGTCTTGAATAAGGGAGAGTTTCCAATTGACATTGCTATTTTTTTTGCTTCTAAATCGTCTTTTGCACCTTTAACTGAAATCATAATAAATTTTGATGCACCCTCTCCATCTTTTACAATATATTGAGAAAGTTTCATCATCAATGTTTCAAGAATTTTGAAAAAGTCTTTTTGTTTTTTAGAATTATCAATTTTTAGATGTTTATCTTCATTTTTAACTGAAATTAATAGTACCATATCGCTCGTTGAAGTATCACCATCAACTGAAATACAATTAAATGTTTTGTTTATTAGTTCAAAAAATTTTTTTTTATATGCTAGACCTGAAAACTGAGCATTTGTAAAAATAAAACCTAACATCGTAGCCATATTTGGTGAAATCATTCCTGATCCTTTGGCAAGTCCATTAATTACAATTTGCCTGTTAGATTTAGACTTCTCACTATGCGTTTTTGCATAGGTGTCAGTTGTCCTAATTGCATTTGCAGCGCCGAACCAAGTGGAATGGTCATTTTTTAAGTTTTTTATTAAATAAGGAATTTTTCTAATAATTTTGTTGTGATCTAACAACTCCCCTATTACGCCAGTAGATGCTATGTATATCTCATTCTGACTAACGCACAAGTCATCTGAAAGTCTCTTTACAATTTTTCTCAAAGAATTTCTACCTGCTTCTCCATTAAAAACATTTGCATTTCCTGAGTTAATTAAAATTGCTGAAACTTTTTCATAATCTATAATTGACTTATTCCATATTATGGGTTCGCCAGGTGTTTTGGATAATGTAAAAGCACCATATATCAAACTTGGTTGATCAAACTTAATGAGCACTAAGTCTTCTTTCTTGTTTTTTTTTAAACCACAATGTGCTATTGAAACCTTAATGCCATCTAGTTTAAAAAATTTTTTTACATTTTTTGGAGCAAATGGAGATAATTTTATTGGCATTGTTTGATAAGTTAATTAATAAATTATATTTTTATTATTAAAATTATTATAAATAAATAAAATGTTAAATTTTCTTACAAAAAAATTTTTTGGATCATCTAATGATAGGTTGCTAAAAAAAATTTTTCCTATTGTAGAAAAAGTAAATCTACTAGAAAAAAAGTATGAAAAACTTAGCGATGATGATTTAAAAAATAAGACATTAGAATTCAAAAATTTGGTTTCAAATGGTAAGAGTTTAGACGAACTTATTCCCGATGCTTTTGCTAATGTAAGGGAAGCTGCCAAAAGATCTCTAGGACAAAGGCACTACGACGTTCAGATACTAGGAGGAATGGTTCTTCACAATGGTATGATAGCAGAAATGAAAACTGGTGAAGGTAAAACACTTGTTTCAACATTAGCCGCTTATTTAAATTCGCTTAAAAATAATTCTGTCCACATCGTTACAGTAAATGATTATCTTGCCAAAAGAGATAGTGAATGGATGGGAGAAGTATACGAAAAACTTGGGCTTAAGACAGGTTTCATTGTAAGTGGAATGGATGATAATGAAAGAAAAGCAGCGTATTCATCAGATATCACCTACGGAACAAATAATGAATTCGGATTTGATTATTTAAGAGATAATATGAAATTTGCTAAAAACCAAATAGTCCAAAGTAAATTTGATTTTGCCATAATTGATGAGGTTGACTCAATTCTTATAGATGAAGCTAGAACTCCCTTGATAATTTCAGGTGCCGCTGAACAATCATCACAATTGTACAAAGTTGTTGATAAAATTATTTCAAGATTAAATAATAATGATTATGAGAAAGATGAAAAATCTAAAAGTGTTGTTTTAACAGATGCTGCTGTAGAAAAACTAGAAAACACCTTTAGAGAACAAAAATTATTAATGGAAGGAAGTTTGTATGACATCAACAATGTTACACTTCTGCATCATACCAATCAATCTCTTAAAGCTAGATTCATTTTTGATAGAGACAAAGATTATCTGGTTCAGGATGGAAAAGTTTTAATTGTTGATGAATTTACTGGAAGAGCAATGGAAGGAAGAAGATTTTCTGAGGGTTTACACCAGGCACTTGAGGCGAAAGAAAGCCTGGATGTACAAGTGGAAAACCAAACATTGGCATCCATTACATATCAAAATTATTTTAGGTTGTATGATAAACTTGCAGGAATGACGGGAACAGCTAAGACTGAAGCAGATGAATTCTTTGATATCTACAAACTTGAAGTTGTTGAAATTCCACCTAATAAACCTATGGTCCGTGAAGATCATGAAGATGAAATTTACAGAACCCTAGATGAAAAATATAAAGCAATCGTTAATTTAGTTGAAAATTGTAGAAAAAAAAATCAACCATGCCTTGTAGGGACAGTGTCAATAGAAAAATCAGAATTCATATCACAACTCTTAAGAAAAAAAAGTATTCCTCATGAAGTTTTAAATGCAAAGAATCACCTAAAAGAGGCAGAAATCATCTCTTTTGCTGGTGAACCAGGGCAAGTTACAATTGCAACAAATATGGCAGGAAGAGGTACTGATATAAAATTAGGAGGAATGGAAACATCAAAAGATTATTCCAAAAAAAATAAAATTTCTCTCAAAGGTGGAGGTCTTTTTATCATTGGAACAGAAAGACATGAGTCAAGAAGAATTGATAATCAACTTAGAGGAAGGTCTGGAAGACAAGGTGATCCAGGATCGTCAAAGTTTTTCCTTTCTTTGGAAGATGATTTAATGAGAATTTTTGGATCAGAAAAATTAGATTCTGTTCTTCAAACACTAGGACTTGAACAGGATGAGTGTATTCAACATCCTTGGATAACAAAAGCCTTAGAAAGAGCACAACAAAAAGTTGAAGCAAGAAATTTCGAAATCAGGAAAAGCCTTCTCAAATTTGATGATGTTATGAATGAACAAAGAAAAATAATCTACGAACAAAGACGTGAAATTATTAATGATATAGATATTGATAACTTAATCTTCGATATGAGAGACGGGTTTATAGAAGATTTTATAGATGATGAAATCAAAGATACCAACGAACTAGATGACAAAAAAAAACAAAATTTAGTTGAAATTTGCAAGAATAATCTCAATGTATCTTTGGATTTTAAAACTTTAAAAAATCTTAAAAATCTACAGATTGAAGATGTTACGAAAAAAATTCGAGATTTGTCTGATAAAAACATAAACATAAAAAAAACCAAATACTCCCCTGAATTATTTTTGATGGCTCAAAAAAGTTTGTTACTTCAAATTATTGATCAAAGTTGGAAAGAACATTTACTTTCACTTGATCATTTGAGACAAGGTATTTCACTGAGAGCATATGGACAAAAAGACCCATTGAACGAATATAAGCAAGAAGCTTTTATAATGTTTGAAGATATGATGAAACAAATTAGATTTAATGTTTCAAAAATTATTAGTTTTGTAGAAATAAAAACCGATGTCCGTGATGATATTAATGAAGAAAAAAATCAAAGAAATAGTCAAACAAGTTCAGCAAGAATCCCAAGAAATGCAAAGTGCCCATGCGGATCTGGAAAAAAATATAAACACTGCCATGGAAAACTATAGTTTAACAATGTTAAAAAAAAAATTGTCCTAGTTAAGTAAAAAATTTCTTCCAATTGTCAAATATTTTTTTTCTCTTTGTTCTATAATTTCTTCAGGTGACTTTCCTTCAAATTCCAAAGTTATTTTCAAAATACATTCTTTTATTAATCTACAAGTTTTCTCCACATCTCTATGAGCACCTCCAATTGGCTCTTTTATAATTTCATCAATAACTTCCAATTCCATTAGATCCTGAGCCGTAAGTTTAAGATATTCCGCTGCCTTTTCTGATTTCTCAACGGATCTCCATAAAATTGAAGCACAACCTTCAGGAGATATAACTGAATAGATTGCATGTTCAAGCATTACAACTTTATTTCCCGTAGCTAATGCAATAGCTCCACCTGATCCACCTTCACCAATTATAAAAGAAAATATTGGTGACCCGATGTTAATAGAGCCTTTTATAGAACTGGCAATTGCTTCAGATTGCCCTCTGTCTTCTGCCTCAACACCAGGAAATGCACCAGGAGTGTCAACAAAAGTGACTATTGGTAAATTAAATTTTCCAGCAATCTTAATGAGTCTTTGAGCTTTTCTGTAACCTTCTGGTTTAGCCATACCAAAATTATTTTTTACCCTACTGTCAATATCCTTTCCTTTATCATTACCTATAACTAAAAAATTTTTATTTTGTATTCTTCCAAATCCCCCCTTTATAGAAAAGTCATCCGCAAACAATCTGTCACCACTAAGAATTTCAAATTTATCAAATATTCTTTCAACCATTTGATCAAATTTAGGCCTATCTTGATGCCTACAGACCTTCACTTTTTGAAAAGGAGTTAAATTATCGTATATCTCCCCAAGCGCTTTATCAAACTTCTCTTGAAGATTAGTGAGTTCATTGGCGATATTCTCACTACTATCCTTTAAATGACGAAGCTCTTCGATTTTAGTCTGAATTTCGAGAAGAGGCTTTTCAAAATCCAAAAAATTTTGCATTTAATTTTTCTTTATTATTTTCCCTCAATCAGTTTAGCTTTTTCAACTAAAACTTCTGCTTGACGAATTGATGCAATATCTATCAATCTTCCATCTAATGATACCGCACCTTTCCCTTCTTTCTTTGCTTGTTTCATTGCTTCAAGGATTCTTTTGGCTTGATCTACTTCCTTCTCCGAAGGACTCATCACTTCATTTGCTAAATCAATCTGACTTGGATGGATAGCCCATTTTCCTTCACAACCTAATGTTGCCGACCTATTGGCTTGAGCAATATAACCATCAGGATCATTAAAATCTCCAAATGGACCATCTATTGGCCTCAGTCCATTTGCACGTGCTGCAATCACCATCTTCGAGACTGCATGATGCCACATATCGCCCCAGTGCTTTTCTCTTGGATTGTTCTCATCTTTATCAGTTAAAACATGATAATTTGGATTTGGTCCTCCAATAACTGTTGTTTTGGCTTTTGTTGAAGCAGCATAATCTGCCACACCAAAATGAAGAGACTCAAGTCTTCTATTGTAAGAAGCAATTTCATTTACATTCTGC
>CAZAFN010000026.1:0-21091 GCA_964484795.1 uncultured Alphaproteobacteria bacterium | reverse complement strand
TTTTTTAGCCATTGATGAAATTTTTGCTAAGATTTTCTTATCTATATTCATACTTATTGAGATATGTTTTATTCCAAGATTAATAAGAGCTAGAGTCCACCCTATGTTTTCACTTGTTTCTACAATAAAATTGACTTTTTTATTTTTTAATTTGTCATTGACGTATTTTGCGAAGTATGGTCCTTGCCAAATTAAAGAATTAAAGGGATGAAAAAAATTTATTCTTTGACTTTCTTTTTTTTTTAGAACCTCTAATGCTTCTTTAATGTTAGTAAACTTAAAAGTTAAATTTTCATAAATTTTCATTAAGAAATTTTTAGAATTACATCAACCAACCTATTTGAAAAACCCCATTCATTATCATACCAAGAAAGGATTCTGCAAAATCTTTTATTTATAACTTTCAATTCTGCCAAATCGACGATTGAGCTATGAGGGTTATGATTGAAATCAGTGGATACAAGGGGTTCTGAAACAGTTTGAATTATTTTTTTAAATTCATTTTTTTCGGCATTTTGAAAAATTTTTCTCAATTCAATTTCATTGGTATTTTTTTTTGAAAGAAATTTGAAATCAACCAATGAAACGTTTGAAGTGGGGACCCTGATTGCACTTCCATCTATCTTGCCTTTAAGGTTTGGCAATACTTCTGCAACTGCCCTGGCAGCACCAGTTGATGTTGGGATTATTGATACAAGTGAATTTCTTGCTCTTCTAAGATCTTTATGAATGGTATCAATTGTATTTTGATCTCCGGTAACTGCATGAACAGTAGTCATATAACCAGATTCAATTCCTACAGAATTTTCCATTAAGTAGGCTAATGGAGCCAAACAGTTTGTTGTACATGATCCATTTGAAATTATTTGATGTTCTTTCTTGATTTGGTTGTGATTAATTCCATAAACAACGGTTATATCTGGATTTGTGGCTGGCGCTGAAATTAGAACCTTTTTTGCACCTGCAGATATGTGTTTTTCAGAGTCCTCTCTATTTGTGAATCTTCCAGTTGACTCAACAACTAGGTCAACATTTAAATTTTTCCATGGTAAATTTAGTGGATTAGATTCATTTAAAAAAATTAGCTTATGATTCTTTATTTTGAGATATTGGTCTTCTCTAGTTAGATTATCTTTGAGAGGACCATGAACGGAATCATATTTAAAAAGGTGTAAATTACTATCTACTTTACCCAGATCATTGATGGCAACAATCTCAAAATCTTGAATATTTCTTTCTAATATAGACCTAAGAGTTAATCTTCCAATTCTCCCAAACCCATTTATTGCAACTTTAAGTTTCATTATTAGATAAATTTTATAGTTATTGATTAATGAATAATTATAATAATGTAAAGAAGAAGAATAATATTTAAAACATATGGTAGAAGATAAAACTCAAATTATTGTTGATAGAATAAAGGAATTGGCTGCGAAGACTGAAAAACTAGACTTGACTAAAAAAACTTCTGATCACAAAGAAATTCTTAAGAAAGTTATGATTTTGCTCGAAAGTGTAGTTAAATTTTTAGAAAAAAAGGAATAAAGATTTTTTATGCCTATTTTGAAGATTCATATAGATCAACTAGATTTTAATATTGAGTGCAGAGAAGGAGAAGAAAATTTGTTGAGAGAAGCTGAAGAAACGATAAATGAAAAATTGAATGAATTGCCTGACAAACAGAACTTAACTAAAACAAAAAAAATTCTAATCATTTCACTTATGTTGGCTAGTGAATTAAACATTTTAAAAAAAAATAGTGCTTCAATGATTTCATATGAGAAAATTAATCAAGAATTAGATGTTCTAGCAAAAATCATAAATAATAAATCAAAATGACAAAAAAAAAACTTAGAGAGAAAAGCTTTTTTTTGAGGCAATTGATCAAAGATAAAAACGTCAAAGAAAAAAAAATAATAGAAAATCTAAAATCAATTATTCCAACAAATAATGAAATCATTTCGGGATATTATCCTGTAAATTCCGAAGTAAATATTTTGCCATTCTTAAAATTTTTGATAAAAAAAGATCTTGTGATTTGTTTGCCATTCATTTTTAAAGCTAATTCACACCTCTTGTTTAAAAAATTCAAATTGGAAACTAGATTGATAGATGGCAAGTATAAGATTAAAGTGCCTGATAATGATGATTATTTCGAACCATCAATAATTCTAGTGCCCATTTTATCTTTTGATTTAAATAAGAATCGATTGGGTTACGGAGGAGGATATTACGATAGAACAATTTCATATTTAGGTAAGAAAAAAAAAATTTTAACAATTGGCATTGCATTTGATGAACAACAAATTGAAAAGATTCCGTCTATGAATCATGATATGAAACTTGATGTTGTGGTTACACAAACTAAGATAATCAAATGAAGATTCTAATGTGTGGTGATATTGTAGGTAGGGCTGGAAGAGAAGTCGTCTTAGAGGAATTGCCCAAATTGATTAAATCAGAAAACATTCAGTTCGTAGTAATTAATGGGGAAAATGCTGCAAGTGGATTTGGAATCACTAAAAAAATTTGTGAGGAGCTATACGCCATTGGAGTTGATGTTATAACATCCGGAAATCATATTTGGGATCAAAAGGAAATTGTTGAATATATGGTGAATGACAAAAGACTTTTACGACCATGCAATTATCCAAAAAATTCTCCTGGAAATGGTTTTGGTGTATTCAAACTCAAGAATGGCAATATAGCAATAGTGATAAATGTTATGTGTAGGTTGTTTATGGATTCAATTGACAATCCATTTGACTCGGTTGACGAAATAATTGAAACAATGAAAAAAAAATTCAGCAATTCTATAATTATAGTTGATATTCATGGAGAATCTACTTCAGAAAAAATGGCTCTCGCACATTTTCTAGATGGTAGGGTTACGGCTATTTTTGGAACGCACACTCATGTTCCAACAGCTGATCTTCAAATATTAGAAAAAGGAAGTTTTTTTCAAACAGATTTGGGAATGTGTGGTGATTATGATTCTGTAATTGGTATGAACAAAGAAATGGCAGTATTAAGATTTACACACAAACACATTAAGTCTAGACTTCAACCAGCAAATGGCAATGGAACATTGTGTGGAACAATAATTGAAGTTGATAGCTCAAGTATGAGGGTTATTCGATTTGATCAAATATTTAAAGGTGGAAAACTTCACAAGAACTAGAGATATGGCAGGTCATTCAAAATTTAAAAATATTATGCATAGAAAAGGTGCTCAAGATAAAAAAAGAGCAAAACTTTTTTCAAGATTAATTAGGGAAATTTCTGTGGCTACGAAATTAGGCTCTCCGGATCCCGATTCCAACCCAAGGCTTAGAACAGCAATCAATAATGCATTGTCATCAAATATGACAAAGGATAGTATTGAAAAGGCTATAAAAAAAAATTCATCCGATGATGATAAAAACTCAATTGAGGAAATAGTCTATGAAGGTTTTGGCCCCAGTGGTGTGGCTATTATAGTCGAATCAATGACTGATAATAGAAATAGAAGTGCATCTGAAATAAGGTCAACATTTTCAAAGTTTAATGGAAACCTAGGTATTAGTGGCTGTGTGAAGCATAATTTTAATAGACTAGGTATTATTTCATATTCTCACAAAATTAGCTCATTTGATGTTTTTTTTGATTTTTGTGCATCACTTGATGTTGTTGATATTATCGAAAATGTTGAAACATATGAAGTTTTAACTAATGTAGAACTATTTCATAGAACTCTTGATCTGCTTGAAAAAAAATTTTCTTTAGCAAAATTTTCAAGTCTTGAGTGGAAGCCATTAAATACTATAGATGTTGACAATGAAAATGATGCAAAAAATTTGTTAAGTTTATTAGAAAAACTTGAAGATTTAGATGATGTTCAAAATATTTCCTCAAATTTTAATATAAATGATTCGTTAATGGAAAAATTAATTTTAAAAAAAATAAAGATCTTATTCTGGGAATCGACCCAGGGCTGAATATAACTGGTTGGGGTTTGATTGAAAAAAAAGGAAACTTTGACAATTATTTGGCTCATGGATTCATAAAAACTGACAAGAAAAAAGAACTTGGGTTTAGGCTAAATACCATTTACGAAAAACTTTTGGAGATAACAAAAAAATATTCACCTAGTTCTATTGCGATTGAGAAAATATTTTCCAACAAAAACCCTGAATCAACACTAAAATTAGGTATGTCTAGAGCCATCGTTTTTTTGATTGCAGCAAGAGAAAGTTCAGAGATTTTTGAATATTCACCTAATACTGTAAAAAAAAATTTGGTAGGGTATGGACATGCTGATAAGAATCAAATTATCAATATGATTAAGAGGGTTTTTCCTAATATTAATATAGATAATGAAGATTCTGCTGATGCATTAGCTGTGGCGATATGTCATTCAATGCAAATGCAATCAAAAATTAGAGTTTTTTCGAAATGATAGTAAAGTTAAAAGGTCATATAGAATTTATCTCAGAAGACTTTTTAGATGTTGATGTGCAGGGAGTGGTTTTTAGAGTTTTTATTTCTAAAAAAAATATTGATAAAATAGAAAATAAGGACTCTATGGTTACGTTGCATGTTTATGAGATAATTAAGGAGACAGACAGACTTTTTTTTGGATTTGTTAACCATAAAGAAAGGGAGATTTTTTCTGATTTGTTAACTGTTCAAGGCGTTGGCGGTAAAATGGCAATAAATATAATGTCCCATCTGGAAGTTGAAGAAATAATTAATTCAATTTCTAATGCTAATGCGAAAATTTTCTCTTCTGTTTCTGGTGTAGGAAATAAATTGGCAACAAGAATTATTAATGAATTAAAAGAAAAAATTAAAAAAATACCTTTTCAAAATACAACGATGTCAAACACTCAGAACAATACTCAATTGCAAGATCTTGTTTCTTGTCTTCAAAATTTAGGATATGCATACAAAGTTTGTGAATCAACTGCAAATAAAGTAATTTTGGAGAATGGTGAAAAGAAACTAGAAGAATTAATCCCAATGGCATTAAAATATTTATCAAAGCCAAATTTATCTTGATATGAGCGATAAAAAAGAAAAAGTAGAATTAATTTCAAAAGAAATTGAAGAAGATAAAAAAAACAATCTAAGACCAAAAAATATGGATGGTTTTATTGGCCAAGACAACCTAATATCAAACCTTAAAACATACATCGAATCATCAGAGAAGAGAAAAAAAAATTTAGACCATACAATACTTTACGGTCCTCCAGGTCTTGGAAAAACGACTTTAGCCCATATAATTTCTAATGAAAAAAATGTGAATATTCATCCAACATCTGGACCAGCTTTCACAAAAAAGGGTGATTTAGTAACATTGCTAAGTAATTTATCTAATGGTGACATTCTATTTATTGATGAAATTCATAGATTGTCTCCAATAGTTGAGGAAACATTATATCCTGCAATGGAGGATTATAAATGTGATTACATCATAGGTTCTGGACCGTCAGCTCGTGTAATGCAAATATCAATTGAAAAATTCACTTTAATCGGAGCTACTACTAGACTTGGACTTTTATCTAGACCATTAAGAGATAGATTTGGAATTCCCCTTCAACTAAATTTTTATAATCCAAAGGATTTAAAGGAGATAATAGACTTAAACTCAGAAAAGTTAAATATAGCTATTGAGGATAAGGCGTCATTAGAAATAGCCAAAAGATCAAGAGGCACTCCGCGAATAGCAATTAGGCTTTTTAAAAGAATAATTGATTTTTCAATTGTACAAGGAGTTAAGAATATAACATACGAAATTGTAGATGAATCATTAAAAAAAATGAGAATCGATTCTGAAGGTTTGGATGAGATGGATAGAAAATATATGAGATGTATATTTATCGATTATAATGGTGGTCCTGTAGGAATTGAAACATTAAGCGCTGCTCTATTAGAACAAAAGGACATCATTGAGGATGTTATAGAACCCTACTTGATGCAAAGAGGCTTAGTGCAGAGAACTTCAAGAGGAAGAGTTTTATCAAAAAAAGGTATAGAACATATAGAATTAACTTTTAAATGAAGAAAATACATAAGATAAGTTTTAATGTTTATTATGAAGACACTGATTCAACAGGATTTGTTTACCACACAACTTATCTTCGGTTTGCTGAAAGAGCTAGAACAGAATTGCTTAAAAAGTCTTTTTCAGATGTTATTGAAATTTTGAATAAAGATGATTTCTTTTTTGTAGTCAAAGAAATCGGTGTTAACTATGTTAAGCCATCTTTTCTATTTGATGAGTTGATTGTTGTTACATATTTTTTAGGAAATAGAATTGCCTCATTAGATTTGCACCAGGAAATAGTTAAAGATAAAAAAATAATTTGTAAGATTGATGTTAAATTAGTTTTGGTTGACAAAAAATCAAAAAGACCTATGAAAATTCCAAGAAATATAATATCTAGATTTAAGTCGATGGAAGTAGTATAAAGTTTGATATGGATGAGTCTGTAGAGAAGGTTGTTCTAGAAGAGTCTAGTGATTTTTCAATTTTATCAATGTTTTTTGAAGCAGACATTGTTGTAAAAATAGTAATTTTAATACTTTTGCTTTCTTCTGTATGGTCGTGGGCAATAATTTTTTCAAAATATACGAATTTAAAAACTATTTTAACTGAAACTGAAGATTTTGAAGATAAGTTCTATGCAAGTGAAACCTTGAGCAAGTTATCTAAAAGACTTGGATCTCAACCAACTCACCCTATAGAGGCTGTGTTTTTTTCTTCGATGGTTTATTTTGAGAGAATAAAATCAGGTTTTTCTAATAAGAATTTTGAATTTAAAAAGAGTTTTTGTGAGAATGTTAAAAAGGAAATGGATATAGTAATTAATAGAGAATTAAGCAATCTTGAAAAAGGTCTTAACTTTTTAGCATCGGTTGGTTCTACTGCACCTTTTGTTGGTCTCTTTGGCACTGTCTGGGGCATAATGAATAGTTTTACGGCAATTGGTATTTCACAAAATACCAGTCTAGCTGTTGTGGCTCCTGGAATTGCTGAAGCTCTCTTTGCCACTGCTCTTGGTCTGGCTGCAGCCATTCCAGCAGTTTTATTTTTTAACAAATTTAATAATATGTTAGAAAATATAACAAATAAACTCGAAGTTTTTTCTGAAGAAATAATTGTGATTATTTCAAAAGAAATATTCAGGTAAATGGAATTTTGAAAAAAAAATATAAGATTAGAAAAACTATGTCAGACATCAATGTCACTCCATTTGTTGATGTAATGTTGGTTTTGCTTATAATTTTTATGGTTACGGCTCCTTTGCTAACCGCCGGAATTAAAATAAATCTTCCAGAAAGTTCTTCAATATTAAAAAATGAAAAAAAAGATCCAGTTACGGTTTCAATTAATGCCAAAGGCGAGATTTTCATTCAAAAAAAAAAATTTTCTACAAATCAACTAATTAAAAAATTAACGGCTCTAAAAAAACAAAACAAAGATTTAAAAATTTATATTAAGGGAGATAAAAAACTAAACTACGGCAAAATTATGAATCTTATGAGCTTAATTAACAAGTCTGGATTCAAAAAAGTGGCTTTGGTTACAAAACTAAAATAATTTTTTAATGACTCAAGGTCTGGTAAAATCGGTATTTCTGCATTTTGGTATTTTGATTATTTTTTTGTATGGAGCAGAAATTTTTAAGCAAAACAAAAGGTTTGAAATCTATGAAATACCTTTAGATGTAGTTGATGTGGCAGATAAAACTGTTAACAAAACTAAAAATGCAAATGAAAAAAAAGCAAAGAAAAAGCCAAAAACTTCATTTGATCCGCCAAAACCGGAGACTAAACCTAAACCACCAGAATTTCCAGTTGAGGCAAAAAAGAAAGTAAAACAAAAAAAACAAAAAAAACAGGAAAAAAAAGAAGAGAAAAATAAAAAGGAAGATAAAAAAAGAATGGCTAGTATTTTAAAGTCAATAGAAAAAATTAAAACTCAAACTAAAAACTTAAAAGATAAAGATCAAGAAGACAAGAAAGATGATGAAAAGAAACTAGATGATAAAAAAGATGTAAAGAATGTCAGTCTAGGAGAAAAGTTGACAATATCTGAATTGGATATGATAAAGAGACAATTTTATGATTGTTGGATAGTTCCTGCAGGGGCAAAGAATCTAAAGAATCTAATAGTATCAATACAACTAAAACTTGATGAAAGTGGTACTGTGATAAATTCAAAACTGATAAATGACAAAAATATTAGCGATCCATTTTTTAGGGCTGCTGCCGAAAGTGCTATACGAGCAGTAAATCATCCTGAATGCAAAAAGCTTAAAGTTCCGGAAAAAAAATATGAAATATGGAAGTCTTTGATTTTAGATTTTAATCCATCTATTATGTTTAACTAGATTTTATGTTAAAGATATTCCTCACATTTTTTTTAGTTTCTTTTTCTTTTTTTGTCAAAGCTGAATTAAGAATTGATATTACTCAAGGAAATACGGAGCCGACCCCATTGGCACTTCTTCAGTTCAATTCAAAAAATTTAGAAGAGGAAAAAATATCTTTTGATATAAGTAAGGTTGTTTCCAACAATCTTGAAAGATCTGGACTGTTTTCTATTTTACCCAAAAAGTTATTTATAAATGAAAGAATTGAGTTTGGAAAGAAACCTTCTTTTCCTGATTGGAAATTAACAACTGCTCAAGGTTTGGTGCATGGGACATTAAATTTGAAACAAAATCAATTAGAGATTAATTTTAGACTTTGGGATGTTTTATCAGAAAAACAAATGGTGGCTCAGAAATTATCTACCGAAGCTGATAATTGGAGAAGAATAGCACATGTAATATCTGATATTATTTATCAAAGAATAACTGGAGAGTCAGGATACTTTGACACTAGAATAGTCTATATTTCAGAGTCAGGGGCTATAACCAATAGAAAAAAGAGATTAGCGATAGTTGATCAAGATGGAGAGAACCACAAATTTTTAACTGATGGTTCTTTTTTAGCACTTACTCCTAGATTTTCTCCAGCTGCTCAAGAAATTGCATACTTGTCTTTTAATAGAGAAGTTCCAAGGATTTTTTTACTCGATTTAAATACAGGTTCTCAAAAGGTTTTAGGTGACTTTCCAGGGATGACTTTTAGCCCAAGATACTCACCTGATGGAAAAAAACTAGTAATGAGTCTTGCTCGAAAAGGAAATACAGACATATATGAAATGGATCTAAAGACAATGGAACTTACAAGATTGACTAAATATGAAGGAATTGATACGGCACCATCATATTCTCCAGATGGAGATTTCCTTACTTTTGAATCTGATAGAAGTGGAAGTCAGAAAATATATGTTATGAATTTAAAATCAAAGAAAATAAAGAGAATTAGCTTTGGTAAAGGGAGGTATGCAACTCCAGTTTGGTCACCAAGAGGTGATTTAATAGCTTTTACTAAATTTTTGAATGGTGAATTTTTTATTGGTGTAATGTATACGAATGGAAAAGGTGAAAGAGTTGTGTACAAATCATATTTAGTTGAGGGCCCTACTTGGTCACCAAATGGAAGAGTATTGGCTTTTTACAGTCAAACTAGACTGAGTGAAGGGAAAATAACACCACCTAAGATAAAGCTGATTGATTTAACTGGTGTTAATTTACGACAATTAATTACACCATCAGATGCTTCAGACCCAGCTTGGTCTGGTTTGTTGCCTTAGAATGATGAAAAATTGTAGATGACTAAAAAAAACCTTTGGCATTGACTTATTATTAGTCAAAATGTAAAACTACTAAGGTTAAATTATATAGGGTAAGTTAAATATGAAAATAAAAATCTTTGCTTTTTTGGTGGGAACTTTTTTCTTGACCGGTTGTTCTTCTGATGTTGGTACAGACAACCTATTCAGTGATAGTACTTTTAATATTATACCTAAGCATGATAGTATTGATTGTTTAGGGTCATGTACCATAAAAATCTATAACAGAGACTAGGTGAATTTGTTGTTTTAGGACTTGGGATTAATTACCAAGATTTTAAAATCAACGTAATTATTGACTTATCTTGATTCAAAATGTAAAAATGGTGGAAATTCTAAATAATAAAACTTTATAAGGATATTAATGATATGAAAAATAAATACTTGTCTTTACTAGCAGGAGTGTTGTTAATCACTGGATGTGAAACTATGGGCGGTTCGTCTTCGTCTGGTAGCACGCCTGGCTATGAATATGGAGATTCTAAACAAGCAAATCTGCAAGGTTATTTGCAGAATGAAATTGGAGATAGAGTCTATTTCGATACAAACAAATATAATATTTCATCTTCTGCTGCATATGTTCTAGAATCACAGGCTAACTGGTTAAAATCTACACCTGGATTCCAAATCATTGTTGAAGGTCACTGTGATGAACGAGGAACTCGTGATTACAATATGGCACTTGGTGATAGAAGAGCAAATTCTGTTAAGGATTTTCTTGTATCACTTGGTGTAGATGCAGGTAGAATTACTACCATAAGTTATGGTAAAGAAAGACCTGCAGCAGCTGGAAGTACAAGTGAAGCTTGGGCTGAAAACAGGAGATCAGTTACCATAGTTAAGTAATAAAAATTTTACTTTAAAATTTTAGGTAAAAATGGATTCATATCCTTATGATGTATTAATAAGGGCTAATTGTTGATTCAATGATTAGCCCTTTCTTTATGTTATCTTTTAAGTACAATTTCTTCTTTTTTTCTGTCCTAATATTATTTTTTAGCAACATCAGTGGCACTTCATCTCAAGAAATTGATGTGGATAGCTTGCTTGATAGGTTAAAAAGAATAGAAAAAAATTTGTCAGACATACAAAAAGGAAGGTTAGGGGACCTAGATAAATCTCTATCTTCAGGTTATATTTCTAGAAATGAGTCTAGATTAGATGAAATTGAAACTAATAGTAGAAAAAATTATGGTGTTCTTGAAGAAATTCAAAATAAAATTAAAAATCTTGATGATAAATTAGATCTTATAAATTCTGACTTTCAGTCGCGTTTAGTTGAGATAGAAAAAAAATTAAAAAAATTTTCTGAAATTCAGAAAAATCAGTCAAACAATTTATCTGCAACCCAAACTCAAAATACTTCAAAAAAACCATTATCAGAAGAACAAAGGGATTCTCCCACTGTAGTCGTTCCACCCAAATCTGACAATAAGAATAGTAGTAATATTTTGACCGAAGAGCAGATTAGAGAAAAGTATGAGAATGCCATAAAGTTGCTTTGGGCTAATAAGTATGAAGAAGCTAAGGATGAACTAAAAAGTTTAAAGACTATGGGACCACCAGATCTAATGCCCAACATTCAATATTGGCTAGGAGAGGTTTTTTATGCTCAGAAAAATTTTGAACGAGCAGTAATTGAATTTGGAGATGGGTTGCAAAAGTATCCTGATTCAATCAAAGGTCCAGACAATATGTTGAAACTAGGTTTATCATTTTCTAATTTAAATAGGAAAGATGATGCCTGCAATGTTCTTTATGAGCTTGAGGTAAAATATAAGAGTTCTTCAAAAAATGTATTGGAAAGAGCAGGATTAGAGAGAAAGAAATTGAATTGTCCAAAGGAGTAAGGTGCAAAAACAGATTTATTTCTAGCAAAGAATTTGCATCCAATATGAATTCTAATTTTTTCTTTGAAGAAAACCCTCATATTGGTTTATGTGTGTCTGGAGGACCAGATAGTGTTGCTCTGATGCTTTTAATGAAAAAATGGAATGAATTGAGTAAGGGAGAAATCTTTGTATTCCATTTTAATCATAATCTGAGAGAAGAATCTAAATCAGAAGCAGCTTTCATTTTAGATATATGTAAAAATATGAAAATTGAATGTAATATAATAAACTGGAAATCAGAAAAACCTAAATCAGGAATTTTGGCGGCTGCTAGGGCTTCCAGGTATGAATCAATCATTAATCTTTGCAAAGAAAAGAAAATTTTGCATTTGATGACAGCTCATCATCACGATGATAGGTTAGAAACATTTGTTATGAGGTCCACCAGGAAATTCTCTTCTTTAGGTTTGTCTTCGATACCACAAACACACACTCATAATCATTTACAAATTCTTAGACCTTTATTAAACTTTAGAAAAGAAAGGCTAGTTGCAACTTGCAAACGTTTTAAGGTGAATTGGATTAATGACCCTAGTAATAAAGATGAAAGATATGAAAGAACTAGAATAAGAAATAAGCTGAAAAATTACGACATCAGAAAATTAAAAGACTTAAGCAATGAATTAAAAAAAATTATTTTGAAGAATTCCAAAACAGAAAAGAAAATATGCGAGTTTATTTCTAAAAGCGTTAGATTTTATGATTATGGATTATTTGAAATTAAAAAAAAAAATATTTTAAATTTGTCAAATGATATATCTGTAGAAATTTTTAAGAAATTGCTGACTACATGTTCAGGAAAAGTTTTTCCACCAAGAAAAAAATCAATATTAATTTTTTTAAAAAAATTTGAGAAAAGAAGGAGTTTTGTTCACACTCTCCATTCTTGCTATATGTCTTCGGATAAAAGAACATTAAGAATTTATAGAGAACCATCTAAAACAAGAAAAAATATTATTAATAAAATCTTGGTAAAAAAAGGTGAAAAAATGATCTGGGATGAAAGATTTAAAATTTATTCTAAAAAAAATGATCTTATTTGTGATGTGATTACTGAAAAAAATTGGTTAGAAATAAAAAAAAAGTACGATAAAGAAAAATCTCATAAATTCTCATTTAGCATAATTAAAACATTACCTATTATAAGTATTGGAAAAGAAAAGATTATTCCTTTTTTGTCAATCAACAATGAATTAAAAGAATATGGAGTTGATTTTTTATTTTCCCCGTCTATACCAGTAACAAAAAAAAATTTTTTTAAATATTAATTGTAGATTTAAGCATTTATACTTATATAAAGACATTATATGAACAATAGTTTTTTTAAAAACCTTTCTATATGGCTGCTTATTGGATTTCTTGTCTTTCTAATTATAGATTTCTATAAATCCAATACTGTTTCCCAAAGATCAAACGTTATAGCTTACTCAAATTTTCTAAACGATGTGAAGAATGGTAATGTTTCAAGAGTTGAGATTAGAGGAAATAATATAAAAGGTTCCTACACCAATGGATCGTTTTTTACAACTTATTCTCCAAATGATTTGAGTTTAATTGATAAACTTGAGCGTAATAATGTTGAGATTATTGCTATGCCTATGGAAAAAAACTCTCCTGGATTGATTGATATCCTGATTTCGTGGTTTCCAATGCTTTTACTTATTGGTGTTTGGATATTTTTTATGCGTCAAATGCAGTCTGGAAGTGGTAGAGCAATGGGTTTTGGAAAATCTAGAGCTAAATTACTTAATGAAAATAAAGATAAAGTTACTTTTAAAGATGTTGCAGGTATCGATGAAGCAAAGTCTGAATTAGAGGAGATTGTTGAGTTTCTTAAAGATCCTTCTAAATTTCAACGACTTGGAGGTAAAATCCCAAAGGGTGCTCTTTTAGTTGGCCCACCTGGCACAGGAAAAACTCTTTTGGCTCGAGCAATAGCCGGTGAGGCCAATGTTCCTTTTTTTTCTATATCTGGGTCTGATTTTGTTGAAATGTTCGTAGGTGTGGGTGCAAGTAGAGTTAGAGATATGTTTGAACAGGGAAAAAAAAATGCGCCATGCATTATATTTATTGATGAAATAGATGCAGTTGGTAGGCATAGGGGGGCAGGTTTAGGTGGTGGAAATGATGAAAGAGAACAAACACTTAATCAATTGTTGGTTGAAATGGACGGGTTTGATGCAACTGAAGGTGTTATTTTAATTGCTGCAACAAACCGTCCCGATGTACTAGATCCTGCTTTGTTACGTCCAGGTAGATTTGATCGTCAAGTTGTGGTTCCTAATCCTGACATTCAAGGTAGAAACAAAATTTTAGAAGTACATACCAGAAAACTCTCTCTTGCCCCAGATGTTGATGTAAAAGTTATTGCCAGGGGTACTCCGGGGTTTTCAGGTGCTGATTTAGCGAATTTAGCCAATGAAGCTGCGCTATTAGCTGCGAGAAGAAATAAGAGATTGATAACTATGTTAGATTTTGAAGATGCAAAAGACAAAGTGTTAATGGGAGCAGAAAGACGTTCTATGGTAATGACATTAAAAGAAAAAGAGTTAACTGCTTACCATGAGGCTGGTCATGCTTTAGTTGGGATTTATACTCCGGGTAATGACCCTTTACATAAAGTAACTATAATCCCAAGAGGTAGAGCTTTGGGAGTAACAATGAATTTACCAGAAAGAGATAGATATTCAGAAACTAAAACTGAGATGAAAGCTAAGCTTGCTATGATGTTTGGTGGGAGAGTTGCAGAAGAAATAGTTTTCGGAAAAGAAAATGTGACTTCAGGTGCTTCAAATGATATTTTGCAAGCCACTCAAAAAGCTAGAGCTATGGTTGCAGAATGGGGTATGAGTGATCTCTTGGGACCATTAAGATACTCTGAAAATGAAGAAGATGTTTTTCTAGGAAGATCTGTAACACAAAGAAAAAGTATGTCTGATGAAACTGCAAAATTAATTGATCAAGAAACAAGGAGATTTGTCGATGATGCAGAAAAGCAAGCTAGAAAAGTTTTAAAAAAGAACATAAAACATCTTCATAGCCTTGCTAAAGCTCTATTAGAATTTGAAACTCTATCTGGCGATGAGGTTAAAGAACTCATAAGAAAAGGTAAACTCAAAAGTAAAAATAGCACTAATGCAGGGTCAACAAAAAAGAAAACTTCCATTCCAGTAGCTGAAAAAAAGAATAGAAAATCAAAAGGAAGACTTGGTCTAAACCCTAATCCAGCCGCAACTTAATTTTGAAAAACACTTGGCTAGTGATAATTTAAAATACTATTTAAGACCAACTGGGCTTTTAAGCTTAGACAATGGTTATTCTTTATGTAAGAGAAAGCAAGCAATATCTATTAATGGATTATATTTTAGTTCTATTGAACTTATTGAAAGAAATTTAAAAGAAACTAAAAAAACATTTTTTTCTATTGCTGATTTTTTTTATAAAGCTGCATCTAAGTTTCCAGATCTATTAGATGTTTTGTTGAAAAAAAAAAAAAAATATATTAAATAATAGCCAATATGTTGCTAAAAAAAACCATTTAATCTTCGGTATTTTAAATGTTACGCCGGATAGTTTTTCAGATGGGGGAGAAAATTTTACTTTAAGGAATTCATTATTTAATGCAAAGAATTTGATTGATGAAGGCGCTGATTTTATTGATGTTGGTGGTGAATCAACTAGACCTGGTGCAGATGAAGTTAATGAGGCTGATGAAATTCTAAGAGTTTTACCTGTCATTCAAGCCTTAAATAATGAAAGAATCAATTTATCTTTAGATTCACGAAATGCATCAACTATGGAGATGGCAATTTTATCTGGTGTTAAGGTTGTTAATGACGTCAGCGCACTAAAAAATAACCAAAAAAGTGCTGAGATCATTAAAAATTACGATGTACCTTTAATCCTAATGCATATGCCAGGAAATCCAAAAAATATGATGAAAAATAATAATTATATTGATGTAGTTCTTGATGTTTATGATTTTCTTGAAGAAAGAATAAAATTTTGTGAATCTGTGGGAATAAAAAGACAAAATTTAATAATAGACCCTGGCATTGGTTTTGGTAAAGATTATAAACAAAATCTTGATCTTTTAAGAAATTTGTCAATTTTTCATTCATTAGGATGTCCAATAATGTTGGGTGTATCTAGAAAGAGATTTATTTCGTCAATAACAAAAGAAGAAATACCAAAAAAAAGATTATCTGGTACTTTGGCAGCAAGTGTTTTGGCATTAGGGCAAGGAGTTCAAATCCACAGAGTTCATGATGTTAAAGAAATAAATCAAGCAATCAAAGTTTTTGAGAAAATTATACATTGATGAAAAAAAAATTTTTTGGAACAGATGGAATAAGGGGCTCTGCAGATAAATTCCCAATTATACCATCTTTTTTGTTTTATCTTGCAGTATCACTAACTAAGGTTAAAAAAAAAAAATTAAAAAAAATTTTAATTGGCAGAGATACGAGATTATCTGGAAAAAATATTGAAAATTCACTGATTTCAGGTTTTCATTCATTAGGTGTGAAGTGTAATTGTATGGGAGTAGTTTCTACACCAATGGTTTCATTCTATACAAAATTGTTAAAATATGACTATGGGATAATGATTTCTGCCTCTCACAATTCATATGAAGATAATGGTGTTAAAATTTTCAAAAAAAATGGTGAAAAACTTAATGATAATGAAGAAATTAAAATTGAGAGTTACATAAATAAAATTTACAAAGAACGAACGATACCAAAAGTTCAATCTCAACCATTCAGTATAGATTTTTCAGATTATAAAAATTTTCTTTTAAAAAAATTTAGTTTTTTAAATAATTTAAATTTTAAAATTGTTTTGGATTGTGCAAATGGCTCGTTATATAAATTTGCACCAAAATTTTTTGATGAAATGGGAGCTAAAACTTTTGTCTATGGTTGCAATCCTAACGGAAAAAATATAAATAAAAATTGTGGAGCACTAAAACCTGAAAAACTCTCTAGATTAACTAAAAAATTTAAAGCTGATATAGGGTTTTCATTTGATGGTGATGCAGACAGAGTTGTTGTTTCAGATGAGAAAGGCAAAATTTTAGATGGAGATGCTATTTTAGCAACCATTTCAACATACCTACTTAAAAAAAAAAAATTACCTAAAAACTCAGTTATTAGCACACTAATGTCAAATTTAGCTTTTAGAGATTTTCTAATTAAATCTGGGATTAAACTTTTTTTGTCTAATGTTGGAGATCGTTATGTTGTTGAAGAAATGAAGAAGAAAAAGGCCTTCATAGGTGGAGAACAATCAGGTCATATTATTTTTTCTGATAATGGCTATAGTGGAGATGGCATTTTGACAGCCTTATTTATATTAGATATAGCTGTAAATGAGAAATGCAAGATTTCAGAACTAGCAAATGGTTTTTTTAAAAAAGCACCTCAGAAACTAGTGAATTTAAAACTTAAAAAAGAATCTAGTGAAATTTTAAAAAATAAAAAATTATTAAATCTTAAGAATAGGTTGTTAAAATTTAATAAGGACTGTGATATTTTGATAAGAAAATCTGGAACTGAAAATTTGTTAAGGGTTATGGTACAATGCCACAGAAAAAAAACTATGGAATCAATAGTTGATAATTTGGTGATAGAAATAAAGAGAATTGATAGTAACTAAAATGATCACAATACTTTCTGTAGCTGGAAGTGATAACTCTTCTGGCGCTGGCATTCAAGCAGATATTAAAACTTGTTTATCTTTGAATGCCTATTGTCTTACTGCAGTTACAAATGTAACATCCCAAAATTCAAATTCGGTACATAGAGTTTTTTCTTTACCATCTAATTTAGTGATTTCACAAATTAATACATTGTTAGATGATTATAAAATTGATGGCATTAAGATTGGCTTAATTACAGAAATAGATTTAGCAAAATCTTTAACAAAATTTTTGGCAAAACTAAAAAAAAAAATTCCAATAGTAATTGATCCAATTTATAGTTCATCAACAAAAAAAAAATTTACAAATAAAACAAAATTTGTAAAAATTTATCACACATTTTCTTCTTTAGAAGCTGTTCTTACACCAAACTTAATTGAAGCTAAAATTCTTGCAAAAACGAATATTAATAAAAATATTTCAACCGAAAATTTGTTGAAAAAAATTTCTAAAAATTATAATAAACAAGTTACAATAACTGGTGGTGACATTAGAGGTGAATTTTCAGTTGATCATTTGATAATTAAAAATAAAATTTACAAATTTAAATCAAAAAAAGTTAAGTCTAAACATACTCATGGTTCAGGTTGTTGTTTTTCAACCGCAATGACAATTTTTTTAGCAAGAGGTGAAACAATATTTGATTCAGTCAGAAAGTCTAAGCAATTTATCAAGAAAAGTATAAGAAAGTCACCAAAATTTGGATTAGAATATGGCCCTATAGGTCACTAGTTTGATGCTATATATATTTTTCCACCTAAATCCTTAAATTTTTTGGACATTTTCTTTTTTCCATCTGAAACGTGATCTTTGATTTCTTGAGAAATTTTCATAGAGCAAAACTTTGGTCCACACATAGAGCAGAAATGTGCTAATTTTGCTCCTTCTGATGGCAAGGTTTGATCATGAAATTCCTCAGCAGTCTCAGGGTCAAGTGAAAGGTTAAACTGGTCTCTCCATCTAAATTCAAACCTTGCCTTTGACAGTAAATAGTCTCTCGTATATGCCCCCCTGTTTCCTCTAGCAAGATCTGCAGCATGGGCAGCAATCTTATATGTAATCACCCCAATCTTAACATCTTCTTTGTCTGGAAGACCTAGGTGTTCCTTAGGAGTAACATAACATAGCATTGATGTTCCATACCATCCAATCATAGCTGCACCAATAGCACTTGTAATATGGTCGTAGCCAGGGGCAATATCAGTTGTTAAGGGGCCTAGAGTGTAAAAAGGTGCGCTATGGCAGTATTTTTTTTGTTTTTTCATATTTTCTTCAATAAGTTGCATTGGAACATGGCCAGGTCCTTCTATCATTACTTGAACATTATTGTTCCAAGCAACTTCAGTTAATTCACCTAGAGTTTCAAGTTCTGAGAATTGTGCTTCATCATTGGCATCATGAATAGAACCTGGTCTTAGGCCATCTCCCAAAGAAAAAGAAACATCATAGTTCTTCATAATTTCACAGATTTCATTAAAGTTAGAATAAATAAAACTTTCTTGGTGATGTGCTAGACACCATTTGGCAATAATTGATCCTCCCCTTGAAACTATCCCAGTCAATCTTTTAACTGTGAGTGGTATGTAATGCAACCTGACTCCAGCATGGATTGTAAAATAATCTACTCCTTGTTCCGCTTGTTCTATCAAAGTTTCTCTAAAAACTTTCCATGATAAGTCTTCAGCAATACCTCCAACTTTTTCAAGTGCTTGATAAATAGGAACTGTCCCAATAGGAACAGGTGAGTTTCTTATTATCCATTCTCTGATCTCATGTATATTTTTCCCAGTAGATAAATCCATAACTGTATCACTTCCCCACCTAATAGCCCAAATTAGTTTTTCAACTTCATCAAAAACACTTGACAATACTGCTGAATTCCCAATATTTGCATTTATTTTAACTAGAAAATTTTTCCCAATTATCATTGGTTCAATCTCTGTATGATTAACATTTGAAGGAATTATAGCTTGACCAGAAGAAATTTCTTGTCTAACAAATTCAGGGGTAATTAAATCTTCTTTTTTAAACCCATTGCCAATTAGTTTTTCTCTACCTTCATTTTCTCTTATAGCAACGTATTCCATTTCCTCAGTTATTACGTTGTTTCTAGCATAGTACATTTGAGTTATTTCACTATTCTTACTTCTTTTATAAACGGACTCTTTTTGATTCGGAAAGAGTTCAACCTCGGACTCATTAAGTTTTAAGAATTTTAATTTTTCTTTTTTTGATTTTATAATGCCAGGCCTATTTTGCACCCAAGTTTCTCTAATTGGTTTTAGTCCTTTCTTGTAATTATGCTCATAATTTGGATCTGTGTATAAACCTGAAGTATCATAAACAGTAATGTTATCAATTTCTTTGTCATCAATTGATATTTTTCTCATTCCAACTTCTAAGTTTTTAAATTTTTTTCCACTAAAATAAATCTTTTCTGATTTAGGAAAGTTTTGAAAAGAACGTGGACCTTTGCCGGATTTAGGGGAAGTCTTCCTTTTATCTATTTTTTTTAACATTCTGAAATATAATTTTTGTTGTGCCTATGTTTATGAATTAATTATAATATCTATGGATTTAAAAAAATAGACATATTTACTTAATATTCCAAAATTATGATTTTCCTTCAAGAAAGTACATTTATTTATCTAAGTTTATTATTTGTTATTTCAAGTATGATTTTTTACGCAATTGATAAATTTTCAATGGTTTTTAAATCAATAGTAATACTTACTTTTTTATTGATTTTTTTTTCAATATTTCCATTCAATGATGAAGATGGTCTTAATTTACTTAGTCCACAAAAAATATTAAGTGGTTTTAGTAATACATCACTAATTACCGTGATCTCACTCTTGATATTAGGGCAGGGTGTAGTTCAAACTAGGGTTCTAGATAATTTTGTTTCAAATTTTTTGGAAATCTTTCCTAAAAATCCAAAATTAATTATTTCACTTTGTTTGTTTTTTGTATTGATTCTTAGCGCTTTTTTAAACAATACACCAGTAGTTATAATTTTCATACCTATACTTCAAGGAATCATTAAGAATCTTGATTATTCAATAGGAAGATTTCTAATGCCTTTAAGTTTTGTTGCAATACTTGGAGGAATGGTGACCTTGATTGGATCGAGTACAAATTTATTAGTCTCTGATTCATTAAGTACATATTCTAACATAGAAATTGGTTTTTTTGATTTTGTCTTACCTGGTTCTATAATTGCCTTTTCTGGTTTTTTATATGTTGTGATCTTTTCTAAATTTTTTCTTACGGACAGATCTCCAATGACTAATAGATTAATTGATGATTCTAAAAATAATTTCATTACTCAAATTATTTTAAATGAAGAATCTAAACTTGTTGGTCAAAGTTCAAAAGACGGAAAATTTCCTAGTCTTGAGAAAATTAAAATTCTAATGATTCAAAGAGGAGAACATGCTGAGCATGGCCCATTTGATAACTTTATACTTGAAGAAGGTGATGTGCTTGTAATATCAACTACTAGAGAGCAACTTACTGAAATTTTAGGTCAAAACATTGCTTCTATTGAACCTTCACATGAAAAAGATGGTGACGATTTAGATCAGGACCAAATAATTACTGAGGCTATGGTTACTCCATCATCGAGTCTTGTTGGAAACACCATTGAAAATGTAAGTTTTAGATATAGATATGATTGTCTTGTAATTGGTCTTCAGAGAAAGTCAAAAATTATTACAAAAAAGATGGGTGAACTTCCACTTGAGCCTGGGGATACCCTTTTAATTC
>CAZAFN010000025.1:0-21998 GCA_964484795.1 uncultured Alphaproteobacteria bacterium | reverse complement strand
ATGGCTCCGGCGACAGGACTCGAACCTGTGACCCAGCGATTAACAGTCGCTTGCTCTACCAGCTGAGCTACGCCGGAAAAATTAAGGTTATAATAAATTAATTTTTACAATTGTAAAAACATTTTTCCTTGATTTTTTCTTTGGAGGTGCGGACCGGATTCGAACCGGTGTACTCGGCTTTGCAGGCCGGTGCGTAGCCACTCCGCCACCGCACCATAAAATTCTTACCTATTGTAATAAATATTAATGATAATATATTAAAGCAATAGTTATCAGTTAAAAAAAAAAATGCACGATAAATTTTTTGAAATTGCTAGAACAAATATGGTTACAAGTCAAATTTTAACTAACAATGTTAGAAATCAAAAATTAATTAGTTCAATTTCTACTACCAAAAAAGAGCTATTTATTCCAGATGAATTTTTTGACATTGTCTATAGTGATTCAGATATAGAATTCTCTGAAAAGAGAAAGTTAATTAGAACATTTATATTAGCAAAAATGTTTGAAAAATGTAACTTTTTAAAAGATGATTCTGTTCTAATTATCGGATGTTTGTCAGGCTATTCAATGGCTTTGATTTCAAATATGGTTAATTATGTTTTTGGAATTGAAAATGACAAAATACTAGTTGATAAAGCCAACAAAACTTTGTCTCATCTTAATTTTCACAATTGTTCTGTTTTTTTTAAAAAAAATTTATCTTCTGGTTTAAGTAAAAATGCCCCATATGATAAAATTTTTATAGAAGGTTCAGTGAACTTTATTCCAGATGATTTGCTTAGGCAACTTAAGGATGATGGAGAAATTTTTACAGTTTTAGAAAATAATGACAGAAATATCGGAGAATTTGTAAGAGGGGTAAAAATTGATTCTAGTTTATCTTTTTCAAGTTTTTTTAATACTTCAGTTAATTTATTGCCAGATTTCATAATCGAGGAAAATGATTATGAAAAAACTTTCTAGAGTCTTTATACTTTTATTTATTTTTATCTATAAACCAACTTTTTCAAACATAATCATTGAAGATGACTTAGAAAGAGCATTGGTGAGTTTATATGATTATAATCCAAAACTAAAGTATGAAAGGGAATTACTAAAATCTAAAGATGAATTATTGCCACAAGCTTATTCTGAATTCAGGCCTGAAATTGATGGTTATTACCAAAAGGGTAAAGTAGATACTAATTCTCAAGGTTTTAACATCACTTCAGATGGTATTAGAACTGAAACTAGCAAAGGTATTATTCTTTCTCAAAATATTTTTGATGGAGGAAGTAGTTTAAGTAATATAAAAGTAGCCAAAAATGAGATTTTTGCTCAGAGGTATTTTTTAAAAAATGTTGAACAAGAGGTTTTTTTAGAAGCAATAAAATTATATGCGGATTTAGCAACTGAACTATCAAATTTAAAACTCAACCAAAAAAATGTTGAAGTTTTGCAGGGTCAACTGAGTTTAACAAAAGAACAATTTGAAATAGGTGATGTCACATTGACAGATGTTTCTATAGCAGAAGCAAGGTTTTCATTAGCTAAATCAGAATTATTGCAGTCGTCGAATATAATTAATTCTTTATCAGCTAAGTTTGAATCCTTTTTTGGAACTTTACCAGAAGAACCGAAAATAGAAATTCAAATTAATAAACTACCTTATGAGATTAATAATTCAAAAAAAATGGCAGAAAAGAACAACCCTAAAATAAATAATGTCGTTTTTCAAATCAAGTCAATTGAGAATCAAATGCAAAGTTTGCAAAGGAAAAGACTGCCATCAGTTAAATTGGAAGCAGAAGCTAAAATTAATCAAGGCTATTTTAGAACAGACAGTAAAAGAGAGGTTTTGTCTGCTTTTACAAAGGTAGATATCCCTTTGTATCAATCTGGAGCTGCTTCATCCAAAATAAGAGAGTTTAAAAAAAAATCATTTGCATTAAAGGAACTTTTAAATCAAACAAAAAAAGAAATTGAATACAATTTAGTTTCTGAAATGTCATCATTTGAATATTCATTGTCAAGAATTAAGGCATACAAAAAACAAATTAAATCAAATAAAATTTTTTTAGATGGTTTAAAACAAGAACTACAATTGGGAGAAAGAACAACTTTAGACCTTTTAGACGGTGAGCAAGAACTTTTAAAATCTGAATTGGATTTGGTTAAGGCGTATAGAGATTTTTTTGTTTCTTACTATGGATTTGTTTTTTATCTGGGAGATTTAAATGCAAAAAAATTAAATTTGCCAGTCACATATTTTGATGAAAATCAGAATTATGATGCTGTAAAGAAGAAATGGTTAGATATCATTGAATAATGAAAAAAATTGATAAAAGGTTAAATTTTCTAGATATAGAGAATGAATGTCTGAGTTTTTGGAATAAAAAAGATACGTTTAAATTTTCTGATAAAAAAAATAAAGATCCATTTTGTGTAATGATGCCACCACCAAATATTACTGGAAGTTTGCATATGGGACATGCTCTTACTTTTACATTGCAAGATATAATTATAAGGTTTTATAAAAAATTGGGAAAGAATGTTTTGTGGCAACCAGGTACAGATCATGCAGGGATTGCTACTGAAATTATTGTAGAAAAAAAATTATTAAATGAAAAAAAAAAAAACAAAAAAGAAATTGGTAGAGATGAGTTTATTAAAAGAATTTGGAAGTGGAAAGATGAATCTGGAAATAAAATAATTGATCAACTTAAAAGACTGGGAACTTCTGTTGATTGGTCTTTGAGTAGGTTTACATTAGATAAAGGTTTAAGCGATGCGGTCAATGAGGTGTTTATTGAATTATATAGTAAAGGATTAATATATAAGGATAAAAGACTTGTCAATTGGGATCCAATGCTTGAAACTGCTGTTTCTGATCTTGAAGTTAAGCAAAAGGAAGTAAATGGAAAATTATGGTATATTAAATATAAAATTTTTAATTCTAATAAATTTATTGTAGTAGCAACCACAAGACCTGAAACTATGTTTGGAGACACTGCCATTGCAATTGATTCCAAAAATAAAAAACTTAATCATTTTATAGGTCAAAAAGTCATTATACCTTTTACCAAAAAATTAATACCCATAATTGCAGATAAATATGCAGATCCAAAAAAAGGTTCAGGTGCTGTAAAGATAACGCCAGCTCACGATTTTAATGATTTCATTGTTGGTAAAAGACATAATTTAGAATTAGTTAATATTTTTGATAATAATGCTAAACTAAATAAACTTGCTCCCAAATCATTCGTTGGTCTTGATAGATTTAAGGCAAGAAAAATACTTGTTGATAAATTGCAAAAAGAAAAATTACTCCAAAAAACTGTTGATAATCATATGGTTGTGCCAGTTGGAGATAGAAGTGGAACAGTTATAGAGCCTTATTTAACAGATCAATGGTTCTTAAATTCAAAAAAACTTTGTGAGGCTGTGGAAAATGCAATCAAGAACAAAGAAATTAATTTTTTTCCAAACTCATGGATGAAGACTTTTAAGCATTGGATTAAAAATATTGAACCTTGGTGTATTTCCAGGCAAATTTGGTGGGGACACAGAATTCCTGTTTGGTATGCGAATGATGAGATTGTCGCTGCAAAAAATTATAAAGAAGCTAAAAAAAAAATAAAAAAAGAGAATATTCAGTTTTTAAAACAAGATTCAGATGTTTTAGACACCTGGTTTTCATCAGCACTCTGGCCTTTTTCTACGTTAGGATGGCCAAAAAAAAATAAGATTTTATTAAAATATTATCCTACAGATGTTTTGATTACAGGTTTTGATATTATTTTTTTCTGGGTAGCAAGAATGATAATTATGGGACTTTATTTTATGAAGAAAGTCCCATTCAATGATATTTACATTCACCCTTTGGTAAAGGACGAGAGAGGGGATAAAATGTCTAAATCTAAGGGCAATGTCATTGATCCTCTTAATATTATCGAGTTATATGGAGCAGATGCTCTACGCCTAACATTAACTAATTTATCAACTCAAGGAAGAGATATTAAACTATCGAATAAATTGGTTGAAAATAGTAGAAATTTTATAACTAAATTGTGGAATGTTGCTAGATTTTCTCAATTCAATAATTTCATCTATGACAAAAACTTTTCACCAGAAAAAAACAAGATAATTATAAATCAGTGGATTTTTTCAAGATTAGTTGATACACAGACGAAAGTTCTAAAAAACCTTAAAAAATATAAGTTTAATTTAATAATATCAGACCTTTACCATTTTATTTGGAATGATTTTTGTGATTTGTACATTGAACTTTGTAAGTACTATCTTAAAAAAGGAGAAAATGAAAAAAAAGAAATCTCCTTAAATTTTAGTTTTACATTTAAAAATATTCTTAATTTAATTAATCCAATCATTCCTTTTGTTACAGAGAAATTATCTAGAGAATTGAACTACATCAATGGAAGTTTGTATGATCAAGAAATAAATAAAAAAAAAAATAAAACAATAAATAAAAAAAAAAATTTAGAATTTGAAAAAATTGTCGAATTAATCAAACAAATTAGATTTGATTTGGATGGAGAAAAAAATAAAGAAAATAAGATTTCTTTAAATATTTTTTCCAAAAAGAAAATTCCGTGGGTTGATCAAAATTTTTTTCTTCTTAAGTCAATGTTTAATTTTAATGAAATTAAATACGACAATACTTTAAACGGCCTAAAAAAGAGCATTTTTGTTGTTTCTGGTCTAAAATTTAGTTTGTTGAAAGATAAAAATTCAAAATTCCAAAATACAGAACTTGAAAAGAAAATTAATTTTTACAAAAATGAAATTCTATATTTTGAAAAAAAACTAAATAATAAAAATTTTTTACAAAAGGCCCCGTCAAAAATTGTCAATCAACAAAAGAAAAAATTAAAAGAAGCTAAGATTAATTTAAAGTTACTTACAGAGGAAAATGTATAAATTTAAGTTTGAAACTTTAAACTTGTTGTCGAATTCAAAAAGGATTTCTAAGAATAATAGCATTTTTTTTTTATATGGATTAGGTTCATCGAGTTCTGACTTTGAATTTTTATTAAAACTAAAAAGAATTAACAATCAAATTATAATTATAGAACTGCCTGGCCATAACAGTTCTTTTTTTGATCAAAAAAATTGTTTAATGATGTTTATTAGGAGGATTTTTTTGTTTATTAAAAAAAATGAAATTAATAATATAACTTTCTTTACACATTCATTAGGAGGAATAATACCAATCCTATTAGTAAAATATTTTTTAAAAAAAAAAATTAAAATCAGAAAATTTATAAACTACGAAGGTAATTTGACTGAATCTGATACTGAGACTGTCACCAAAAGAACTGCATCATATAGAAAAACTGAATTTAAGAAAAAATTTAAAAATTTAATTGATGTTTGTCAAAAATCTAATCAAAGTCATTTAAATTTATGGTCAAAATCCTTAAAGCATGCTTCATCAGATGCATTTTATGAATTATCTAGAGATGCTGTTAAATATTCTAAAACTAATGAGTTGTTAGAGTTTTTTAAAATATTTTTTAAAAAAAAAATATATATTTCTGGTTCACTTACTAAATTTGAATTTTCTGAAATAATATTTGGTTCGGTTAGATTTAAAATTAAAAACTCTGGACATTTTTCTTATTTTGAAAATCCCTACGAGTTTAGTAAGATCTTTTTTAGTTTAATTTTAAAAAGGTTGTAATTTTTTATGGTTGATAAAAAAAAATTGCCTAGTCGGCATGTAAGTCTAGGACCCAAAAGTTCTCCACATAGATCATATTATTACGCAATGGGATTGAAAGATAAAGATATTAATCAACCATTTGTAGGTGTGGCTACATGCTGGAATGAATCAGCTCCCTGTAATATTTCTCTTTCTAGACAAGCGCAAGCAGCAAAAGAAGGAGTAAAGAATAGTCTTGGAACACCAAGAGAATTTACAACTATTAGTGTAACAGATGGAATAGCAATGGGACATGAAGGTATGAAATCTTCACTTGTATCAAAAAAAATAATTTATTATTCAATAGAAGTCTCAATGAGAGGGCATTGTTATGATGGTTTAGTCGGAATAGCTGGTTGTGATAAATCTTTGCCTGGAATTATGATGGCGATGGTAAGATTAAATGTGCCATCAGTTTTTCTTTATGGAGGATCAATCTTGCCAGGTGTTTATAAAGATAAGGAAGTTACAATACAAGATGTTTTTGAAGCAGTAGGTCAATATGATGCAAAAAAAATTACTGAAAAAGAGCTATGTAGTTTAGAAAAAGTGGCTTGTCCATCAGCTGGGTCATGTGGAGGGCAATTTACTGCAAATACAATGGCGTGTGTTGCTGAAGCTATAGGACTTGCATTGCCAGGTTCATCAGCGACACCTGCACCATATGAATCAAGAGATAAATTTGCTTATAAATCAGGTGAAACTATTATGAATTTAATTGACAAGCAATTAAAACCAAGAGATTTAGTAGATAAGAATTCATTGATTAATGCAGCTAGAATGGTTGCCTGTAGTGGGGGATCAACTAATGCTGCACTTCATTTGCCTGCAATTGCCAATGAGATTGGCATTGACTTTGATCTACTTGATGTGGCCAAAATTTTTAAGGAGACGCCTTATATTGTAGATTTAAAACCAGGTGGAAAATTTCTTGCAAAAGATCTTTATGAAATTGGCGGTGTTCCAATAATAATGAAGGCACTTTTAGATGGTGGTTTTTTAAATGAAAATTGTTTAACTGTCACAGGAAAAACAATAAAGGAAAATCTTGAAGATGTTGTATTGGATTTAGATTCACAAAAGATAGTTTATTCAACAAATTCTCCAATATCTAAAACAGGAGGTGTTGTTGGATTGACTGGTAATTTAGCTCCTGATGGAGCCATAGTTAAGGTTGCTGGTATGAAATCTCAAACTTTTAAGGGGAAAGCTAGATGTTTTGATTGTGAAGAAGATGCCTTTAAAGCAGTGAGCAGAAAAAATTATTCTGTTGGGGATGTTTTAGTAATAAGATATGAGGGACCAAAAGGTGGTCCAGGTATGAGGGAAATGCTTGCAACAACTGCCGCAATTTATGGTCAAGGTATGGGTGAAAAAGTTGCACTAATTACTGATGGAAGGTTTTCAGGAGCTACAAGAGGGTTTTGCGTGGGACATATCAGTCCAGAGGCTGCTGCTGAAGGACCGATAGCATTAATTAAAGATGGTGACACAATAAACATTGATGCAAAGAGCGGAAAAATTGAACTTTTGGTATCGAAAGAGGAGTTAAAAAAGAGAAAAGAAAAGTTAATTATCAAAGAAAATGATTTTGGATCTGGGGCTCTATGGAAATTTGCAAAAAATGTTGGATCTGCAAGGTTTGGTGCAATTACCCATCCCGGCGCAAAAAAAGAAAAAAAAATATATTCAGATATCTAATTTTTTAATTTCAGACATATTGGCACATGATCAGAGGGTTTTTCTAGAGCTCTATAATTATTTTTAATGTGAAATGATTCAACCCTATTTAATGTTTTTGGAGAAATTAAGAAATGGTCAATAAGCATCCCATCATTTCTTTCCCAAGATGCTTTTTGATAATCCCAAAAAGAATAAAATTTACCGGGTGAAAAAAACAATCTAACTGCATTTATCAGACCTGATGAAATTATTTCTCTAAACTTTCTTCTAGCTTCAATATGGCCAAGTGCATCATTTGTCCAGAGTGAAAAATCTTTAACGTCACTTGTGTTTTCTATGACATTAAAATCTCCACCTATTACGAGTTCATCATAGTTAGTTATGTGATTGATTGTAAGTTTTTTTAATTCATTTAACCAGTTGAGTTTGTATTCAAATTTATTTTTTTGCTCCATTGGGTTTCCATTGGGTGTGTATACATTAAATATATTAATATTTTTATCATTAATCCTTATTCCACAAATTCTAGACTCTTGATTAAGAATAGATGACTTGATTTTAATCTCACTAAATGAGATTTCTTTCTTTAGTAGGATTGCAACACCATATTTTCCCTTTTGACCTTTAATTACTTTGTTATAATTTTTGTCATTAAAAAAACTAGGAAATTCATCTTCAGTACATTTAATTTCTTGAAGCATTAAAATGTCTGGGTTTAATTCTTTTAATAATTGTTCAACTAATTTTGTTCTAACTCTGATTGAGTTAATATTCCATGATACAATATGCGTCATTAATCCTTTTAATTATACTGAGAACGATGTTCCACATCCACATGTTGATGTGGCATTTGGGTTTGTAATTTTAAAATATGATCCTAGCATATCTTCAACAAAGTCTAATTTAGAGCCATTTAAAAAATTCAATGAAGTTGGATCTATTAAAACCTGTATATCATTAAAATTAAAAATTTTATCATCATTGTTTTTACTTTGTGAAAAAACAAACTTATATGAGAATCCCTGACAACCACCTCCATCAACTGAGATTCTAAAATATTTTTTTTCTAGATTTTTCTCTGAAACTTCTTTTATTCTTCTTAATGCATTTTTTGAAATATCAAACATTATATATAATTCATTTTTGTGTTATTAATTAATGTATTAATTAGATTATGGTCAAATATTCAAATTTTTCAACTGATTATAAAAGATCTTTGGGAAGACTTTTTCCTGAAGAAAATGATTCTTATAGAACTTGTTTTATGAGAGATAGAGACAGAATTATCCATAGTTCTGCTTTTAGGAGGTTAAAATATAAAACTCAGGTTTTTGTTTATCACGAAGAGGATTATTATAGAACTAGATTATCTCATAGTCTTGAAGTTTCACAATTAGCTAGATCCTTGGCCAAAATCTTTAATGTAAATGATGATCTAGCTGAATCAATATCCTTATCTCATGATTTGGGGCATACACCATTTGGTCACTCTGGTGAGGACGCACTTAATTATAAAATGAAAAAATATGGTGGCTTTAACCATAATTTTCAAACTCTTAAAATACTTACAACCCTAGAAAAGAAATATTTAGAATTTGATGGACTGAATTTAACTTTTGAGACACTCGATGGAGTGCTAAAACATAATGGTCCAGTTAAAAAAAATGTGCCAGCATATATAAAAAAATTCTTATCACATTTTAATGGTAGTTTATCTAATAATGGTTCATTTGAGGCTCAGGTTTCAGCTATCTGCGATGATATAGCATATAATAATAATGATATTGACGATGCTTTACATGCAGGTCTTTTCAGAATTGAAGAGTTAGAGCAAATTGAAATATCAAATAAGATATTAAAAAAAATTCAAAATAAAAAATCTGATAACTCTAAGAGAACAAAATATGAATTAGTAAGAAAACTCATTAAATTAATGATTGATGATTTGATAAGTAATACAAATGAAAATTTAAAAAAATTTCATATTAAGTCTTATGAAGATGTTAAATTATCTAAAAAAAAAATTGTTTGTTTTAGTGATTATATGAAAAAACAAGAATTAGAATTGAAATTATTCTTAAATAAAAATATGTATGCCCACCCAACTGTAAAAGTTATGACTTATAAAGCTAAAAAGATTGTTTCAGAATTATTTGATTTGTTTGTTAATGATCCAGATTTACTTCCTAAGAAATGGAATGTCTTTAAAAATGAAAATGAAAAATATACAAATATAAGTGATTACATTTCTGGAATGACAGATAAATACGCAATTAACATTCACAAAAAATTTTTTAATTTATATAATTTTTAAATGCTATATCACGATATTTTAAAAAATAAATTAATTGATATACTTGATGGTTTAGTTTTAAAAAAAAAATTAAAAAAAATCAGTTATGATAAATCATCTTTTGGTTTAGAAATTCCTCAAAAAAATCAATTTGGCGATGTTTCTTCAAATATTGCAATGGTTTTTTCAAAAAAAATTAATGTTTCTCCATTAAATTTAGCTGAAATTATAAAAAATGAGTTGGTTAAAATAGATTATATAAAAGAGGTTCAAATCTTAAAGCCAGGGTTTGTGAATATTTTTTGTTCTGATTCTTTTTGGCACAATCAATTGAAAAATCTTTTAAATATAAATGAAAGATATGATTACCAACTTTCAAGGAAAAGGATATGTGTTGAATTTGTATCAGCCAATCCAACTGGATTGATGCATATAGGACATGCAAGAGGGGCGGTTCTTGGGGATACCATCTCCTCTATTTTGGAAGAAGTTGGGCACAGTGTTTTTCGAGAGTACTATATAAATGATGCCGGAGAACAAATTAAGAAACTTACTAATACAGTAATTTTTCATATTAATGCTTTTAAAGGAAAAGAAAAAAATAATTTACCCGATGATTTATATCCTGGAGAATATCTTAAAAAAATAGCTAAAAAGTTCTGCGAACGTAATGGTCCAAATGAATTAATTGATAGTGAAAGCATTACTAATCAAATACTTAATCTAGTAATGACAGATATAAAAAATGATTTAAAGAAATTAAGAATTAAACATAATCTTTTTGTCTCAGAAAAAAAAATATCAACAAAGACAAAAACAAAGGAACTAAAGAATCAATTAATTAAAATGAAATTAGCCTATTACGGCTTTCAAGATAAACCTAAAAATGTTGAGGACAGTTCATGGCAAAAAGAAAAACAATTTCTTTTTCGTTCCAAAAAATTTGGTGATGATTCTGATAGAGCACTTATTAAACCTAATGGAGAATTAACATATTTTATGTCTGATATAATCTATCATCAAAATAAACTTTATAGAAATTTTGATACATTAATAAATGTTTGGGGTGTGGATCATTCTGGTTACGTTTTGAGATTAAAAAATTCATTGGCGGCAATTAACAAAAAAATAAAATATGAATTTAAAATAAAATTAACGTCCTTAGTTAATTTATTAGAGAATAAAAAAATCTTAAAAATGTCAAAGCGTTCTGGTAATTATGTTACATTAAGAGATGTTGTGAAAAGGGTGGGTGTTGATGTTTTAAGATTTATGATGATATCAAGAAATGCAGAAAAAAAAATTGATTTTGATTTCGAGATTATCCTTAAAAAAAATAAGGAGAACCCTGTTTTTTATGTGCAATATGCATTTGCTAGATGCCAGTCAATATTATCAATTTCTAAAAAACGCTTCAATGAGAGTATAGATTTCTCTTCCTGTAATTTAAGTTTTCTTAAGCTTGAAGAAGAAAAGATTCTGATTAAATACCTATGTAATTTTTACAATGTTGTTTTGACATCAGCATTAACTTTTGAGCCACATAGAATAACAAACTATCTTTATGATCTATCAAAAATTTTTCATACTTACTGGGGCCTTGGAAATAGTGATGCTAAAAAAAAGATTCTCCTAGAAAATAATAAAGATATTTCTATGTCAAGATTAGCATTAGTTTATGCAATAAGTTTAATTATAAAGAAGGGTCTTTCAATTCTTAAGATTGATTGTCCGGAGAGTATGTGAAATGTTTAAAATTAATATTAAATTTCTTATAATTGTAACTTCATATGTTTTCTTAATTTTTTTAATAATAATTTCCTACAATGCTGTTGTGCCAGAGAAAGCATATCCAGTCTTAGAAAACCAAAATCAAATAATTGAAAAGGTTGATAATGTTTATTTGCCAAATGAAAATTCAATTAATGATATTCTTGAAAAAAAAAAACATATGGAGCAATTTAATAAAAAAATTGATACCGAAAGATTAGATGAAAAAAAAAATAATTCTAATCCAAATATGAAGTTTAGGGTTCAGTTGGCTTCTTTCAAAGATAAACAAAAGAGTATATTAATTTCCAAAAAATTTAAAAATAAGATTTCTTCTCAAGTGATGGGATTAGATTTAATAGTAAAAAAAAAAAATATTAATTCTAAAGATATATTTTATAGAATTGTAAGTGATAAATTGTTTTTTTATGATGAAGCAAGTCTTATTTGTAAAAAAATCGTTGAAATAAAATTACAATGTATTGTTGTTAAGGAAAATTTTTAAATGAATATTCCCGATGGTATTGTTTTCTCTGTTAATGGAAAAAAATTAAAAAAAAGTGAAATTAATTTTTTCCAAGAAACGAATCCATTTGGATTTATTCTTTTTAAAAGAAATTTTTCAAATAAGAGACAAATAACAAATTTAATTAAAGATTTAAAATGTTCAACAAAAAATCCTAATGTATTAATTTTCATTGATCAGGAAGGTGGTAGGGTTCAAAGATTGAATAATGAAGAATTTCTTAAATATTCACCTCAAAAATCCTTTGGTGACCTTTATCAAATTGATAAATCTAAAGCTTTAAGATTATCTTATTATTCATCGTATTTAATGGGATGTGAATTAAGTGAAATAGGCGTTAATGTTAATTTTTCACCTGTCTGTGACATTTTTTTTGATTTTGCTCATAATGTTATAGGAGATAGATCTTTTAGTTCAGATCCTAATGTTGTTTTGGATTTATCAATTGAATTTTGCAAAGGGCTTAAGGATTCTGGTTTAATTCCAGTTCCGAAACATTTTCCTGGACATGGACGTTCAACAACTGATACCCATAAGAACGTTTCAATAGTTGATATTGCTCCAAATAATTTAATAAATAGTGATTTAGTGCCATTTAGAATTCTTAAAGACCTTAGCTTAGTTATGCTTGCACATATTATATACTCTAAAATAGATGAAAAAGTTTCAACATATTCAAAAAAAATAATTAAAGAATTTTTAAGAAAAAAGTTTAAATTTAATGGAATTATTTTATCTGATGATATTTCTATGGAAGCATTATCTGGAAAATTAAAGGAGAGGGTGATTAAATCTTACAAAGGTGGTTGCGATATAATTTTATATTGTAAAGGTAAACTAGATGAAATGGAACTTATACAAGAGTTTGTTAAAAAAATAAAAAAAAAACATTATGATTATTTTGTAAATTATGTGTATGGAATTAAAAAAAAAGAATTAGATGTTAAAAAAATTAAGGAAGAATTAATTAATAATCAATTGGTTACTTTGTGATGCAACTAAACATAAATATAAGTGGCTATGAAGGCCCCCTAGATCTACTTTTGGAATTATCAAAAAAACAAAAAGTTGACATAAAAAAAATATCAATATTGGAATTAGCAAACCAATATCTAGAATTTATAAATCATAATCTAGCTGAGCTTAAATTATCAGCGGATTATCTTGTAATGGCTTCGTTATTAGCATATTTAAAATCCAAACTATTGTTACCAGATGATGAACCTGATGAGATAGAAGAAATTGAAGAAGACTTGACTAGAAGGTTAATTCACTACAATGCTATAAAAAAACTTTCAAAAGAAATATTTGAACAACCACAAGAAGGAATTGATTTTTACAACGTTAGTATTAAAAATGAATTTGTAATAAGTAACAAATTAGTTCCAAGGATTTCACTTCATGACTTAATACTTAAATATATGGAAATATTTAAAAAGAAAAACACAATAAGAATTTTAGCAGATGAAGGTAATTTGTATACAATTGAAGATGGATTAATATGGTTGGATAAACTCTTCTCTTCAAAAAAGAAAGATTGGATTTTTCTTTTTAATTTTTTACCTGAAGGTTTCCAAAATTTAAAAAAAAGAAAATCTGCTATAATTTCATTATTATCTGCTTCACTGAATAAAGTTAAAGATGGAAAGATAGAGATAAATCAAAAAAACCATTTTGAAAAGATTATGGTAAAATCAAAGCTATGAATGATTTAGATGCCAAAAACTATATTGAAGCGCTTATTTTTTCAGCATCAGAACCTTTAAGTAAACAAAGTTTAAAAAAAATGTTGTCGGAATATGGAGATTTTAATTTAGAAAAAATAATTCATGAATTAAAATCAGATTATGAGAGTAGAGGTGTGGTTTTAATGTCAGTTGATGACAAATTTTATTTTAGAACATCAGCGCATTTACAAAAGTATTTAATTGTTGAAACAAAAAAGACTAAAAATTTATCAAATGCTGCAATAGAAACATTGGCAATAATATCTTATCATCAACCAGTCACTAGAGCAGAAATAGAGAAAATACGTGGAAAACCAGTTTTTAGAGGTACGCTTGATGCACTTCTTGAATTAAAATGGATAAAACCATCTGGAAGAAGAGAAACACCAGGTAGGCCTGTTACATGGATAACAGATTCTGAGTTTTTGAGACATTTTGGATTAGAATCAATTAAAGATTTACCAAAAGTTGATGAATTGGAATCAATTATTTTGTAGAATGAAGATAATCTAGGAGTTTAAAATATGTTTGGTCTTGGTCATTGGGAAATACTTTTAATTTTGGTTATTGTTCTAATTGTTTTTGGTGCAGGAAAACTTCCTAAGGTTGCCGGTGAATTGGCAAAAGGAATTAAGTCTTTCAAGCAAGGATTAAAGGATGATAAGAGTGATGACAATAAAAGTTAATGTTTAATATTGGTCTGATTGAACTTTTAATTATATTCTTTTTTTTAATTATATTTGTTAAGCCTGAAGAAATTCCAATGATTTCTAAAAAAATTGGTCTTTTTTATAGGAAAGTAAGTAGATATTTTTATAATTTTAAATTTGAATTATCTAAGATTGAGTCAGATTTAGAAAAAACGAAGAAAAGAAAGAAAAAAGTTGTAAAAAAAACATCACTTTCTGAGAAAAAGATATAAAACTTTATGAGTTATTTAGAACATCTTAAAGAATTAAGGAATAGATTAATTATAAGTTTTATTTTTTTAATTTTTTGTTTTGTTTTTTTTTTTTATAATTCAAATTTAGTTGGTGAATTTCTATCAAATCCATTATTTAATTTGTTTGAAGATGCTTCTGAAAGAAGAATGATCTTTACCGGACTTCCCGAAGTATTTGTTTCTAATCTTAAAATAGCATTGTTTTCATCTTTTTTACTTTCATTTCCTTTTTTTATTTTGCAATTTATATTATTTATTTCGCCAGCACTCTACAAAAAGGAAAAATTAATTTTTTATCCAACCTTGTTTTTGGTTCCAATTCTTTTTTTTCTTGGAGTTTTTTTTGCTTATTTTTTTTTAATTCCTATGATTTGGTCTTTCTTTATATCTTTTGAAAATTTTTTAGATAATTCATTCCCATTACACTTAGAGTCAAGATATTCAGAATATATGAAATTAACAATGTTTCTACTATTTACAAGTGGACTATCTTTTCAGTTTCCAATATTAATCATATTACTAACTAAATTTAATATTTTGAATGAAAATATTCTTAGAAAAAACAGGAAATATTTTGTAATTGGAATTTTGATTTTTTCTGCTTTATTTACTCCACCAGATGTAATTTCTCAGTTAGGCATTGCTATTCCGTTAATTATCTTTTATGAATTTTCAGTGTTATTCATTAAATTTTTTATTAATAAAAAATAATTATGCATGATATTAAATTCATAAAAAAAAATGGAAAGATATTTGATGAAGCTTTAAAAAAAAGAAATTTGCCGATTTGCAGTAAGGAAATTATTAAAATTTATGATACATACCTAGAAAATTTAAAAAAAACTCAGGAATTACAAGAAAAAAGAAATTTAATTTCAAAAAAATTTTCATCTTTAAAAAATCAAAGTGAAATAAAAAAGTTAAAAGGTGATGTTGTCAAAATTAAACAAGATATTGAAAAATTTAATAATCTAGCGGACCAAAAAAGTATTGAATTAAATAATTTGTTAATTGAAATTCCAAATATTTTAGATGACAAAACACCTATAGGTAATTCGGATAAAGACAATAAGATAACCAAGGTGGTAGGCGAGAAAAAAAAATTTTCTTTTAAACCTAAAAATCACCTTCAACTAGGAGAAAACCTAAAATTACTAAATTATGAAAAGGCATCTAAGGTTTCTGGTAGTAGGTTCTCTGTCCTAAAATCAGAACTTGCTTTATTGCACAGGGCATTAATTAATTTAATGTTAGATATTAATGTAGATTTATTTAATTATTTGGAATGTAAAGTTCCTGAACTAGTTAAAAGTCATTGCTTGATTGGAACCGGTCAACTTCCCAAATTTTCTGATGATCTTTTTCAAACCAATTTAAATGATTTGTGGTTGATTCCAACTGCTGAGGTGCCGTTAACTAATTTACATAGGGATGAGGTGATAGATAGCAATGATTTGCCGTTAAGATATACTTCATTTACTAATTGTTTTAGAGCAGAAGCAGGTGCTTCAGGAATGGATACAAAAGGTCTGATGAGAGAACATCAGTTTGGTAAAGTTGAGTTGGTTTCAATAACTAGTCCAGAAAAATCAATGAAAGAACTTGAAAGAATGACACAATGTGTTGAAAAGATTTTAGAGACAATTAATTTGCCTTATAGATTAGTTGAATTATGTTCAAGTGACGTTGGTTTTTCATCTTCATATACAATTGATATTGAGATCTGGATGCCAGGGCAAAACAAATATAGAGAAGTTTCTAGTTGTTCAAATTGCAAAGATTTTCAATCAAGAAGAATGAAAATGAGAGTAAAAAATTATGAAAGCGGTGAAATTTATTACCCTCATACACTAAATGGATCATCTCTTGCTATAGGAAGAATTATTATTGGAATCTTGGAAAATTTTCAATGTGATGATGGTTCAATTATTATCCCAGAAAAATTGAGAAATTATATGAAAGGTTTAAAGAAAATTAGTTCTAAAAAAAATGATGAAAAAATTAAATAGCAAAATTAATTTAATATTAGAACTGAGAAAAAAAGGAATATCTGATTCAAAAATCTTAAATGTAATTGAAAATATAGATAGAAGTCTATTTGTTGATGAAAATTTAAAAAAAAAATGTAATCTAAATATTGCACTGCCTATAGATTGTGGTCAAACAATCTCACAACCTCTTGTTGTTGCATTTATGACACAGTTTTTAGAATTGGAAAGTAAAATGAGAGTTCTTGAAATAGGAACAGGTAGCGGTTACCAAACATTTATTTTGTCGAAACTTGTGAGATTTGTTTATTCTATAGAAAGATATAAAACTTTGGTTTCCAAAGCTGAAAGATTGTTAAAAAAAATGTATGTTTCTAATGTTTTTTTTAAGCATAATGATGGTGGTTTAGGTTGGGTTGAGCAGGCACCTTTTGATAGAATTATTGTAACAGCGAGTGCTCCTGATATACCAAAAAACCTTGTTAATCAATTATCAATCAATGGAATTATGATTGTACCTGTTGGAGATGATTATGAAGATCAAATTTTAAAGAAAGTTACAAAAAAAAAAAATAACATAATTATTGATAACTTGATGAATGTTAGATTTGTACCATTATTAGAAGGAAAAGAAAGTAAATGAATAGATTTTACATTTTATTTTTATTTATTCTTTGTGGTTGTGAAAATTTAATTTATGAAAAGTATAGGATTGTAGATTTTTTTGATAAAGAACAAAGTAGGGCAAACACATATTACGTTAACAAAGGTGACAACCTTTTTTCTATATCTAAAAAATTTAATATTTCAATAAGAGAAATCATAGAAGCAAATAATATACGTTCTCCTTATAGAATATACCCTAAACAAAAAATAATTATACCTACTCAGAATGTCCACATTGTCAAAGAAGGGGACACCCTATATTCAATATCAAGAAACTATAATATTGATGTGTTTTCAATTTCAAAAGTTAACAAAATAACAAATATAAATCAGATAAACAAAGGTCAAAAAATAATAATTCCTGCCACTTCATTGAAATATTCAAAAAAAAATATTAATAAAAATCTTAATAGTTTGAACAAAAAAGTAACAAAGAATAAAAAAAAAATAAATATAGAAAAAAACACAAAGGGAATATTTCAAGAAAAAAAAAATTTAAATATTTCCAGAGATTTAAAGTTTATCTGGCCAATAAAAGGGAAAGTAATTTCAAAATTTGGAAGTCAATCACCTGGTTTTTTTAATGATGGTATAAACATAGTATCTAGTAAAGGTATGGATGTGAAAGCATCTGATGATGGGAAAATAATATATACTGGTAATGAGATTCCTGGTTACGGAAATTTAATTTTAATTAAACATTCAAAAAATTGGATTACAGCATATGCCCATTTAGATGAGATTTTTTTTAAAAAGGATAGTTCTGTTAAAAAAGGAGAATCTATTGGTTCAGTTGGAAATTCTGGAAATGTAAAAAACCCACAATTGCACTTTGAAATTAGAAAAGGTAAAGAAGCAGTGGACCCTCTTCAATATTTGTCTTGATTTAAAATTAAATTATTTAAAAATTGAATTGCTGTTCTTCCTGAAAACTCACCTTTTGCAATTGACCATTCTATGGCTAAATTGTGAATGTTTTTGGATAGATTATTTAATGAATGTTTTTTTATGTAGTGGTCTACAATTTTTAAATATTGTGATTTTGTAATTCTATGAAAACCTATCCAGCAACCAAATCGATCTGATAGAGAAATCAAATTATTTTTGGCTTCTTTACTCGTTAATGGATCATCATTAGAAATTGCAGTGTCATTTTTACTTGATAGGTGTCTTAAATTAGATGTGATGTAATATTTAATATTATTTGTATTGCTAAGAATGCTGCCTTCCAACAAACTTTTAAATAGTGAGAAATTTTTATCAGTTTTGTAGAATGTTACATCATCAATGAAAATAATAAATTTATTGCCCGTTTTATTTAACTGATAAACAATGTCTGGAAGAAATTCTAGATTATTATTAAAAATTTCAATTAATTTTACGTTATTCTTTAGTGTGCAATTTATAAATTTTACTACGCATTTAATTAAAGTTGATTTACCCATTCCTTTAGCTCCCCAAAGTAAAATATTATTACTAGGTTTGCCTTCAGCAAACAGTTGTGTGTTTTTAATAATTTGATTTTTTTGATCTTCAATTTCTAGTAAATCATCAATCTTTATTTTTAAATTTAACTCCAGGGGTAAAATTTCCATACATTTAGGCAAAAAAATGAAGGAATCAAATTTTGTTAAATAATCTTTGTTTTTTAAAAATTTCATATTTTACTTGATGCTTTTAATCATTTCCTTATTTTATACTTATATTAATTAAGTTTTAATATATTGATTTTTTAATATTTATATGTAAACAATTTTTTTAGAGGTTATATGGTTAATTACGCTTATGCTCAATCAGCTCAACATGCACCTAATATGCTAGGTTCTTTTTTACCTTTAATCCTTATTTTTTTAATTTTTTATTTCTTGTTGATTAGACCTCAGCAAAAAAAAGCTAAAGAGCACAAAATTCTTTTAGATTCAATTAAAAGGGGTGATGAAGTTTTGACTAGTGGAGGAATAATTGGAAAAGTTACCAAAGCAGATGATGAAAAACTTAATTTGGAAATTTCTAATAATGTTGATGTAGTTGTATTAAGAGCTACAATTGCTGACGTTTTAAAAAAAAAATAGTAGTTTAATGTTAAAGACAGGAAAATGGACTGTGGCTTTTGTAATAATGGTGTGTTTAATGGCCATTTATTATGTGATTCCCAATCTATATGGAAAAAGTGAAGTTACTGCTTTACCTGGTTATGCTTCAAAAAAGCAAGTAATTCTTGGTTTAGATCTTCAGGGAGGCTCCCATCTTTTGCTTGAAGTAGATACAAATTCAGTTTTAAAAGAAAAATCAGAAGATTTAGTTGATCAAATCAGATCAATATTAAGAAAAGAGAAAATTAAATATAGTAATCTTGGAGCTAAAGTAATAGGTGCTGTTGTTACTATATCGAATGATCAGAAATTATCTTTAGCTAAGACGAAAATAAGAGAAAATATTGATAAAAGAATTAACATTGATTCTGAAGGAAATTTGTTAAATATGATTTTTTCTGAACAATATATTCTTGATACTAAAATTAGAACAGTTGATCAGTCAATTGAAGTTGTAAGAAAACGAGTTGATGAATCTGGAACGAAAGAACCAATAATTCAAAAACAAGGTGATGATAGAATTGTTGTGCAACTTCCTGGTATAAAGAATCCTGATAGAATTAAAGCTTTGATTGGAAGAACAGCTAAACTAAACTTTCATTTGCTCGACCCCACGACTGTTGAATTAGCAGAGCAACGAGGCAAGTTGCCTCCAGGAACTTTAAAAGTTCCTAATGCTGACCCAACTGGATATGAAAAAGAATTTGTTGTAAAAAAAAGAGTTTTACTTACAGGAGAAAGATTAAATAATGCTGCGGCAACAGTTGATCCTCAAAGTGGAAGATATGTTGTTGCTTTTGAATTTGATAAAAAAGGAGCAAAAAAATTTGCAAAAATAACAACAGACAATACATATCAAAGACTTGCAATTTTGTTGGATAACAAGGTTATTAGTGCGCCACAAATTCGAGAGCCTATAACTGGAGGACAAGGTAATATTAGTGGTAATTTTTCCCCTGAAACTGCAAATGATTTAGCAGTTTTATTAAGAGCTGGTTCTCTTCCTGCCCCTATTGAAGTTTTAGAAGAAAGAACGGTTGGACCAAGTTTAGGAAAGGATTCAATTGAATCCGGTAAGAAAGCTTTATTAATTGGGTTTGTTTTAGTTATAGTTTTTATGGTGCTAAAATACCGTTTTTTTGGTTTGATAGCAGATTTTGCAATAATTTTTAATATCATATTGCTTATTTCTATGTTAAGCCTAATTGAGGCAACTCTAACAATGCCTGGAATTGCTGGCATTGTATTAACAATTGGTATGGCAGTTGATGCCAATGTTCTTGTCTTTGAAAGAATTAAAGAAGAATTAAATTCTGGTAGGTCTGTAATTAATTCAGTTGAACTTGGTTATAAATTTGCTCTAAAGACCATTGTTGATGCTAATATTACAACACTAATAGCTGCAATTTTGCTTTTTAACTATGGTTCAGGTCCAATAAAGGGTTTTGCAGTAACTTTAAGTATAGGAATTGTTTCATCAATGTTTACAGCCTTGATCCTTACTAAATTAATAGTTAGTGTTTGGGTTTTGAAATTTAAACCAGATAACATTCGCTGGTGAAGTAATCATGAAATTTAATTTTGATTTTTTTAAATATAAACTTTTGGCTTTTATTTTTTCATTAATTCTGATTTCAACATCTTTATTTTTATTTTTTTATAAAAATTTAAATTTGGGAATAGATTTTAAAGGTGGAATTATGATTGAAGCAAAATTTGATACTCCACCAAATTTAACTGAATTAAGATCAAAAATATCTGGCTTATCAATAGGTAATGCTGAAATTCAAGAATTTGGTCAACCTGAAATTATTCTTTTCAGAATAGAGAAACAATCAGAACAAGAATCTAGTCAGGAAGAAATAATTGACAAACTTAAAAACTCTCTTTCAAAAGATATTGATTATAGAAGAGTAGAGTTTGTGGGCCCCAAAGTAGGTAAAGAACTTACAATAATGGGAATTAAAGCAATTCTATTGTCATTATTTGCAATGTTTATTTATATTTGGTTTAGATTTTCAGGATGGCAATTTGGTCTAGGTGCTTTAATTGCTCTTTTTCATGATGTGATTTCCACTTTAGGTTTTTTTGCTATTACTCAAATTGAGTTTAATTTAGCTTCTATTGCAGCAATACTTACAATTGCTGGTTATTCTATAAATGATACAGTGGTTGTTTTTGATAGAGTTAGAGAAAACCTAATAAAATCACAAGTTGTTATATCTGATTTATTAAATACTTCAATTAATCAAACATTATCAAGGACAATTATGACGTCCTTAACTACACTTTTAGCCTTAGCTGCTTTATTTTATTTTGGAGGAGAAGTTGTTAGGGGGTTTGTAAGTGCAATGATCTGGGGTGTTTTAATAGGTACATATTCATCAATATTTATTGCTTCTCCGTTAATAATTATTTTTGGCTTCCAACAAGAAGATAAAAAAAATTAATATAGGTTTTGCGCTCCAACCATACAATAAAGCATTGGGATTGATAATAAAGTATTAATTCTTGAAAAACACATTGCTGTTTTGGCTGATTTTGCTTTTTCTTCAGCATCAACTTGAATTATACCCAATGCTTTCTTTTGATTAGGCCAAAT
>CAZAFN010000024.1:0-23249 GCA_964484795.1 uncultured Alphaproteobacteria bacterium | reverse complement strand
CCAATGAACCGACAATAATTAACAAATGATTGGACAGTGTAAAGCCAATTCCAGCTGCTGCCCAACCAGAATAAGAATTTAACATTGAAACCACAACTCGCATATCTGCTCCTCCAATTGGAATGATTAACAACACTCCAAGAGCTAATGACAAACCAACAATTATCCAAAAAACATCTTTTGATGATTCCATTGTAAAAATTACAGTTAGTACAACTAATGAAATAAATATTGCCAAATTAAGAAGATGTTGACCGAAAAAAGTTGTTGGAGCCCCACTTACCAAACCTTGCAATTTTAAAAAAGCTATTATTGAACCAGTGAAAGTAATTGCACCTATTGCAACACCAATCGACATTTCTACTAGACTCGAAGGAAAAATAATACCTTCTTGACTGACTATTCCATAGCTATCTGGCGAATAAAATGCACTAGTAGCAACAAAAACTGCAGCTAAACCAACTAATGAATGAAAGGCCGCTACTAATTGTGGCAATGCAGTCATATCTATTCTTATTGCTATGTAAGTCCCAATCGCTCCACCTATCAAAATTCCTAAAACAATTAATTCGTAAGAAAGAACATTTGGGTTAAATAGAGTTGTGACTATGGCTATTATCATTCCAATAATACCCATAATGTTTCCATTTCTTGCAGATTCAGGATGAGAAAGACCTTTCAAAGCTAGAATAAAAAAGATAGCTGAAATTAGATAACTTATGGCAGTCAGGTTCTCAGTCATTTATTTTTTTTTTTCTTTTTTTTTGAACATTGAAAGCATTCTATGTGAAACCACAAACCCACCAAAGATATTTACTGAAGCCAATACAATGGCAAGAAATCCCATAATTGAAGAAAAATTCAAATCTTCTGGTCCTGCGGCAATCAAAGCACCAACTATTATAACACTTGATATGGCATTAGTTACAGCCATTAATGGCGAGTGCAAAGCAGAAGTAACCCCCCAAATAACATAGTAGCCAATTATGCAGGCTAAGATAAAAATCATAATTAAATTTATAACTGGATCGATGTTTTCCATTTATTTCCCCTTAGATTTTAAGTTGCGAAAGTTCTTTATAACACACGTTTCCTTTACCACTTCATCATCCCAATTAAATTTTTGAAATTTTCCAGAATCACATGAATTTTTAAGAAAATTAATTACATTTTTGGAAAAAAGCCTTGAGGAATCTTGAGCAACAGTCGCAGCCAAATTTCTAGGACCTATGATTTTTTTCGATTTAAAATTAACAATTTCTCCATGTTTTGTTAGCTCACAGTTGCCACCAAACTCGGATGCTAAGTCAACAATGATACTTCCAACTTTCATAGATTCTACCATTTTTTTACTGATGAGCCTTGGAGCTGGTTTGCCTGGTATCAAGGCGGTAGTTATCACAATATCCATCTTTTTAATCGTTTCTTCAAGCAATTTCGCTTGCTTTTTTTTGTAGCTTTTAGACATTTCCTTGGCATAACCAGAAGATGTTTCTCCTGAATCACCCCCAGAAACTTCAACAAATTTGGCACCTAAACTTTCAACTTGTTCTTTCGTTGAGGCTCTTACATCAAAAGACAAAACGACTGCACCCAATCTTTTTGCTGTAGCAATTGCTTGTAAGCCAGCAACACCAGCACCTATTATAAGCACTTTGGCAGGCGCAACCGTTCCTGCTGATGTCATCATCAAAGGAAACGCTTTATTAAATTCACTTGCAGCGTCAATGACAGCCTTATAACCAGACAAATTACTTTGAGATGATAAAACATCCATACTTTGGGCTCTAGAGATTCTTGGCATTTTCTCAAGAGCAAATACATTAACTTTTAATTTCTTAAGTAAATTAAATTCAACTTTAAACTTTTGTTCATATAACAATGTCAAGAGACTACAATCTTTTAACAAATTAAATTCATTGATTTTCTTTTGTTTTGATGGCCTCTGAATTTTTACGACTAAATCAGCCTTTTTATAAAGTTCACTAAGTTTTGAAGAGATTTTAGCACCACTTCTTTTGTAATCATCATCTGTAAACGATGATAATATGCCGGCATTGGATTGTATGTGAACAGAAAACCCCATTTTAATTAGAGTGGGCACACAATCAGGTGTAATCCCGACTCTATTCTCACCATCATATATTTCTGTTGGAATGGCTAATTTCATAGACACAATCTAGCTCAATTGTTCTAATTCATCTATAAGATTTTTTATTAGGTTCATACCCATTTGCCAAAAGTTTTTTTCCTTGGGATCCAAATCAAAACTTTCAAGAAGCTTTTGATAATGTTGTGAACCTCCTGACTCGAGAAGTTTGGTGTATTTTTTATTAAAATCTTTTGTATTCTCTGTATACCTGGAATAAAGGGAGTTAACCAAACAGTCTCCAAATGCATAAGCATAAACATAAAACGGAGAATGGATAAAATGAGGTATGTAAGCCCAAAAATACTTGTAATCATTTGTCAAGTAGACACTTTTTCCCAAACTCTCCTTTTGTGATTCCATCCATAATTCAGAGATTTCATCATCTGACAATTCACCATTCATTCTTTTCTCATGAACTCTTCTCTCAAAAATAAAAAAAGCAATTTGCCTGAAAACAGTATTCAACATATCTTCAATTTTACTTCTTAGCAGATAAATTTTTTCATCATTATTCTTCGAGTTTTGGATCAATGATCTAAAAGTTAACATTTCACCAAAAACACTTGCTGTCTCAGCTAAAGTTAAGGGTGTATCAGCCAAAAGCAAGCCATTTTTATTGGCTAAATATTGATGTATTCCATGACCAAGCTCATGTGCTAGAGTCATAACATCTCTTATTTTTCCTTGAAAATTTAATAATATATATGGATGGCACTTAGGCACCGTTGGATGAGAAAAAGCTCCTGATGTTTTTCCCTTTAATAATTTTGCATGAATCCAGGATTTATCAAAAAAAATTTTTGCTATATCACCCATCCTTTTATCAAAATTATAATAAGAATCTAAAACAATCCTTTTTGCTTCACTCCAAGAAATTTTAATATCCTTAGAATTCGGATAAGGAGCATTTCTATCCCAAAAATTAAGTTTTTTTCCACCAAAATATTTTGACTTATATTTATAGTATCTATGACAAATTAAAGAATAACTAGAGGTTACTGTTTTTACTAATGAATCCACATCATCTTTTTCAATCTGATTTGACAAATGTCTAGAGGATTCTGAAAATTTAAATCCCCTAAGGGTTTTTTCTATATCTAAATCTTTTGAAATATTATTCATTACAAAACTAAAATGAAAAATATTTTCTTTTAAAGTTTTCCCAAAGCATAAGGCTGCATCTTTTCTTATGGATTTCTCTGAAGAAGTTAATAAATCTAGCACTTCCGTTTCAGTTAAAGATCTACCTCTAAAAGAAAATTTTAATCTTGCCATAGTTTGGTCAAAAAATTTAATCCATGCTGATGAACTTGTTATTGCTTTTTCCATCAGCAAAGATTCTACAATTTCAGATTTTTGATATTTTTTTAATCTTTTTAGATTTCTAATCCAATTCTTATACTTTGTTTTAGAAAAAACATCAGATTTCTCTTTTGGGAGTTTATTTAACTCAATTGTATAAAATATAATTTTTTTCTCTATTTTTGATAGTGATTCTTCAATATCTTGGTAAAATTTTGTTTTTTCTTTATTAAGTTGGTCTGTGCAATGAGTTAAAAAAGCAAAACTTTTAAGAGAAACAATTTTTTCTTCAATAGTTTCAAACTCTACTAATGACTTCTTTAATTCATTTTTATGTATACTTCTAAGTTTGTTTTTGTATTGTTTGGAAAAAAAGGTGCATAAACTACCTAATTTTTTTAGATCTTTATAAATTAACTTTGATTTGTAACTTGGATAAAAATCAGTTAAATCCCATATTGGCAATGTTGACATAATAAATGATTTAAAAAAAAATTAATATTTTGTATTTTATTAAAATGAATAAAAAATTGAAAATTTCAAGCATTTTAAATAATGCTGAATCATTACCAGATATTTTTAAATTTTATGAACAGAAATTTCCAGAGAAAAATTTTTTATACAAAAAAGAAAATGGGGAATGGGTTGGAAAATCATTTAAAGAATTAAACTTAAATATTGAAAGAATTATTACTTTTCTAAAAAAACTAAAAATTAAAAAAGGGGATAGAGTTTTTCTATTGTCTAGCAATAGAATAGAATGGGTCGAGTTTGATTTAGCCATAATGTCAATTGGAGCAATCACTGTCCCAAGCTTTGTAACTAATAATATAAACGACAACCAATTCATAATAAATGACTGTAAACCAAAATTAATAATAATTGAGAATCATTTAGTTTATGAAGAAAATAAAAAATTTTTAAGAAAACTCAAAAATTCTAAAACCATTCTTATTGAGAAAAATAAAAAATTCTACAATTACAATCAGATAATATCTAAAATTCATGGCCCTAAGAATACTCCCAAAATTAACCAAAAGGATATTTCAACAATAATTTATACTTCTGGAACAAGCAATAACCCTAAGGGTGTGGTTCTTAGTCATGAATCACTAATTCACAACTTAGATGCTGCACTTGAGTTGATAAATCAATTTAAAATTGAAGACGAAAGATTTCTTTCTTTTCTTCCTTTATCACATTCATATGAACGAATGGCTGGGCTTTATTTTCCATTATTAATTGGAGCTGAAATATTTTTCTGTACATCCTTGGAAAAACTTTTAAACGAAATTAAGGAAGTTAAACCTACAATCGTTTCAGCAGTACCCCGACTTTACGAAAACATCTACAAAAAAATCAAGTCTCGCGCTAATAAATCAGGTGCAATAATGAATTTTATATTAAAGAATATATTCAAATATGTTGACGATTATAAAAAAAAAAATCTGAGTATTTTTAACGTTTTTTTTAGCAAAATATTTATAAAACTTTTCTTATCAAAAAAGCTTAAAAATAATTTTGGAGGTAAAGTTAAAACTTTTATATCTGGTGGAGCTGCATTAAGCCCAGTGGTAGGGAATTTTTTTAATAGAATTGGGTTATCTCTTCTTCAAGGTTATGGTCAAACTGAGGCATCTCCTCTAATTAGTTGTAATACGAAATATGATAATGATCCAGAAACAGTCGGATTTCCAGTTAAAAATGTAAAAATTAAAATTTCCAAAGATGGAGAAATTTTAGTAAAAGGAAAAAATGTAATGATTGGTTATTGGAAAAACAAACATTTAACAAATCAAACAATTAAAAGAAATTGGTTGCATACTGGTGATTTAGGGTATCTTGATAAAATTGGACGATTAGTAATAAATGGAAGGAAAAAAGATCTAATTGTCACATCAGGTGGAGATAATATTTCGGGACAAAAAATAGAAAACCTGTTAACAAGCCAAATTGAAATCAATCAAGCCGTAGTGTATGGTGATGGAAAACCATTTTTAATTGCTTTAATTGTGTTAAACGAACAATTCATCCAAGATGACATAAAAACAGTTGTAGATAAAGTTAACAAACAATTAAACAGCATAGAAAGAATAAGAAAATATATCGTGATTAACGAACCTTTTACTTACGAGAAAGGTTTGTTAACTCAAACACAAAAAATAAAAAGAGACAAGGTTTTTAATTATTACTCCAAGAAAATTAATCAAATTTTTTAAGTTTCATAATATTTTTTGTACCACTTAATAAACTGCGGTATTCCATCTTTAATCTTAGTTTTAGGTGAAAAACTTAGATCATTCTTACTTTCTTGGATATCTGCAAAAGTCTTTTTAACATCGCCTGGTTGAATGGAAATTAAATTCTTTTTAGCTTTAATATTTAAGGTATTTTCAATGAGAGTTATAAAATCAGTTAAAATTTCAGGATGACTATTACCTAAATTGTAGATTTTATGTTTAAATTTTTTATTAAGAGTTATGGCTCCATAAATACCATCAACCACGTCATCAATATAAGTAAAGTCTCTTTCCATTTTTCCATAATTAAAGATATCAATCTTTTTCTTTTCAATAATTTTTTTGGTAAAAATAAAGGTTGCCATATCAGGTCTACCCCAGGGTCCATAGACAGTAAAAAACCTTAGACCAATGCATTGAATTCCAAACAAATGTGAATAACATTCTGATAGCAACTCAGTGGATTTTTTAGAAGCAGCATAAAGAGAGATAGGGTTGTCAACTCTTTGTGTGATGGAAAATGGTAATGTTTTATTTCCTCCATAAACAGACGAAGAACTTGCATAAATAAATTTCTTTACATTACAGATCTTTGCTAGTTCTAGCATATTTAATTGACCCATAACATTTGAATTAATATAGGAGTATGGATCTTTCAAAGAGTGTCTTACCCCAGCTTGAGCCGCCAGATTTATTATAAGATCAATCTTTTTCTTTCTAAAAAATTTGCATAAATTTTTGTCCTCAATATTTTTCTTAAAAAAATCAAACTTAGAATATTTTCTTAGTTGTTTTAATCTATCTTTCTTAAGATTAACATCATAATAATCATTTAGATTATCAATTCCGTACAAATTGTGTTTTTTCTTAAGTAGAAGTTTGGAGGTATGAAAACCAATAAAACCTGCTACACCAGTAATTAAAATATTCATTTATTTTAGTGGTTTTTGATATTTCTTTTTCCATTCAGAGTATTCCATTCCATAAATATCTGAACGCACTTCTTCATAATCCAAAATGACATTTTGTTTTTTTGCCTCCTCTACCATCCATTTTGATAAGCAGTTTCTACAAAAACCTGCTAAATCCATCAAATCAATGTTTTGCAAATCTGTGTTCTTTTGCAAATGATCAACAAGTCTACGAAAAGTTGCAGCTTCAATACTTTCTTTTTTTAATCTATCACTCATCTAACAAATCTCTAAAAACATCATAAAGTAATCTAACACAATTTTTAATTCCTTTTGGATGACAAATCAAATCGTTTCTAATCTCAATCGAAATATTATCTAAAATACCATTACGAGAATGGTAGTCTAAAGTATGATTATAATAAAATCCAGAATATGGATAATTTCTCCCTATATGCACTTTATGGCTAATTAATTTTTTTTGTATTGGTAATAATAAATTCATATTCTTATTCCATAAAAGACCAATTTCTGGTCCTCTATCAAATTTAGGTGATTTTTTTGTAAAACTATGGATAGAAATTAAAATCACCTTTCCGTGTTTTCTTTTTTTTAAATCAATTATTTTAGCCAAACCCATATGGTAGGGATCATAAAATTTTTTGATTCTTCTGTTCTTTTCTGCAAGATTTAATTTTTTATTTCCTGGAATCTCAAAATCAAAAGATCTTTTTGCTATTAAATCTTGAACATTTTTTTTTCTGTTTGGATCAATTACTAGTCTTGAAAAATTAGACAGAAAACAACTTTGATTTAATAGCTTAGTTAATTTCAAGCAAACTTGTTTTGATCCAATATCCCAAGCAATGTGTGATGATAGAATATTACCTTGTAAACCAAGATTCTTGAAGGATTTTGGTATAAAATTTGATGCATGATCACAAATAAAAACAATGTGTGTTCGTTGTTTTTTTAAATCAAATTCTTTGAGAGAAAAAATTTCATTCATTTAAAAATACATTTTTTAATTAATTTTCTATATAATATGCTAAAAACAACAAAATGTTGAGAAATAGAAACACTAAAATCATTGCTACCCTAGGTCCTTCCTCTTCTTCCCCTCTCAAAATTCACTCACTATTTCAGGCAGGAGCTGACATATTTAGGCTAAATTTTAGCCATGGATCACACGAAGATCATAAAAAAAAAGTGTTTCACATTCGTCAATATGAAAAGAGATTGGGGAGACCAATAGCTATCCTAGGAGATCTTCAGGGACCAAAAGTAAGAATTGGCAAATTTAAAAATTCATCAATTTTGTTAAAAAAAAATCAAAAGTTTTTGTTAGACTTAAGTCCAAAACTTGGAAATGAAAAAAGAGTTTTTCTTCCTCATCCAGAAATATTTAAATCAGTTAAAAAAAATACTAAAATTCTTATTGATGATGGAAAAGTTACCTTGAACGTTAATAGTGTTACTTCAGACAAAATTGTAACTGAAGTCATCAATGGTGGAAAAATTTCTAATATGAAAGGTGTGAATGTTCCTGATACATTTTTAAAAATGTCTGCCCTTACCAATAAGGACTTCAAGGATTTAGAATTTTGCCTAGACCTAGGACTCGATTACATAGCACTTTCATTTGTTCAAAAAGCACAAGATATCATAAATTTAAAAAAAAAAATTAATGGTCAAACAGGAATAATGGCAAAATTTGAAAAACCATTAGCTATTAAAAGGATGGATGAAATTCTTGATCACTGTGACGCAGCAATGGTTGCAAGAGGTGATTTAGGTGTTGAAATGCCTCCAGAGGAAGTACCTATAATTCAAAAAAGAATTGTTCAAACTTGTAGAGACAAAGGAAAACCAGTTGTAGTTGCAACGCAAATGCTTGATTCTATGATAAATTCCCCATCACCAACGAGAGCTGAAGCCTCCGATGTTGCAACAGCAGTATTTGATGCTGCAGATTGCTTGATGTTATCAGCAGAAACTGCTGCGGGAAAATTCCCCATAGAAGCAGTCAAGATAATGGATCGAATAATTAGAGGCGTGGAAGGTGATATATCTTATAGAGAGATCTTAGAAAGCAAAAAAATTAAACTGGAAGTAACAACTTCTGATGCTATTAGTGCAGCTGCATCTCAAGTAGTAAAAACAGTTCTGGCAAAAGCCATTTTTACCTACACCAGATCTGGCGGAACTGCCAAAAGGGCTGCCAGAGAAAGACCATCCGTGCCAATAATAGGTTTGTCACCTGAAAGATTAACTGCCAGACAATTGGCGTTAATCTGGGGGGTTCACACAATTCATGCTTTAGAACCCAAAAGTTTTTCAGCAATGATTGAGAATGCTTGCAGTTTGGCTAAAAAAGAAGGAATCGTAAAAAAGGGTGATTATGTAGTAATAACTGCAGGAGCTCCAATCGGAGTGTCTGGCTCAACGAATAATTTGAGGATAGCAAAAATAAACTAGCCCTGTCGAGCTTTGAAGCGAGAATCGGTCTTATTAATTACATATAACCTACCTTTCCTTCTCACAACTCTACAGTCTCTATGTCTCTGTTTGGCAGATTTTATTGATCTTAAAACTTTCATAACAACAAAAAAACTTAATTCCAAGAAGTTAAATGATTCTAAGAATTTGTCAATCAAAGAAAATGTATTAAGATTAGCCAATGAAAAATTTTATTGGAAGGTTTTTTCAAGGAACAACAGACTTATTTGGAAAAATTTCAAGTTTTCTTGTTTTATTGTTAATTCTTCTAGTTGCTCTGTCCGTAATCTTGAGATATGCATTCTCAATTGGATTTACATGGTTGCAAGATTTATATATTTGGGTTCATGCAAGTTTCATTTTACTTGGCATTGGCTACACATTAAGCAAAGACGGGCATGTAAGAATTGACATCATCTACAGAAATTTAAGTAAAAAATCAAAAAATTTAATAAATTTTCTTGGGGCAATAATATTTGGATTTCCACTCTGCTACTTAATTATCTTCAAAGGATATCAGTATTTCTTTAGATCATTTCTTCTTGACGAGAATTCAAAGGAAACTGGGGGATTACCTAATGTTTACATTTTGAAGTTTTTTGTATTCTTTATGGGAATACTTCTGTTTTGTGAATTATTGAATAAAGTTTTAAAATTTTTTAAAAAATGATTGAAATTATTAGTCACGAATTTTTTGCGGCCCTGTTATTTTTTTTACTAGCTTTATTCTTAATAGCTGGTTATCCAGTTGCCTTAACTCTATGTGGAACTGCAATAATTGTTGGTTTCTTAGGCTATCTATTAGATTTATTTCCAATGGTATTATTAAGTGTACTTCCAAATAGAATATTTGGAATTCTTACAAATGAAACACTAATCGCCGTTCCTTTATTCATTTTTATGGGTGTTATGCTTGAAAAATCTGGAGTTGCTAATGATTTACTAGAAAATATGAGTAAAATTTGGGGAAAAAAAAGAGGTGGATTGGTCTACTCAATCTTGATTGTAGGAGTTCTAATGGCTGCTTCAACTGGCATAGTTGGAGCTACGGTTGTTACGATGGGAATTTTATCTCTACCCTTAATGATAAAATGGAATTACAACAAGAAAATTTCTACGGGTGTAATTTGTGCAAGTGGAACTTTAGGGCAAATAATTCCACCTTCCATTGTTTTAGTTCTTCTAGCTGATGTTTTTCAAGGTGCAAACGAACAAGCATCTGCAATCTCTGGGGACTTAGCTCCTGATCCCGTTAGCAGTGTTGATTTATTTGCTGGAGCAATTATACCTGGAATGTTACTAGTCAGTCTCTATTTCTTTTGGATTATGATATGCTCAATTTTAAAACCTGAAGTTTTTCCTTTTCCAAAAAATTCTGAAAATTCAAAAATAAATTTAAAAAAAATAATTGAAGTTATTGTTCCACCAATTTTTTTGATAGTAGTCGTTTTAGGTTCCATTCTCTTTGGAATTGCCACTCCAACTGAATCCGCTTCTTTGGGAGCATTAGGTTCTATTTTCATAGCTGTAAAAAAAAAAATTAACATCAAGACATTGGAAAAGGTGTGTGATGAAACGTTAAAAATAAGTTCTATGGTTTTTTTTATTTTAATAGGAGCATCATTATTCTCATTGGTTTTTAGAGGTTTTGGAGGTGACTTGATTGTAGAAAATCTTATCAACAACATTCCTGGTGGAGCCTTAAGTTCATTTTTAATAGTTATGGTAATAATTTTTTTCTTGGGATTCTTTTTAGATTTTTTTCAAATAGTTTTTGTAATTGTTCCCATTGTTGGCCCTTCTCTTATCTCAATGGGATATGACCCCGTTTGGCTTGCTTTGATGTTTGCCATAAATCTGCAGACTAGTTTTCTAACACCTCCATTTGGATTTGCACTGTTTTATTTAAGAGGGGTGGCTTCCAAAGAAGTTAAAACCACAGATATTTATAAGGGTGTTATACCATTCATAGTCTTACAAATTTTCTTGCTAATCATACTTTTTAAATTTCCAGAAATCATCACCTGGCTACCTGATCAACTTTAATCGCTAAGACTTCTTGCATTTAAGTAATCAGCTTCAGAATAATGAGACCAAAACATTGCTAGTTTTCTAAATGAAATTATATTTTCATGAATTTTTTTTGACACCTTATTCATAGAGGCTATGTCTGAAACAACTTCATCAGATCTTCTTTTTAACAATTTAAGAGTAAGGTCATTATAACGCATAAATGTAACTTTATACTGCTCTCTAAGTTTTTTTACTGCAAAACAATTTCTGGCATAAAACTCCGAAGCAATATAGGAATTTGATTTTGCACAACTTATTTCTACAAGTCTCTTCAAATCTGCACTCAATTTTTCCCAATACTGAAGATTTATGAAGGCTTCCAAACAGGTTCCAGGTTCATGCCAACCTGGGTAGTAATAATATGTGCAAACCTTATGCAGACCTTTACCTAAATCTGCTGCAGGACCAATCCACTCAGTTCCATCAATTGTTCCAGATGTAATCGCAGGAACAACATCTGGGCCGGGAAGTAGAACTACATTAGTTCCATAACTCTTCAAGACTTCACCACCTAATCCAGGCATCCTAAATTTTAAACCTTTAAAATCTGTAACATCCCTAATAGCTTCGTTGAACCAGCCACCCATCTGGTTTCCTGTGTTTCCAGCAGGAAAAAATTTTAAATTTAAATCATTATAAACTTCATCTGCCAAACGCATTCCATCTGAATGATAGAACCATGCACTCATTTCTTGTTGATTTAAACCAAAAGGTATTCCAGACAAAAAACTAATTGCAGGCGATTTTCCAGCCCAATAATAGGGCGAACCAAAACCCATTTGGCAAGTTCCACTTTGAACAACATCAAAGGATTCAAAGGCACTAACTAGTTCATTGGCATGGAATAATTTTACATTTAACTCTCCGTTGGAAATTCTTGTTATTTCATCGCAGAGCTTTGTAAAGGCCCTTCCTAATATGCCGGCTTTATCAAACGCTGAAACTGCAACCCAGGTATGTTTTTTTTTAGATTTGACAACATTAGGAAAAAAAAAACTAGTTGCTAATGTTCCACCAACTAGTGTTTTTTTAATTGCCTTACTAATAAATTTTCTTCTTTTCATTTTCTCTTCATCAATGGTGGGCGGAACAGGGATCGAACCTGCGACCTATTGCGTGTCGAGCAATCGCTCTCCCAACTGAGCTATCCGCCCAATTCACTGTAACTATACAATTAAAAATCATTGCCAACAATAAAATAAAAAATGGCATGTAAATTGCTCTGACCCATATAATTATGATGTTTTCAATTATCAGAACTGGCATAGATGCAACAACTAGAGACATGGCTGTTATATCGAATAATATTGCCAATGCAGGAACTAGTGGTTTTAAGAAGAGTGAAGCTCAATTTGAAGATATGTACCAATCTCACCACAACAATTCAATGGAGGTTGCTACAGGAATTGGTGTAAAAACAATTAAACCAAGACAAAGCTTTTCACAAGGATCACTTAGACAAACAAACGGTAGTCTTGATTTAGCTATAATGGGTGAAGGATTTTTTGCTTTGGGAAGCCCCATCGGAAGAGAGAATCCAGACCCCAAAACAAAATTCACTAGAAACGGTTCATTTCAACTCGATAGACTTGGAAATTTAGTTAATACTGAGGGTTTACCTCTTTTAGGAGAAGGCAAGACACTTATAAACATTCCTTTTACACGTAATGCCGATTACAAAGACGCTTCAGGGAACATCACTACTCGAACAGAAATGTTATCTGAAGTTAGTGTTAAGCGAGATGGTAGAATAGTGGCAACTTATGGTCTTGACAATTTAGTTGATTCAGGACAAATTCTCTTAGCAGATTTTGTAAATGAACAAGGTCTAAAAAACATTGGAGATGCAAGGTTTGAGGAAACCCCTGACAGTGGAATTCCTGTATTCGGCTTTCCGAAAGAACGTACTCTTGGTAAAATTGAACCCGGGTTTCTTGAAACATCAAATACGGATATCACCGATGAAATGGTTACAATGTTGAGAACTCAACAAGCTTTTAATGGCTGTTCGAAAATGCTTCAGACAGATTTAGACGTTACCAAAAGATTAGCATCAAGATAATCTAGATTATTGGTATATTCCAAACAGTTGAATCAATCTTAATTTCCAAATTATCCTTTACGTAAAGATAACCATTCGTATTAATCATTAAACTTTCTGAAATTTCAAGAACAACTTTTACTTTTTTTGAACTGTTTACTTTAATTGAAAAAAAATTAATAAGCTTTTCAATTGCATTTGCATTGTAAAAAACATTTACAACCATTAAAGCTTTGTCTGTATGAACAAACAAATTATTATTCCTATTCCTTTTCTTTTCTTTGATAATTAGATTGCACCTTCCTTTAGCAATGTTTTCAAAACTACAATCCACGTTAATTGAAACGCTATCATCAAAAGATATATTGGCAGCATTAACATTTAGAATAATTCTATCTATTCTTTTCCATTCTGATTTATTTTTAGAAACTAATTTCATCTCTTAACTTCTCTATTATAGCTTTTTTTATTTGAGAAATTCTTCCAGTACTAATTTCCAATATGTCTGAAATTTCATAGATGTTCAATTCTTCAACATAATATAATTGAGCAATCATTGCTTCTCTCTTATTTAAAACTTTTAATGCATCCCTAATCTGATTCTTCAACTCTTTATCTTGTAATGCTGCTTCTGGGTCATTATTTTGACTTGCAAAAAGCACTGAATACTCATCATACGCTTGATCAAGACTTTGAACATTATTAGCTTCAAAAGCCTTTTCCCAATAAACAAATTCTTCATCTGTAACATCTAAAAATTCAATTAATTCATTTTTGGTTGGTTCCCTATTTAATTTTCTTTGAAGTTGCATTTTTCTTTTTTCAAATTCCTGTTTTTTCTTTATAGTCGTTCTGCAGAGATTTGAGTTTTTTCTCAAGAAATCAATGATGGATCCTCTAACTCTTAGTTGAGCATATTGTTGAAAATTAACACCTTCCTTAGGGGAATATTTCTGAGCTGCAAACACGAGTCCTTCCATTCCCTGTTGAATTAGATCTTCAATTTCTACTATATTTTGAACCCTTCCATGAATCTGCCAGGCAATTTTTTTTACTAAATCTAAGTTGTTCTCAATTAATTCATTAATATTTACTGAAGATTTCTCTGAATAATAATTAGCCATAATTACATTTTAAGCTCTTTTCTTTACTTTGGATAGAAAAGTAAGACCTCCCCATTCATTGGATGGAGTTTCATAAATCCTTTTAGCCATCTGAAGAAAACTTTGAGAAATTTCTGATTTTGGATGAGTTGTCATAATTGGAGTCCTGTCAATAATTGATTTTCTTATCTTTGAAGAGCTTTTTATACAACCAACATAATGTAGATTAACATCTAAAAAACTAGTCGTAATCTCTTGAAATTTCTTGAACAACTCACCACCTTGTTTCTCATTATCAACTTGATTGACGACAATGCAATAGTTTTTGAATGACGATTTAGAAAAAACTGCTTTTATGAGTGCATATGAATCAATAAAACTAGTGGGTTCCCCAACAATTACAATTACAATTCTATCGCATGCCATAGCAAAAACCAAAGCATTATCTTCAGCCCCAGCAGCAATATCTACGACAAGTTTTACATCTTTAATTTGTTTTAAATGGTTATCTATCTCATTTAAAATTGAATATCGCCTTTTGTTGTCTATATTTAATAAATTACTCTCTGCCGTCCCACCAGATATTAGATTAACACCACTTTTACATGGAATTATTACATTTGATATTGTTTTCTCTCCAGAAATAACTTCGGCTAAAGTTACTTCGGGATTAACACCGAGTAATACATGGGAGTTAGCCATTCCTAAATCTGTATCCAGCAAAAAAATATTAGATGAAAACTTTTTTAAAGCTATTGACAAATTAACAGAAACTGTAGTTTTTCCAACGCCTCCTTTACCACTAGTTATTGCAATTGAATCAGACACCTTTAAAATTCTCCTTCATATATTTAGTTAGTGAGTTTTCATTAGCCTCTATGATTGAATCTATAATAACTTTCGTTCCAGTAACAAGACCAATGCGAGCATTGTTAGTAGCTAGCGAAGAAAATTCATCAGCACCAACCCAACACTCATCCAACTTGGTTACAGCTACCATTGGTCTAATATCACTTACTTTTTTACAAATACCAGATATCATTTCAGAATTTGAACCGCTTTGTATAGTTAATATAGAACAAAAATCAAAAGACGGAAATGAATTTTTAATCTCTCTGATTTTTTGCAAACTAAAATTTAGGTCTCCAGAAAAATCAAAAATGTTTATTCTTGATTCATCATTGTCTTCTTGATGGAAATTAAAAGACTTATAATCCTTGGTGTTAAAACCCAACACCCTACTATAGGATCTTAAAACGTCTGAATGTCCAGTACTAGAATTTGACACATCAATGAAACTAATTCTTTTTGTACCTTTTTTGTCAGATAGATGTGATGCAATCTTTGCTGATAAAGTTGATTTCCCAGAACCTGAATTCCCAAAAACAAAGATATTTCTAGATTTTAATAATCTTGAAAAATCATTAGATGATAATTTTTTTGATAATTCTCTAAAGAAAGAAACTCTTCCATCCTCTAGGTTTTTACCTATGTAAGAATAATTCAATTTATTAATAATCTTAGAAGAAAAACCCTCTTGTCTTAATTTAATTGGAGTAAAATGAGATAATTTATCTGACACTCCAGATTCATCAGTTAAGATCATTCCACTAATTTCTTGTCTAAGTGATTCTAGTTGTTTTTTGACGTCACTATACATTTTCTCATAATGATCATTTTTAGAGGTTTTTACTTCTTCATTTTTCCCTCTTATAAATGAAACATTATTATTTTTATCTTCATTAACTGATTTAGAATCTAATTTCTTGAGGAATAGGTTGGAAAAATTTTTATTTTCCTCTATTTGTTTTTTGTGAGTTTTGATAACCTCATCGTTATCAGAAGCCTCAATTTCAACGACACCATTATTTTGCTTTGTAGACAAAATGATAGCCTTTTCGCCAAACTTCTGATTTACAAGATTTATTGCAGACTTAACGTCTTTGGCCTTAAACAGTTGAGTGCTCATTGTTTTTCTCCTTTTCTTGAGTTGATATTTGTTCTCCAATAGTTGCCACGACTTTAACCTTTTTATTTTCAGGTAATTCGGTGAAAGACAAAACAACAATGTCGTCAATATGTTGACGAAGCAGTATGGAGAGATCCTTTCTTATTATTGGTGAAGTCACAATAACTAATGCCCTCCCTTCAGCAGACATCTTTTCATTAATTTCCATTATTGATTGGATCATTTGCTTTGCTAGTGATGGATCTATTAGCAATCCTTCTGAACCACTTTTCTTGGACATTGAAATTAGCATTTGTTCAAAATCTGGGTTAAAAGTGCTCACATGAAGTGGATCCTTCACACTAGAAATTTTTTGAATCAGTAAAGATGAAATTGCTGGCCTTACAGCTTCAGATAATTCATCTGGACTTAACTTCTTATCAGACAAATTTGAAAGAGCTTCTAAGATTTTTTTCAAATCATTTATAGGCACTCTCTCTACCAATAAATTTCTTAATATAATTGTCAAATGATGCAGAGGGATCAGTTTTGGAATGACTGATTGAACCAACTGTGGATTAACTTTTGCAAGATTGTCGAGCAGAAGTTGAACATCATCCTGGCTAAGTAGGTCTCCAGCATACTTTAAAAGAATTTGGTTTAAATGCGTGCCTATTACGGCTTCAGGTTCAATAACCATATAATGGTTTGCCTCAGCTTTTGCAACTAGATGTTTTTCAATCCAGTAAGCATCTAGACCAAAGGAAGGGTCTTTTACCTCAATCCCTTGAATTTTTAATTGAGTTTCATCACCTGGCATTACCAATTTTCTATCAGTGTAAATTTTATCTTCTGCAACAATTGTATGACCTACTTTTATTTTATATGTGTTGGCGTCTAATGATAAATCATCTTTAACTCTCACATTAGGTATTACAAAACCTAATTCTTTAGAAACTTGCTTCCTAATTCCTGTGATTTTAGAAATTAACGGCCCTGCAGATTTTTTTTCATTGGAATCAACCATTGAAATAAGTCCATAACCCAAATCCAATGAAATGGATGCGTTATCAGAAACTTCATCAATTTCAATTTTTCCAGGATTTTCCTCTTCTTGATCTTTCTTAATTTCGTTTTTTGAGGTTTCACTAAAATTTTTGGAAATGAACCAAGCCATCAAACCAGAAAGAAAAGAACCAACTAAAAAAAGAGTGTTAGGCATTCCAGGAACTAATCCAAAGAGAAGTAAAACTGCAGAAACAGGAATCCACGCTTTTGATAAACCCATTTGTTTGGAAATCTGTCCAGCCAAATCATCATTTTCTGAAGCTATTCTAGTTACAATGGTAGCCGTTGCCATAGCTAGCAACAAGGATGGTATTTGAGCAACAAGTCCATCACCTACTGTCAGTAAAATGTATGTCTCAGCAGACTGTGACATAGTAAGATCGTGTTGAACCGAACCAATTATCAACCCTCCTATGATGTTAATAACCAAAATTAAGATTCCTGCTACTGCATCTCCTTTAACAAACTTAGCAGCACCATCCATTGCTCCATAAAATTCACCTTCTTTTGCAATGTCTTGTCTTCTTCCTTTAGCTTCATCACTAGTAATTATCCCTGCATTTAAATCTGCATCAATTGCCATTTGCTTTCCAGGCATAGAGTCAAGAGTAAACCTTGCAGCAACCTCTGAAACTCGTCCTGCACCCTTAGTAATCACAATTAAATTAATAATTACTAAAATAGCAAAAACGAATAAACCAACTGCGTAACTACCAGACATAACAAATTCACCAAAAGCTTCAATTATTTTTCCTGCTGAATCAGTTCCATTATGCCCTTCTTTTAGTATGACTCTAGTTGAAGCAACATTCAGTCCTAATCTCATAACGGTGGCAAATAATAAAACTGTGGGAAAACTTGAAAAATCAAGTGGTCTAAAAGTTTGAAGAGCAACCATTAGAACCAACAATGAAACCAACAGATTGGAGGTGAATAAAATGTCCAACATCCAAGGACTTAAAGGTATAACCATCATGGCTAACAGAACCATTATTCCGACTGGGATGCTAAAGGTCTTTACAAAATCAAAAATATTCTGTTTTTGGAAAGTTTTTAAAACTAAATCCATCTTTTTACCCTAACAATGTCAATATATTGACTAAAAAACCCCAACAAAACCGAGGACTTTGATCTATTTTTTTTCATAACCTATAAGATGCAAGGAGTATGCCATATATAAAGTGCCCCTCTAGTCGTTAGGATATTAAATGGCATAATTTGTGCAGTAACATGAATAATAACTTTAAGATTAAGGATTAACAACATGAAGAAAACATTATTAGTAATTTTAATTTTTTTAACTCAGTCTTGTGTATCTGGTTTGATGCAAAATATGAGAACTTCTCAACTGTCTGGAGCAAGTGGAGATGATTATTCAGCTCCGACAAATCAACTAAATAAAACAAAAGAACTATTGGATGGAGCATCAATTACCTTCCCAACACTAACTGCAACGGGATACGCTGTTGTTTCAACACAACCTGGTCAAAGTCTTGAACAAAAAAGACTTATGGCTATTAGAGCAGCAAGAATGTCAGCAATGAGAGAGTTAGCTGAACAAATTCACGGTTTAAAAGTAGATAGTAATACTACAGTTATAGACTTAATGGTTCAAAATGACACTTTCAGAGGCATAGTCTCAGGAGTAATTAGAGGTGCAAGAACTGTTCGAATCAACCCAACCGGATCTGATACTTATGAAACAGTTTTAGAAATTGATCAGGATATGGTTGCATATTTGTTCAGATCAGCTCAAACTCTATAAAGTAGGTTGAAATTGAAAAAATTAGCCTATAACAAAGTTGACACCTTTATTAAAGAACTTGTAGTTTTCTTTACTACATTGTTATTTTTTTTGTTCGGTGCAACTTATTTAATTGCCAATGACTTTGATCACAAAGTTATTATTGCAGAAGGTAGGTCTGTAATAATTAATGGCGATGAAACATTGGCTAGAAAAAGAGCACTAGATGATGCTTTATATCTTGCAAGTCTTCAAGCTGGAGCAAAAATTGATGGCTATTCTAATGTAGATATGAATACAAATCTTAAAGAAAATCTTTTGGTTAGACCATCATCCACAATAAAAGACTTTGTAATTGTAGACGAAAAAACCGACGAAACGCATTACTCGATAAAAATAAAAGCTTTCCTAATCAGTCTTGATAATAAAATGAATTGTTCAAAGAGAGAAAATATTAATCTAAGTTATTTTAGACCACATTATAGCATTTCAAGCAAATTGCCAGCTTGGAGCCAAAAATTACCTAATCTAATTTCACGAGACATTTTTGAAAATCTTAAAAAAATTGATGAAATAAAAATATCTGATTCGACTCATTTTAATTTTGAACCAAGCAAACCTATAACAACACCTGTTAGCCTTGATTATGAATCAATTGTTGAGGGTAAATCAAAAGTTTTGAAATACGGGGAATTTGGGATTCATCCAATTATAAAAATAAGATCAGGCAAAGGGAGATTAAATAGATTTTCTGATGAAGCCATAATAAATATAAAACTAAATATTTATGATGGATCAGACTACAAAATAGTTGACTCACTAAATTATCAATTTTCCCTTTTTCTAGGAAATGTTACAGGTTACAATCACTTAGACGCTTTTTACAAAGTGCCAATTGACAAATTAGTGTATTTTCTAGAAAAGAGCATATCAAAAATTCAGTTCAGAGTTTTAGACCAATTAAAGTGTTATCCTCTGGAAGCTAGAGCTGAACTAATGGAAAACACTCTTGTGGTTCCATTAGGAACTGATCAAGGGATGAAAACTGGAAAAGTTGGTTTTATTTCTAAAAGCAACCCAGATATTTCGATGCAAGATTGGGTGGTCGTAACTGTTAGTGAATCCCAGAAAAACTACTCTATAATTGAGGTGCTTAATCCTTCAAATAAAAAAGCGGATATTAATGGAAAGGTTATAAGATTTTTAAATTAGGTGATGAAATGAGATTTTTTTTAATTTTAACTTTAATTATTTTTTTTAATATTAGATATGCAAACGGCAACGAACCTTTTGTGGTGTTGGAGTACAAAGGAAAGTTTGGAGAACAAATAAATGGTAAGATCGACAAAAATAACAAATTTATAAAAGATCAAAACTACTCAGTTATACATAAGGTAAAACCTGGAGAATCCTTAAGTGGAATTTTAAAAAAATACTATGGAAACAGTGGTTTTAATATGAGAATAATAGAAGTTTCCCTGATTGAAATCAATAAACATGCATTTGTTAGAAACAATCCAAACTATTTGTTTGCAGGGAAGAAAATTAAGATTCCATCTATCAATGAAATTATGAATCTTGTAAAAAACAAACCAAATATGAAATCACACTCATCTGGTAGAAGAAGTCACATATATTTTTATGGAAATTAAAAAATGACTAAATTTTTAATAAAAACCACCTTATTCCTCTTTTCAATGAGTCTTTCTAATCTTGAATCCAAAACTATGGATGGGTTGGAATTAAAAAACTTGATTGACAATTGGTTAAACGAAAGTGGTCAAATTTCTAATATTAAAATCTTAGAACAAATGAAATATCCAGATTGTGATGATTCTAACATGATAATAAATGATATTTCCGGATCTTTTAAATTAATAAAGGTAACTTGTACTGGACCACACACATGGAGTTTCATAGTAAGAAATAAAATAAATTCAAAAATTAAAAGAACTGCAAATCCAAAGAATTCAAATCAAATTGAAGTGTTAGCCTTACGAAATCCCAAAAGAAGTGGCACAATAATTACTGAAGAAGATATTATTGTTATAAAGAAAAACATTTCTAGAGCAAATAATGGCATAGTAACTGATAAAAAAGACTTGATAGGAAAAAAATTAAGCAAATCTATCTCATCAAACAGACCTATACATTATTCCAACATACAAAAAGATTGGATGATTGAAAAAAATTCTGTTGTAATCATTGAAAACAACCTCAACAACACTGTAATAATAAAAGATGAAGGCCTAGCTTTAGAAAATGCTGATTACATGCAAAAAATAAAGGTAAAAAACTTAAAAAGTGGTAAGATTATCTGGGGTTTTGCAGAAAATGCAAAAAAAATTGTATTAAATACTAAACAAAACTGATTTAATGTCGTTAAATATTAAAAGGAAAATATAATGATTGATCAAATTAAAAATAAAATTAGCAGTTCTGATCTTAACAGCTCAAACAGTAGTTTAAAAACAGCTGATGGTAAGACAAACGCAGTTAAAGTTCAACAGATTGATCATAGCAAGAAAGCAAGAGTTGATACTGATAATGGAAAGGTCTCCAAGTTCATAAGTAAAGAGAGGATCAAGGATATGGCTAAAGAACCTCCAATTGATAAGGTTTCAACTTCAAGAATAAAGGCTGCAATTGCAAACGGTTCTTATCCAATAGATCTTAATAAAATTGCTGATGCACTGTTTGACGCATATAAGGAAATGAAAGATTAAGTAAAGAACTCTGCAGTTAATGGATCCAAAACTACAAACTATAATCGATCTTCTTAAAGAAGCAATCGAATCAAAAGACCCGGAAAAGTTAGATGATTTGTCAAAAAGGGTTGAAGAATCCGCTGTTGTTATTCAGGAAATCATTAAACAGGGTTCAATCGCTAACAAGCCTCAGGAGTATCTGGATAAAGTCCAAGAAATAAGGGTTTTACTTAATGATCTGACTGCAAGGCAAGAGACAAACGAACAAATATTCTTACAATTCCAAAAATATCTAGAAACGCAAAAAATTAATTAAAGTTGTCGTTAAATAAATAAGAGAATAATATAGTCATATGAATTTTCTCAGAAACCTTATGGAAAATGACCCTACGGGTGCATTTCTAAAATTGTTTTTTTTTCTATTTTTTTTTCTAGTTATCGTCATCTTAATTTCTATATATTTTGATCAAAAAAAACATAATTCTAATACATTAAAGATCCAAATGATTGAAAGAGCATTGAAAGATTTTATTGAAAAATTTAGATCTTTTGAGTTAGTTTTCTCTGATCAAAAAAAAATTCTCCAAGACTACAAGTATACATTAGATAAGCTTGACCAAGAAATTTCTCGTTTAGCTGATTCATCAAAACAAGAATCAAGCATAACAACGGCAATAAATATGGCTAATGATGGTAAAAGCATTGATGAAATTTCGTCAATTACAGGTATGACTAAAGAAGAAATTGAGCCTATAATAAAATATCACGGCAAAGTTTAAATTTTACATTCTAAATAAATGTTTTTCACAATTAAGTTTGTAAATGTGGTTTTTTACCCTTGCATCAAGTTCATCTGTTGATTTATTGATTTTGATTGTGATGTTTGGATTATTTTCTTCAATTACCATAAAATTTTCAGAATTTTCAATTATTTTGAAACGATGAGTTAAATCATCCATCTCCACATCAACAAAATCTCCTACAGAATAATTTTTAACAAATATTTTTTTTAAATTAAACTTATTCTTTCCGCATTCATAAGTTTCATACTTAAATCTTAAAAAAAGATCTTCACAACTTATTAAGAATGAAAACAAAAAAAAGAGACATATTTTGTAAATTTTCACTTTTTATTTTTTTTCTTCGCTTGAATCTGTTGAGACTTTTTCGTCTGAATCCTTACTTTCACTTTTTTCAGCTTCTAGTTTTTTTTGCTTTTCTCTTTCTTCATGAATTCTAAGTAATTCCTCTTCTGATTTTAAAAAACCTTCTTTTGTATTCACTCCATCAGGCTTTGTTTCTTTCTCCTTTTCCTCTCCTTTGGCCTCAACTGCCTCTTCCTTTTTTTCTTCTTCTGATTCCTTGGCCTCAGTCGCTTCCGCCTTTTTCTCATCATCCTTGGCCTCAGTCGCTTCTGCCTTTTTCTCATCATCCTTGGCTTCAGTCGCTTCCTTCTTCTC
>CAZAFN010000023.1:13438-24467 GCA_964484795.1 uncultured Alphaproteobacteria bacterium | reverse complement strand
TAACCCATTTTCAATGCCTCAGGGAGGGATGGACTCACTTATTAACAAAGAGCCGCTTGATATTTTAGCTTGGCAGTTTGATATAGTTTGCAATGGAGTGGAGTTGTCATCTGGAGCAATTAGAAATCATAGACCTGAAATAATGCTTAAGGCATTTGAAATTGCTGGTTATGATGAAAAACAATTAAAGAGTAAGTTTGGATTTCTTTTTGATGCGTTTAAGTATGGTGCTCCACCACATGGAGGTTCAGCCCCGGGTATTGATAGAATAGTTATGTTGCTTGCAGAGGAGGAGAATTTGAGGGAGGTTGTTGCTTTTCCAATGAATCAACAGGCAGAAGACTTAATGCTTAAATCACCTAGTGAAGTTTCGAACAATCATCTGAAAGAGTTAGGGGTGCTTTTAAAAAAAGAAGAAACTGACAAGAAATCTTAAGTTACTTTATTTTTTGTTCCTTGAAAACCACATGTTTTCTAACTTTTGGGTCGTATTTTTTCAATTCAAGTTTTTCAGTTTTAGTTTTGGGGTTTTTATCTTTAACATAAAAATAACCAGTATTTGCACTACTCACTAATTTAATCTGAATGGTATTAGACTTTGCCATACCTTTTTATATAAATATTTTGAAATCTGTCAAGATTTTCAGGTTTTATCATCCAAAAAAATTTGGATAGCTATAAAAATTCCTTTAATTTTCGGCAAAAGCCATAAGCACATCAAAATAGTTAGAAGAGGCCAGATGGATAGTTGTAAGATCAGGGGTGGGCTATGATTTTTTTCTAATAATAAAATTAATGGGACTAAAAGGTGACCAACAATAAATATTGTAAAATAGGCCGGTCCATCATCAGATCTATAAAGTGAAAGTTTAAGTCCACAAGATCTGCATTTTTTGAAGGTTGTTATATATTTTCGGAAAATAGGTGTATTTCCACATAAAGGACATTTTTTAAACAAACCTCTTTTAAGCATAACAATTTTATTTTTTTTAATTTTTTTCACAATTGATTTATGACTTTTACTTTATCTAATAGAATTTTTCCATTTGATATATTATTTCTTTTTATCTTAAATTTAACTAATTGACCGATTTTGAATTTTTGAACCTTTTGTGATTTTTTTTTTGAATAATTTTGATTGGATTTAATGTGGCTTGTTCTAATTCTTGCAAGACCAGAAAAAGGAAAATCTATAGATTTAATAAAAATTCCAAAACTTTCAATGCCATCCACGACACCTTTAAATTCATAATTTTTAATTGTTTTTAGATGAAGACTGCATGCACGTTCAATTATATTTCTTTCAATAGTATCAGCTTTTTTCTCTTGAAATGTTAAATGTGAAGTAATGTTTGAATTAGTATTTTTTTTGTTTTTGTTAAAATAAATTTCTATTAAGTCTCTATGAACAACTAAGTCTGAATATCTTCTAATTGGTGATGTAAAATGTGTATAGTTTTCTAACCCTAATCCGAAATGTCCTTTATTTTCTTCATCATAGTAAGCTTTAGTCTGAGACCTCAATAGGATGTCATTTAGATGGTCTAATTTTTTTTCTTTAATTATCTGTATTGTTAAATTGTAATCATTTTGAGTATTGAAATTTTTATTAAAATTTAAATTTAGCTGCCGGAAAATTTTTTTAAGATTATTGATTTTTTCCTTTTTGGGTTTTTCGTGATTTCTATATATGGATTTTACTTTTTTAGTTGTTAATAATTTTCCAACTAAGGAATTTGCTAGAATCATAAACTCTTCAATTAATTTGTAAGATTCTAAATTTTTTATTTTTTCCAGGACAAAACCGTTTTTTTTATCTAATTGTATTTTATATTCTTGTGGATTGAAGTTTATTTTTCCTCTATTTTTTGATGATTGAGATAAAATTCTGTAGGCTCTGAAAAGATTTTGAATTAATGTATAGTATCTGTTTTTAATTTTTTTTAAATTGTAAATTTCTTCCACTTCATTGTAAGTTAACCTTCCAACTGATTTAATTATTGCTCTGTGAAACTTTGAAGATGTGATTTCTCCATTATCTTTTAAATTCACCTCTATTATCAAACATGCTCTTTCTTGATTGGGAACTAAAGAACAGATTTTGTTTGAGATTTCCTCAGGAAGCATTGGAATTACTCTGTCTGGAAAATAAAATGAATTACCACGTTTTTTAGCTTCTAAATCTAGCGGGTCGTTTTTTTTTACAAAAAAGCTTACATCTGAAATTGCCACCATAATTTTGGTATTTAAATTTTTATATTCAGACCAAATGGCATCATCAAAATCCTTGCTATCTTCTCCATCTATTGTAACAAAAGGAATTTTAGTAAAATTAAGGTGATCTCTTGTTTTCTTATTTGATATTAGCCTGCAGTATTCAATTACTTTATTTGAAAAGCCATTTCTTATTGAATTGTCCTTAATTTCCTCTTCGATAATCTTATCTAATGTTATTTTTTCATTCTTGTTATTTTTAAACTTTCTTTTTTGATTTTTTTTCATTTATTATCTTAAGTGCTTGTTCTAATAATATTTTACTTTTTGAAAGATCATCAGGTATGGAATAATTCTTTTTATTATAAGATATATAATCAGGTCTACCTTTAATGCCACTTTTTTGTAAAATTTCTTTTTTTGTTTCTGGATGTATACCTATTTGAATTTCTTTTTGTAATTTTAATTTTTGTTCTATTAATTCAACTGCTCGATTTATTCCGATTTCAGTTACATCGTCATCCTTTAATGAGACAAATTTGTTATTATGTTTTATATAAGGGCCATATGGCCCTATCGAGGCAATAATATCTTTTTTTGATTCTGGATGCTCACCAATTTTTCTTGGCAGACTTAGAAGTTTAGATGCTCTATCAATATTAATTTCACTATTTTGCATTTTTTTTGGGATTCCGATTCTTTTTGGTTTGTCATCGTCATCCTTGATTTCTAGATATCTTCCATATTTGCCAATCTTTAGAAGTATGGTTTTACCCGTTTTAAGATCGTTTCCGATTAATTTTCCCTGACCAGATAATTCCTGATTGTTTTCATCTATACCAATAGGTTGACTAAAACTACACCCTAGATTGTCTTTACTATATTTAGTGCAACCAACAAATGGTCCGGAAGAAGAAAATTTAATAGTTAAATCTCCATTTTTACATTTTGGGCAACTCTTTTCTTTTAAAATCTCAGGGCTTAACTCATTTATATTATTGATTACCTCAGAAATGCTTTTTCGTTCAACATTTTTTACTGTTGTGTTAAGTATCTTCAGAAACTCATTTAGAGTTTCCTTCCAGTCTAATTTTGATTGAGTAATCATATCTAATTTTTCCTCTAAACTAGCAGTAAATTCATAATCAACAAAATCACTGAAGAATCCATCAAGAAATTTTGACAAGATCTTTCCTTTTGATGTTGGAATTAATGATTTGTTTTTTACTTCAATATAATTTTTCTTCTCTAGGCCTGAAAGAATGTTGTGGTAAGTTGATGGTCTTCCTATTCCAAGTTCTTCCAATTTTTTTATTACACCCGCTTCAGAATATCTGTTTGGTGGTTTGGTAAAATTTTGCTTTACTTCTAAGTTTTGGATTGAAAGTTTATCATTTTCTCTTAAATCAGGTAAATTTTGAGAATCTTCTTTTTTATCAAGATAATTGTAAATTTTTTTAAATCCTTGGAATTTAGGAATAGAACCACTGGCTTTAAGTAAAAAATTATTGCTTTTAAAATATACAGTTGTCTCTAGACTTACACTTGGAGTCATTTGTGATGCATATGTTCTTTTCCAAATTAGATCATAGAGTTTAAATTGATCTTCAGACAAAGAGTTTTTAATTTTTTCAGGTTTTCTGTCTAATTGGGTCGGTGTGACTGCCTCATGACCTTGTTGTACAAACTTTGCTTTTTCTCTATAAATATTTTCATTTTTTGATAGAAATTCTTTACCTACATCAATTGAAATTAAATCTCTTAATTTTTTTATTTCACTTTTCTTCATTTGGTTTGAGTCTGTTCTATGATAGGTTATCAAACCACCTAGTGAGTTCACGCCATCTTTTAACTGTTGAGCGACGTGGTTTGTATGTTTTGGACTAAACCCTAATTTTGAAGAAGCATCTTGGAGAAGAAGTGAGTTTGAAAATGGAGAATAGGGGTTTCTTTTTTTCTCTCTTTTAAAAATTTTGCTAACGGAAAAGGTCTCTTCTTGAATTCTCTTTTTAACAGTCTGTGCTTCCGTTTTATTTTTTAAATAAAATTTTTCTATTTTTTTTTCACCATCCATTAGAGGTTTGCAATTTATTTGATTGCCACTCTTGTCTACCAAATCAATTAAAATTTCCCAATATTCCTCTGGTTTAAAAAGGTCAATTTCTCTTTCTTTTTCTGAAATAATTTTTAGTGTTGGAGATTGAACTCTACCAGCACTTACTCCAAAGATAGTTCTTCTCTTGGTAATTGGAGATATTTTGTATCCAAAGAATCTATCTAAGAATCTTCTGGTAATAGCAGAATTCACAAGGTTTTCATTAATATTTCTCGGTTTATTAATTGCCTGTAAAATGTCTTCTTTTCTTATTGCAGTAAATTCAATTCTTTTAAATACTCTCCCATTTAAGAGTTTCTTCTCCTTACAAATTTCTAACAAATGCCATGCTATCATTTCTCCTTCTCTATCAGGATCAAGAGCCAAAAAAATTTCAGATGATTTTTTTATTGATTTTAATAATAGATCTACAATCTTTTTATCAAGTTTCCATTCTTTAACAAAAAAATTATTTTTTTCATCAATACCAATTCCCTTTTCAGGTAAATCTCGGAAATGTCCGATGGTTGCAATAACATCAAAATTAGAATCTAAATATCCTTTTATTGTTTTTGCTTTTGCAGGCGATTCAACAACAAGTAGTTTCATAATCAGATTTTCATATATCCATTAAATAAAAAAGTCAAAATCAATTTTTTTTTTTTAAATTTATTTTTGATTCCGTTCCGTTTATCAACCTTTTAATATTTTCAATGTGCTTTAAAAAGATTAGCGAAATTACTGTTGCTAAAACCCAATTAATTAATTCTGAATTAATTGAAGTTGATATTAAAGTGACAGCGCATGCAACTAAAGCTGATAAAGAGGAATATTTAAAAATTAGGGCGGTTACAGCCCATGAAACTAAGAAAATAATTCCTAATCCCGAGTTATAAGCCAGCAAGATTCCAATTAATACAGCAACTCCTTTGCCACCATTAAATCTGAGCCAAACTGGAAACAAATGTCCAATAAAAACAAAAAGAATTGATAATTCTAGATAAAAATTTGAAAAACTAGAAAAATATTTAACGGCAAAAAAAGCTTTTGAGATATCAAGGAGAAGAGTTGTTAGTCCTAATTTCCATCCACTGATTCTAGCAATATTAGTTGCTCCTATATTTTTAGATCCCATTTTTCTGGGGTCTTTCTTTTTTAAGAATATGGATACTAGCAGTCCAAACGGTATGGATCCAATGATATAACTAGAAAGAATCACCAGAACTAGTTCATAATTTATATACAAGTCTTCCTCTTACAAATGTCATTAAATTTTTACCTTCCACTGGCATTCCATCAAATGGGGAGTTTTTTGATTTGCTAAAAAATTTTTCAGGATTAACTTTCCATGGTCTGGCCAAATCAAAAATTATTAGGTCTGCTTCTGATTTAGTTTCTATGCTTCCTATTTTGAGATTAAGGATTTTTGCAGGATTAATGGTCATTAAAGATATAGCCTTTGCCAAGTTAATTTTTTTATTTTTAACCAAGCTAAGTGTAAGAGGTAATAGGGTTTCTAATCCAACACCGCCAAATTCTGCTTGGTTAAATGGTAATCTTTTAGCATCTTGATCATGTGGTGAATGGTCTGAAACGATTGCATCAATTGTACCATCGATAAGTCCATTGATAATTTCAGTTCTATCATCCTCTTTCCTTAGAGGTGGTGAAAGTTTTGAGAATGTTCTATAGTTTTCTAGTGCAAGTTCATTAAGAATGAAATAAGGAGGTGCTGTATCACACGTTATGGGCAAGCCATCCTTTTTTGCTTTTCTAATGATTTCCACTGTTTCTTTAGATGAAATATGCCCAACATGATATCGGCAACCAGATTCTTTTACTAGCCACAGGTCTCTTTGAACGATCATTGCTTCGGCAAAACTAGGAATGCCAACTAGCCCCATTCTTGTTGAGATTTCCCCCTCATTAACAGTTCCATTAAATCGTAAATCTGGATCTTCAGCATGTTGAATTATTAATCCATTAAAAGACTTTGCATAATTTAAAGCTCTGCGCATTACCCTAGAGTTCTTAATGCTTTTTAACCCATCAGTAAAACCAACAGCTCCTGATTCTTTCATAAGATGAAGTTCACATATTTCCTTTCCGGCGAATGATCTGGTAATACAACCAGTGCAAAATATTTTGCTTAATGCAACTTCTCTAGCTTTTCTTTGAATACTCTGAATTATTGCAGGTTGGTCAATTGGAGGAATGGTATTTGGCATGCATATCATAGAAGTTATTCCTCCACTTGCAGCTGACATTGACGCACTCTTTATTGTTTCTTTGTGCTCAAGACCTGGTTCACTTATGTGAACTCTCATATCAACTAGTCCAGGTGAGACATATAAGCCTGTGCAATCAATGGTTTCAATATTATTTTCTTTATTAGTTAAACTTTTTCCTATTTTTTCTATCAATGTGTTTTTTATTAAAATATCATTTTTTTCTATTTTTTTTTTCTCTGGATCAATTACCAATCCATTTTTCAGCAAGTAACTTTTTGATGATTTTTTATTGTTATTAAATGGATTTTTTAAATTCATTGAATGTTTTTTTCACGATTATAAATTAAAGCCTTCAAGCATGCCATTCTAACGGCAACTCCCATTCTAACTTGCTCAAAAATAGCTGATCTGTCGAGATCATCAGCTAACTCTGAATCTATTTCCACTCCTCTATTCATTGGTCCTGGATGAAGGATTAACGCATCTGGTTTTGCATAATTAAGTTTATCTCTATCCAACCCATAAAATCTAAAGTATTCTCTAATGGATGGAACAAAAGATCCTGACATTCTCTCTAATTGCAATCTGAGCATAATTATAATGTCAACATTTTTTAGGCCACTCATCATATCATAAAAAATTTTTACACCTAAAGATTCTATGTTCTTAGGCATCAGTGTTGCTGGGCCTATGACTCTAACTTCAGCACCAAGTGTATTTAACAAGTGAATATTTGATCTGGCAACCCTACTGTGCATAATATCTCCACAAATTGCTACTTTTAAACCAGAGATGGTTTTTTTTCTTCTAATAATAGTTAATGCATCTAATAGAGCTTGAGTTGGATGTTCATGTGGACCATCTCCAGCATTTATAACTCCACAATTAACTTTTTCTGAGAGCAATTTGACTGCTCCAGCATCATTATGTCTAACAACTATGAGATCTGCTTGCATAGCATTTAATGTCATTGCGGTATCAATTAAAGTTTCTCCTTTTTTAATAGAGCTTGAACCTACTGAAATATTTAAGATATCAGCACCAAGTTTTTTGCCTGCTAATTCAAAAGATGTTCTGGTTCTGGTTGAATTCTCAAAAAATAAATTTATGCAAGTTTTATTTTTAAGATAATCTAGTTTTTCATTATTATTTTTGTTTAGATATTCAACAAACTCTTCAGAAAGTTTAAGTAAATAATTGATAGAATTTGGCGAAAGACCTTCAATTCCCAGAAGATGCCTATGAGGATAATTATTTAAGAGTGATTCCTCTTTCATTAAAATGCGATTGTATACTTTAAAAAAAAATCTTCAACTATGTTGTTAAATTATCTTTTTTTTTCTCAACTCTTTTATTTGTGCATCACTAATTTTTAACAAACTTTTTAAAACCTTATCTGTATGTTCTCCAAGAGTAGGGGGTGGTTTTTTGTATTTGATCTTTGATGAAGAAAAATTTATGGGATTTGCTATCAAATCTAAATTTTTGTTTTTTGCTTTTTTGTGTTTCATTGAAATTTTCATTTTTCTGTATTTTACTTGAGGATCCTGAAATACTTGCTTAATGTTATTTATCGGCCCGCAAGGAACATTTACCTTGATTAATCCTTCAACCCACTGCTTAATTGTTTTTTTTTTCATTACTTTTAAAATAATTTTATTTAGTTCTTCTCTATTTTTAACTCTAGAGTAATTAGTTTTAAATTTGGGGTTAAGATGAAGATTATGTAAATTTGCAAAGATGCAAAACTTCTTAAATTGACTATCATTTGCAATTGCCAAAACCATTAAACCATCCTTAGCCATAACGGTTTGATATGGAACAATTGAAGGATGGTCATTGCCAATTCTTTCTGGGATCTTTTTAGAAATTAAAAAACTTTGGGCGACATAGCTTAGCCATGAAACCTGAGCATCCATCAGTGAAATATCTAAGTGTTGCCCCTCAGAATTAAAATCTCTAAATCTCAATGCTGAAAGTATTGAAATGCTCGCATATAAGCCAGTTATGATATCTGAAACTCCCACTCCTATTTTAGTGGGATTCCCATTTTTCTCTCCCGTTATACTCATTATTCCACCCATTGCTTGGACTAGATAATCATATCCACCTCTTTTCGAGTAAGGACCATTTTGACCAAAACCGGTTATAGAACAATATATTATTTTAGGATTAATTTTCTTTATTTTTTTGTAATCAAGTCCATACTGTTTTAAATTTCCAGCACGAAAATTTTCAACAAAAACATCACATTTTTTTATTATTTCTAGTGCTAATTTTTGTCCCTTTTTTTTTGTAAGATCAATTGTAACAGATTGCTTGTTTCTATTAACGCTAAGAAAATAAGCACTTTCTTTTGGGTTTTTTGATTCTTGATCAAGGTAGGGTGGCCCTAGATTCCTAGAATCATCACCTGTGATAGGTCTTTCGATTTTAATTATGTTTGCTCCCAAGTCGCCAAGCATTTGAGTCGCGCTTGGCCCTGCAAGAACTCTTGTTAGATCGAATACATTGATCCCTTCAAGAGGTTGTTTTATTTTTTTTTTCATACTATCTCAAAGCTCTTTTAAGAAATCATCTAGTATTACTTTTGCAGCAAACTTATCAATAAATTTCTTTTGTGTTTTAGTGTTTTTAAACAATTCATACGTTAAATCTGAAGCTTCAAAGCTAGTATAACTTTCATCCCAGAAAAAAATAGGTAATTCTAGTTTATTTTTTGATAGGTAAGAATCCAATCTTTTGACTACATCTTGAATGAATTGGCACATTCTATTTAAAGTTTTATCCTCATTTAATGGAAGTCCTATTAAAATACTTCCAACATCAAAATCAATTAATATTTTTTTTAGATTTAAAAAGAAACTTGCATCCTTTTTTATAACATCCAATGGTATAGAAAGTTTGTGGTTTGGATCAGATATTGCTAAACCAATTTTTTTCTTTCCAATGTCTAAACAAATTATTTTTTTTTGTGATGTTTTTTTTAAAAACTCTTTTATATTGCGAATTAACATGCCTGGTGATATGTATAATTTAAATCATTGAAAAAGTAATTATTATTTATGGCCATTGATAATTCAACTGTAAGGAAAGTAGCTAATCTTGCAAGAATAAAAATTCAAGAAGCTGACGAAGAAACACTTAAAAGTGAGTTGAATAATATCCTAGGTTGGATAGAAGAATTGCAAAAGGTAAACACGAATGATGTTGAGCCAATGTTATCTGTTTTTAATGAATCAATGTATATGAGAGATGACAAATCAGAAAGTAAATATTCAAATGAATCAATACTAGAAAATGCTCCTGAAAAAAAATCTGGATTTTTTGTGGTTCCAAAGGTAGTAGAGTGACAATTTTTTCCAAATTGAACTTAACAAATGCAAAAGAAGGCCTTTTAAAAAAAGAATTTTCTTCTAAGGAACTGACAAAATATTTTATTGAGCAAATAGAAAATAAGAATAATTTAAACTGTTTCATAACTAATACATTTGAATTAGCTTTAAAGATGGCCGAAAGATCTGATGAAAAAATTGCAAAAGGTCAAAATATTGGGAATTTAGAGGGTATTCCAATAGGAATGAAAGATCTTTTTTGCACAGATGGAATTAGAACCACAGCAGGATCAAAAATTCTAGAGAATTTTGTGCCGTTTTATGAATCTACTGTGTCAAATAATTTGTGGAATGATGGTGCAGTTATGTTAGGGAAAACAAATATGGATGAATTTGCTATGGGGTCTGCAAATACTACAAGTTACTTTGGAAATGTTTTGAACCCACTTAAATCAGAAAAAGAAAACAAGAAATTAGTTCCAGGAGGATCATCTGGTGGTTCAGCTTCAGCAGTTTCTGGTGGGTTATGCTTGGCTGCAACGGGATCAGATACTGGTGGTTCAATTCGACAACCAGCATCATTTTGTGGATTGGTAGGTTTCAAGCCTACATATGGGAGATGTTCAAGATTTGGTATGATCGCTTTTGCATCATCTCTGGATCAAGCAGGCCCCATAACTAAAACAGTAAATGATTCAGCTTTAATGCTTCAGTCTATGAGCGGATATGACTCAAAGGATTCGACAAGTTCAAGGGTAGAAATTCCTAATTTTCTTGAATATGAAAACTATAATTTAAAAGGTAGAAAAATTGGTATTCCTAAAGAATACCTTGTTGATGGAATGAATTCTGAGATTAGAAAAGTTTGGGAAAATGGGATTAATTGGTTTAAATCCTGTGGTGCAGAAATAATTGATGTTTCTCTACCTCATACAAGTTTTGCTTTGCCAGCTTATTATATTATTGCACCTGCTGAGGCTTCAGCAAATTTAGCTAGGTATGATGGTGTGAGATATGGTTACAGAGAAAAAAGTGACGATCTAAAGGAGTTGTATGAAAAAACTAGGGCTAAAGGTTTCGGTGATGAAGTTAAAAGGAGATTAATGATTGGAACTTATGTTTTATCATCAGGTTATTATGATGCCTACTATTTA
>CAZAFN010000023.1:0-13428 GCA_964484795.1 uncultured Alphaproteobacteria bacterium | reverse complement strand
TTCTGATGATTTTTTTAACGTGTTTAACGATTGTGATTTAATTTTAACGCCAACAACCCCTAATGTTGCATTTCCAATAGGTGAAAAACAAAATGATCCAATAGAAATGTATCTAAATGATGTTTTGACTGTTCCAGCAAGTTTAGCTGGTCTTCCAGCAGTTTCAATTTCGTCTGGGTTTAATGATGAAGGACTTCCAATTGGTTTGCAAATTATAGGCAAGCCTTTTGAAGAAATTTCTGTGTTAGCGGCAAGTAAATTAATTGAAGATTCAAGAGGTTTTTAATGTCTGATCTTGTTGAAGGAAAAACCAAAAAATGGGAGATTATTTTAGGGCTTGAAGTTCATGCTCAAATTAAATCAAAATCAAAGTTGTTTTCCTCTGCATCCACTGACTGGGGGGCTGAGCCTAATTCCCAAGTTGAACTTGTAGACTGTGGTATGCCAGGAGCACTTCCCGTAATAAATGAGTACTGCGTTGAGCAGGCAATTCTAACGGGTTTAAGCTTAAATGCTGCTATTAATAAAAAATCTGTTTTTGATAGAAAAAATTATTTTTATCCAGATTTACCCCAAGGTTATCAGATATCGCAATTTGAATTTCCTATAGTAGGTAAAGGCCATTTATTTGTTGAAACTAAAGATGGGCAAAAGAAGATAGGCATAACTAGGCTTCATCTTGAACAGGATGCAGGTAAGAGTATTCATGACCAGGACATTAGCAATTCTTTTATTGACCTTAATCGTTCAGGATGTGCATTGATGGAAATTGTGTCTGAACCAGATATGAGAAGTGCTGAAGAAGCGGCTCAATATGTTAGAAAACTTAGATCAATACTTAGATGCATTGGGAGTTGTGATGGTAATATGGAACAGGGGAATTTGAGAGCAGATGTAAATGTTTCGGTTCGTGGGGTTGGTGAAGAAATGGGAACAAGATGTGAAATTAAAAATGTAAATTCAATAAAATTCATTCAACAAGCCATTGAGTACGAATCTAAAAGACAAATAGGTGTTATTGAAAAAGGAGAGTCAATTAACCAAGAAACTAGATTGTTTGATCCCAATGAAGGAATTACTAGATCAATGAGGGGAAAAGAAGATTCACATGATTATAGATATTTCCCTGACCCTGATCTTCCACCATTAATAGTTTCAGAAGAAAGAATCGAAGAGATAAAAAAAAGTTTGCCTGAGTTACCTGATGCGAAAAAAAAAAGATTTATGGAAAGTTTTAACTTAAAAAATTATGATGCAGAAATATTAGTTAATGACCAATATATAGCAGATTTTTTTGAGAACTTAGTCAATGGAAGGGATCCCAAATTGGTAGTAAGTTGGCTTACAGTTGAGTTATTTTCTTATTTAAATAAAAATGACATAAATTTAATTGATTCTGGAATTACAACTCAAAAAATTGGAGATCTTCTTGACTTAATTTCCAGTGGTAATTTGTCAAATAGACAAGCAAAAGAGATATTTGATGAATATCTAAAAACCAATAAAACAGCTAAAGAATTCGTAGATGAAAAAGGTGTTGTTCAATTATCAGACTCTGGTGAAATAGATAAATTAATTAATACAGTTTTACAAGAAAACCCTAAAATGGTAGATCAATATAAGCAAGGAAAAGACAAATTATTTGGTTTTTTTGTTGGTCAAGTTATGAAAATTTCAAAGGGCAAAGCTAACCCTCAGTTGGTAAATAAAGTTTTAAAAGAAAAACTTTTAAAATAAGAATGGAGAGGTGGCCGAGTGGCTGAAGGCGACGGTTTGCTAAACCGTTATAGGTGGCAACATCTATCGTGGGTTCGAATCCCATCCTCTCCGCCACATCATCAATGCGGTTAAACAGTAAAAATATGTGAAAATTCCATTAAAAATAAGTTTTTATTTGGAAAATTGTGGTAGAAATATAGTATTATCAGTATTTGATATTTATTGCAATCTATACAATGTAACCTGTGTGAAATATATCCTTAATATTGATACCCTTAGGGTTTAAAAAGTTAATTTCGTACCTAACATCTTTTTTTTAAACTATCTTTGAATTCTTCAAAATTTTTTCTTCTAAATATTTGATTTAAATCGTAAATTAATTATATAACCATTAAATCTTAAGCAAACAACACATATGACACAAAAAGTTTCTATTCATTGGTTTAGAAAAGATTTGCGATTATCTGATAATCCATCCCTAAATTATTTGTCTACCAAAAAACATCCAGTAATTTGTTTATATATTTATGATGATATTAATGCTGAAAGACAGTTAGGGAAAACAAGTAAAGTTTGGCTACATCACTCATTAAATTTTTTAAATCAGCAATTACAGGGAAATTTATTGATATTTAGGGGTAATCCAAAAAAAATCTTTGATGATCTCTGTCGATCTTTGTATGTTGAGAACATTTCATGGAACAGGTGTTATGAAATTCATGAAATCAAAAGGGATAAGTTATTAAAGCTTTTTTTCAAACAAAAAAAAATCAATGTAAATTCATTTAATGGTTCTTTACTTTGGGAACCTTGGGAAATTCTGAAGAAAGATGCTACTCCTTACAAGATTTTTACTCCTTATTTCAAAAAAGGATGTATGAGTTTTACTCTACCAAGAGTTCCAGAAACTAAGAAAAGTAATTTTTTTGATCACGATATTAATTCTTTGAGAGTAGATGATCTGGATTTGCTGTCCAATCACAAATGGGAATTTGAAGTGATTAAAAATTGGAATGTTGGAGAAAAATATGCCTATGATTTGATGAATTCGTTTTTTGAAAATGGTGGAATAGATGATTATAAGGATGGAAGAAACTTTCCAGGAAAAAAAAACATTTCAAAACTATCTCCATATATTTGTTGGGGGCAAATATCTCCAAATGTTTTGTGGTATAAAACAGATGAATATAAAAATAAAATCTCTAATTCGAATTTAGATTCTTTCAGGAATCAGTTAGGTTGGCGAGAGTTTTCTTACTATCTTTTATATCATTTTCCATTTTTACCTAAAAAGAATTTAAGACCAAAATTTGACAGATTCCCATGGAAAAAGAGAGATAAAAAATTCATTAAATGGACTAAGGGACTTACTGGATATCCAATAATTGATGCTGGAATGAGAGAGCTTCGGAAGACTGGCTATATGCATAATAGAGTAAGAATGATTGTTGGATCATTTCTAGTCAAAAATCTTTTGCAACATTGGAAAAATGGTGAGGAATGGTTTTGGGATTGTTTGTTCGATGCTGATATTGCCAATAACTCTGCCAGTTGGCAATGGGTAGCTGGAACTGGAACAGATTCAACCCCATATTTTAGAATTTTCAATCCGATTACTCAGGGGAAAAAATTTGATCCTAATGGTAAGTATACAAAAACTTATGTTCCTGAACTCCAAGATTTGCCAATAAAATATCTTTTCAATCCTTGGGAATGTCCGGATAAGATCCTAAAAAATAGCGGAATTACGCTTGGTTTAAATTATCCTTTGCCGATAATAGATTTAAAATCATCAAGAGATTTAGCTTTATCATCATTTTCATCAATTAAAGCTGGCTAATTCACTAATATCTTCTCTGGAGAAAAGAATAGATTTTTGTCAAGTATTATCTAGGAGATTTTGTATATCTTAGGTATGGTTTGATTTTTTTAAATTCTTTAAATAATTCTTTGGCTTCATCATCTTTAACTGCAGGAACTATTATTACATCCTCTTTATTTTTCCAATTTGCTGGTGTGGCAACTTTGTGTTTGCTTGTAAGTTGTATGGAATCTAAAACTCTTAAAATTTCATTAAAATTTCTTCCAGTTGTCATAGGGTAAGTTAACATCATTCTTATTTTTTTGTCTGGATCAATCAAAAAAACCGAACGAACAGTAGCATTATTTAAAGCCGTTCTATTTCCTTCGTTTACTTCTTCTGCAGGGAGCATATTATAGAGTTTTGCAATCTTTAAATTTTCATCTGATATTAGTGGATAATTAACTTTAGCTCCTTGTGTTTCTTCTATATCTTTTGACCATTCTTTATGATCATCAACGGGATCTACACTTAATGCAATTATTTTGCAATTCCTGTTTGAGAATTCATTCTCAATCTTGGCCATATATCCAAGTTCTGTCGTACAAACAGGCGTAAAATCTTTTGGATGAGAGAATAAAACTCCCCAATTATCTCCAAGCCATTTATGAAATGAAATTTCTCCATGAGTAGTCATAGTAACAAAATCTGGAGCCATATCATTTATTCTTAAACTCATATGATCTATAATAATAAAAATAATTAAAATTAGAAATATTAATTTTTTTACTTGTAATTATTTTTTTTAAAAGTTAACAAAAATAAGATTTTATGTAAATTAAAGCAAATAGAGTGAGACTTGATTTTTTCTGTTGAACATCTTTCTTATGAACGATTAAGAGAACCAGTTTTTTTATTCCGACCAAAAATCTTGTCTAAAAAAATCAATTTTTTCCTTAATAATTTTAATGGTAAGGCTTTGTATTCAGTTAAAACTAATCCATCAAGATTTGTTTTAGAGTCCATATATGATTTGGGTTTGCAATCTTTTGACGTTGCATCCATTAATGAAATTAAAATTTTGAAAAATTTACTTCCTAATGCGGAAGTATTCTTTATGAACCCAATAAAACCAAGACGATCAATTTCTGAGGCATATTTTGATTATGGTGTAAGAAATTTTTCATTAGATGATAATGGGGAACTAAAAAAAATCTTGGAAGAAACAAATAATGCTACTGATTTAAAATTACATATGAGATTATCTGTTCCAAATCATTCTTCCTCAATCAATCTTTCTAAAAAATTTGGGATTGATTATATGGCTGCGCCTAATCTATTAAGAAAAGTTAAAGAAAAATCTTCTGAGGTAGGAATTTCCTTTCATACAGGGTCTCAGTGTATGAGTCCAGATGCTTATATGATTGCCATAAAAATTGCTGGTGAGGTGATTAAAAACAGTCAAGTGGATGTTGATTTCTTTAATGTAGGCGGAGGATTTCCTACAACTTACACAAAACTAAAGCCTGTCCCAATTATTAATTATTTTAACGTTATTCATAGAGAATTTGATGATTTAGGATTGGATGTAAAAGTTAAATTATTAGCTGAACCAGGCCGATGTCTAGTTGCTGAAAGCATGTCATTGATTGTAAGAGTTGATTTAAGAAAAGGTAAAACACTTTACATTAACGATGGAACACATAGTTATCTTCGTGATGCTGGAGGACAAGGTTTTTCTCATCCAGTAAGGTTGATCAATAATGAAAAGATTAATTCTGATTTAATTCCATTCGCATTTTATGGACCAACATGCGATTCTAATGATTTTATGCAGGGCCCATTTTATCTTCCATCATCTATAAAAGAAGGAGATTTAATTGAAATTGGTCAAATGGGTTCATATTCAATGACAATGAAAAATAACTTTAATGGTTTTTATTCTGATTCCAAGGTCTTTGTTGTTGATGACAATCCGTTCCTTTCTTTAAGGGATTTAGATCAGAAAATTGAAAAATCTAAAATAGAAAGCTTTTAATTGATTTTCAAAAAATGAATAAGACACCAAAAGATAATAAAATTATTCCTAAAATTCTCTGACTAGTTATTTTTTCTTTAAAAAAAATATTGCCAAACAAAATGGCACAAAACTGGCCGATTGATCTTTTGACAGCCTCCATTATTGGTACATAGTTTAGGAGTATTGCGTAAAATTGTAATATTGTTGCAATTGTTCCAATGATTACCGTAAGGGTTACAAGTGCGATTGTTTTTTTTTTAATTTCTTTAAATTTTATAATTTGATTTTTGGACAAGATTACCAAAAAAAAAATCATTCCAATAGATTGAACTAATCCATGCATGTTAATGGAGCTATGTTTTAGACATATCTTATCTAAGACTGGAGTAATGCTCCAAGCAATTGCAACAATGAACATTAGTCTTGCGCTTAAGTTGTTTCTTATTGTTTTAATGCTCATTAGAATCGACGTAGGTTGAAGATTTTTAGAATAAAGCGTCAGAGTTCCAACTATTATTGAGGTAATTCCAATATATTGAGTTAAAGTCAATTTTTCATCTAAAATGATATATGAAAAAATTGTGCTGAAAAAAGGGGTAAATGAGAGTAGGGGAATGGTTAGGCTTAATTCAGAATCTCTTATTGCCTTAAGAAAAAAAATTGCAGAAAAGACACCTACAATGATTAAAGTAATTCCAGGAAATAAATATGGAAGAAAATTGATTGAAAAATTTTCATAGATAACCCAAATAAAAAAAATAACTGCTTGTATGATGTTAAAATAAATTAAAATTGATTTTGGAGATACGTGATTAAGACTTAACTTTCTTGAAAGATCAAATAGAGCCCAAAACAGGCCAGAAATTATACAGATCATTGTTGCCATTGTTTTCAAATTTTTAAAGATTATAGTTTTTTCTTATTTTGTTCATCTTTTAGCAGAAATGACGAGAGAAAAAGTTAATTTTGCAAAGGTGAATGAGAAAAATCAGTATGTCAATAATTATATTGATGAGCAGAAAGGTTGGGAAAAAGAAATTTTTTAAGACTCTAAAATATGGGAGTTGATGATATTGAAATAAATTACATTCCAGGTAGTCGAAGCATAGATGCTCCTGCGGTATCGATTTCTTCTGCCATTTGAATGAACTTTATGTGCATCTCAAATTTTCTTTGTTGATCAATTTGATTAACCATTTCTTCTACGGCATTCACATTGCTTTTTTCAAGAAAACCAGTAACTAATTTTGCTTGTTGATTTGGTTCAATTGGAACATCTTCAATTTCAACAGTACCATCCTCTGGGTTTACATTCTCAATTGGTTCAATTCTAATGTGTCCATCCAAAGATTTTTTAAGTTTTGTTTCATCATTTGGAACCATTGTAGCTAAAACTCCAACATTTTGAGGTGGTGCACCTACTTCTCCACCCAGTGGTTGTATTAAAATTTCTCCTTGTGGAGAAATGGTTATGTCTCTAAAGGCTGGAATAATGATTGGTTGCATTCCTGCATCAAGTACTTTATTTCCAGCGCCATCAAGAAGTTCACCGGTTTCACTTGTTTGAAAATCACCTCTTCTTGACAATGCTGGACTACCACTCTTTGGTTGAATGATAAAGTAACCATCATTCTTGATGGCTACGTCAAGTGGATTTCTAGTGCTTTCCATTACACCTTGTTCAACGGAAAATCCACCTACATTTCTAGTAGACATGATCCTAGGTTCTACACCTTCTTGTCTGCTTAAGTATATGGAACTGAAGTCAGTAACTACGTCTTGTCTGTAACCTGGAGTGGAAAGGTTTGAAAGATTGTGCGCCGTTGCCATCTGGTTTTCCATCAACATTCTCAGGCTGTTTAGAGCCGTTTGCGCCATTCTATCCATAAATTAATTCCTTCTCAGCTTATAAACAAAAATTACATTCTAATATTGACGATTGACTGAGTAGTTGCAGCTGTTGTTTCAATTGACTTCGCATTTGCTTGGAAGTTTCTTTGTGCCGTAATCAAGTTAACTAGCTCTTCAGTAATGTCCACGTTAGATCTTTCTAGTGAACCTGAAAGAACAGTTCCAAAACCTTCGGCGCCAGCTTCACCAACCGTTGCGGTACCAGACACGGCCGTTTCAACGTAAGTTGCGTTACCGATCTGTTTTAAACCGTTTTGGTTGTTAAAGTTAGCAAGCACGATCTTTCCTAGTGGATTGTTCTGACCATTAGTATAGTTTGCTCTAACCGTTCCAGATGCGTCAATTTCAAGACCATCTAAACGACCAGAAGTAAAACCATCCTGATTAACGGTAGAAACGAAGAACGGTTGGGCTAACTGCGTAGATTTAGTAAAATCAATGTCAAGGTTAATACTGAAACCAGCTTCTTGTTTCTCATAGTGCACCCCTTGTTTAGGACTTACGATTTTACCTGATTTGTCGAACGTTAATTCTCCTTCATCAATGTACAAAGGATAGTAACCAGAAACCAGGTTGGCAGGCGGAGTAGTAACCTTGTTGCCTGCAGCATCTACGTATAGAGCTAGACCTTCACTGTTGGTTGCTTGAGTAAGATTGTAAATTTGTGGAACAGATCCAACACCAAGATCAACGTTGTCAAGCCCAAACTTAGCGGCTCCTCTAACTTTGATCGTTGAATCACGGCCAGTTGTACCATTGGTAAAGGTAAAGTTATTTTGTGTAGAGTTGTATTTTACCGTAATACCGCCACCGACAGTACCAGAAGCATCTTCAATCTGATTAATTCTTTGCTGAAGTGCTTCGGCTAATGTTGTTCCTACATAAAAACCTTGAGGAACTTGAATGACTCCGGCTACACCGTTAACCGAAACGTTAAAGATGTTTTCATTTCCGATGTTTGACAATCTGAATACTTGAGTTAAATCTTCAGTTGCCGATGCGCCAATCGCCTGAGCTGATCTTGCAGCCAATCCTTTGGCAGCAGTTGTTATTGCATTGGTTTTTGTTTTTCCAACTCCAAGCAAGTTGTTGTCTCCTGAATAGTAATCAGTTGCATCAACAACTGAACCATCAGTAGTAGATAATGCATATCTTCCAACTGCAATGTTCGACGCCGTCTGAGCCGTTGTAACTCCGATGGCTCCGTTGGCCGCAATTTCTTCACCAGTAGTACCACTGCTAAATTCAAAAGCTTTCAACTCACTGTTATAGGCAACTTTAACTCCATATCTTTTATCGTTAAGTTGAATTTCAGCACCATCTGCAACAAACGTAGCTGCAGAGAATTTTTCACCACCTCTAATGAGTGTAGTTAATGTATCATCGGCAGTTGGAATACCAAGATTATTGGTAGTCGTAGCCGTTGAAGAGCCGTAAAGTTTAAAACTATTAAAGTTACTGTTTGTACCAGTTCCAAGAATGTTTCTGTCAATTTCAAACTGAAGTCTTTGATTTAAAACGTCATAAGATACTTGAATTGGAGGGCTTTTTTCGTCCACCCAGACAGTTTGTGCCATTACTTTATCGGCAGTTGATCCATCTCCATTTAAGTAAACATCGTGGGCGCCAGCACTACCATTTGTTCCCAAACCTAAAACTGCCATGGAGTCAAAAGCTGATCCAGTTGAGATTCCTCCTGCTTTTAGAGTAAATATTTCATCAAAATCATCAAATATGTTTTTAGAACCGCCAGTTACCATTTGTCTGTTGGTATATGAATGCTTATTGGCAGTGCCAATCTCTCTCATGACTATTTTCTGGTTACTGAAGTTTTCCAATGAACCTTTGTAAACGTTTGAAGATCCTTCAAAGAATGCTTCGGTTGAAGTTGATTCAGTATGAAAAATGCTTGCAGAATTATCACCATCCGTTACGGAGAGGTTGAAATCTGCATCTGGAAAATTCATTCCAGTCGTACTGCATTCTACGTAATAGTGAGAACCAGTTTGTCCAGTTCCAACAATCGTGAATTCTCTGCCATTTACATATTTTGCATTAGTAAATTCCGCTTCTGAATTATAATACTGACCCATGAACCTTAATTTAGAATTCACGGTTAGGCCAGGATTAGATGTTCCAAGATAAAACTTCACCGTATTTTCTGATTGGTCATAAACCACAGATTGAGTGCTAGCGTTATCTGCAACATTTATTTTTTCGTCATAAACATTAAGCTGAGGAGCTTTTCCATAATATGAGTAGGCCATATACTGAGTATCAGTAGTAAAACCACTTGCAGCCGTGGCATGTGATGAACTTTTTCTTGTAAATTGTACAACTTGGTTTTGATCTAGAATGGAAGACATGGTTTTTCCTGAAGCTCTGTAAAACAAGCTGTTTTGCATGCCAAGAGAAGCTGCCTTATCAACAACACCACCAGCAGATGAACCAGTTTGTTTTGAAACTGCATATTGATTTAATGAATCATTTAGTCTGGCCTGCGTGTGTGCCAAGAACTGTTCTCTTGTAAAGTCAGGAGAAGCACCAGTTAGAGTGATTCCTTCCAGAGTTGAAACATACGAATCTGCTAAAAGATCAACGCTTACAGGCGTGCTTAACCCAGTTGACGTTCCATCTGCATTTAATTTTAGAAGGTCAATAGTTATTGTATCATCAACGTTTTGTACAACCTGAATTTTTTTGTCATCTCCATATGCCGCATTAGTTGCTCTTTGAATTTCTTTTGCAAGTTGTGCAGCATTATATGCACCAGGTTTAATGTCAATGTTAACCGGTTGGTCACCACTATCAACGTTAATTGTCATAAAATTTTTTCCCCAGTAAATGTTAGAAGTAGTATCTCCACTTTCTCTAGTGGAATTAAATTGTACTGGATCGGTAACGATGGTTACGGTTTTGTCTCCTTCTTCACCGAAGTCGAAGCCACTTGCTTCACCAGCAAGTTTTGCAGGAGTTGAATCAACTAATGTTTGCAGGCCATCTGCCTTATAAAGAGCTGAACCCTTACCTTCCAGGAAGTAGTTATCATCTGGAACCTTAGTTGTTTGTTGACCAAATCTGTCAATGTAAATTGGTTGTTTTGTATCGTTAACTGAACGAACCAAATCCGGATTAATGACCGTATCATTGATCACCAACCTTGTTTCATATTTATTCGTAGGGTCAGTCGCGGATGCAGCCTGTGTTCTAATGAAATAAATGGTTGCAATCGTTGGGTTACCCAGATCATCAAAGATCGTAATTGATGTTGAATTATTGTATGTTGTAGGATCATCCTGGTTAAACACATAACCACTAGCAAATTGAGCATTGTCAGAAATAACATCACTTGTTGCAGAAACGTTAACCCCTAGTTCAATTGACGTGGTCGCTTGTGGCGTACCTGATGTAACTGGAAGTTGCAGAGGAACGGCACTTACTAAATCTTTTGCTGTAACAGATCCGTCAGAGTTAACTGGAAAAGTTAACAAGTACTGACCTGATGAGTCTGTAACGTATCTATCGTTGTTCACGTTGAATGAACCATTACGTGTATAAACCGTTTGACCTGATGTCAAAGAAGGTTTTAAAGAGAAAAAACCTTGTCCTGAAATTGCCAAGTCAAGAACGTTTAGTGAAGAAGTAATGTTACCCTGAGTAAACTGTTGTTTTACACTTTTTAAGATTGTACCAGAACCAATAGAGGAAGATGCGTTCTGTAATGGTGAGGTTGCAAAAATATCACCAAATTCTGCTCTAGATCTTTTAAAACCAGTCGTGTTAACGTTTGCAATGTTGTTGGACGTTGCAGATATATCTGACTGTGCTCCGTTTAGTCCTGTTAGTGCGGTGTAAAATGACATATTACTTCTCCTCTATTGTTAATTAATCATTTGATTTAAATTTAATTGCCTCAGAAGCTGAAATTTCACCATAATCTTTCAGTTCTAATAAAACATCTTCACTATTTTTTGGTGCAGATGCTGCAATAACTTTGTTATAAACTGCTGTGCTAAGCCCATCAGTTGCTTCACCATTCCCGGCATATGCTTGGATGGTAAATCTGGTTTTATTTCTTTTTATTTCATCAGGAATGTCAGTCCAACTAAATCCAACCAACCCTTTTTCCTGAGATCCTAAATTAATTGTATGTACGATTTCACCTGATGGGTTTGTAAACGTTAATCCAACGTCATTAGAAAATGCAGGTAAATCAACTACGCCATGAATTTGACCTTTTTCATCTGGACTAGCAACCTGTCCTGGAACTAAAACGGAATGACCTAAAAATTGTGCTGCCGTTGCCACTCTATTAGGTTCAAGTTTGGAACCCAAAGAACTTAAATTGTTATTGATTTCAGTTATGCCCGTTACTGTTGAAAACTGAGCCATTTGTGCAATGAAATCACCATTGTCCATTGGAGCAAATGGATCTTGGTTTTGCAACTGAGTAGTCATCAGTTTAAGAAAATCTTCTTGTCCAAGTTTGCTTTTATTCCCCTGTTTTACAACATCATCTTGAGACTTTACTCCTAATTTATTTAAAATTGCGTTTAGTGATTGATCTGATGATTTTGTGATGTCTGCCATTTTATTGCCTCAAGTTACTTTCCTAAGTTTGCTGTTTTTAACATTAATGCTTTAATGGTTGATATTACTTCAATGTTATTTTGGTACTGTCTAGATGCTTCCAGCATATCAACATATTCTTCTTCTACATTTACTGGGGCTCTATATATAAAGCCATTTTCGTCAGCCATTGGGTGACCTGGCTTATATTCTTTAATTGGGTCTACATCCATTTTTTCTACGGTTACTGCATCTACAGTGGAAATTCCTTTTTTCCTTATCAAATCAAAATATTTTGTTTCAAAAACTGGTTTAACTGGCTTGTAAGCATCTGCTGGATTACTTGCAATGTTATCAGCATTAGCTAAATTACTAGCTATAGCATTTAATCTTACAAGTTGTGCACCCATTGCTCGTTGAGCTATATGATATATGTTTTTAATTTCTTCAGACATTACTCACCCCTAATGGCACTCATCAATCCAGATAGTTTGGAATTTATAAAATTTAATGTTGTTTGATATCTAATTGTGTTTTGAGCAAATTCCATTTGCTCTACTTGTAATTCAACCGTGTTACCATCCATAGAAGGTTGGAGAGGCTCTCTATATTGAATCTTACCTGGAAGATTTTTTGAACCCAATGCAATGTGACCACCACTTGTTGTGTTCATTGGTCCAACACTAAGTGATCTTGCAAGCTCAACTTCAAAATCAACATCCCTAGCCTTATATTGAGGTGTTGCAGCATTTGCAATATTTGAAGCAAGAATTTCATTTCTTTTATTTCTTAGCCCTAAAGCATTGCTGTATACTTCAAATTGTTGTTTAATGTTATTAATCATTTTCTAAATTTTTTCTACTTTTGGTTTGGAATTTGCAAATTAAATGCCAAAAGAAAGGTGCCGGACAATGGATGAAAAAAAAATGTTTAATAATGAATTAGACCCTGAAATTATTAAGGTAAGAGATCAGATTATTAATAAGATAGGAGATAAGCCGCTAGATGAAGTTAGTGTGATCATAAAAAAGCTTTTGAGTGAACAAATGGATGAAGTGACTAGATTAGGTGCACTTGCTGCAAGATTATATATAATAAGGTCTAAAATAGAACTATTGTATGAAAGAAAAGTTGAAATAAAGCCGGAGCCTAAAAAGAAAGTAGTTAATGAAGATAAAAAAGAAGAAAAACCCTCAGAATCTAAGAATGAAGAGAAATGGGTAAGAATTAAAATGCTTGAAGCTGCTGATGTAAATGGCAAGCAAATAGATAAGGGCGTTATATTAGATGTAAAAGAAGATGATAGCAAAAAACTAATTGAGAGCAAGAAAGCTGAAATTGTGGAAGAGGAGGCTGAAGGTGCGGCACCAATTGAAAATACAAAAAAAGATGAGATTAAGGAATCAGG
>CAZAFN010000022.1:0-28849 GCA_964484795.1 uncultured Alphaproteobacteria bacterium | reverse complement strand
ATCCAGCTCCTGCAACTTCATTTGCCCACTTAGATGCAACTACAGTTTTATCTAGACAAATTGCTGAATTGGGTATTTACCCTGCTGTTGATCCACTTGATTCAACATCAAGAATACTTGATCCAAGAATTATTGGAGAGGAACATTATTCTATTGCTCGAAGAGTCCAAGAAACCCTCCAACAATATAAATCTCTTCAAGACATTATAGCTATATTAGGAATGGATGAGCTTTCAGAAGAAGATAGGCTTGTGGTTGACAGAGCAAGAAAAATTCAAAGATTTTTATCGCAACCCTTCCATGTAGCTGAAGTTTTTACTGGAACACCAGGCGTCTTTGTTGATCTGCAAGACACCATAAAAGGATTTAAGGGTCTAGTTGATGGTGAATTTGACGAAATTCCCGAAGCAGCTTTTTATATGGTTGGAACAGTAGATGAAGTGCTTGAAAAAGCCAAAAAAATTAAAGATTGATAGAAAAATGTCATTGAATTTTGAAATTATTTCACCACAGGAAACTGCCTTTCAAGGTGAAATTGACCTGTGCATTCTTCCAGGAATTGAGGGTGATTTTGGAATTTTAAAAAATCATATGCCATTCTTAACCTCACTTAGAATTGGAATAGTTTATATCTATATCAACAAAAAACTGACAGAAACTTTTTTGGTGACTGGTGGGATAGTTGAGGTATCTAACAACAAATGCACACTTTTGACTGAGGAAATTTGCAAGTCCTCTACGATTACTTCTGGACAAAAAATTGAGGAAGATTCGGAAGAAATAAAGAAGCTTAAAGAAAAAGCACTGAAAAAATTCTACTATTCTTAGTTATAAAACTCACTAAAATAATCTAACAATTTCTTATACAAATTTTTCTTAAATGGCACTACTAATTGAAGAGCATCCATTGGTTTAATCCATTTCCAATCTTCAAATTCAGCCTGGTAAGAATCAAGTATAATTTCATTGTCTGTTCCTTGAAATTTGCAAGCAAACCATTTTTGTTTTTGACCAACATATTTCCCATTCCAAACAATTCCAACTAATTCTTTAGGCAACTCATACTTTAGCCAATTTTCAGTTTCACTAATTATTTTGTAATTTTGTCTAATGCCAACTTCTTCCATTAATTCTCTTTTCATTGCTTCTTTTGGAGTTTCATTTTGATCAATTCCTCCCTGAGGCATTTGCCAATAATTACTTCTCATATCTATTCTCTTTCCAACCCAAAGTCGATTTTCTTCATTTAATAGAAAGATACCAACTCCTTTTCTATACCTTTGCATTTTAAAAACTTGAGGTTTGGAATTTATTTTTCATTAATTAGATTAATGGCGACTATCAAATCGAAAGCTCTACTTAACTGATAATCCTCATCAGAATTTTTATCATTATCTTTATTCTGGTTTGATTTTTCTTCTGATTGATCATTATCAATTGCCCCTCTCAAATCAGATTCTTTTCTTTTGTTTTGTCGTTCAACCTTCTTTAACTCTGCTTGTTCAACCAAGATATCTGGATCTATGCCAGTTTTTTGGATAGATCGACCAAGTGGTGTATAATATTTAGCTGTCGTCAACTTAATTGCAACATCATCTCCAGACGGTATTATTGTTTGGACAGAGCCTTTCCCAAATGACTTTGTACCCATTATAATTGCTCTTTTGTGATCTTGAAGAGCTCCAGCCACAATTTCTGATGCTGAGGCACTTCCTTGATTAATTAAAACAACAAGAGGCAAACCTTCAGTCAAATCTTTTTTAACAGCATTAAATCTGCTTCCATCATTACCATTTCTTCCTCGAGTAGAGACAATCTCTCCTCTATCTAGGAAAATATCTGTGACATTCACTGCTTGATCAAGTAATCCTCCTGGATTATTTCTTAAATCTAAAACATACCCAATTAATTGATCATTTTTAAACTTTTTAATAACGTTTATTATTTCCGTATCAACCTTTTGATTAAACGATGATACTCTTATATATCCAATATTGTTATCAATTTTAGCCTTAACCGCCTTTAACTGAATGATTGCTCTTGTAATTCCAATTTGGAGCGTTTCACTTTCATTCCTACTGACAGTAAGTTTGATTTTTGATCCAACTTTTCCTCTCATTATTGAAACTGCTTCTGAAAGAGTCATTCCTAAAACAGGTTCATCATCAAGATGTGTAATCAAATCGCCCGCCATAATCCCAGCCTTTGCTGCAGGGGTATCATCTATTGGAGAAATAACTTTTATAAATCCATTCTCTAACGTAACTTCAATCCCAAGACCACCAAACTCTCCTTTGGTTTGAACCTTTAATTCATTTAGTTCTTCATTATTCAGATAGGTTGAATGAGGATCCAATGAACTCAACATACCTTCAATTGCTGATTCAATAAGATCTTTTACTGATACTTCTTCAACATAATTATTTTTAATTTTTTCGAATGCTTCACCAAACAAATTTAGATATTTGTATACGCTTTTATCCTCTTCCGAATGAACATAAAACGGAGCAAGAAAAAAAAATAATATTAAGTAAAGTCTTTTGAACATTAATAATGATTATGCAGTTTTTTTATAAAATCTCAACTTTTGATTTGGGATTAATAACTTTTCCATTCTGTCTTAATTCAAAATAAAGTTGACTTCTAAGATTTGGGGACACTTTGGCAATGGGCTCTCCTTTTAACACTTCATTGCCTGTTGAAATTAAAAGTTTTTTCATTCCTATTAAAACACAAGTAAATCCATTGTCATCTTCAATCATCACCAGATTCCCAAAATCTCTAAATTTGTTGGAATAAGTAACAGTTCCATTAATTGGGGAAGTAACGAAAGACTCTTCTTTAACTTTAAAAACAAGACCATTTTTTAATTTATGGAAATCTTTTCCCTCACCAAAATCAGATATAATCACACCTTGAACAGGCATTTGAAATTTTGTATTATTTTTCGTTAAAACCTTTCTCTTTGTATTGGCTCCTTTTACCAATTCATTAAGATTTTTTGCCTTTTTTTTTAATTTCTTTTCTTTTATCTTTAATTTGCTATCAGTTTTAATTTTTTTTTGCAATATGGCAACTTCTTGAATTTTTTTTTCGAGTTTTTTCAACTTAAATTTTAGATCTTTTTTTTTTTCTCAGATTTTTTTGAATTCTCAATCAATTCAATTTCAAGTTCTTCAATTCCTTTAAGTCCAACAAAAAAATCATTGATACTAATCTTCACTTGTTTAAGAAAAAACTCTCTGACAATTTGTTTTGTAATTAGATCGTCTGACTTTTCAGTAAAGTTTTTCATTAGTCTGTTAAGTTGAGAAATATAAATCTTATCTTGTAAAAAAAAAACCAGCCTCCTACCCAAATTTTCTTTGTCTTTGATGTACTTTCTAAATATTATTTGCTTCTGACCATTTTTTTCTATATCTAAATTTATTTTTTTTAATTCATTATTATTACTTATGATGTCATTATGAATATCAACTGTTTGCTTTTTTAGATCACTTAATTTACTCCTTAATTTCAAATCATCCTTCTCCGCAAAAACCACAAAAGAAGTAAACAAGAAGATTAAAAAAAAAATTAGTTTCATTTTATAAGAAATTTTCCAGTCATTTCTTCTGGCTTATCTATACCCATCATTTTTAAAATTGTAGGAGCAATATCAGCTAAACATCCTTCACTTTTGGAAAATTTAACATCATCACATATTATAAAAGGAACTGGATTTATTGAATGCGTAGTACATGGTAATGATTTATCCTTATCAAACATTAAATCAGCATTTCCATGATCCGAAGTAACTATTAGAGTATAATTATTTTTTTTGCACTCATCTATTATCTTACCAAGACATTGATCAACTGTTTCTATAGCTTTGACTGTTGCTTCAATATTTCCAGTATGACCAACCATATCTGCATTAGCAAAATTACTCACGATGAAATCATACTTTTTTAAATTTATTTTTTTAATTAGTTCGTCAGCAACTTCGTATGCTGACATTTCAGGTTTTTTATCGTATGTATTGACTCTTGGTGAGGGGACTAGAACCCTATCTTCGCCGATAAAATTTTCTTCCACACCACCATTAAAAAAGTAAGTTACATGAGCATATTTTTCTGTTTCAGCAATTCTTAATTGTCTTAAACCATTCATAGAAATAATTTCACCAAGATTATTTTTTACCTCTGATGACTCAAGAATGGGAATTAAGGATTTTCTAAGCCTCTTAGAGTACTGAATCATACTCATTGGTTGAAAGAAATTTGCAATTTTCTCTCTTTTAAAAAATGTAAAATCTTTGTCAAAAATAGCACCAAGTAATTCTCTAACCCTATCTGCTCTATAATTGGTTATGAAAAATCCATCTCCATCTTTAACACCAGAATAATTTTCGAAGTTGGTTGGTCTAAAAAATTCATCTGTTACGTGTTGCTTATAACTTTTTTCTAATTCAAAAATATGATTAGTTTTTTGGCTTGCATTTCCTTCTATAATCGCCTTGTATGCTTCGCATATTCTATCCCATCTATTATCTCTGTCCATTGCAAAAAATCTTCCTGCAAGGCTTACAATCTTAATGTTCTTTCTTCCAGAAATTTTTTTTTTAAGTATTTTTAAATTTTCTAATCCAGAAATTGGGGAACTATCTCTTCCATCAAGTATGGAGTGAATTAAAATCTCATTTTTTTTATTGTCAAAAATTTCTAGCAAGTTAAACATATGTGACTGATGGCCATGAACCCCACCATCAGATAAAAGTCCAACCAGATGGATTCTCTGACAATTATTAATTGTAGATTGTATTGATCTATTTTTTTTTAATTTTCCATTATTGAATGATTCAGTAATCTTAAGTATGTCTTGCAACAATATTCTACCTGCACCAATGTTCATATGCCCAACCTCAGAGTTCCCAAACTGACCATCAGGAAGACCAACTTTTTTTTCAGACGCTTGCAATTTTATAAAGCCAAATTTTTTGGAAAGAAAATCAAAATTTTTTTTTTTTGCTAAATGAACTGCATTGTGCGCATTGTCCTCTGCAACTCCCCATCCATCTAAAATACAAAGTAAAATTTTTTTTGCCATACTAATATACTATTCTTATTTGTGGTATGAAGAGCCTTTTATAATTTCAAATGTCCTGTAAATCTGTTCAATAAGCATTACCCTAACAAGAAGGTGAGGCCAAGTTTGTTTTCCAAATGAAATTGACTCATAGGATTCGGTAAAATACTTGTCAAGTCCAATTTCACTGCCTATCAAAAAACAAATTCTGGTTGTACCATCAAGCATTTTTTGGCTCATAGTTTTTGCAAACTCTCTGCTAGAAAAATTCCTTCCACTCTTATCCAAGGCAATTACATAATCTTTGTCATTTAAATGTTTTATAATTTCTTCTTTTTCAAAAGTTAATTTTTTTTCATTATAATTAAAAGTTTTCAATTCAATCAAATTTACTTTGGTACTAATACGCCTTTTATAAAAATTAAATATTTCAAGATAAGGCAAGGCTTGTTTAAATTTTCCTAGAGATATTATATCAATCCTCATTGATTAACCAAACCTTTGCTTATCATCAATTATTTCGGTTTTCCAAATTTTTTCCAGAGCATAATGCTTCCGTGCATCTGGTTTAAACACATTTAAAACAATATCTCCAAAATCTACAATCGACCAATCCGTTGATTTAAGCCCTTCAGTTGAAATCACCATTTTTTTATTCCTTTTGACAATCATAGATATAATTGAATTAATGTGTCTAGAGGAGTTTCCACTTGCAATCACTAGGTAATCTCCAATTGCACTTCTAGCGTTTATATCAATTACCACTACATCTTTAGCCTTGAGATCATCTAATTCTTTGACAATTTTTTTTAGTAATTTTTTAATTTTAGAGCTTTGATTCATCTATCTTAGATCTTATTTGCGTTGAAGACTGTGAACTAATTGACCCAGTAATAAAAACCCATTTAGGCGGTGTCATATTTTTTAATTTTTTTGATGAATTAATTCTAATTCTATTATCCCTGAAAAAACCAACAGCTTTACTTTTAGCTATATTTAAAGAGTAAAATGGACGGTCAAAAATTGCAATGGGAATATTACAAAATATTTTTTTCCAATCTTTCCAGAGGTGAAATTTTTCTAAATTATCCACACCCATTATCCAAATAAATTTTTTTTTAGGAAATTTTTTTTTTAAAAAAATAATCACATCTATGGAGTACATATTTTTTTTAATATCTTCAATTTCTAATATCTTGATTCTTGACCTCGCCAAAAATTTTTTGGTATTTAGTAATCTTTTTTCATATTCTGTACTATTTTTCTTAAGTGGATTTTTCGCTGTAACAATCCACCAAATTTCTCCTAACCCAAGTTTTCTTAGGGCGTAATTACTTATAAAAATGTGCCCCATATGTGGAGGATCAAAAGTGCCACCTAAAATACCGATAAAGTTTTTCTTTGAATTATTCAATTTACGGTCTAATCTGCCCTGATCCTCGAACTTTATATTTAAAGCTTGTTAATTGAGCAACTCCAACAGGTCCTCTAGCATGAACTTTAGATGTTGAAATGCCTATCTCCGCACCCATACCAAACTCTCCTCCATCCGCAAATTGAGTAGAAGTATTGTGCATAACAATTCCACTGTCTACATTATCAAGAAAATATTCAACAGATTTTAGATCTTCCGAAAGAATTGCATCTGTGTGCCCGGAACCATATTTGTTTATATGATCCACAGCTTCCTTAACTCCATTCTTTAAAACTTTAATTGATATTATTTTATCCAGATACTCCGTAGCCCAATCTTCATTTTTAGCTAGCTTAATAGATTCATCAAGTTGCATAACCAAATTATCTCCTCTAATTTCACAATTCGTTTTTTTTAATTTATCTACAACCATCGGCAAGTGTGTGTTTACAACTTCGGCATCACACAGAACTGTTTCAGTTGCTCCACAAATACCTGGTCTTCTCATTTTTGCATTTATCACAACTCTTTCACATAATTTTGGATCTGATGAGCTATGAATATATGTATGACAAATTCCATCTAAATGTTTAATAACATGTATTTTACTTTCTTCCGAAACCCTTTTTATTAATGATTTTCCACCTCTTGGTATAATTACATCTACATATTTATCCATTCTTAATAAATGACCAACAGCCGCTCTATCTCTAGTTGGAATGTTTTGCAATGCTCCATATGGTACGCCAAATTTTCTCATAGATTGATTAATTAAATCAACAATAATTGTTGATGAATGAAAACTTTCACTTCCTCCTCTCAAGATCAATGTGTTGCCAGACTTTAAACACAAAGCTGCTGCATCAGCAGCTACATTTGGTCTAGATTCATAAATAACACCTATGACTCCTAGGGGTATTGATACTTTATCAATTTTCAATCCATTTGGTCTTATACTGCTATCAATTATTTTACCTATGGGATCATCTAATTCTGCAATATCAATTAATCCATTGCAAATTGAATCAACTCTTTTTTCATCCAAGATTAATCTGTCTAAAGTAGCTGGAGTTAATTTCTCTTTATTTTCTCTTACGTCCTTTTCGTTTTCCTTAATGATTAAATCTTTATTTTTTAACAAATTTTCCGCGGCAGAATGAAGAATATCATTTTTTATTTTAGAACTTAACAATGAAACTTTTTGAGAAGCTTCTTTGGCCTTAACCCCAATATCAAAAATATCTTTTTTTGTTATATTTTTACTTAACATTTAGTGTCAAATAATCCCTGTGTACAACTTCATCTCTTCCTTCGTAACCCAAAATATTTTTTATTTCAGATGATTTCTTTCCTCTTATTCTATCTGCCTCGATAGAATCATAATAAACAATCCCTTTGCCAACTTTTTTCCCTTTGCTATCAATAATCCCAATTATATCACCTCTAGTGAATTTGCCAGAAATTTTTTTTACTCCACTTGGTAATAAACTTGCCCCAGAGTTTAATGCTTTAACAGCTCCATCATCTATCATAATGGAACCTGAGATCTTAATGGTTCCTGCCAACCAATTTTTAATGCCTCTATTTTCCTTTCTTTTTGAAAGAAACCAAGTTCCAATCTTATTTTTTAAAAAACAGGAAATTGGGTTATCTATGTTTCCCTTACAAATCAATGTGTTGCATCCAAAATTTGTGGCTATTTCCGCTGCTTGTAATTTTGTATACATTCCTCCAGAACCGTACAAATTTGTTTCATTTGTAGCCATCTTAAAAACATTCTGATTTATTTCTTTCACCAGTGGAACCAATTTCGCACTTCGGTCAGATTTAGGGTTTTTGTTATAAAGTCCTTTTACATCACTTAACAAAATTAAATTATCCGCACTGATTATCTGTGCAACTCTTGAGGCCAATCTATCATTATCTCCAAATTTTAGCTCATCTGTTGCTACTGTATCGTTTTCATTAATGATTGGGATCACTCCAACATTTAACAAACTATTGATTGTTTCTCTAGAGTTTAAGCTGTTTTTTCTATCCTCCGTATCAGAAAAAGTTAATAAAACTTGTGCAACTTTGTTGTTTCTTTTTTTAAATGCTTTCATAAAATTGTTCATTAGGATAAGTTGCCCGCAAGCTGCACAGGCTTGTTTTTCATTTATCTTTAATTTTTCTTTTTCTATTTCCAAATAATTTCTACCTAAAGATACGGCTCCTGAAGCAACGATTATCAACTCAATTCCTCTTTTTTTTAAATCCAACACGTCATCTGCAAATGACTCAAGCCATTTAAAATTAAATTCATTTTTAGCAATTAATAAAGAAGAGCCAATTTTTATGACAATCCTTTGAGATTTTTTTATTGCTGGAAAATTAACCATTAAAAAATTTCACCTAAAGACAATTTTAATTTTTTCATACCAACTTTTGTGTGACTTGATATAGCAACAATACTAGAATGTGTGATTTTCTTTAGCAAGCTTATCCTCTTTTCAATTATAGCCTTATTAACCAAATCAATCTTGCTCAATATTACAATTTCATTTTTTTTAACCAGTTTTTTTCCATACGCACCCAATTCTGTCCTAATCTTTTGATAGTTTGCTAATAATTCTTCATCTTTTTCAACTGAAATATCACAGATATGAATCAATGCCTTGCATCTTTCAATATGAGCCAAAAATTTTAGTCCTAGACCAATTCCCTGTGATGCACCTTCTATCAAACCTGGTAAATCAGCCATAACAACATCTCTTTCTCTTAACCTTAACAAACCTAGTTGTGGTTTAGTTGTTGTAAAAGGATAATCAGCAATTTTGGGCTTAGCATTAGATAAAGTTGAAAGTAGTGTTGATTTTCCAGCATTTGGCAAACCTATAAATCCCACATCTGCAATAAGCTTTAACCTCAACCAAACCCAAAGCTCTTGACCAGACCACCCTTCTTCAAATTTTCTTGGTGCTTGGTTTGTAGATGATTTAAAACGTAAGTTTCCCCTACCACCTTTCCCACCTCTAGCAGCCAAAAAAAGATCTCCTTTTCTTGATAAATCCTTGTATGTATGTTTTTTATCTTCACTTAAGATAAGTGTTCCTAGAGGAACTTTAATTAATAGGTTTCTTCCATTTTGACCGGTCCTATTCTTACCAGCACCATTTTTACCATTTTCTGCTCTATAATGTTGTTGGTATCTAAAATCAATTAATGTATTTAAATTATCTTCTACCTTAAAGCTTATATGTCCACCCTTGCCTCCATCACCTCCATCCGGACCTCCAAATTCAACGTACTTCTCTCTTCGAAAGCTGCTACATCCCGAACCGCCTTTTCCTGCCTTAATATAGATTTTGGCTTCATCAAGAAATTTCATAAAAAGCCTCTGGGATTATGAAATTATTTTTTTAGCTCCACTTCAACAAAAGATCTTCCAGAAGATTTTTTTTTAAAAGAAACATATCCCTCTTTTAATGCAAAAATAGTGTGATCCTTGCCTATCGAAACATTTTTACCTGGGTGAAACTGAGTTCCTCTTTGTCTTACTATGATGTTTCCTGGAATAACCAACTCTCCACCAAATTTCTTTACTCCAAGCCTTCTACCAGCGCTATCCCTACCATTCCTAGTACTACCTCCTGCTTTTTTATGAGCCATTTACATCCTCCTTTTGGTCTTTAGTTAAAACTTTTTTATCTTCACTTTTTTTCACTTTCTTATCTAATGTATTTTGACCAGAACTATTAGAAACATTAATTTCTTGAATCTTAACCAAAGTTAAATCCTGCCTATGCCCCATCTTTCTTCTGTAATTTTTTCTTCTTTTCTTTTTAAAAACTATAATTTTCTTATCTCTAATCCTATCTATCACAATACCTTTAACCACAACATTCTTTAAAAGGGGGGAGCCAACAATTGATTCTCCTTTGTCATTCTTAATAAAGACAACTTCATCAAAAGTTAAAACATCGTTTTTCTTCTTCTCGCTATATACAGGCAGTTTTAAAAAACTTCCTACAGCAGCTTTATATTGTTTTCCTCTATTTTGAAATATTGCAAACATATGAAAGAACCTAAGTTGTAGGTTGATTTATACAACTAACAATTAAATAATAAAAGAATTTTTTTATCAAATTTTCTCTTTTACTCAAAATTTATTGTCATATTAAGTTTTTTTATGTTATTTTTTCGATCAAAGTTCTTATTTGTAATTAAGAATATGGCATACATAAAATGAGCAAAATTGTTATTACAGCAGCCAAGAGAACGCCTATAGGAAAGTTTATGGGCAGTTTATCTAGTTTTTCTTCTTCAGAACTTGGAAGTTTCTCTGTAAATGCAACTTGTGAACAATCAGGAATTGAAAAAGAAATGATTGATGAGGTAATCTTAGGTCAAGTTTTAACTGGTGGCTCTGGCCAGAATCCAGCCAGGCAAACTGCAATTTTATCGAAAATACCCATAGAAAAAAGTGCCATAACTGTAAATCAGGTTTGCGGATCTGGTCTTAGATCTGTTAGTCTTGGCGTACAATCTATATTAACTGGTCAGTCAGAAATAGTAATCTCTGGTGGACAAGAATCAATGAGTAACGCCCATCACACAATTAATTTAAGAAACGGTTTAAAGATGGGAGATGGAAGTTTAAAAGATAGTATGATAATTGATGGACTTTGGTGTGCAATGAACGACTATCATATGGGAACAACAGCCGAGAATATTGCAGAAAAGTTTAATATTTCCAAAAAAGACCAGGATGAGTTTGCTACAAGTTCACAAAATAAAACTGAAGATGCCCAAAAAAAAGGTTTCTTTAAAGATGAAATTTGCCCAGTTTTGATTAGAAAAAAAAAAGAAGAAATAAACTTTGAAGATGATGAGTTTCCGAGACATAGCAGTACTTTGGAAAAGATAAGTTCACTTAAACCAGTGTTCAAAAAAGATGGAACCGTCACTGCAGGTAATGCTTCAGGAATTAACGATGGTTCAGCTGCAGTTATGTTAATGACAGAAAAAAAATCTTCAGAACTCGGATTAAAACCTTTAGTTAGAATTGTTTCATGGGCAACGGTTGGTGTTGACCCATCTATTATGGGAATGGGACCTGTCCCCGCGGTTAGACAATCGCTAAAAAAAGCAAACTGGAAATTGGAAGATTTAGATCTAATCGAGGCTAATGAAGCTTTCGCTGCTCAATCATTAGCTGTTTCCAAAGAAATTGGCTGGGATATGAATAAAGTTAATGTTAACGGTGGTGCCATTGCATTAGGGCATCCAATTGGTGCATCTGGCGCAAGGGTTCTGGTAACTCTAATCTATGAAATGATTAGAAGAAATAAACAAAAAGGGCTGGTAACTCTTTGTATTGGTGGCGGACAAGGCATTGCTATGTGTATTGAAAGGATTTAAATTTTATGAGTAAAGTTGCTTTAGTTACAGGGGGTACTCGTGGAATCGGGGAATCAATTTCAAAAAAACTTCAGAATGATGGTTATACTGTAATTGCAAATTACAGTAGTAATGATGAAAAAGCCAAAAGTTTTTCTAGTTTGACTGGTATCTTGAGTGTCAAATGGGATGTTAGTGATCATAATTCTTGTTTAAAAGAAATTGAAAAAATTTATGAAGAATATAAAAGTATAGACATTTTAGTAAATAATGCTGGGATTACCAGGGATGCCCCTTTACATAAAATGCCATTGGAGAATTGGAAAAAGGTTATTGATGTAAACCTAAATTCAATTTTTAATGTTACATCATTGGTAATCAATAAAATGAGAGAAAACAACTTCGGTAGAATTATCCATATTTCTTCAGTAAATGGACAAAAAGGACAATTTGGTCAGACCAACTATTCAGCCACAAAATCAGCACTTTTAGGTTTCTCTAAATCATTAGCTTTAGAAAGTGCTGCTAAAGGTATCACATCAAATGTTATTTGTCCTGGCTATATAAATACAGAAATGGTTGCCGCCATAAGAGAAGATATATTAAAAGGAATAATTGAAGGAATTCCGTCAAAAAGATTAGGTGAAAGCAATGAAATAGCTGAAATGGTTTCTTACTTGGCTTCAGAAAAGGGTAATTATATTAATGGATCTACCATTTCTATTAATGGTGGTTTGTGGATGGATTAAAACTGATCCTTCATTTGTCTAATAATTCTAAAACTTTCTTCACTAGAAGAGTCTTCAAGGCCAATTTTTTTTAAAAATTTTTTATCATCAAATTTTAAAAAAGGATTGAGTTCTTTTTCTTCTGCAAGTATTGACGGAACGGTTGGTTGGTTGGATTCTCTTTTTTTATTAATGTCTTCAATTTTTTTTTTTAACAACAGACTATCTGGCTCTAGTTGGAGAGCAAACATTGCATTAGACTTCGTGTATTCATGCCCACAATATATTCTAGTTTCATTTGGCAATGATCTGATTTTTAAAAGTGATCTGGTCATTTGTGATGGTGTTCCTTCAAAAAGTCTTCCACAACCAAGAGAAAAAAGAGTATCTCCACAAAATAAAGCATTATCATCTTTAAAATAATACCCAATATGTCCAACTGTGTGCCCAGAAATTTCAAAAATTTTGCATTTAGAATTTCCTAATTTAAAACTTTCACCATCATTTAAACAAATATCTATTCCGGGAATTCTATCTTTGTCATTTAAATTACCAACAATTTTACAATCATATTTTTTTTTCAATTCTAGATTACCTCCTACATGATCCCAATGATGGTGCGTATTAAATATATAATTTAAATTCAAATTTTCCTTTTCGATAATAGAAATTACTGGTTCTGATATGGAAGGGTCAACACTTGCACAAGTTCTTGTCACCTTGTCAATTATCAAATATGTATAATTGTCAGACAAAATGGGTATTTGATTTATTTCTATCATTTTTACAAATTTTATTAGAAAAATTATTTCTTTGAAACACAAAAAATTACTTGATAAGCCAACAAATTAGACAAAAATCTGTTATTTATTTTTAGACCTTTTTCATTTAAAGAAACAAAGTCTCTAATCAGGATTTTTTTTTTCTTACAAAACTCTTTGAAATCACTACTTGAGCAAAGATGTATATTAGGTGTATTATACCATTCATAGGGCAAAATCTTATTTTTTGGCATACCACCACCAAATAAAAAATCTTTTCGAACTTTCCAAAATCCAAAATTGGGAAATGAAATAATTGCTCGTTTACCAATTCTTATCAAATTCTCTATTATTTCATCTGGACAATTCATAGCTTGGATTGTTTGGCTTAATATGATAGTTGAAAATGATTTATCAGGATAATCCGCTAAATCATAATTAGCATCTCCTTGAATTACTGATAGACCTTTTTTTACACACTCGTTAACTCCCTCACGTCTTATCTCTATTCCTCTACAATCAGCATTCTTGTTTTTCGACAAATATTCAAGTAAATTACCATCTCCACATCCAACATCGAGAATTTTCTCGTTCATCTCAATGAGTTGAGAAATTACTAGCAAATCATCTCTTAGAATTTCACTCATAATCTATTTTGTTTAATCTGACCATAGAGAAAACCTTTAAGTGTGGAGTGAAACTCTGGTTCGTCCAACAAAAAAGAATCATGTCCATTATCAGTTTTAATTTCAGCAAAACTGACCATTGCACCTGAAGTATTCAATGATTTTATGATTGTTTTAGTTTCAGACGTAGGAAACAACCAATCTGAAGTAAAAGAAAAAAAACAAAATTTAATCTTGGAGTCTTTAAAAATATTTGATAATCCGCCTTTGCCCAAAGACAGGTCAAAGTAATCCATCGCCCTAGTTATATATAAATAACTATTAGCATCAAATCTCTCAACAAATGAAATTCCCTGATGTTTTAAATAACTTTCTATTTGAAATTCAGTATCAAAACCAAAGGATAAAAATTCTTTATTTTGTAAATTTCTTCCAAATTTTCTCTGTAATGCCAATTCTGATAAGTATGTGATGTGTGCTATCATTCTAGCTACAGCCAAACCTCTTTTAGGATAATCATTTTTATTATAATAATCTCCTTTATGCCAAAATGGGTCTGCCATAATGGCCTGTCTACCTATTTCATGAAATGCAATATTTTGAGCAGAATGTCTATAAGATGCTGCAATTGGTATTATTGCATTAACTTTATTACTAAATTTTGCACCCCATTCCAGAGCTTGCATACCTCCCATAGATCCTCCAATTACTGCAAATAATTTTTGTATTCCTAATTTAGAAATTAAAATTTCTTGAGCTCTAACCATATCACTAATGGTAATTACTGGGAATTTCAAACCATATGGTTTTTTTGTCTTCGGATTAATAGATGATGGACCTGAACTCCCCATACAACCACCTAAAACATTACTACAAATGACAAAAAAAACATTCGTATCTATAACTTTTTTTGGACCAACTAATTTGCTCCACCAACCATTTTTTTTTGTAACTGGATTTTTTCCCGTACAATATTGATCTCCTGTAAGGGCATGACAAATTAGAATGGCATTATCTTTTTTCTTGTTTAACCTTCCGTAGGTCTGAAAAGCTATCTGACACTGATTGAAAAAACCTCCTGAATCCAATTTTATTGGGTTTTCGAATTTTATTTTTTCTGTACTAAAATTTAATTCCATTTAAAAATTATTCTTATTTATGTTTGACTTAAATCGCATCATAACTATGTTGGGTTGGTAGTCAAAATAATTTTATTTGATAATATAATTACTAATGAATAAACAAAAAATTCAATATCTTATTAAACCTTCAATAAATGAAATAGCTAAATACGTTCCTGGTGAATCTTCCATAGGAAACAATAAAAATGTTATCAAGTTATCATCAAATGAATCTCCATTTAAAATTCCAAAAAATGTCTATTCATCCATTAAAAAATTAATGGAAAAAACAAATCTTTATCCAGATGGTGATTCAGATCTATTAAAAAAATCAATATCCCAAAGGTTTAATTTAAATAAAGGCCAAATAATCTGTGGAAACGGATCTGACGACATTTTGTCAATAATTGCTCAAACATTTGCAAAAGAGAATGGAGAAGTAATTTGCAATGAATATGGCTTCATCTATTACCCAATTATAGCTAGAGCTGCTGGTGCAAAAGTTGTCACTGCCAAATCAAAAAACCTTAACATTGACTGTGAAAACATTCTAAAAAAAATTTCGCCAAGAACCAATTTAATCTTTCTTGCAAATCCAAACAATCCTACAGGAACAATTATTTTTAGAGATGAACTTGAACAATTTATTGCAAATATTCCTAAAAATGTAATCTTAGTTTTAGATGGGGCCTATTCAGAGTTTATAACAGACAAACAATATTCAGATGGATTAGATTTAGTAAAAAAATATCCAAATGTTATCGCCACAAGAACTTTTTCCAAGATCTTTGCTTTGGCAGGTCTTAGATTGGGTTGGGCTTATTCTAATAAAAACATCATAGAATTGTTGGAAAAAGTTAGAGGACCTTTTAATGTAAACTTAATTGCACAAACAATTGGCTCGGCTATTCTTAATGAAAGGAACTTTCTTAAAAAATCAATCAAGCACAACTCTAAATGGCAGAAGAAATTACCAGAATTGATTAATAAAATCGGGCTTGAGGCCAGAGAAACACACACAAATTTTGTTTTAGTTAAAGTGAATAAAAAAAAATTTATCAAAAAAAAAATAATACAAGGTCTCCAGAAAAAAAAGATAATAGTTAGAGAATTACTAAACTATGGTCTACATGATTATTTTAGAGTATCTATTGGAACAGACAGTCAACTAAAAAAATTTATTAAAGAGTTGAAGATAATTTTAAAAAAAAGCAGGTTATGAAAACTCAACCTTTTAACGAAATTACAATTATTGGACCGGGCTTGATAGGTTCATCTCTAGGACTGGCATTAAGAGATTTAAAAATTGTAAAATCCATAGTAGGAATTGACAAATCTAAAAAAAATCTAAGTGATGCAGTCAAAATTGGTTCAATTGATGAAGGAAGAAAAATTATAGATTCAAGAATTGAAAAAAGCGAATTGATTTTCTTATGTACTCCTGTAAGTACTATTGACAAATTAGTTCGAGAAGTCATCAATTTTTCCAAAAAGAATACCATTATTAGTGATGTAGGATCTGTAAAAAAAATTTTCAAACCATCAACAATTAAATTAGCCAGCAAAAAATGTCATTTAGTCCCCGGTCATCCAATCGCTGGAACAGAACATACTGGAGCAAAATTTGCTAGTAAAAAATTATTTCAAAATAAATGGTGCATCATAACTCCAATAAATAAAAACAAAAAACCTATAAATATAATCTCAGAAATTTGGAAAAATATTGGTATGAAAATATCTATTATGTCTCAAGAAGAACATGACAAAATAATGTCAATAACATCACATTTACCTCATCTAATTGCATTCACTATTGTTGGTACAGCATTCGACATTAACGTAAAAAAAAAACTTTTTAATTTTTCTGCTGGAGGGTTTCGTGATTTTACAAGAATTGGCTCTTCCGACCCAAAGATGTGGACAGATATTTTCTTAAAAAATAAAAAACACATAATCAAAACTTTAAACAACTTCTCTTATGACTTAGAAAAAATTAAGTCTCATATAATCAAAAATGAATATGAAAAAATTTTTAACTTATTAAAAAGAACCAAAGAAATTAGAAAAGGAATCTTAAATGTTGAAAAAAAAATAAAAAAAAATTAGTAGTAAATTCTCTCAAGATTGCCTAATACTTCATCTTTTTTTTTCCCATTTTTTAATACAGGAAATATTCTAACTTTAATTAATCCCCTCTTCTTTAGAAAGCCTTTATTAATCCAGAATTGTCCTGAATTGTGCCTAATAGGTAGAATTGGAATTCCTGAAATTTTATGAATTGCAAAAACACCAGGATTCAATTTAATTTTATCACCAGGTTTGACCCTGGTTCCTTGAGGAAAAATTAAAAAAATTTTGTTTCCTTCACATATTAAACTCTTAATAGATTCAATCATATGCTTGAGTGAATCAAAACCTTTATTCCTATCAACAAAAATAAAACCTAGTTTTTTAAAATATCTTGAAATAATTGGAATTTTTTTTAATTCCTTTTTTAAAATAAAAACGGAGTCATAAAAATATGAATAAATAAAAAATGTTTCCCAAGCAGATTGGTGATTACTAGCTACTAAGAATGGACCAGATTTAGGAATATTATTCTCACCTTCAATTACATAATCAATTCCCAAAATAATTTTAGCCAAGTTGATTATTGATTTAGACCAAACTACAGATAAATACACTGTAAATCTTCGCGTAAAAAAATTTACAGGTGAAAAAACTACAAAAAATAAAGTTGTCCAAAAATAAAATAGAAAATAGAAAAAAATATTTTTAAATATCATCATATAAAAATAATCAGTGTATAGAAAACTTTAAAAAACTCTAAAACCACTAATTTACTATGAAATACCATTTCTCTACCAAACTCATATTTTTCAATTGCAGGTTTTAAAATTATTTCCAAATCTGGTAGAATTTTTTGGAAAATAATCAAGCTCCTAGGGAGATGATAGTATGATGACACTAAAATTAATTTGTCAATTTCTTGATTCTGTTCAAGCCAACTCTTAACTTCATAGGCATTTTCCAATGTATTTTTTGCTTCTTCACCATAAAAAATACAACATTTAAATAATTCTCCTGATTCGTCCAAAAAGTCATACTTATTCTCTATTTTAGAACCTAAGTAAACTCCTGATATAAATAGGTTTTTACCTTTTCCTTCTGCTAATAATTCTAAACCTTTTTCAATTCTCCCTTTTCCACCAGTTAAAACAACTATACCAACTTCTTCCCTGCTTGTAGAAAAATTTTGGGAATAATATTTTTTTGGAAAGGTATGTAACAAAAATATCAACCACCAAAAAAAACTAATAATCAGGCATAGTAGAAGAAAAAAAGATATATTTTTAAATTTTATCAAAAAACCTTTTTTCAAAAAAATAAAATAAATAAAAAGTTAGAAATAGTAACAATAAAATCAAGAATATAATAAGAAAAAAAATCAATAACATTAACGTCATTATATTAAGTTCCCAAAAAAAAGAAGAGTTAAAAAAACTAAAATTAACTCCAAAAATTTTTACTAGCAAACTACTGATTAAAAAAACAAACACCAAACCAATGAATGCACCAGGCAGAATTCTTTTTACAATGCTATATGATATGCTTTTGGCAAGTTCCATACTATTTGCCCCCATAATTTGTAACATTTCAAGAAACTTAAAATTTGCAACTAGGGCTGCTTTAACCATATTCATTATCAAAAAAGAAAATAATACTATTACTAAAATAAACATTAAAAAAATTAAAGTCTTAATTCTATTAACAACAATACTAATTTCATAAAGTTGATCTTTGTGAGAATATTTCTCAATTAATCTATCTTCTGAAATTTCAATAATTCTAGTATAAATCTGATCAATAATTTGTTGTTCAGAAGAGGCCACTTGAAAAATAAGTGGCATTCCTAATCCTGAAAAGTTGTGAAGATTTTCTAGACCAAGACTTCCCTTAATAATTTCTGAATCAATTATTGTAAACGATTCTATATTTTCATAATTAGATAAAAATTGAACAACCTCGTCATTAACCGACATTGGGATTTCTTTTTCATCCATAGAATTTGTAATAATAAATGTTGTTTTTTTAGATTCATTTTCTATCCAATTACTTGAAAATTTAAAAAAATTAAAATAAATGCTTATATGAAGAGCTATCAAGCTAATAACTACAAAAGAAAGTCCATGAAATAACTTTTGGTTATCACTTATAAAGATTTTTTTTAAAACGTCCTGATAATTTATCATTTAAACTATTGTTTCACTTAAATTAATTTAACAACCCTATGATCATTCTTAATATTATGATTTTTATTAGATGTCATTACTATGGTAGCGCCTAATTTATTAAGTGATTCTAAGAGAAAAAAAAGTTTTTTTGTGGTCTCATCATCTAGATAATTTTCTGGTTGATCAGCAATTATGATACTCGGATTATTAATAAGTGCTCTTGCAATAACAACTTTTTGTTTTTGACCATCTGATAATTTTCCTACTAACACATTCCTAATTTTAGCAAGATCCAACCAATCTAAAATCTCCGTCATTCTTTTTTTAAATTCATATTTCTTATTTTGAATTTCACTAGCAATTTCAATATTCTGAAATACAGTAAAAAAAGGAATAAGAAAATCACTTTGCAGAATAACTCCTAATTTTTTTCTATATTCAATTATTTTTTCCTTGCTCTCAGAGCTAATTTTTTTTTTAAAAAGATATATATTTCCCCTACTAGGTAAAATTTTTAAATATAATAGTTTTAATAATAAAGATTTTCCAACTGCATTATCTCCATATATCAAAACAAAATCACCTTTATTAATTCTAAGGCTTGTATTCAACAAATTTCTTCCACTAGAATCAATTGAAACATTATCTAAACTTATGATTTCGTTCATTGCACAGTAAGTTTTATGTCTTAGTAATTGATTTACCCTTTATTAAAATTTCTTTTGCAGTTCCTCTTAAATTATAATTGGATGACATACATGACCCATAGGCACCTGTTGAACAGATTACAACTAGGTCATCCTTATTCATATCTTTCAATTTTGAATTTTTTAAAAATGAGTCACTTGTTTCACAAATTGGTCCTACAACATCAAATATCTTTTTCTTGACATTTTTAACTATCTTCACTGGAATTATGTTATGCCTAGAATCATACAATGAAGGCCTCAACAAATTATTCATCCCACTATCTATTATTAAAAAATTTTTGTTTTGACCTTTTTTCTTCCTAATTACTTTTGACAAAATAATCCCTGATGATCCAACTAAAAACCTTCCTGGCTCTAATATTATTTCTAATTTAAGATCTGAAAAACATTTTTCTACTAGATCTGCATATTTATTGATTTGAAAAACTTGGTTCTTTTCTTCGTAAGGGATTCCAATTCCTCCACCTAAATCTAACAAATCTACTCTAAAACCTTTTTTTCTCAAGGTTAGAACATGATTTCGAATTTTTTTGAAAGCTCTCTCAAAAGGTTTTATTTTTTGAATTTGAGAGCCAATATGGACCGAAATTCCCCTAAGTGACAAATATTCGTTTTTTTGAAATTTTGCAAAAATTTCTCCTATCTTTTTTTCAGGAATTCCGAATTTATCCTCATATCTTCCCGTTGATATTTTTTCATGCGTATTAGCATCAACATTTGGATTGATTCTTAAACAAATGTCAATGTTCTGTTTCAGGGACTTAGACAAATTAGAAATTTCAAGCAACTCTTCTTCACTTTCAACATTGATTTGTTTGATTTGTTTTTTTAATGCGTAAATTATTTCCTCTTCAGTTTTTCCTACACCAGAAAAAACAATTTTTTTAGGAGAGATTCCAAATTTTAACGATTGTTTCATTTCTCCCATAGAAACCACATCTGCACCAGATCCACATCTGGAAAGCAGTTTAATAATCTGTGAATTATAATTGGCTTTTACTGCATAACAAATTAAAGGGTTGATTTTCTTAAATGAATTATCTAATTCCTTGAAATTGTCTTCTATCTGATTTGCTGAATAACAAAATAGCGGAGTATTAAATTTTTTGGCCAGTGATTCACAAGATACCTTTTCTATGTGCAATTCATTATTAACATAATTAAGGTATTTATTAAATTTTGATAAATTATTCTTCATTTTGACTAGGATATTGTCGTGGATAATCACTTCCTGGATATCTTTCTAAATTAGATTTTTTTCCACACCCAGCAGTAAAAGAAAGAAATATAATGATCATTAATTTAACAAAAAGATTCATATCAAATCTTACTTCTTTTTTTAGCTCTTTTTAGTGCTCTTTTCACTTGAGAAAAACTCGTTCCTCCATAGGATTTTTTTTGTGACACAGATTTTATAGGAGACAAAAATTCATAAACCTTTTCATTTAATTTAGGTTCTACTGATTGCATTACACTCATTGGCAATTCATAAAGATTTATTTTTCTTTTTTCTGCTAACAAAACAATTTTTCCTGTTTTTTTGTGAGCATCTCTAAAATCTATTCCTATATTTTTCACCATCCAGTCCGCTAGATCAGTGGCTGTTGAATAACCAGCCTTTGAAGAATCATACATTACTTTTTTTTCAACTTTTATTGACTTGATAATCTCATTCATTACATCCAAAATTAATGCAATCGAATTAAAACAATCAAATACCGGTTCTTTGTCTTCCTGCAAATCTTTACTGTAACCAATGGGCAACCCTTTCATAATAACCAACAAATTTTGAAGAGAACCAAAAATTCTCCCTGTCTTAGATCTAACTAATTCCGCGGCATCAGGGTTCTTCTTTTGGGGCATTATTGATGAACCAGTAGATAAGCTATCTGGGAATTTTAAAAACCCATATGCATTACTTGACCAAATTATAAAATCTTCAGCTATTCTAGAAGAATGCACGCTAATAATTGATATTACAGATAAAAATTCAATTACAAAATCTCTATCAGAAACGCTATCCAAAGAATTTTCCGTTGGTTTTTTGAATCCTAGTTTTTTGGCTAAAAAATTTCTATCAATCTCAAAAAAATTTGTTCCAGCAAGAGCTCCAGAACCAAGTGGACATTCATTCATATTTTCAATTAAATTTTTGCTTCTTTTCTTATCTCTTTCAAGCATTTCAAAAAAAGACAAAAGATAATGGGCGAATGATATCGGTTGTGCATTTTGTGAATGCGTAAAACCTGGCATTATTGTATTAATATTAATTTCTGCTTTTTTAATCAAAGTGTTTTGAATTGTGTTTATTTTGATAACTATCGTTTTTAACTTTTCTTTAATCCATAATTTCAAATCTGTTATAACTTGATCATTTCTTGATTTTCCAGTGTGAATTTTACCGGACAAATCTCCAATTTTCTGCTTAAGCGACATCTCTATGTTCATATGAACATCTTCATATTCACTAGAAAATTTAAAAGTTCCCTCATTTATCTCAACAACAATCTGATCAAGTGCTTTTTGAATTTTTCTGTTCTCACTATCTGAGATGATTCTAGCCTTCTTAAGTGATTCAGAATAAACTTTATTAACTTTAAGATCTTGTAAAGCAAGTTGAAAATCAAAAGAAATAGAATTGTTTATCTTTTTTAACAATGAGGAATTTTCCTTTTCAAACCTACCTCCCCATAGAGGATTTATTGATTTTTTCATTTATGCTATTATCTCATTAAATTATGTTTAGAAGAATATGTACATTTATTATTATTTTTTTAATTTCAAATCTATCTTATTCAGATGATAACAATCAACTATTATTGCATGAAAAAACTAAAAAAATTAGCGAGTTCACATTAATTGATATTGAAGGGAAAGAACATCTAATATCTAAAAACACCTCTAAGCTTTTGCTAATCAATTTTTGGGCCACGTGGTGTCCACCATGCATTAAAGAGATACCTGATTTGCTTAATCTTAAAAAAAAATATGATGATCAAATTGAAATATTCTTCATTTCAGTTGATTCCAATGCCTCAAAGAAAGTTCCTAAATTTCTTAAAAAAAACGATCTATCAGAAATAAAAGCATATAAAGATGAAAAATTAAAAATCACAGACAAATTTAAGGTAAATGTAATGCCAACAACATTAATAATAAATGAGGGTCTAGAGGAAGTTTCTAGAGTAGAAGGGTTTGTCGACTGGTTGAACGAAGAGAATATTAGTTTTATTGAAAAATTATTATAACTTTTCTTCAAGTTTAGGTAAAACCTCAAACAAGTCTGCTACCAGTCCATAATCTGAAAACTTAAAGATTGGAGCTTCTTCATCTTTATTGATGCAAACAATATATTTAGAATCCTTTATACCTGCTATGTGTTGGATTGCACCAGAAATTCCAACAGCAATGTAAAGGTCTGGTGCAACTATTTTTCCTGTTTGACCGACTTGCCAGTCATTAGGCACGAAGCCAGCATCTACGGCAGCTCTACTTGCACCCATAGCCGCTCCCAATTTATCGGCTATTCCTTCAAGCAATTTAAAGTTTTCTCCATTTTGCATCCCTCTACCACCTGAAATTACAATTTTTGCCGAAGTAAGCTCAGGTCTATCAGACTTGGATTGATCATAACTTATAAAATCAACATTTTTATTTTTTTCATTATCATTTTTTAATTCCACAACCTCGACACTTGATTCCATTTTACAAGGTTCAAAACACGTTGATCTAACAGTAATTACTTTTATATCATCATTAGATTTAACTTTAGCTATTGCATTTCCAGCATAAATTGGTCTTTCAAAAGTGTCGGAACTAATTACTTTAGTTATATCAGATATCTGTTGCACATCTAAAATGGTAGAAATCTTTGGCAAAAGATTTTTTCCGAACGTGCTTGATGGCGCCAAAACGTGAGTGAACTGGTTTGACTTTAAGAATTTTATTATGCAAGCTGAAAGATCTTCAGCAACTGGATTTGAAAAAATTTCTCCGTCTACTACATGCACCTTGTTTAAATGGTTTGACTTTCTTATTTCCTCAACTACTTTTTTCAGATCATTCCCAATTATAATTGCCTCCAAATCATCACAGATTTCCGAACCTGCCGTAATAGTTGAAAAACTTGACTGTTTTATTTTTTTATTATCGTGTTCAATTACTATTAAAGCTTTCATATCACTTTTGCCTCGTTCTTCAATTTGTCAATTAAGCTATCAACATTCTCTACTATTATTCCAGGTTTTCTGGATGGAGGATCATTAACTTCGAGAATTTGCAACCTTTTCTTTAAGTCTAGCCCTAATTGATTTATTTCAATGACATCAATTTTTTTTTGTTTGGCTTTCATAATATTTGGAAGAGATGCATATCTTGGTTCATTAAGTCTTAGGTCAGTTGTAATCACACAAGGAATATTTACTTTAATAGTTTCAAGGCCTCCATCAATTTCTCTTGTTACATTAAGGCTATCATCACCATTCTTTTCTATCTTGGATGCAAAAGTTGCTTGAGGGCAATCCAATAGGGTTGACAAAATTTGGCCAGTTTGATTTGAATCATCATCAATTGCTTGTTTGCCAAGAATAAGGATGTCAGGATTTTCTTTTTTACATATTTCTTGAACAACTTTTCCAACATTCAGTGGTTCAATTTCAGAATCTTGATTCTTAACCAAAATTCCTCTATCCCCTCCCATTGCCAAACCAGTTCTAATGGTTTCCTGGCAATTATCACTTCCAATCGACAAAATAATTATTTCACTTACTATTCCTTTTTCCTTCATCCTAACAGCTTCCTCAACAGCTATTTCGTCAAAAGGGTTCATCGACATTTTGACATTTTCAGTTTCAACTCCTGACTTATCAGTTTTAACTCTAATGTTTACATTGTAGTCAATGACTCTCTTCACACAAATTAATGCTTTCATCTTTTGCTAATCCTTTGAATGTTTTTTATTTGGAATCCAGAGTATATCACCAACTTTTTTATTCTCAAACCTTGCTGCCACAAAAAGAAAATCAGACAATCTGTTAACATATTTTGTGATTTCAGGGTTTACCTTTTCCTTTATACTTAGATCTGCAATTGACCTTTCAGCTCTTCTAATTATAGCCCTTGAAAGATGCAAAAAAGATGATGCCTTCGTTCCACCTGGCAAAATAAAAGATGTTAATTTATCTAATTTTTTATTGATTTTATCTAGTTCTTGTTCTAAAAAAACTGTTTGACGTGAAAGCAATTTAAGATTCTTATTTTTTTTTTCATTTTTTTCGGGCACACATAGATCCGCACCAATGTCAAATAAATCATTTTGAATTTTTGTCAAAATCTTCTTTATAGGTTGTGAACAAAAACACATTGCAACTCCAAGACTCGAATTTACCTCATCAATTTCACCATAGGCTTTGATTCTCAATGCATTCTTTTTTACCCGTTTACCATCCCCTAAACTGGTAAATCCACAATCACCTCCGCGGGTGTAAATTTTGTCAAGCTTAACCAAGATTTTTCTAAAAAATTATGATTTTAAATATAATGCAAAAGTTAAAATAACTAAACTAACAAATTGGATTAAAACACGGTAACGCATAAATAAATTTATCTTATTATCTTTATCATCAACTGATCTTGCTGTGTAAAAAAGACCTGCCATTAAAATAAAAAAAGTCAAAACCAAAGAAATTATTATCAATGTATTTAAAAAAACATCCATTTATCTACCGATTACTCCCTTTGCAATAATTTGTGCTTGGATTTCAGCAGCACCCTCAAAAATATTTAAGATTCTTGAATCACACAACACCCTGCTAATGGGATATTCAAGGGCATATCCATTACCGCCATGAATCTGAAGTGCACTATCAGCATTGCTCCAAGCAACTCTTGCAGCCAATAATTTTGCCATTCCAGCTTCAATGTCACATCGAACATCATTATCCTTTTCTCTAGCTGAAAACAGTGTTATCTGTCTTGCTACGGTTACTTCCATTGCCATCCATGCAAGTTTGCTAGAAATCCTTGGAAATCTGATTATCTGCTTACCAAATTGACTTCTTTCCTTTGCATATTGGAAAGCAAGATCTAGCGCATTCTGCGCGACGCCAACTGCTCTGGCTGCAGTCTGAATTCTAGCTGATTCGAATGTCTCCATTAATTGTTTGAATCCATTTCCTTCTTGCTCACCAAGTAAATTCTCCTTGGGAACGCTCACACCATCAAAAGCAATCTCGTACTCCTTCATTCCTCTATAGCCAAGAACTTCAATTTCACCACCTGACATTGAATTCATTGGAAATGGATTTTCACAAGTACCCCTAGGTTTTTCAACTAGGAACATACTTAATCCCCTGTATCCCTTTTGCGAAGAATCAGTTCTAGCCAAAACAGTCATTAAGTCGGATCTGGCACCATGAGTAATCCACGTTTTGTTACCTGTAATTGAATAATTTTCTCCATCTAAATTAGCTCTTGTAGATAAACTTCCTAAATCTGAACCTGTATTTGGTTCTGTAAAAACTGCAGTCGTAAGAATGTTTCCAGAAGCAATGCCGGGTAAATATTTTTTCTTTTGCTCTTCCGTTCCACCTAATCTAATTAACTCTCCAGCAATTTCAGCTCTTGTACCAAGAGAACCAGCTGCTAAAAATCCTCTGGATAACTCTTCTGTAACCACACACATAGCAACTTTGCCCATACCTAATCCACCATAATTTTCAGGAATCGCAATACTAAAAACACCAAGATCTGCCATCTTCTTAAGAATTTCATCAGGTATCAAATCATCTTTCATATGCCAATCATTAGCTTTGGGTAATATTTCTTCATCAGTAAATTTTTTAAACTGATCATGAATCATTTCTAATGTTTCATCATTAAGACCAAGATTAGGAAAAAATCCCTTTTCTATAGAAAAAACAATTTCATTCTTTACTCTATCTGAAAGACCTATCGAGATTAGCTCTGCAATATCATGAGAGTTACAGAAATCGAAAGATTTAGTACTCAACCCTAGCAACTGAGGTCTTAAAATCTCGGTCTGACTCATCATAATTCCAGACCTCATTTGGTTAAGATATTCAGCAAAAGCAAAAACTAATATATTTGAATCAACATCTTTTTCTAAATTCTTATCTTTTAAAGATTTGTACCAGTTAAAAGTTTCTCTTAAACCTATTCTATAAGTTTCAAACCAAGCAAAACCATGGCTTTCGTATTGATATTTCTCTAGCAATGAATTATCAATCTTATCATCTTTAACTAAAAGATTCATGAAATGTGATTTGGATTCACTGGAAATCTTTTGAAGACAAGTAAGAATTTTTTCCATAACCTTAAGACTTCCGTCAACATAAGGTTTTGTGCTACCAACCTTTTCTGATGTATTTAGTGTAGTATCCATACTAAAAGGTATAATCTTGTGAACTTATAATTTTTTTCAAGGTCAACCCAATCATTTTACCTCATTAAAGTTTTTCATTCCAGTTTTTTTGGCTTGAACTAATGCTGCCATATTTCCAGGTAAATGTTTGTTATCCATCATTTTTGTATGAGCAGCAGGAATTTGATCCCATTTGAAACATTCAGACATTAGTGGATTTATTAGCTTCTGAATCATCATTTCATTAGCTTGATTAGCTTGGTATAAATTTGCAAAGTGACTACCCTGAATCCTCTTTTGTCTCATCCAAATATACCTTGCATCCATTGTTAAATTATAACCTGAAGTACCAGCACAAATGACGACCATTCCTCCTGTTTTAACTAAATAGGTTGAAACAGGAAAAGTAGATTCTCCAGGATGTTCAAATACTATATCTACATCTTTTTTTCCGGTAATTTCCCAAATATCCTTCCCCAGAACTCTGCATTTTTTTATAAATGATGAATAACCATCTTGATCTTTAACATCCGGTAACTGGCCAAAGCATTCATATTTTTTTCTGTTTAAAACTCCAACTGCACCAAGATTTTCAACAAATGGAATTTTATCGTCATCAGAAACAACGCCTATTGCATTAGCTCCAACAGCTTTACAAATTTGAACAGCCATACTTCCGATACCTCCCGACGCACCCCATACAAGAACATTCATACCAGGTTTTAATGCATGAGGGGGATGACCAAATAACATCCTGTATGATGTTGCTAATGTTAGAGTGTAACAGCCACTTTCCTCCCAAGATAAGTGCTGCGGTTTTTTTAGCAGTTGTCTAGATTGAACGGTTGTAAATTGAGCAAAGGAACCGTCATTTGTTTCATACCCCCAAATTCTTTGAGATTTTGAATACATTGGCTCTCCACCATTACACTCTTCGTCATCGCCATCATCGCGATTACAATGAATAATAACCTCATCTCCTACTTTCCATCTTTTTACATTATCTCCAACCGCCCAAACGATCCCAGAAGCATCTGAACCTCCAATATGATAACCAGTATCTTTACCGATAACAGAAATAGGTATGCCTTGAGATGCCCAAACGTTGTTATAATTAATACCTACAGCCATGACCATTACAAGGACTTCATCTTTACCTGGTTTTTGGACTGGCATCTTTTCTATTTGCATTGCTTTTTCTGGCACACCCAATCTATCTTCCCTAATAACCCATGCATACATTTGATCGGGAACTATTCCTAACTCAGGAATTTCCCCTATATCGTAAATTTTCTTTGCAGACATAATAATTCCTATGATAATTTTAAAAAAAACTTATACCATTAATTTTATGAAATGCATAAAATTTCTTGTTGATAGTTAAAATTAATATTATTTTTCAATATAAATGAAAGAATTAAAAG
>CAZAFN010000021.1:0-28904 GCA_964484795.1 uncultured Alphaproteobacteria bacterium | reverse complement strand
TTTGCAAATGCCTTAATCAAGCAGGCTAAAACTGACAAAAGTATTGTTGCAATTACTGCGGCTATGCCCTCTGGAACTGGAGTTGATTTGTTTCAAAAAGCTTTTCCAAATAGAACATTTGATGTGGGAATAGCAGAACAACATGCCGTTACATTTGCTGCGGGATTAGCCTCAAGAGGTATGAAACCTTATGCTGCAATCTATTCTACATTTCTGCAAAGAGCTTACGATCAAGTTGTTCATGATGTTGCAATCCAATCTCTTCCAGTTAGATTTGCCATCGACAGAGCTGGCCAAGTAGGTGCTGATGGAGCAACTCATGCCGGTTCTTTTGACTTAACTTATCTTTGCACCCTACCAAATTTTGTCGTTATGGCTCCAAGCAATGAAAACGAACTTTGCAATTGTATAGCAACATCAACTCTCATAAATGATAGACCGTCAGCATTCAGATATCCTAGAGGAGAAGGTTTAGGAATTAAAATCAATGAAAAACCAGAAATTTGGGAAATAGGAAAAGCAAAAATTGTTAGAGAAGGAAACAAAGTATGTATTCTTTCTCTGGGAACAAGACTTAAAGATTCTATTAATGCTTCTGAAACATTAGGTTCGTACGGTTTGCCAACAACTGTGGTTGACGCAAGGTTTGCAAAACCTATAGATGAACTACTTATCACTCAGTTAGCCAGAGATCACGAAGTACTCATAACTGTCGAAGAAGGTTCTATTGGGGGTTTTTCTGCTCAAGTTATGTCATTTTTAACAAGGTCTGGTGCTTTAGATACAAACTTAAAATACAGACCAATTTTCTTTCCAGATAAATTTATCAATCATGGCAAACCCGAAAATCAAAATACGGAATGCGGAGTAGATGCGGATGCTATTACCAAAACTGTTTTGAGTGTTCTAGGCATAGTACCTACTTCGAAAGTCTCATTGAGTTCAGCCTAAATAAATACCTTACCATAAATATTTATGGCTTCAGAAGACCAACTTAATGTAGAAAAAATTGTAAAAAATTCTAAAACATCTTTTTTCTTTGGAATGAATTTTCTTCCTAAAGATCAAAGAAGAGCTATGTTTTCTATTTATGCATTCTGCAGACAAGTGGATGACATAGCAGATAACTTAAATATATCAAAAGAAGAAAAAAAAAATAAGCTAGCAGATTGGATTTTAAGGATTAATGTACTTTTTGTTAAAGGATCTACAAATGATTTTTTATCTCGTGAATTACTAATATCAATTAAAAAATATAATTTGCAGAAAAAAGATTTTTTGTCAATTATCAAAGGTATGGAAATGGACATTGATGAAAACATCCAATTTCCTTCAAAAAAAAAATTGGATTTATACTGCGATAGAGTTGCAGTAGCAGTTGGTTATTTGTCAATAAAGATATTTTGTCTACCAGATAAAACAGGCAAAAAATATGCATTTTGTCTTGGAAGAGCATTTCAATTAACAAATATTATCCGTGATTTCAGCGAAGATTTAAGAAGAAAAAGGTGTTATCTCCCAATAGAAGAAATTAAAGGTAAAAAAATAAAACAAAACATAAATGAATTGGTGAAAAATCCAGAATTGCAAGAAGTCTTCCAAAAAATTCTTGAAGAGGCCAATGTTTTTTTCTTGGAATCAGATCTACTAAAAAAAAAAATGAATCCAAAAAAAATATTAGCTCCAGAAATCATGAAACTTTTTTATAAATCCATACATGCAAAAATGTACAGAAAAAAAATTTCTTTTGATAAAAAAATTAGGTTAAATAATTTTGAAAAAATTTACATTTTAATAAAATTCTTTTTAGGTGTTTAAATAAGAAAAAAAGTATACATAATTGGCGCTGGTTTGTCTGGTTTATCCGCATGTGTAAATGCCATTGAAAAAAATATTGATTTAGAAATTTTTGAATCATCTGGAATGGCTGGTGGTAGATGTAGATCATTTTTTGATAAAAAAATTGGTGGTGAAATTGACAATGGCAATCATCTTGTCTTATCTGCCAATGAAAATTTCCTCAATTTTTGTGAAAAAATCAACTCCCTCAAAACTTTAAAAAAAATTGCACCAAACTTTTATTTTTTTGATTTCAAAGAAACTAAAAAATGGAACCTCAATCTTGATGAAAAATTTGCTACTTCCTGGATATTCAATAAAAATAAAAGAATACCTGATTCAAGCCCATTTGATTATATCTCATTTCTAAAGTTTATTTTTGTAAAAAAAAATAAAAAAGTCTTTGATCTTATCGGAAATTCTAATATTTTCAAATCATTCTGGGAGCCATTTACCCTTGGAATTATGAATACTTCACCTAAAGAAGCTTCGGCAAAAATTTTATCCAATGTATTAAAAAAGACTATATTTAGAGGCAAAAACAAATGTTATTTATATCAACCAAAAAAGAACTGGAATGATACCCTTATTCACCCATGTTTAGGATTGATGAAAAAAAAGGGATTCAATATAAACTTCAAAACAACTCTGAAAAGGGTGGCTATCAAAAAAAACAGAATTACTGAGCTTGTATTTGATAAAAAATCAGTAAAAATAGATTCTAGTGAGAAAGTGGTTTTAGCGTTGCCATTAAATCAGTTTAACAAAATCTTTTCAAATTATTCTGTTCCAAATAATTATAATACAATATTAAATATACATTTTAAATTAGCAAAAAATTTTCTTCAACTATTTGATAATCAGATAATAGGAATGGTCAACTCTATTTCGCAATGGATATTTGTAAAAGAGAACCACATTTCAGTGACAGTTAGTAACGCTAACAATTATAATGAGATGGAAGTCGAGAAAATTGCAAGCTTGGTCTGGGAAGAAGTTTGTAAATACTTGAGTGTTAAAAAAAGAATGGTGGATTTTAGGGTAATTAGAGAAAAAAAAGCAACATATGAACAATCTCCAGAAAACATTGAACTTTTAAAAAAAATAAAAAAAATACCTGAAAATTTAATTCTAGCAGGTGATTGGACTCAAATAAACTTGCCATGCACTATTGAAGGATCAATTCTTTCTGGAAAAAAAGCTATTGAATTATTAAAATTTTAAGTTATTAAAGACCATGCATGAACTCAATCAAATGTTAGCAACCTCTGAATTAAAGGTAAAAAAAATACTTGCCAAGCAAAATTCAAAAAAATTAGATGAAGGATGTTTTGTATATGAACTTGAGGCTGATTCCACAATCCCATCTGAATTGATATTGTTAATGCATTATCTAGGAGATATAGACGTAAACTTGCAAAAAAAAATAGTGAAGTATCTATTGAGCAAACAAAATAAAGAAGGCGGTTGGCCCTTATTTTATGATGGCAAATCAGATGTTAGCGCCTCAGTAAAGACCTATTTTGCATTAAAACTCTCTGGTTTTGATCCCAATTCAAAGTTAATGAAGAAAGCAAAGAAATATATTTTATCTAGTGGTGGTGGGGAAAAAGCAAACGTCTTTACCAAAATTTCGCTTGCTATTTTTGGTCAGATTTCTTGGAATGCAGTTCCTTTTATGCCAATAGAAATAATGAAGTTTCCAAAATGGTTCCCATTTAATATATATAAAATTTCCTATTGGTCACGAACAGTATTAGTTCCGTTACTAATTATAATGCATAAGAAACCACTTGCTAACAATCCCAATTCAATTTCTATAAATGAGGTTTTTTTAAAACCTAGCCATACATTAAACAAACCCAAAGTAACCCAAAATGCAAATTTTCTGTCAAAACTTTTTTTATATGTTGATCAAATAGCTAGAAGAACCTTTCCTTTCTTTCCAAATAGTATGAAAAAAAGATGTCTAGAGGATGCAAATGAATGGATAATTAAAAGATTAAATGGTGATGATGGGTTAGGGGGTATTTTCCCGGCAATGGTAAACTCATTAATAGCCCTAGACTTAGATGAACAAAAAAGATTTATCAAAGAAGTTAAAACTGTAAAAAATGCAATTAAAAAATTAGTCATACAAAAAAAAGACTCTGCATATTGTCAACCTTGTGTTTCTCCAGTTTGGGACTCTGGCTGGATGGGTCACGTTCTATTGGAAAACAATAAAAATGTTGATGATTTAGCTAGTTGGTTCTTAAAAAAAGAAATAAAAAAAACTGGAGATTGGTCAATTAACAATGAAAAACTTAAACCTGGTGGGTGGGCATTTCAGTTTAACAATGAATCCTATCCTGACGTAGACGACACTGCATTAGTTGGTATGTTTTTAGATAGATATAACAGATTAAAAAAAAATGAGAAAATTGAAAAATGTATTGAGAGAACTAGAATGTGGATTATTTCTATGCAATCAAAAAACGGAGGGTGGGGAGCATTTGACATAAATAATGATCACACTTATCTTAATTATATTCCATTTGCAGATCATGGTGCTTTATTAGACCCTCCAACAACTGATGTTTCAGCAAGATGCATTAGTTTTTTAAAACAACTTAATAATCCTGAAGACAAAAAAATAATAAAAAAAGGTCTAGATTATATTTTGTCAGAACAAGAAAAAAATGGAAGTTGGTACGGTAGATGGGGTACAAATTACATTTATGGAACTTGGTCAGCCTTATCATCACTTAATTTGCTTGAATTTCCAAACAAAAAAATAGTAATAAACAAAGCTATAGAATATTTAAAATCAATGCAAAGAGAAGATGGCGGGTGGGGTGAAGATGGAAAATCATATTACGAAAATTCTAGAAACCACTCCAAAGTCAGCACCCCTTCACAAACTGCTTGGGCTATAATGGGACTGCTAGCTTCTGGGCAAATTGATAGCCTAGAGGTAAGAAAAGGAGTATCTTACCTACTAAAGAAAAAAAATTGGACTGAAGACCATTATACTGCAGTGGGTTTTCCTAAAGTTTTTTATTTAAAATATCATGGGTATGCTAAATATTTTCCACTACTAGCAATCTCTAAAATTAAGAATCAACTTCGATCTAATTCCTTGAACACTATGTATGGCGTATAAAATTAAAAAAGAACCAAAAATTGCTGTAATAGTTGGGTTAAAAAAAGAAAAAAGAGTATTAGAAAATTTTACAAATTTAAATTTAGGACAAGGTTACGGCAAAAATTCTGAAAAAATAACTAAAACAATCTTATCAAAAGAAACCGATGTGCTGGTTAGTTTTGGTTTTGCTGGATCACTAAAAGAAAATATAAAAAATGGAGATATAATCTTTCCCAAATATATTTTTTCAGCAGACGGAAAAAAAATAAAAACTTCAAAGAAATATTGTGATTTTTTTATATCAAAAATTAAAAATTTAAAAATCAGCAGACAAAACCTTATCACTGTAACTGAAGTAATAAATAACAAAAAAGATCTATCTAAGAAATACAAAGAAAATATCTCTGCATTAGATATGGAATCAGCCTTTATTCAAAAAGAAGCAAAAAAAAAAAAAATCCCATTTGTTTCAATCAGGTTGATTTTTGATGATTTATCTTTTTCCATCCCAGAATTCTTGATAAATTCTGTTAACCATAATGGTGATTTAATTTTTCTAAGATTGTTAAAAAAAATAATTGAAGATCCAAGAAGAATCTTAACTTTGATTAAAACTGGTTTAAAGTACCAAAAGTCAAAAAAAAGTCTTGGAAAATTAGCTAATCAATTATTTTAATTTTTTTAAACTGAACTCTTTTCTCTGTGAATCTCATTCATCATTTTTTGAACATGAGAATCAAAGACAAAATCAGGGTCTCTAGATTTTGATAGATCAATTTCTTCAGCCATTGGTCCATTGGTCTTAGGCCCATTGACAGCCACACTTATGGCTTTCAAAGGGCTGGAAAAAACATCTGTCACTGCTGAAGCCTCATATCCACAATGGGCCATACAGTCAGAGCACTTTTCGTAATTTCCTGTTCCATACTTATCCCAATCTGTAGTCTCCATTAATTCTTTAAATGTTTTTACGTAACCTTCTCCTATTAAATAGCACGGTTTTTGCCATCCGAAAATATTTCTAGTTGGATTTCCCCACGGTGTACATTTATAGGATTGATTCCCAGCTAAAAAGTCTAAATATAATCCAGAATGACTGAAGTCCCATTTTTTAAAGTTTTCTGATTTAAAAATATTCCTAAAAAACTTCTTCGTATTAGATCTCTTAATAAAATGTTCTTGATCCGGAGCTCTTTCATATGCAAACCCAGGTGAAATTGTTATTCCATCCACATGCAAATCATCAGTAACAAAATTCAAAAAATTCTTTAAAGATTCTTCATTAGAATTATCAAAGATCGTACAATTAATATTACATCTAAACCCCTTAGATTTAGCTTTTTTTATTGCAGAAACACATCTGTCAAAAACCCCATCCTGACAGACAGATTTGTCATGTTCTTCTTTTAATCCATCCAAATGAACCGACCAAGTGAAGTATGCACTTGGTTTGTAATCATCCATTTTCTTCTCCATTAAGACTGCATTGGTGCAGAGATAAACAAATTTTTTTCTTTTAACAAGTTCATCAACGATTATTGGCATTTCTTTGTGAATTAGAGGTTCTCCTCCAGGTATTGAAACAACTGGAGCTCCGCATTCTTCCACAGCCTCAATGCATTGGTCTACTGACATTCTTTGGTTTAGGATTTCTTTAGGATAATCAATTTTTCCACATCCAGCACATGCTAAATTACATCTGAATAGAGGTTCCAACATCAAAACTAGTGGGTATTTTGTTCTTCCTAAGAGCTTTTGCTTCATAATGTAAGCTCCTACTCTAATCTGTTGTATTACTGGTATTGTCATCTTTAAAAAAAACTAATTAGCGATTTCATACTTCATTAACTCTTTTGGCAGTTTGAAAACAACATTTTCCTGCTTTCCTGATTGTTTCTCTATCTCAATATTACTAAAAGTAGAAATTCTATCAATAACCTCTTGAACTAATTCATCTGGAGTTGATGCTCCGGAAGTTATACCAACTGAATCTACATTTTCAAACCAGTCCATTGACATATCATCGGCAGTCTCAATAAGATAAGTGTTAACCCCAGACTCAGAACCAATATCTTTCAATCTATTTGAATTTGAACTGTTTCTTGCACCAACAACAAGAACTAAATCAACGGTTTTAACAAGGTCTCTAACAGCTGATTGTCTGTTTTGTGTGGCGTAACAAATATCCTTAACATCAGGACCAACAATATTTGGAAACCTTTCCTGAAGTGCATTTATCACATCCCTTGTATCATCAACTGACAAAGTCGTTTGGCTTACGTAAGACAATTTATCAGGATTGTGAACCTTTAATTTTTTAACATCATCTGTATTAGAAACAAGATAAACTGGTCCAGAAATTCTTCCCATTGTTCCCTCAACCTCTGGATGTCCTTCATGTCCAATAAGTATAACCTCATACCCCCCTTCAGAATACCTCTGCCCCTCTTTATGCACTTTTGCTACCAATGGGCATGTTGCATCTAAAACAGGTAAATTCCGAAAATTGGCTGTATCTTCAACTTTTTGTGCAACTCCGTGCGCACTAAAAACCGTTACTGCTCCTTCAGGAATTTGATCAAGTTCCTGAACAAATATAGCTCCCTTAGAACTCAAATTATTGACAACTCTCTTATTATGTACTATTTCATGTCTAACATAGACGGGCGGACCATATATTTTAAGCGCTCTTTCAACTATTTCTATAGCCCTCTCCACACCAGCACAAAACCCTCTAGGTTGAGCTAAAATAATTTTTAACGACTTATTCTTCATTTTTTACTTTCATTATAATATAGATTTAAATTTCTAAAAAGCACTTTTGTGACCATAATACCGCCTCCTTTATAGCATTTTTAACGTCGCGTGGTCTATAACGAAGTTGTTTTTTTGCTTTTTCAGACGAAAAAAACATTTTTTTTTGTGACATTCTTAATCCATCTATAGTTAGAGAAGGTGGAGTATTGTAGAAATATTTTGCAAAAAATTCATTTATATGAGCAAAAACATAAAGGTATCTGGGATTCAATTTTATTTTTACTTCAGGAACATTGCCATAATGTGAAATCATATCTAAAAATTTTTTAAATTCTAAATTTTCCCCTCCTAGAATGTATTTTTCACCTAAATCTCCATACTTCAATGCAAGAAAATGTCCTTCAGCAACATCATCAACATGAACGAAGTTCAATCCAGTATCTACATAAGCCGGAATTTTCTTTAGCAACATATCCAGGATGATTCTCCCAGTCGGGGTTGGTTTAATATCTCCGGCACCAATTGGTGTTGAAGGATTCACAATTATACAGTTAAGTTTTTTCTTTTTGATTAATTTTAATACTACATCCTCTGCCAAAAATTTTGATTTTTTGTAATCACCAATCATATCAGATAAAGATACAGGTGTATTCTCATCTGATTCAACCCCATCTTTTAAACCCAGAGTTGCTACACTCGACGTATAAATGAGCTTTTTATTCAATTCCAACACTTTTAATGCAATATTCTCTGTACCATATACGTTAGATTCATAGATTTCTGAAGTTTTTCTTGCCCAAAGTCTATAATCAGCAGCAATATGAAATATAACATCAGACTGTTTTATTGGATTATGAATGCTTTCAACGTCTCTAATGTCACCGAAAAAAAAATTAATCTTGGAAGCTATGTTCTTTAAATTCTCACAATTCGAATTTTTCCTGACGAGAACATTAACAACAAAGCCTTTTTTTAAGGCTAGCTTTGACACGGCCGATCCTAAAAAACCATTCGCACCAGTTATTAATATTTTTTTTGCCACTTTTTAATTTATTTGAAAAAATTTTTGAGTTATAAACATTATCAATGTACACACTAATATCCAGTTATTTTTCAAAATTTGCCCCTCTCGCAGTAATTTTTCTTTTCTTTTCATCTAATCAAGTCCTAGGAAATTCAAATTCGAAAGAAAATATCTCGGCTAAAATAAATCTTTTGCATGATAGTTTAAAGAAAATCAGTGAAAGTGAAACAAATAATAAAAAAGATTTACAGGATATATTGCAAGTTATTAAGCAAACTTATGACACAAAAAAAATGATTAGAATGATTGTTGGACGACAATGGAAAAATTTGGGGAAAGAAGAAAAGAGTGATTTAGTTAATATCTTTCAAGAATATATATCACACAACTATCTAAAAAGGTTTAAAAAAATCAATGAATTCAATTTCGAAAATATAGGTATTGATCAATTTGGTGAAAACTACAAAATATTTAAAACATTAATGGTTATTCCCGATGAAGACCAAATTAAAATTAATTATCTTTTACATAAAAAGAATGGAGATTGGAGAATATTTGACATTTTGCTCAGTGGATCCATCAGTGAAATTGCAACAAAAAAATCAGAATTTAAGAAAATAATTAAGAAAGGTGGAATAAAACTTCTTATTCAGGAAATTAAAAAAAAGAACAATTCTAACTATGGTCATTGAGAATTAGTTATGATTTCACCTAAACCTGAATTATTTCTATCACCGACAAATCTAGAAAATCTAAATTTTTTATTTATCAAACTAATCCCAAATTTTAGCTTTATATAATTATCAAGAAGATTAAGAAAGTTTTTTGTCATCAAACCTGACCAAATAAAGTTCGAATTCATATTTTTTGGTTTTTTGAGAAATATTAATGAACCTCTCTTCATTGATATTCCAAAGTCTTTTCCAATTTTTTTCGAAACAATTACTGTTCCAGCAATCATATTTGAACAACAAAAATCATTCACATCACCTCTAACTACAATCAAGCCTTTTTTCATCAAAAAACCCAGATAATTTCTTGCATTTCCAATGACAAGAATTTCTCCACCTAGCATTCCAAATTTGTTGCCAGGCATTGCTGAACCAGCAAAATCTCCTGCGTTATTATTAACAATTAAGGTGCCACCACTCATTTCTGCCCCAAGAAAATTTTCGCAAGAACCTTCAATCCTAATTCTTCCACTTTTCATTCTTGCTCCCAGAAAAGACCCAACCTCAGAATCAACCAGCAAATCATCTCTATTCCATTCGTAACCTAAATAGTTACAAAACTTATTTGATCCATAAATAAAAATTTCATTTTTTTCTTTAAAATTTTCTTCTAATTTTATTGAAAATAATTTTCCAAGATTTGTAGAAATATTTTTATATAACAGTTTTAAGTTCGAAATATTTTTTAAACTTGGTATCAGTAAATTTAAAGAACTTAAATTTTTAAAATTTAAATCTCCGTCTATTTTTATTTTAGAATTTATTATTATTTTTTTCATTTTACGATAGACCTTAACTTAAATAAATAAGGACCTAATTTTCCTCCGTAATTTCCAGCTGATATACCAATTATTCCTGATTTCTTCCCAAGTTTTAATATTGAATTAATCCCAGTTTTAATTGCTACTTCTATATCATTAACAGTTAACCCATCAATTACAATCTCAAGAACACAGTCAACGTTTTTTTCCATCTTGTTGTCTACCAAACCTTTGAGGGTTGGACAATATTCAAAATTTGTTGAGGCAATTAAGCTTTTATATTTTGAGCCAACTTTTGAACCTGATCTTACTATTCCTCCTGGAAAAGGTAATATAATATTCTTTAATTTTCTCATTTCATTTACAGCCGTTTCGGCAGCATTTAGCACGTTTTCAATATCATTTCCCAGAATTAAAAAATTTCCTCCACCTATTGCCTTGGTTTCATAAGCATATTCTTCGCACAAAAATTCTCCATCCATAACAGGAATTCTCCAAAATCTTTTTCCTCCCACTACTTTAGAAATTTGGAACCCATCACCAAAGTATCTTAATCCATTACCTAATTTGATTTTTACTTTTCCAACATTGCCTGCAAATAATGCAGAAGAAGGTGTTGTCATAATACACTGACCAGATCTATTAAGAATTTGCTTAGCTAATTCCTTGGACGACATTGAAAAAACCAAAATTGATACCCCTGGCCTTCCATCAGGAGTTTCATCTGTAGTCAAATATCTTTCAATTCCCGCCTCACATCCACAGGCAATAACAGATGTTGCAAAACCTGTGAAAGATTTTGCTGCCTCAATCGCCCATTTTTTTTTGTGTGCAGTAACAATTAATCTCGAAGCCTTCATAGGGAAAGCTTCTGCAAATGTATTATCAATCTTAATTATCTTATCCTTCATAAATTAATCATCTAAAAAATCAAATATTTTACTAGTCACTGGGTAATCTGAGTCAAAAATTCTTCTTAACTTTAAGATACCAATCAGATCAGGCCTCACAATTAGTCCATCATGATCAATTCCAGGTATTTTTGTAGGAATAAAAACATCAAATTTTTTTTTGTTTTTGGCATTAGGATGACCAATAAAAATATTTTTTTTAAAAAAATCTATTTCTGGATCATAGTTAAAGTTTGAAACGTAGATCTGAAGATCCTTGTAATTCATTAATTTAGAGCTGCTAAATTCATTTGGATCATAGATTGCTCCCCAATCAGAAAAACTTACAGCATTTGGGAATCCTGTTTTAGTAACACATGAATTTATAAAACCCGAAGAATTATCATTTTCACCAAAATTAAAAATTCTGGTTTTTTTTATAACGTTTATTGTTTTTACAAAGTCAAAAATAGCTGCTGAAAGACCATAATCATACAATTCTATTTTTGGAATAAAAACAGGATATTTAGCTGCCAAAAAACTATCAATCAACAATTTATATTGTCTGTTACGTTGAACTTTTACACCTTTGATTGTTCTCTTCAAATAATTAATTTGATCAATCAGATTATATCGCAAATATTTTTTTTCCTCTTTAATCTTAAGAGTCTTAGGCAAAGTAAAAATTGATTTTTTGATTTTTCTATCATTCCACTCTAGTTTTTCTAAAAATCTCAAATCTAATTGATTTTCAAACTGTCCAATAAAAAGAATGAAATCTGATCTATTTTTTATTTCATTGAATGATACAAATGATCCTCCATATCTTTGCAATGCAGAAAAAAAATTAGAAATCCTATGACCATGCATATGATCAATTGAACATTTTTTTTTTTCAGCAAAATTGATTATTTTTTCCATTGCTATTTGATCACACCCAAAACCATCAATATGTATTTGTTTGTTTTGTCTAATCAATTTTTTTGCCTCGACCAGAGCTATATCCAAATCTACAGTTTTACCTTTAATCATTGGCGTTGAATTCAAAAAAAAAGATTTTAAATTTTGGTCAAGTTTTGAACAATCTGGTGAGGAAAGTGTTCCATCCTTTTTATTTAATGAAATTTTACAATTTGCAATTGTACAAAATGGACATTTATAAGATTCAATTTTTTTATTTTTTATACTTAACATAAGCAAACCTTGGATCTGAAGGTGTTCCTTCTAGACTTAGTTGCTCATCCACTGGATCCCATAAAATAAATTCATCAATTTTTTTAGCTAAGTCAAAATCCAATTGAGTTATTCCTTTTTTAGCATGATTCATCAATTTTACTTCGACAAAGGCATATGAAACCACCAAATCGGGATGATGCCAAGCAACTTCAGCTAGGTGACCAATTGCGTTAACAACCATCATTGTTGATTTCCAACTATGGGTTTTATATGTCTTTCTTATCCATTTGCCATCGTAAGTCCAATCAACTAATTCTTTTTTAAGAAACTGGTTTATTTCAGATTCTTCAAGTTTCTTGATTTCCTTATCACTCATTTAAATGAAACCTCCAAATATTTTTTAATATCAGTTAAAAAGAAGATTTTAATAGTATAATTATATTTCATAATAACAAATCATTATTTAACTTTAAGAAATATGAAAAAGTCAATCGTTTTAGATAGTCCAGCGCGAATTCACCTTGGTTTTTTAGAAATGAATGATGAGGCTCAAAGAATCTTTGGGAGCATAGGTCTAACAATTTCAAAATTTAGGAATATTTTAAAAATCGAAGATAACAAAGATTTCTTAATTGAAGTAGAAAATCAACTTATTAAAAAGCGTATTCATCAAATTTTTAAAAAATTACAAAAATTTAAAGATCTAAGTAGATGTAGGATAAAAGTCCTTGAATATATTCCTTCTCATATAGGTTTGGGTTCAGGCACACAACTTTCTTTAGCAACTGGATATTTGATCTCTGAATTTAACGAAATGAATCTAAGCATAGATAAAATTTCCAGTCTACTCGGTAGAGGTAAAAGGTCCGGTGTTGGGATACAATCATTTAAAACTGGAGGATTCACATTAGATTCAGGAAAAACTAGGAATTCCAAATCCATACCTTTGACAATTTTTAACAATAAATGGCCAGATGAATGGAAAATAATTTTGATCTTTGATGAAAGAATGTCAGGAGTTTATGGTGAAGAGGAAGTAGAAAAATTTGAAAAAATAAGAAGGATTGACGGCAACCTAGTTAACATTAACTGTGGAGTTGTTTTAATGACAATTCTTCCTGCAATATTGGAAAAAAACTTTAAAAATTTCTCAAAAGGAATACAAATTATTCAAAGCAATATGTCAAAAACCTTTTATAACAGTAAAAAGAAATTTGCCAGCGAAAAAATAGAAATAATTTTTAATTATCTGCAAAAAAAAAAAATTCTTGGTTATGGGCAATCATCTTGGGGACCAACTGGATTTATCTTTTGTGAAAGTTCAAATAAAAGAAATCTCTTGTTTAAAGAATTAGAAAATTATATTAAGTTAAAAAGATTTTTGGGAATATCTTTAGTTAAAGTTGATGGAAGAAACAAGGGTAGTATTAAAAGAATAGGAAGCAATTTATGACAAAGAAAAATATTTTACATATGATAAGTCCTCAGGAAAATGTAAGCCCATTTGATGTTAATATGGCCTGTGATGCTGGTTATGATCTGGTAATTCCATACACCAATGTTAATTTGACTGACATTAAATCACTCGTCCAAGATGCGATCTTTTCAAGATCTGTCTCCAATGCAAAAAAAACAGGCATATTTATTTGTGGAAAGGATTTATCTCTAGCATTAGATATGATGGATGTAGCCAAAAAATCAATGGTACCACCATTTGAAATATCAGTTTTCCCAGACCCTGCCGGATCCTTTACTACTGCAGCTGCAATGGTTGCTTGCACCGAAAAAACTTTGAAAGATAAATTTAGTACAGATCTTAAAGATAAAAATATTGTCATATATGGTGGAAAGGGAATCGTTGGAGGAATTTCAGCTATTATGTGTTCACAATATGGAGCAAAATGCACCATCATTGGTTATGATGGAATAACAAATGTTTCAAATAAAGCCAAAGAGTATAAATCGCGTTTTAACGTTGAAATAAAACCTGCTGATGGATCAACTGATGAACAAAATTCATCATTTTTACCTGATGCTGAAATAATATTTTGTGCTGCCAGAGCTGGCACCCAAGTTCTTAGCTTGCAACAATTAAATCAAGCATCTAAAGCAATGGTCTTGGCTGATGTTAATGCTGTGCCACCATCTGGACTTGAGGGTGTTGATTCTAAAGACGATGACACCAAACATCCCTGTGGTGCCTTATCTATAGGACCATTGACTTCAGGAGATATTAAGGTGAAAACTCAATATAAAATGTTTGAAAAAATGTGCTCAACAGAAAAACCTTTATATCTTAATTTTGATGAGGCTTTAAAGACATCAAGGGAAATATTAAAGATTTAAAAGAAAAAAGAGAGATCATTATAATCTCCTCGGCATCCGAAGATCTTGCCAGAATTTTTCATCGTTTAAGTTATGAAGTTTTTGTAATATGTCGTTTTAGTAGTCTCAATTTAAAAAAATATTGCAAAAGAATCTTCAAAGTTAATAATTTTACTGATCTTAAAATAAGAAATCTCCTTCAAAAAATAGATCCAAATAACAATAAAGAAATTTTAATAGGTTCTGGTTATGCAGAAATAATTCAAGATGAATCAATTATTTCTAATAGAAAAAACAAAGGCAATGATTTATCTAGCTTCACATCTACAAAGTCATCAAGATTTTTCTATAATTTAAAAAAAAACAAAATTGATCATCCTAAATGGTCTTTAGAAAAGCCTAAAGTTGGGACTTGGCTTGTGAAAAATTTCAGATCCTCTGGTGGAAAAGATGTAAGAATTCTAGGAACTAAGACAAAAATTTCAAAAAATGATTTTTTTCAAAAATTTGAAACTGGTGAATCAATTTCAGTGCAATTTTTTTCTGATGAAAAAAAAACCAAAATTTTATCTATCTTAGACCAAATTCAATCAAAGGATACAAAAAATCCATTCCTAATTGAAACAATACTTACAAGAAAAGTTAACGATTTTGAATTAAGAAAAATGCAAAGAATTGTAAAAAAAATATCAAAAATTTTTAGATTAAGGGGAGTTAATAATATAGATTTGATATCAAAGAAAAATAATTTTTCAGATCTTAAATTGTTGGAATTAAATGCTAGACCAGGTTTGAGCACCAACATCATACATAAAACAAACAAAAAAGTTTTTGATGATTATAATTTTGATGTAAAATTTAAAAATCCAACATTTTTTTTTTCTACAACAATTATTTACAGTAAAAAAAAAGTTCTCATTGACAAAAAAAAAATTTCTTTCATTAAAAAATTGTCTAAATCCAAAAACTTTTCTGAATTACCATCATTGCAAGATCAAATAAACTTAGATGAACCTATCTGTTTGTTACACCTTAAGTCAAAAAAAAGAGAAATAATAAAAAAAAAAATCTCAAGACTTGCCAAAAAAATCCATAAAAGTCTTTCTTGTGAAAGATAAATAATTTTTTTATAAATTTACTGATTAACTCAAAATAAGTTTTAAAATGTTAAAGAGCAACTATGAATTACAGTATTAATAAAAATGCAAATAAACTTTTAGATTTGATTATAGAGGAAAAAGATCGTCTAAATCTTCTTCTAGAATCCGGTCCAATGGGATGTAAAATAATTGATGCTGGAATTAATACCAGTGGAAGTATAGAAGCGGGTATAAAAATTTCAGAAATATGTTTAGGTGGGCTTGGAACTGTCAATATAACTCCAAACCAAAACACAAATTTTACCAATTGGGATGTCTCCGTCTACGCATCCCATCCAGCACTGGCATGCTTAGGCTCTCAATATGCTGGCTGGAGTCTTAACCACGAGAAATTCTTCTCTCTTGGTTCAGGACCTGTTAGATCTATAGCGCAGAAAGAAAAAATTTTTTCTGCACTTGGGTATAAGGATTATGATGACAGAACATGTGTAATTTTAGAGGTTGATGTATTTCCTCCAAAGGAAATCGTTCAAAAAATTGCCAAAGACTGTAATATCAAACCAGAAAATATTTCATTTATTCTTACCCCTACAACATCAATCTGCGGAAATATTCAAGTAGTTGCCAGAGTCCTTGAGGTGGCAATTCACAAAATACACGAACTTAAGTTTCCACTTGATAGAGTTATTCATGGACTTGGATCAGCACCATTACCTCCTGTCGCAAACGATTTTATTACAGGAATGGGAAGAACCAATGATGCAATTATTTATGGAGGAATCGTCCAGTTAACCATAGATGGACCCGAAGGTGAACTACAAGAACTTTCCAAAAAACTTCCAAGTATAGGCTCAAAAGATTACGGCAAACCTTTTAAAAAAATTTTTGAGAATTATAACAAAGACTTTTATAAGATTGATGGTTCTTTATTCAGTCCGGCAGTGGTTATAATAAATTCAAAACAAACAGGTAAATCCTACTCATCAGGAAAAATTAATGACAAGATGATAAAAATGTCTTTTTCTTAAAATGTATTCCATAGGTATTATTGGTGATATTCATGATTGGCATAGTCAAAAGATTGAACTTTATTTAAAAAAAAATAACTGCAGAGTAAAAAAATTTTTTTTTAAGAATCTCGTTGCAAAATTCTCTAATAAACAATTTTCACTTTTTTCAGATAAGAGACAAAATCAAATAGATGGCGTTTGGGTCAGATTCATTAATAAAGGTTCACTTGAAGAAATAACAACTAAATTGAGCCTATTGCACCTACTTAAAGAAAAAAAAACATATGTACATAATTCAGCAGATACCATTGAAAAAACTGTGGACAAGGTAAGAACTACTGGAATATTGGAAGTCAATGGGATTTCTTCGCCCGAAACGATTGTTTGGTTTAATGGAGATTCTGGAAAATATTTAACAAATAAAAAAAACAGATATTTACTTAAACCAATATTTGGATCACAAGGAAAAGAAATAATTCTTGTAAAAAACATCAAAAAAGTTGAAAAAATTCTAGCAACCGGAAATGTCTTCTATTTGCAGAAATTCATTGGTTCCCCAAATGAAAAATTATTTTCTGATATAAGAGTTCTAGTAAGCAATCACAAAGTCGTATCAGCTATGGAGAGAAGTTCAAAAAAATTTTTGACCAATGTCTCTCAAGGAGCAAATTTTAAAATAATAAATATAGATGACAAATTAAAAAGAATGTGTGAAAAAATCTCACGTATCTTTAGACTTGGATACGGAGGAATTGACATAAAAATCCACAAAAAATCAACTTTTGTTCTTGAGATTAATAGCATTCCGTCATGGAAAGCAATGCAAAAAGTTGAGAAAAAGGATATCACAGAAATTTTAGTTACGGATTTCATTAGAAAGTTGAAAAGAAAAAAACCTAATGTCTAGAGAAATTGTCAAAAAGCTATATTTAAAATCTTGTTTTGAGGAACTAAAAATTCTTAAACCTGGAAACCATAGTATTTATTCCAAAATAATAGGAATGAACTTAGAGAAATTTCGAAGAGCAGCTAAAATTTCATCTGACATACTTACTGACAAAAATCTGAGTATTGGAAATGCAATTTTTTTTTCATCAAGAAAATGTTTTATTGAATTGGGTTCAAATTACAATTTAGGAATTGTTTTACTTTGCGCTCCAATAATTAAGATTTCAATTGAAGGAATAAAAAATTTAAGAAGTGATTTAAAAAAAGAAGTTGCGAGTATAAAAAACGAAGATGGCGATTTGATATTTAAGGCCATTGACTATGTTAAGCCTGGTGGTATTGGCAAATATAAAGGCAAAGGAAATGTTAGTTCCTACAAAAAATCATTGAATTTTAGAAAAGCCATGAAGATTGGTTCTAAGTGGGATAGAATATCTAGATGTTATGAAGAAAATTATTCAGAAATTCTTAATTTTGGATTACCTTATTACCGATCAATTAAATTAAAAAAATCAGAAAAAGTTGCAGCTGAACTACTTTATCTTAATTATTTATCTACTGATACGGATAGTCATATTCAGAGAAAGTTTGGAAGAGAAAAGGCTTTAAGTGTGATGAGAAAAAGTCAAATGATACAAAAACAAATTAATCTTAAAAAAAACTATAAAAGAATTCTTCTGAAACTAGATAAATATCTCAAGGTTTATCACTATAATCCTGGAACTTGTGCGGATTTAACTGTAACAACCTTGCTAATAGACAAAATAATCGATATATTCAGATGTCCAGTATAAAATTTTTTTATATCGGATTGTTAATAATTTTAAAATGGAGGAAAAATGGCTAAAATCACTAAAATGCTTGTCGGTGAATCTCTAGTCGGTGATGGCAATGAAGTTGCTCATATTGACTTGTTAATTGGGCCACGTGGCTCGGCTGCTGAGACTGCATTTGCTAATAGTCTAACGAATAATAAAGATGGTTTTACGGCTTTACTCGCTGTCGTAGCTCCTAATTTAATGACAAAACCTGCTACTTGTATGTTTAATAAGGTAACAATGAAAGGCGCAAAACAAGCAGTACAAATGTTTGGCCCTGCACAACATGGTGTTGCAAAAGCGGTTATGGATTGTGTTGAATCAGGAACAATTCCAGCTGATGAAGCAGATAATTTATTTATTTCTGTTGGTGTTTTTATCCACTGGCTTGCTGAAGATGATAAAAAAATTCAAGAATATAATTATCAAGCAACTAAAGAGGCTATAGAAAGAGCTGTAGCCGGTGAACCAAAAGCTAAAGACGTTGTTGCTGCAAAAGACTCTGCCGAACATCCTTTTGCTGCAAAATGAAATTCATCCGACATGGAGCCATCGAAAAAAGCTAGTGGTGGCGGATGGCTATCAAGGTTGTTTTCATTTTTTAAAAGCTAGTATCTTCCGGATTATTTGTTCCTAGGTACTTTCTGTGGATGAGGGTTGAAACAATTACTGCATCAACCCCCATTACACTTAACTTTTTTTTTTGATTTTCGTATTTGACCCCTCCAGCAACAGTAAAACTGTTTTCAGGGAAAAGTTTGATCATATTTCTTATTTGTTTCCATTCAATCCCTCTACCACCAATTTTTTTCAAGAACATTAGTATTAATTCTGGTTTATTTTTTAATTTTTTTATTTTTTTAAACCACTTTTTTTGGGTTCCATTAAAATCAATAGAGATCTTAGAATCACTATTGATAAAAAAATTTCTAAAATTATAATTTTTAATTTTCTCTGTCCCAACAACTATTTGAAAATTAATTATATTCTTCTGTCTTAATTGCTTGCAAAACCTCTCAATCGTAATTGGATAATCAAAACCAGAGTCAATTAAAAAATTAATTTCGGGAAAAGTTATTAATATTTTCTCTATTAGATAATCATTAGGTTTAAGATTTTGTATAGAATCAAGATCAGCTAAATAGATTTTTTTTAAATCCATTTTTTTTAGAATAGTTCTTATTAATTTTATTGGATCAGAATAATCCAAGGAGTTTACCATCAATGGTTTATAATTTAATCTAAATCCAGCGAAAGCTTTAACTGCTTTTCCTTTTTTTATATCAACTGCTAATATAGTCTCCATAATTTATAATTATCATGAACGAAATAATTTTATTTGAATATTTTACATCTCAACCCAAAATAAGCTCAGAATTAAATAAAAAAATTTTTTCTGAAGCTCTTAAGTTGGTTGACTGTATTTCAGAAAATTTTGATAAAAACGCTGCTTTTAAAAAAATTCATGTAATAAGAAATTACAAATTAAGCACTTTGAATAAAAAAAAAATCCATTATCACTTAACTCGTCCAACAACATCTATTGAACAAATATTAGAATCCTTTAAAAATAAATTCAAATTGATTTTAATTGCACCAGAAACTGAAAAAATTTCATTAAAACTATATTTGAAACTTAAAAAAAAATTTAGACTTCTTAATTCATCTTATTCTTGCACTAAAATTTTTTCTTCCAAAATTAAAACTATTAAGGCACTTCGGAGAAAAAAAATCTTATGCTTAGATATAGAAAACATCAAAAATATTAAAAAAGAAAGGTTCATAATTAAACCTGAATATGGAGCTGGGTCAGAAAACATTAGAATATTTAAAAATAAAAAAAATTTGGAGCTTAACAACAAAAACTTTATCCAAAAATTTGTTGATGGTAAAAAAGGCAGTTTCTCAATGCTATGTTGCAAAGGGATAGCTCAGGTTCTAACCTGCAACGAGCAAATAGTGTCTATAGAAAATAATAATATCAAACAGATAGGTTTGTACATTGGTGGCTTAGAAAGTCATAGACCTGAAATCCAAAATTTAGCCAGTCAAATCTGTTCTGAATTTAAAGGTTTATTTGGTTTGATTGGAGTTGATATAATTAGGTGTAATAAAGAATGGAAAGTAATAGAGATCAATTCAAGATTTACCAGTTCATATGTTGGAATTAAGTCATCATATGGAGAAAATGTATTACATGAAATAACAAATTTCTATGTTAAAACCGTTTTAAAAAAAAAATTAAAAATTAATTTAAAAAAAATAGATAAAATTTATTTCTAAATGAAAAAAGAAATTGAATATTTAGGTATTGACATTGGTGGTGTACACATAAAGATCATTGGTCTTAACGATAAAAAAGAAGTTTGTTATGTCAAATATCTTAAATGTCACTTGTGGAAGGGTATTGACAATCTTAAGAAAGTTATAAAGTTCATCAATACTCTTATCACAAACAAAAAAAATAAATGTTGCATCACAATGACGGGTGAACTATGTGACACATTTAGAAACAGAAGAAGTGGTGCAAAGGAAATATTAAATGCATGTAAATTACTTAATTGCAGAAAGTTTTACTACACTAATTCAAAGGAATTTCTAACATTAAGACCAGAATTAGACGACATCATTTCAATGAACTGGCACTCTATAGGGAGATTCATTGAAAAGAAAGTTAATAACGCAATAGTAATTGATTTTGGTTCCACTACAACAGATTTAATTTGCATTAAAAATAGTCAAATGAAGTGTAAAAGTTCAGATGATTTTGGAAGACTAAATAATTCTGAGCTTTTATACACAGGTTTTATGAGAACACCATTGTTTGCAATTACACCTCACATAAATTACAAAAAAAAGAAATATAAATTAATACCTGAAAATTTTTCCGATACATCTGACATCTACAGAATTAAAAAAAGAATTAAGAAAGATTTTGACATTGATGACACATCAGACAAAGGCAATAAAACTCTAAAAGCTAGCATGTATAGAGTCTCAAGAAGTTTAGGATTTGATTTTAAAAATGAAGATCAAGAATTGATCAAAAAAATTTCTGAAAAAATCTCTGAAATACAATTGGAAGAAATTTCTAAAAAAATCTTTGAAATGATTAAAAGATATGATCTTAAAAAAAATACATCAATAATAATTTCAGGTATAGGCCAAGATATGCTTATTGATTTTTTAAAGTTAAAAAAAGAGAAAGTAATTTCTCTTGCTAAGCTTATTAAAGGGAAAAACAAAAAATTAAATAAGATTGCAACTTATCATGCTCCAGCTCTTTCAATTGCAATGTTATTAGCAGGTTCAAAATAGGCAGAGATATTCTTCACTTTCTCAAAACAAATATTAGCATTTCTGTTAGATTCTTTGCAAACTGCTGATCTAAAACCTATGATGCTGGGATTTAAATCAATTAATTGTGGGATCTGACTTTCTTTCAATCTTCCAGCAAGACCAATAGTTATCTTGTAATACGATGCCTTCTTGATAAAATCTTTTAAAAAATCTATGCTACAAAAAGTTAACAAGTCTCCTGAACTTTTCGAGTAGGTATCTAATAGCAAATAGTTAACTCCAGAATTTTTGATTTTTTTTAGATTATTAAATGCAAAATCCATAAGAGGTTTGTTTTCAACAAAAACAACACCAACTAAATCTGTTGTAAAAAAATCACTTCCTATTTTCTCAATAAAATTTTCTAATTCATTTCTTTCATTTAAAAAAAAACCAAATTTAATAAAATCAAGATTTAATTCATCAAATTTTTTTAATTTTTTTAAGACAGAGCCAGAATTATAAATATCACCTAGAGTAGCCGATATCTTTTTTTTTCCCTTATAAATTTTAACTACCTTAGATATATCATTAATGTTCCAAGAACCAATGGAACCTTTTTTGGGGTTCTTCAAATCAATTATATCAATGAAATCTAGAGTCTTTGTTGATATTTCATTTAAATTTTTAAAGCTAATAAGAAGCCTTGTAGAGATTGACGAATTACCCACTTTATTTTTCCATTTCTTTAAATATAAATTTTTTAATTTTTTCCCACAATTTTAATTCTTTTAATCCTGCAGTCTTTTCAACTGAAGAATACAAAAATTCTAGATCAGTTAGAATTTTTTTTTTTTTTAAAAATTTCACTCTTGTTGCCAATATGCATGCCTCTACAATCGATGATTGAGCTCTATTAAATCCCTCAAATCTTTTATGGTTTGCTGTCTTTACTATTCTACACTTAAATTTGGGCCTAATGTTATCTTCTTTAAAAGATTCAACGACCAACTCATCATGAGACAAACAATCATTTAGAAAATAACCATCTATTTTTTCACATTTTTTCTTTTGGAAATTCTTTTCGCCAACAATACATTTAACAAAAAAGCTTGCGTCATTTGTATAATTTGCAGTTGCAATTCTTGTTTGCTTAAGATTTGTCAATGTTTTGGATGGAAAATATGGTGAGATAAATACAAATTTTTTAGATTTCTTTATTCCAAATGGAGCAAAATTTACCTTGCCTTTTGAATCAACTGTAGAAAGTATGATTTCAAATATCATTTTGTCTTTTGAGTAATTTTCAATTTTGGTCTTTGCAACAAATTTTCTTTATTCTTTTCAGAAGCAACCCCCCACCAAATTTCATTATCTTGATCATAATTCTTTCCCAATTGGCAAGCAATTTGTGCCCTTGCAAGCTCAACTCCCAAATAAAAAGCATGGCTTGCATCATTTTCCACATTCATTTTAGAAAAAAAATCATATGGATCAACACCGGTAGCATGCATTTTAGAATTAAACACATCAATACCCTTATCACCAAGCAATATTCTAAAATTTTTGTCTTTTACCATCGACCTTATTTCTTTAATTTCTTTTCTTGATTTTCTATTTGGCTTTCTTTCTGCCATACTCATCAAACTATTATCAACTCTAAATGGGAGTCTTTGATTTATTTTAGAAAAATGCATAATTTTTCTTGCGGCATCAGTTTCCTTTATTGAATTTTTACAATGATTGCTGACTTGAACTACTAAAACTGCATTGATTGATAGTTCTGAGACAAGACCCATTAATATCATATTAACTCCAGAAGAATCACTATCAGTTAATTCTGTCAAGTTACCAGTTCCCATTAAAATTTTTATTTTAGGAAATTTTTTTCTTAATTTTACGTACCTCATTATTGAATCAGAGAAACCATAGTGAATTGGATCCAAAATTGGGTCTGCAAGAAAATCTCTTTTGTTGTTCTGCATAACTTTAATTAATCTTTCTAATGATTTGAGATTACCTGGCTTCGTAGGAATTAAAACAGGTGTTGCTTTCGTTTTATTCAAAATATCAACATTGCTTTCATTAATGCTCAAAATGTAATCTGCTCCAGCATTAGCCCCTCTCAATAATTCTTCAGAATTTGCCGAATCTACAGATACCTTAAGTCCTAGATTCTTCAAGCCTTTTATAGTATCCTCTAAATGAGAAAAATCCGTGTCAGGCATACAACCAAGATCTATTACATTAGCACCTTGAGATGCGTATGACTTGGCAATTTTCTTTATTTTCTCAAAACTTAGTAATGAAGCATCAACTATTTCTGCAAAAATATCACACTCGTAGTCTGTCAAAATATGTTGCGGACGACTGAGTCCAAAATAGTCAGGTAAATGCGACAAATCATCTGGACCTCTTTCAACTGGAACATTAAAATATTTACTTAATTTTTTTAAATTTCCTCGGAACTTTCCAGGAACAATAATTCTGTCAACATTTTGATCTTTTGATAATCTTCTCCTAATTATATTTTCTGACATCAGAGCTGCTACACTTACTCCAATCTGATTTATTCTATAACTAAACTCTGGTTTCATTGCACTCAATATTCTTTTCAATTGTCTTTCAGCAAGCTTTCCAGTTAAAAATAGAATTTTTTCAGGCATTTCTTTCTCTCTTTTATTTGTTTTTCAAGTTGTTTGAAATTCATAACTACTTTGGTATCCGAAAATTTCTTCAATTTTTCAACATTTTCCAAATCAATTTCTCTTGGATAAACATCAACATAGCCTTTAGGTGAAAAAGTTCTCAATTCTGGAGCAGTATCGCAGGGAAAAAAAATACAATGAACCTTACATTTTCCTGATTGAGCAAAAATGTTTGTCGCCAAACTATCTGATATTCCATAAACGCATTTTGCGACAGTATTGCTGGAAGTTGGGGCCATAACTAGTGAGTGATAAAGGCCTTTGTAAAATTTTCCAACTGTTACTGAGCTGGCAGAATTATCCTTATAAATCTTTACATTGTCTGAGATTTTTCCTTTTTTTTTATACATTATCAACACTTCCTCAGCCGCTTTAGAAATGAACAAATCTACTTTCTCAAGTTCATTGATAAGATTGATTGTTTCATTAAAAAAGTGTCCTGATCCCGTAAGTACCCAAGCCCATCTCTTTTGAATTTTTTTTTTCATTAATAAATTATATCACTCAATCTTAAAATAAAACTCTTCCAATCAATAGATTTTTTTAAAAAGTCAATAACCTCTGGTCCTGCTATTTTTACACAACCTTTTTTCTTAAGATATTTTTTAATATTTTTGTCCAAAATTTTTTTCTTTTGCAGTTGATTGAGATTATATTGTTTTTTTGTCTGAAAATTTAAAGATTTTATGAAAATTAGACCCTGCACATTATTCTTAGAATATAGCCAGGTAGCTACAGAATCCGAAGTCGAATCCCAGTTTTTTTTGAATGACGAATTTGTACTTAATTCTAAAGATGGCAACCAAACTCTAACTTTACCCTTAAAGAATTCATTCATATCTGAGGTTAAAAATAAGTCTTTGTTTTTCTCCTTTAAAAAGTAAGCAAATATTTCCGTTGCCTTCAATGCAAGGAAATTTGCAGTTTTTTGTGTCATCTTCGTGTGACTAAATACATCTCTAACTGAATCTGCAAAACATCCACCACCAACAACTAGAGTGATGTTTTCATCTCTGAAATTAGATATCAGTGCAATTAGTTCATCAAGTCTAGGATTTTTTATCCAACTACCACCTATTTTGATTACCCACATAAGGTAGTTATTCTTTTAGCTTAGTTATTTTAGATGAATCTGATAATTTCCTAGCTGAGACGAAGTTTTCCCTGTATATTTCGATTCCAACACTTCTAGTTTCTTTAAAAACCTCTAATTTTTTTAAATTTAATCTCACACTCAGAATTCTTGAATCCTTAAAACAAATTCCAACTATTTTATCTCCAAGAGTCTCCAACAATCCAATATGACCTTTTCTAAATAGCTTTTTTATTTCAACAACTATAAATTCATAAGACACTACATTGTCTATGCAATCATTAACCTTTGATAAATTGTCAAAAGCTTCCAAAATAATTGAAATTGAAATCTTCTGTTTTCTCTTTTTTTCATGTTCGTGTATGCCAATGAAAGCATTAACTATTAAATCATCTATTAAAATTTTATAAGTTTTCGCCTTAGTTTTCCAATCTTTCAGATTTGAAGGGACCCATGATCCAGTTGAAATAACGGAGAATTTTTTTTTTTTTTTTGCCATAAATTCAAATCTTAGTTGAAAAATTTTTTAATTTAAACCATAAATATAGTCCTATGAGTCAATCTATCAAAATATCAAATCTAATAAAATACATATATTTTATTTTAGTGCCTGTTTTATTTGTTTTCTCCAATGCACTAGCCAATGAGAAAATTGATCTAGAAGATGATTTTTCTAAAGCAGAAAATGCTGAAGAAAAGAGAGCAAAATGGGGAACTGAAGAATTCAAACAAGAATTGATTAAAGAAATGTCGTCAGCAAACATTGCATTATTTATTGATCCTCATCTAGAAACAATTAAGGAACCCTCAAGGATTTATTACAAATTCCAAAAAGAATCAACTAGAGAGGATAGCTTCGTTGGAAATGTTGTTCTCAACATTGTAAAAATCGATGACGATAATACAAAACATATTACTTTTAGATATCTTAAAGGCAAGGATAAAGTCAGGTTTCCTCCTCAAATTGGAGCTAAGGGTAATCCTGTCTTTATGCTTTTTTTTGAAAGAGATTCAAGAGATATGCAAAGATTAACAGGAGGAAACGCCTTGTTCTTTAGAAGTAGAATTAGACATACAATTGCAGCAACTGAAATAAAAGATACAATTTTCAATTTTGATGGGAAAGAATATCCTGGCAAAGAAATCTCATTTCAACCATTTTTAAAAACTAAGCTTAAGAATAGGGTATCAAGATATAAAACAAAAAAATTTGTTATTTTGATGTCTGAAGATATTCCCGGTTACATTTATAAAATGGAAGCTTATATTAAAGACTTGGAAAACCCTGATGATATGGTTAAAGAAACCTTAACCTATCTTGGAGCAAAGACTAATAAGCAACTTAGGGATGATTATAAAAAAAGAAAGGAAAAGGATAAAAAATGAAAAAGAAGCTAGCAAAAATTATTACCTTTTGGTTTGTTTTTACATTTGCAGAAAACATAAAGGCAAATGACTTTCCAACATTAGCAAGAGCTGAATTTGTTTTTGCATGTATGAGTTCAAATGTTTCAAATAGAGACTTCATGGCAAAATGCTCGTGCGCAGTTGACGAAATCGCCAAAAGAATTAATTACGAAGAATATGCCCAGGCTGAAGCCATAGCCAGACTTCAACTAGGAGCAAGTCCAAGAGAAGAAGCTTTTAAAAGTGTTGGATTGTCAAAAGAAAGAATGGACAAATTACTTAGAGCTCAAGCTGCATCTGAACTAGAATGCTTTTAAGTCAATGTTATTTAGATGTTATCATCTGAGATGATGAATATTCACTAGCAAACTTTTGACCTTCGCTGTCCTCTACTGTAATTTCTAAAGGCCCACCAGAATCCAAATAATGAAATCTTATAGAAGGGTCTTCAGAAAGAGAAATATCTGGATGAGCTTCTAAAATCATTTCTCCATCTTGCTCAACCTTAATATGATTAACAAAGTGAGCTGGAATTTCTGCTCTTGTTAATTGATTGAACTGAAGACCAGAATAGTTAGGATGGCTAATTAGTAATTCCGCCTTATTCAAAGATCCCTCAGAACCCGTTTCTATGAACTTCATCTTCATTTTACCCATTCTTGCCATCACTGCATCCATATCTGCTAGGCTTGGGGCAGAACAACCACCTGCAGCCTTTACATAATTAGCTACCATGTACTTCTTTGCATCGTTCATTTCCGCTATTGCTCTAACATATGTATACTTATCAACTCTAATCCGAGTTGTTAGGCTTGCATTACCAATTTTATGAGAAAAATCAAATCTTGAAACTACAGGAGAAGGATTTTCATCAACTATCAATGTAAGTGATTTTACATAATTATCCTTAGACTGATTATTTAAAAACTTAACATTAATTGGAACCATTGCTGCATCAAGAGCTCTATAGGGAGTTTCCAACTCCAGGACTCCTTTGCCATCAAAAAATTTCTCATCCTCATCAAAAACTAGTTCTTTAAGCTCAGTATTCCAGGTAACGGGTTCAGGCAATTTATCACCAGCAATTGAGCTGCCATAGAAAAAAATGACAAATAATATCGAAAAAAATCTCATCAAACAAAACATTGAATATTCATATAATAATTAGTATTTATTAATACCAACAATACCAAAGCTATATTCATTCTTCTTTATTTTCAAGAAAAATGTGTTTTAAATCCAAAAAAAGTCAATTATCTACAAGTTATCCACAACTTTTTTCACTGCTAAGAATACCATTAAGTGTATGATTTAGTTGTGAAATTTTAAATTGTGAATGAAAAATAATCATATTGTTCATCTTACATTCATTTTTTACTTGAATTTAAAATATTCATTAATAATATAACACTATATAAAGGTGTAGATTTGCCTTTATGGGAGGAAACAAAAACATAACAGTTTAATAGACGCGTTACGGTTTTGATTCCGAAGTTAACCGGGTAGTCGCTCTACCCACATATTAACTAAAAAAAGGAGAAATACTTTATGAGTATTTTGAAAAAAGGCCTAATCGCTTCTGCTGCTTTAGCTCTTCCATTTGCTGTAAGTGCTAATTCTAAGCTAGAAAGAATGATGGGCGATCCAAACCAATGGGTACAACAATCTGGTAACTATGCTGGAGAACGTTACACTGAGTTGGATCAAATCAATAAAAGCAACGTTGGTAGCTTAAAAGTCGCTTGGACTTTTTCTACTGGTGTTCTTAGAGGTCACGAAGGTGGACCACTTGTAATTGGAGACGTAATGTATGTTCACACTGCGATTCCTAACATTGTGTATGCTTTAGACCTTAACGATGACCAAAGAATCATTTGGAAGTACAACCCTGTAAAAGGTGGTAAGTACCCA
>CAZAFN010000020.1:27898-30165 GCA_964484795.1 uncultured Alphaproteobacteria bacterium | reverse complement strand
GAGGTTCATGATGGGGCTGCCACAATGGATTGGATGCAACAAGAACAGGAAAGAGGAATAACTATCACTTCTGCTGCAACCACTTCTTTTTGGAAAGACAAAAGAATAAATATTATTGATACACCTGGCCATGTTGATTTCACTATTGAAGTTGAAAGATCTTTAAGAGTTTTAGATGGTTCAGTTTGTGTCTTTGATTCCGTTGCTGGTGTTGAACCGCAGTCTGAAACAGTTTGGAGGCAAGCAGATAAATATGGTGTTCCGAGAATGTGTTTTGTTAATAAAATGGATAGAATTGGTGCAAATTTCTATAGATGTGTAGATATGATAGTGGATAGACTGGGAGCAAACCCACTAGTTCTGCAACTTCCACTTGGGTCAGAATCCAATTTTAAGGGTGTGATAGACTTAATTTCTATGAAAGCAATAGTTTGGGAAGAGGAAAAACTTGGGGCTAAATTTTCTTCTCAAGATATTCCCGAAGATTTAAAACAAGAATCTGAAAAGTACAGAGAAAAATTACTAGAAACTATAGTTGAAATGGATGATTCGATTATGGAAAAATATCTAGATGGATCAATTCCTTCAGAAGATCAAATAAAAAGCCTTATAAGAAAAGGAACAATTGATAGTAAGTTTGTTCCAGTACTTTGCGGTAGTGCATTTAAAAATAAAGGTGTTCAACCAATGTTGGACGCTGTTATTGATTATCTTCCATCTCCAATAGAAGTGCCAGATATTAAAGGTGTCAAATATAATAAGGAAGATGAGGCAATAACCAGAAGAAGTTCTGATGAAGAGCCCTTTTCGGCGTTAGCATTTAAAATAATGAATGATCCGTTTGTTGGTTCTTTAACTTTTATGAGAGTTTACTCTGGAAAAATTGAGGCTGGAAGTTCTGTGCTTAATTCGGTTAAAGACAAGAAAGAAAGATTTGGTAGAATGTTGCAAATGCATTCCAACTCAAGAGAAGATATTAAAATTGCTTATGCAGGAGATATTATAGCTGTAGCTGGTCTCAAAGATACAACTACCGGAGATACACTTTGTGATGCTGACAATGCTGTTATTCTTGAAAGGATGGAATTTCCAGACCCTGTTATAGAGGTTGCTGTGGAACCAAAAACAAAAGCTGATCAAGAAAAGATGGGTATAGCTCTTCAAAGATTAGCTGCTGAAGATCCCTCGTTCAAAGTAAGTATAGATCATGAGTCTGGCCAAACAGTTATGAAGGGTATGGGTGAACTTCATTTAGAGATTTTAGTTGATAGAATGTTGAGAGAATTCAAGGTAGATGCATCGGTAGGTGCACCGCAAGTTGCTTACAGAGAAACAATAACGCAACCAACTACTGTTGATTATACTCATAAGAAACAGTCTGGAGGTGCGGGACAGTTTGCAAGAATAGAACTTGAGTTTGAGCCATTAGAAAAAGGATCAGGAGTTGTTTTTGAAAGTAAAATTGTTGGTGGTAGAGTTCCAAAAGAATACATACCTGGCGTAGAAAAAGGAATTAAACTTTCCACGGAAACAGGTTTTTTAGCAGGTTTTCCTGTTATTGATTTTAAGTGTAGCTATATTTACTCACCCTTTCATTATATTGATTCAAGTGTGATGGCTTTTGAAATAGCAGCAAGGGCGGCTTTTAGAGAAGCTATGCCTAAAGCAAAAGCTGTATTACTCGAACCTATGATGAAAATTGAAGTTGTTACACCGGAGGATTATATGGGAGACATAATTGGTGATTTAAATTCAAGAAGAGGACAGGTTTCAGGTATGGAGCAAAGAGGGGTTAATCATGTTGTTAATGGTATGGTTCCTTTGGCTAACATGTTTGGATATGTAAATAATTTACGTTCTATGAGCCAGGGTAGAGCGAGTTACACTATGACTTTTGATCATTATGTAGAAGTTCCTCATAATGTCGCAGTAGAAGTAAAGGAAAATGTTTCTGGTTAACTTATAATAAGGAGAAAATAAATGGCTAAAGAAAAATTTGATAGAAGCAAACCCCATTGTAACATAGGTACAATTGGTCATGTTGATCATGGTAAAACAACATTAACAGCTGCTATAACTAAGGTTCTTGCTGAAACTGGCGGGGCAACTGCAATGGATTATGCTCAAATAGATAAAGCGCCTGAAGAAAAAGAAAGAGGCATTACAATCTCAACTGCACACGTAGAGTATGAAACTGAAAAAAGACATTATGCTCATGTGGATTGTCCTGGTCATGCTGATTATGTAAAAAATATGATTACTGGAGC
>CAZAFN010000020.1:0-27840 GCA_964484795.1 uncultured Alphaproteobacteria bacterium | reverse complement strand
GATTTTAGTTGTTTCTGCTGCAGATGGTCCAATGCCTCAGACTAAAGAACATATTTTGCTTGCAAGACAAGTAGGAGTTCCATCTATTGTTGTTTATTTGAACAAGTTAGATCAAGTGGATGACCAAGATTTAGTTGAATTGGTTCAAGAAGAAGTTAGAGATCTTCTAAAAAAATATGAGTTTGATGGAGATAACATTCCAATAGTAAAAGGTTCTGCTTTAGCGGCAATTGAAGGAAAAGATGAAGAAACCGGGAAAAAATCTATTCTTGAACTTATGGCCAAAGTTGATGAATACATCCCTCAGCCAGCCAGACCACTTGATCAACCTTTTTTAATGCCAATTGAGGATGTTTTCTCGATCTCAGGCAGAGGTACAGTTGTTACAGGAAGAGTTGAAAAAGGTGTAATAAATGTAAATGAAGAAATAGAGATTATTGGTTTAAAAGACACCACCAAAACTGTTTGTACTGGAGTAGAGATGTTCAGAAAACTTCTAGATAGAGGTGAGGCTGGAGATAATGTTGGAGTTCTTTTAAGAGGTACCAAAAGAGAGGAAGTTGAAAGAGGTCAGGTTCTTGCAAAACCTGGCTCAATTAAACCTCACAAGAAGTTTAAAGCTGAAGCATATATTTTAAATAAAGATGAAGGTGGAAGGCACACACCTTTCTTCAAGAATTATAGACCGCAATTTTATTTTAGAACAACGGACGTTACTGGAACAATAGAATTGCCAGCTGGAACTGAAATGGTTATGCCAGGGGATAATGTCTCTCTTTCAGTTGAACTTCTTACTCCAATTGCAATGGACAAAGGTCTTAAATTTGCAATTAGAGAAGGGGGTAGAACTGTTGGAGCAGGTGTTGTTGCGGATATAGTTGAGTAAAATTTAAATTTAAACTGTTGGATATAAGATGGCTACTAGTCAGAACATTCGAATAAGACTAAAGGCGTTTGATCATAGGGTTCTAGATCAGACAACATTAGAAATTGTCAATACTGCTAAAAGAACAGGTGCTAATGTAAAAGGTCCAATCCCTTTGCCAACTATGATAGAGAAGTTTACAATTTTAAAATCTCCCCATGTAGACAAGAAATCTAGAGATCAATTGGAACTTAGAACGCATAAGAGGGTAATGGATATAACAGAATGGACACCGCAAACTGTTGATGCACTTCAGAAGTTAGAACTTGCTGCTGGAGTTGATATTGAGATTAAATTGTAGAGGAATGAAAAGATGAGAATGGGATTGATAGCTCAGAAAATAGGTATGAGTAGATTTTATGACTCTGCTGGAACAAATCAACCTGTCACGATTCTTAGAGTTGATAATTGCAAAATAGTTGATATCAGAAGTAATGAAAAAAATGGATATATGGCTTTAAGATTATCGTATGGAAAAACAAACAAATCATTACCTAAGACTACCAAAGGTTTTTTAAAAAAATCAAACATTTCACCCTTCTTGATTTCTAAAGAATTTCGGGTGGATACAGTAGATAATTTTAGTATAGGAGATGAAGTTGGTGTTGATAATTTTGTTGAAGGTCAATATGTTGATGTTCTTTCAAACTCAATTGGAAAAGGCTTTGCTGGTGGTATGAAAAGACATAATTTTTCTGGTAATAGAGCAACACACGGTGTTTCTATTTCTCATAGATCACATGGCTCTACTGGACAATGCCAAGATCCTGGTAAGGTATTTAAAGGAAAGAAAATGGCAGGAAGACTTGGTAATAAAAAAGTAACAATTCAGAATCTTTTGGTGCTCAAAATAGATAAAGAAAACAATATGATTTTAGTCAGAGGCTCCGTACCTGGGCATAATGGAGCGTTTATTAAAGTTAGTGATTCTTTAAAAAAAAAAGGCATTATTAAAGATCTTAGCAAGTTATCAAGTGTTAATCTAACGGCAAGTAAATCAGAAAAAAAATCTAAAAACAAAGATTCTACTAACGATGATTCAAAGATGAATGACAATCAGGAAGAACAAAAAAATCAAGTAAAAGAGGAAACATCTCCAACTCCGAAATCTGATAATTCAAACACTGTTAAAGAGAATTAGGTTGTTATGAAAGAAAAAATAAATTCCATTGATAACAAACCATTAAAGGAAGTTGATCTAGATAAATCCATATTTGGAATTGAACTTAGGGAAGATATTATCTATAGAATGGTTAGGTATCAACTTGCAAAGAAAAGAAGTGGTAACCATAAGACTAAAGGTATTTCCGAAATTTCCGGTAGTACTAGAAAGCCTTTCAAACAAAAAGGTACAGGCAATGCTAGACAAGGAAGCAGAAGGTCTCCTCAAATGAGAGGTGGAGCAGTGATTTTTGGACCAAAAGTTAGGTCACATGAGCACAAATTACCAAAAAAAATTAAAAGTTTAGCATTAAGGATGGCAATTTCTAAAAAACTTAAAGATGGGAAACTAAAAATATTAAATGAATTTAAAATATCTAAAGCTAAAACAAGTTTGTTTAAATCAAAGCTTTCTAACTTAAATATTAGTTCTGCTCTTTTTATTGATGGTGATGTTGTTGATAAAAATATTATTTTAGCATCTAAAAACATACCAAACATTGACATATTGCCATTGATGGGGATTAACGTATATGACATCTTAAAAAGAGATTGTTTGGTTTTATCTGAGAAGGCGCTAGACGGCATTAAAGAAAGGTTTAAGAAGTGAACACTGTTTCTTCAGAAAAAGTTTATGAAATTATCCGGTCTCCTTTAGTGTCGGAAAAAGCAACATTTATTTCTCAATTTAACTATTATGTGTTTAAGGTTTCTCCAAACTCAAAGAAATCTGAGATTAAAGAAGCCATTGAAAAAATTTTTAATGTTAAGGTAAAATCAGTCAATACATTAAATCAAAAGGGAAAAAAAAAAAAATTTAAAAACATAGTTGGTACTAGGGCAAATACAAAAAAGGCATTTGTAAAGCTTAAAGAAGGAGACACAATTGATATGACAACCGAGGTTAAATAATGGCGTTAAAGCAATATAACCCTACAACTGCAGGTCAACGAGGAATGGTTTTGCTTGAAAAGTCTGAGGTTTCTAAGGGAAAACCTTTTAAAAAACTTACTAAAGGGCTTTCAAGAAAAGGTGGGAGAAATAATTATGGACATCTAACAGCCAGACGAAAAGGTGGTGGGCATAAAAGAAAGTATAGAATCATAGATTTTAAAAGAAATGTTTTGGATCTTTCTGCTAAAGTTGAGACAATAGAATATGATCCAAATAGATCAGCATATATTGCGTTATTAAAATATAAGGATGGTCAACATTCATACATAATTTGTCCGCAGAATGTTAAAGTGGGTGATGAGGTAATTTCTTCAAACAGTGCTGATATCAAACCAGGAAACTGCTTGCAGATTAAGAATATACCAACAGATACTATCATACATAATTTAGAAATTAAGCCTGGAAAGGGAGGGCAGTTAATTAGATCAGCTGGAACATACGGTCAATTAATCGGCAGAGATGCTTCTTATGGACAAATTAAACTATCATCTGGAGAAATAAGAATTGTTAGGGTTGAATGTAAAGCAACAATAGGAATGGTATCAAATCCTGACAAAAAAAATATTAAACTTGGAAAAGCAGGAAGAAAGAGGTGGTTGGGCGTGAGACCGGTAGTAAGAGGCGTGGCAATGAATCCTGTTGATCATCCTCATGGTGGAGGAGAAGGAAGAACATCAGGTGGAAGGAACCCCGTTTCAAGAAAAGGTCTTTCTGCCAAAGGGAAAAAAACAAGAAACAATAAAAGAACCAACAAATATATTTTAAAGAGTAGGAAAAAATAAGAAATGGATAAATTATGACAAGATCTTTATGGAAAGGACCATTTGTTGATATGTACTTGATTAAAAAAGCTGAAATAGTTAAGAAATCAGGGAGAAGTGATGTCATTAAGACTTGGTCTAGAAGATCTACAATATTGCCTGAATTCGTGGGCTTGACATTTGGTGTTCATAATGGAAAAAAACATATTCCAGTGACTGTAAATGAAAATATGGTGGGGCATAAATTGGGTGAATTTTCTCCAACTAGAACTTATAAAGGACATAACGCTGATAAAAAAACCTCTTAAAGGATGAAAAAAAAATAATATGAATACAAAAGTTGAAAATAAAATGGTAGCTAAAGCTTCGGCAAAATCTCTTAAAACCAGTGCTCAGAAAGCCAATCTTGTTTTGAAGTTGATAAGGGGTGTTAAAGTTGAGAAGGCAATAAGTTTGTTGGAGTTTTCAAGAAAAAGAATTTCAAATGAAATTTTAAAAGTTCTAAAATCTGCAGTATCAAATGCTGAAAACAATCACCAACTTGATATTGACAAATTATTTGTCAAAGAAGCTACAACTGGAAGATCTATGGTTCTTAAGAGGTTTAGGCCAAGAGCTAGAGGGCGAGCAGGCAAAATATTGAAACCATTTTCCAAAATTAGAATATTAGTTGAAGAAAGAGATGCTAAAGAGATTAAAGATACTAAAGAAATTAAAGATACTAAAGAGATTAAAGATACTAAAGAAATTAAAGATACTAAAGAGATTAAAGATACTAAAGAAATTAAAGAGGAAAAAGATGGGACAAAAAACTAATCCAATAGGTCTTAGACTTGGAATTATAAAAGCTTGGGAATCAAGATGGTTTTCGGAGAAGGAATATTCAAATTTACTTCAGGAAGATATAAGTTTAAGAAAATTTCTATTAAAAAGTCTTTCTTCGGCTGGGATTTCAAAAATTGTTATTGAACGACCTGCAAAGCTAGCCAAAATCACTCTTCATACCTCTAGACCCGGGGTGATTATTGGAAAAAAAGGACAAGATATTGAAAAATTAAAAAAGACAGTAAGTAAAATGGTTTCTGGTGAAGTAAGTATTAATATTGTAGAAATTAAAAAACCTGAATTAGACTCTAAGCTGGTAGCTGACAATATAGCCCAACAACTTGAAAGAAGAGTTGCATTTAGAAGAGCTATGAAGAGAGCTGTTCAGTCGGCAATGAGATTAGGAGCTCTAGGAATAAGAGTTAATTGCAGTGGACGATTAGGTGGTGCTGAAATAGCTAGAATGGAATGGTATAGAGAGGGCAGAGTTCCATTACATACTTTAAGAGCAGACATTGATTATGGGGTATCTAGAGCTAATACTACTTATGGTATTTGTGGGGTAAAGGTATGGATTTTTAAAGGGGAGAAATTTGAAAAAGATGTAAATACAAAAGAAAATGATAAAAACATTGAAACTATGACTGAAATAACTGAGTGAAGTAATTATGTTGCAACCAAAAAAACCAAAATATAGAAAACAGTTCAAGGGAAGAATGCATGGAAACTCTAAAGGAGGTAATTTGCTTAATTTTGGTTCATATGGATTAAAAGCCTTAACACCAGCTAGAGTAACATCCAGGCAAATTGAGTCTGCTAGGAGATGTATAGCTAGACACCTAAAGAGAGCTGGAAAAGTATGGATTAGAATTTTCCCTGATGTTCCCATAACAAAAAAACCTGCTGAAGTAAGGCAAGGTAAGGGCAAGGGTTCAGTTGAATTTTGGGCGGCCAAGGTAAAGCCTGGAAAAATCCTATTTGAAATTGATGGTGTTCCTAAGAATCTTGCAATAGAAGCTTTTGAATTGGCATCTGCAAAATTGCCTAATAAAAATAAATTTGTAACTCGTATAGGATTATAAGATGGAAAAATATTCTGATTTAAAAAAACTAGATTTAGAGAAACTTAGGGAAAAAATTTTGGTACTCAGAAAAGAATCGTTAAATTTAAGGTTTCAAAAAAGTTCTGGTCAATTGGAAAAAACAGCTAGGATTTCAGAAGTAAAAAAACAAATTGCAAGAATTAAGACAATTCTAAATGAACAAGGAAAAACAAAAAATGCCTAAGAGAGTTTTAAAGGGACTGGTTGTTTCAGATAAAGCAGATAAAACCATAACTGTTTTGGTGAATAGGAAAGTTAAGCACCCAGTATATAAAAAGTATATTACAAGATCAAAAAAATATAGTGTTCATGATGAGAAAAATAAATTTAAGATAGGACAAAGCGTTACTATTCAAGAGAACAAACCAATATCAAAGACTAAAAAGTGGGTGGTTATATAATGTTAGGTGTCTTATGATACAAATGCAATCAACTCTCAATATTGCTGATAATTCTGGAGCTAAGAAGGTCCAATGTATTAAAGTCTTAGGAGGATCTAAAAGGAGATTTGCTTCAATTGGTGATGTGATTGTAATTACAGTTAAAGATGCAATACCAAGAGGAAAAGTGAAAAAGGGAGAGATTCATAAAGCTGTTATTGTTAGGACTGCAAAAGAAGTATTTAGACCTGATGGATCATCCATTAGATTTGACAGAAACTCTGCTGTTCTAATAAACAATAATGGAGAGCCTTTAGGCACTAGAATTTTTGGTCCAGTTACTAGAGAATTAAGAGCAAAAAAATATATGAAGATTATTTCTTTAGCACCAGAGGTATTATAGATTATGGCGTCAAAAATAAAAAAAGGTGACAGTGTTGTGGTTCTTGCAGGTAAGGATAAGGGAAAGAATGGAAAGGTTTTAAAAATTTTGAGATCTAAAAATAACCAACAGAAGGCTATTGTTGAAGGTGTCAATATTGTCAAAAAACATACTAAACAATCTGCAACAGCAAAAGGCGGGATTGAGAATGTTGAGATGCCAATATACACTTGCAAGTTGTCAATCCTTGATCCAAAGACCTCTAAACCTTGTAGAATTGGTTTTAAAATTTTAGATGACGGAAAAAAGGTAAGATATTCCAAGAGTTCTGGAGAAACTTTAAATTAGGTAATTTTATGGCTAGATTAAAAGAATTATATGATAATGAGTTGAGAGGAAAACTTAAGGAAAAATTTAGCATAAACAATATTTGTGAGGTGCCAAAAGTAACTAAAATTGTAGTTAATATGGGGGTTGGGAAAGACTCTGTTGCTGATTCAAAAAAGATTAATTTTGCTTTGGATGACTTAATGAATATTACCGGTCAAAAGCCAGTTATAACAAAGGCCAAAAAATCAATTGCTGGTTTTAAACTTAGGAAAGGATTAAGCATTGGTTGCAAGGTTACACTAAGAAAAAATAGAATGTATGAATTTCTTGATAGATTGGTTTATATTGCTCTCCCAAGAGTAAGAGACTTTAAGGGGTTATCAAAAAAATCTTTTGATGGAAATGGTAATTACTCAATTGGTATAAAAGAGCAAATTATTTTTCCTGAAATAAATTATGACAAAATTGACAAAGTAAGAGGTATGGATGTGACAATCATTACTTCTACTGTCAATCAAGAATATGCTTATGAATTATTGAAAGGTTTTAATTTACCTTTTAAATCTCAACCAGCCGAAAAAAAAATTAGACAACCTGTTGCTCAATCTAAACTCACTAAAAAACCAGTTGAACAGTCAGCAGCAGCTCAACCCACTGAAAAAACGATTGAACAACCAGTTGAACAGCCAGCAAAGGCTCAACCCACTGAAAAAACGATTGAACAACCAGTTGAACAGCCAGCAAAGGCTCAACCCACTGAAAAAACGATTGAACAATCAGTTGTTACTGAAGCTGAACCAACTAAAAAACCAGCTGAAGCAACAGCTGATAAAAATTAACGGAGAAAACAATGTCAAAAGTAAGTCTTATTGAAAGAAATAAAAAAAGAATTAGATTGTATCAAAAATATAAAGTTAAACACGATAAACTTTTAAAGATGGCTAATAATAAAAGGTTAAGTCCTGATGAGCAATTTCAAGCTAGGTTAAAACTTTCTAAAATACCAAGAAACGCCTCAAAAGTGAGGATTAGAAATAGGTGTGTTTTAACAGGGAGAGCAAGAGGTGTTTACAGGAAATTTCGCCTCTCAAGAATTGCATTTAGAGAATTAGCTGCAATAGGCCAGATTCCTGGCATCACAAAATCAAGTTGGTAATTACAGAAAGGATTAAAAGATATGAGTTTGTCAGACCCTTTAGGAGATATGTTAACAAGAATAAGAAATGGACAGATCAGAAGAAAAGAGTCTGTTTTAATGCCTGCATCAAGGTTTAGGGCTAATGTTCTTGAAGTATTGCATAGAGAGGGATATATAAGAGGTTTTAGTACAATAGAGTTAGAAAACAATAAAAATGAATACAAGATAGAACTTAAATATGTTGATGGTGAACCAGTGATTAAGAATATTTCGAGAGTTTCAACTCCAGGTAGAAGAGTTTACTCAAAGATTAAAGATTTACAGAGAAATTTCGATGGTTTAGGCATTTCAATTTTATCTACTTCTAAAGGTGTATTGTCAGATAATGAGGCTAGAGATGAAAATGTGGGTGGTGAAATTTTATGCAAGGTTTTTTAATAGGGTTTTAAATGTCAAGAAGTGGTAGAATTCCAATAAACATTCCTGAAAACACCGAAGTAAAGATAGAAGATGGTGTTATATTTGCCAAAGGTAAGGTAGGCGAATTGTCTTATTGTTTTAAAAATTGTGCTAATGTTAAGATAGTTGAAAAAAGTATTATTGTCTCAAGTGCAGGAGAGTCAAAACAATTTTCTCAACTTTGGGGTACTGTTAGATCAAGAATATTCAATTTAGTTTTAGGAGTTTCTAATGGATTTACTAAGGAGCTTGAGTTAAATGGTGTTGGCTACAAAGCTACTCAAAAAGGTGATAAATTAGAGCTTTTGCTTGGCTATTCGCACCCTATCAATTTCCCAATACCTAAAGATTTGAAAATTGATGTACCCAAACCAACAGAAATAAAAATTATGGGGGCTGATAAACAAAGAGTTGGTCAAATTGCAGCAAATATTAGAGGTTTCAAGAAACCTGAACCATACAAAGGTAAGGGAATAAAATATAAAGATGAAATAATTAGAAGAAAAGAGGGGAAGAAAAAATGATTCAAAATCTTGATGCAAGATCTAGGAGATCCAAAAGAATTAGATTTAGATTAAAAAAAAACTTAAACTTAAGATTGAGTGTGTTTAGATCAAATAAACATATTTATGCTCAGTTAATTGATGATGGTAGGGGAGTGACAATTCTGTCTTCATCTTCAAATGATAAAAGATTAAAGAATATTAACGGATCTCCAAAAGAGATTGCATTTAAGGTGGGTGAAAATATAGGTGATTTAATCAAAGAAAAAAAAATAGAAAAAAAAATTTTACTGGATAGAGGATGTTATTTATATCACGGAAGAATAAAAGAACTTGCATTAGGAGTTCGATCAAAAGGTGTTAAATTTTAAAAATAAGGTTTCAATCAAAATGGCAGAAGAAGAAAATAAAAAAAGAACGGAAACTAAAGAGAATTTAGTAAAGCACAAGGAAAAAGAAAAAGATATTTCTACGAAGGCTAAAAAATCGTCTGAAAAGGTTGAGAAAAAATCTATTAAGGACGTTGACCAAAAGAATGTTATGAATGAAAAAAAAAATAATAAAATGGAGACAAAAAAAAATGAAAAATTATCATCCACAAAATCATTATCATCAAATGCTGATGTAAAAAAAACAATAGAGCAGAATAAACCTCAGGAAAAACAAGTAAATTCTGATGCTGAAAAGAAGAAAAAAGATAATACTGTTTCATCTAACAAAGCGAAAAATGACAATAGAAGTGGTTTTTCTGAAAATTTAAGTAAAACTCAAGATCAAGCTGATTTTGTAGAAAAATTAGTAAGTATAAATAGGGTAGCTAAAGTTGTTAAAGGAGGAAGAAGATTTAGTTTTGCAGCATTAGTTGTGGTTGGAGATGGTAACGGAATGGTTGGTCATGGCAAAGGTAAAGCCAAAGAAGTGCCGGAAGCAATTAAAAAAGCCACAGATGAAGCAAAAAACAATATGATCAGGGTTCCTTTGAGGCAAGGGAGAACATTACATCATGACATACAAGGAAGGTTTGACTCAGGCAATGTTTATTTAAGAAGTGCACCATCAGGTACTGGTGTAATTGCTGGTGGACCTATGAGAGCTGTTTTTGAAGCTTTAGGAGTGCAAGATATAGTTGCCAAGTCAGTTGGAACATCTAATCCACATAATATGATTAGGGCAACATTCGAAGCGTTAAAGTCTGCTTCATCTCCAAAAATCATTGCATTGAGGAGAGGATTGAAGATTAATGATATTACCAAAAGAAGAAAAATAACTCAAAGTGGTGAAGATGCAAAAAATTAGATTAACTCAGCTTAAAAGTGCTATTGGCAGGCAATCCTATCAACGAAAAATACTAGTGAGTCTTGGACTAAACAAGATTAATAGGGAGAGAATTCTTGAAAGCAATCCATCTGTCTTGGGTATGGTTGAAAAAGTAAAACATTTATTAAAAATTGAAAAAGTTGATTAAAAATGAAATTAAATCAAATTAAAAGTGAATCATTACGATTAAGAAAAAGAAAAAGAGTTGCCAGAGGCATAGGTTCAGGAACGGGTAAAACTGCTGGAAGAGGTATGAAGGGACAGAAGTCAAGATCCGGTGTTTCAATTAATGGTTTTGAGGGTGGTCAAATGCCATTACATATGAGAATGCCAAAACATGGTTTTAAATCAAAAAAAAAAAAAAGAACAGTCATTTTAAAAACAGATCTTATCAATAATTTAATTGAGAAAAAATTGATTAAAGAAAATTCAAATTTAAATATAAGTGATTTAATTAATTTTTCTAAGTCTAAAGAAAATTCATTCTTTAAGTTTCTATTAGGGAACAAGCTTTTGAAATCAGTCAAAGTAGAAGCTCATGCTGCATCTAAAGGTGTGCTAAAAGAATTCAAAAGAGTCGGTGGTGAGATAAAGTTGATAGATTTTAAAAAAATTAAAAAATTGAAAAATGACAAAAAAGTAAAAGCTGAAAAAACAAATGATTTTCCAAACAATAAAGGAGTGGAATCAGTAAAATTAAAAGAGGAGAAAGATAAAAAAACAAAAGAAGATAAATCTAATGATACCTCAAGTTTAAGAAAAAAAAATAAAGAAAAAAAACCTGTTAAAAAAGCTTCCAAAACAAAAAAATAAATAATTTTTATGGCATCTGTTTCTGAACAATTAGCATCACGAATCAATTTAGGATCAATAGCTAAGGCTGAAGATCTTAAAAAAAGAATAATGTTTACTCTTTTAGCCCTTATTGTTTACAGAATAGGTTCATATATTCCTCTTCCTGGCATTGATCCTGTAGCTCTTCAGAAGGTTTTTGAAAGAAACGTTGGAGGAATTCTTGGAATGTTTGATATGTTTGCTGGTGGAGCGTTGGGCAGGATGACAATTTTTGCATTAAATATTATGCCATACATTTCAGCTAGTATAATAATGCAGCTATTAACTGTCATCTCGCCTCAATTAGAGCAATTGAAGAAAGAGGGGGAGTTAGGTAGAAAAAAAATAAATCAATATGCAAGATATGGGACTGTATTGCTTGCAACTGTTCAAGGTTATGGAGTGGCAGTTGGAATTGAAAATATGTCGAGCAGTCAAGGAATTCAAGCAGTTATGGAACCAGGAATGTTTTTTAGATTTCTAACTGTTATTACACTAGTTTCAGGCACACTATTTTTAGTTTGGTTGGGTGAACAAATAACACAAAGAGGTATTGGAAATGGGATTTCGCTAATTATTTTTACTGGTATTGTAGCTCAATTACCTCTTGCTTTGAGCACAACTTTTGAATTGGGAAGAACAGGAGCTCTCTCAACAATTTTTATTGTTTTTCTAATGCTTATGTCTGTATCTGTTATAGCTTTTATGGTTTTTGTAGAAAGAGCTCAACGTAGAATAACTATTCAATACCCAAAGAGACAGCCTGGTGCAAGCAACAAAGTTGCGGATTCATCTCATCTTCCAATGAAAATAAATACTGCAGGTGTCATTCCTCCAATTTTTGCCAGTTCACTTCTATTGCTACCAATAACTTTTGTTAGTTTTAATGCTGGAGGTGGGCCGGAATGGTTGAACACAATTAGTGTTTTCTTGAGCAGAGGACATCCTGTCTATCTCTCTTTGTACATTTCGATGATTGTTTTTTTTGCTTTTTTTTATACAGCAATAGTATTTAATCCAAAGGATACTGCTGAAAACTTAAGGAAATACGGTGGATTTGTTCCTGGCATACGACCTGGTGAAAATACTACAAAATACTTGGATTATGTTCTTACTAGATTGACTGTTATTGGAGCGATTTATCTTTCATTAATCTGTCTTCTGCCAGAATTACTTATTTCAAAATATAAGGTGCCATTCTATTTTGGTGGTACCAGTCTCTTAATTGTAGTTAATGTAACAATGGATACGGTTACGCAAATTCAGTCTTATTTACTTGCTCATCAATATGAAGGGTTAATAAAAAAGTCAAACCTTAGAAGAGGTAGATGAAAAGAATTGTTTTGTTAGGTCCCCCTGGTTGTGGAAAAGGTACTCAATCAAAAATTCTGGTTGATAATTATGAGTATGTTCAACTCTCAACGGGTGATTTACTAAGAAATGAAGTGCAAAAAGAGAACTCAAAATATGGAAATGAGATCAAAGAATTAATGCAAATAGGCGAATTAGTGCCAGATACAATAGTAATTAGTTTAATAATTGAGAGAATCTCAGAACTAAATAATAGTAATATAATATTTGATGGTTTTCCAAGAAATATTAATCAAGCAGAAGTTTTGGATGATGCTCTAAAAAAAATTTCAGTTAGTTTGGATAATGCCATTTTGATTGATGTTGAATTTGCAATTTTGGAAGAAAGAATAAAAAAAAGAATTTCCGAGTCTAAAACGAATGAACAAAGAACAGATGACAACTTGGAAACTTTGCTTAACAGGATTGAAATATACAAAAACTTGACTTTGCCAATAGTAAATTACTATGAAAAACATAGTATTTTAAATAAAGTCGATGGTATGAATTCTGTTGAAAATGTTAGTCAAGAAATTTTAAAGATTATTAGTTAGATAGTGTTGACTTAAAATTAAAAAAAAATATAATCCAGACTTGTGAATTTATAAGGTTTTTAAGTGGCGAGAATAGCAGGCGTAAACGTTCCCAGTAACAAAAGATTAGAAATAGCTTTGCGATACATATATGGTATAGGTCCAAAGTTTTCAAAAGAAATTTGTGATTCTACTAATGTTGATAAAAATAAAAGAGTGAATCAACTAACTGATGATGAAACAATAAAGATTAGGGAATGTATAGATAAAAATTATGTTGTTGAGGGAGATTTAAGAAGGGATGTGTCTAACAATATTAAAAGGCTTACTGATTTGGGATGTTATAGAGGGTTAAGACATAGAAGCAAGCTTCCAGTTAGAGGGCAACGTACGCATACAAATGCTAGGACTAGAAAAGGTAAGGCAATTCCAATAGCTGGAAAGAAAAAAGCAGTTTAGATTGAAATGGTATCTAAGAGTTCAAGATTAAAAAAAAAAATTAAAAAAAACGTTCCTACGGGAATTGCACATATTAATTCTACTTTTAATAATACGATTGTTACAATTACAGATCCATCTGGAAATACTGTGTCTTGGTCTTCTTCTGGCAACAAAGGTTTTAAGGGCTCTAGAAAATCAACTCCATTTGCCGCTCAACTTGCAGCTGAAGAAGCAGGAAAAAAAGCAATTGAAAATGGTATGAAAAATATCGAAATTGTAATCAAAGGGCCTGGAAATGGTAGAGAGTCCGCAATTAGAGCGCTTGGATCAACTGGCCTAAACATAACTGTTATTAAAGATGTAACTCCTATCCCTCATAATGGGTGCAGGCCATCTAAACGACGAAGAGTTTAACTAGATAATAAATATAGAGGAAATAATTGTGATTAATAAAAACTGGAAAGAATTAATTAAACCTAGGAAAATTGAATTTGTAAAAGATAAAGAGAATTTTACCAATGCAGAACTTGTAGCTGAGCCATTGGAAAGTGGTTATGGGCAGACACTTGGAAATATGTTGCGTCGGGTTTTATTGTCATCAATTAGAGGTGCCGCTGTTACATCAATTAAAATAGATGGGGTTACGCACGAATTTTCAACAATACCAGGTGTTATAGAAGACGTTACAGAGATTATATTGAATGTTAAACAGTTGGCTCTTAAATTAAGTGATGTCGAAACAACAAAAATACATATAAAAGCAAAAGGTCCTAAAGAAATAAAGGCAGGTGATATTGAATGCGGTCCACATGTAGAGGTTTTAAATAAGAATTTACATATCTGTACGCTGGATTCAAAGGCTAGTATAAATATGACACTTAGTGTTGAAGAAGGTAAGGGGTATGTTCCTGCAGTCAAACACGATGGAGATGATGCGCCACTTGGTACGATCCATATAGATTCTTTTTTTTCTCCAGTAAGGAGAGTGTCATATAGGGTTGAAAACTCTAGAGTTGGTCAGGTTACAGATTACGACAAATTAATAATGAATATAGAAACTAATGGATCAGTTGTTCCCGAAGATTCAGTTGCATATGCAGCGAGAATCATTGATGAACAACTTAAAATGTTTATAAACTTTGAAGAACCAGTTGAGGAAACGACTGCACCTCCAATTGAAGAGCCAACATTAAATGTTAATTTGCTTAGAAAAGTTGAAGAGTTAGAACTTTCCGTTCGATCAGCAAACTGTCTTAAAAACGATGAAATTATTTATATTGGTGATCTAGTTCAGAAAACAGAGTCAGAAATGTTAAGAACTCCAAACTTTGGTAGAAAGTCATTAAATGAAATAAAAGAGATTTTGACTTCTATGAATTTAGAATTAGGAATGAAAATTGAAGGTTGGCCTCCTGAGAATATTGATGAAATAAGAAGAAAATTGGATGATCCATACTAAAGGAATGATATGAGACACGGAATATCTGGTAGAAAATTAAATAGAAAATCAAGTCATAGAAGTTCTTTATTAAACAATCTATCAAAATCATTAATTCAAAATGAGCAAATTGAGACAACTCTTCCAAAAGCAAAGGATCTTAGACCATATGTTGAAAAGATTTTGAATATTGGGAAAAAACAGGATTTAAAGTCTAAAAGAAAGGTTTTTTCATATTTGAGAAATAAAAGTTTAGTTAAAAAGGTGTTTGATATTTTAGCCAAACGATATGGATCAAGAAATGGGGGGTACGTCAGAATTTTAAAGTCAAACTTTAGATATGGAGACTCCGCACCAATGGCAATAATTGAGTTGGTAGACAGAGATCCTGAGGCTAAAGGTAGAGATGATAGAGAAAGATTGAAAAAAAAAGAGGCTGAAGAAGATAAATCTAGAGAAAATTTGGAAAAGAAATTTGATTCTAATGAAGTGTCTAAAGAACAGAAAAAAGAGTATGATCTAAAAAAATCTTTGAAAGAGAAGAAATAGAGCAAAGAAAATCAAGTTAGAAAAAATAACTATTTTGTTAATCCAAAATGATAATTCCAAAAAGTGTTTATGAGTGGAAAGTCAGTGATGATTTTGATGGATCTAGGGTTGATTATTGGTTTAAAAAACAATTTACTAACTTAACTTATCCTTACATTTGCAAGTTAATAAGAAAAGGCATCATTAGAGTAAATGGGAAAAGAACGCGCAATCACATTGTATTAAATTCTGGGGATTTAATTAAACTTTCAAGAAAGTTAGATTTAGTAAAAGAACCTAAAAACAGCATTAAATACGAAAAGTTTGGTTTCATTGTTAGATCTTGGATTTTGCATAAAGATGAAAATATAATTGTGATTAATAAACCTGCTGGAATAGCTGTTCAAGGTGGTACAAAAATAAAATTCAATGTTGACGCTGTTCTTGATTCTTTAAAGTTTAAGAATGAATTAAGGCCTAAGTTAGTTCATAGATTAGATAAAAAAACATCTGGAGTAATGCTGATTGCTAGAGATTTGAATTCAGCAAAGTTTCTTGGAAAAATATTTAAAGAAAGGCTTATTGAAAAAGAATATCTAGCAATAATTCATGGATGTCCAAGAGTAAAATTAGGAAAAATAGAAATTCCTATAATTTTTGGAGAAAAAAAATTAGAATCTACTACTTATTATAAGATTTTAGGAACGCAAAAAAACACCTCTTTAGCTATAATCAAACCAATTACAGGTAGAAAACATCAAATTAGAAAACATTTAAATTTGATTGGACACCCAGTGCTTGGTGAGACAAGGTTTTGTAAAAAAGAATCACTCAATCATAATGAAAGTATCAATCTATTTTTGCATGCATATGAAATTAGTTACAAAGATGAGAGCAAAAAAAATTTAAAATTTAACGCCCCTTTACCTGATTATTTTAAAAAAAAGCTAACAGAAAAAAATATAAAATTAAATTTACTAGATAGGGAATATGATTTTCAGGATTTAGATGAATTTAGATTAATCAAGCCAATAGATGTGTGAGTTTTTAAAAAATAATAATAAATATATTTTCCTTAAAAAAAAAAAGAGAATTCTTACACCAAATGGTAATTTTCTTTCTACGAACTCATTAAGTAATGCAAAAAAAATAATGCAAGAAATTAATGTTGAAAAATTCTTTAATGATCCCTATTCAGTTTTAAATTTGACTTTATTTGCTTGTGATTTAAGAGATAAAGAGAGAAAGATGATAATACAAAATGTAATAGAGTTAATACAATTTGATTTCATTCTTTATAGGTGTTTTGATGAAAAAAAACTTCTACAACTATTAAATAAGAATTTTAATGATTTAATTCAGAGTTTTTCTAACATTTTTAAAATTGACCTAATTCTAATTTCTGAAATAACGGAAAGACAACATAATTTAAATTTAAAATTATTTAATGATTATTTGATTGATTTAAATGATTCATATCTAACTGTCATTTATAAACTTTCCAATGTCTTAAAATCAGTAATTCTAAGCTATTTTTTTTTGGAGGGAAAATTAGATTATGGTGAATTATATAAGTTGGCAAATATTGAGAATACCTATCAACAAAAAAAGTGGGGGTTAATTGATGAGCAGAAAATTGTTGATAAAGAATTTTTAATGATGCTAAAAAATATTTCAATTTTCTTTAAAAATCTTGATTAATTAGTTTATAGTAAGCACTGAAGTTCATTATTTGATTATGAAAGAAATTTTAAAAAAATTAGATCTCAAAAGAAAACAGGCTGTTACTGGTGGAGGAAAAAAAAGGCAAGAAAGTCAGCATAAAAAAGGAAAATTAACGGCTAGGGAGAGAATAGATATACTTCTAGATCAAGGTACATTTGAAGAATGGGATATGTTTGTTGAGCATAGGTGTTCAGAGTTTGATATGGACAAGCAAAAAGTTCCAGGAGATGGAGTCGTTACTGGTTATGGAACAATAAATGGTAGATTGACATTTGTTTTTAGTCAGGACTTTACTGTTTTTGGTGGTTCTTTATCTGAATCACATGCTGAGAAAATTTGTAAAATAATGGATAAAGCCCTACAAGTTGGTGCCCCTGTCATTGGCCTTAATGACTCTGGAGGTGCTAGAATCCAAGAAGGTGTAGCTTCTTTGGCAGGTTATGCTGAAGTCTTTCAAAGAAATGTTCTTTCATCTGGGGTTATTCCTCAGATTTCCGTCATTATGGGTCCATGTGCTGGTGGTGCGGTATATAGTCCTGCAATGACTGATTTCATTTTTATGGTTAAAGATACTTCTTATATGTTTGTAACTGGTCCAGATGTTTTAAAGACAGTGACTCACGAAGAAGTTAGTCATGAAGAATTGGGAGGAGCATCCACTCATACTAAAAAATCTGGTGTTGCTGACTTGTCATTTGAAAACGATGTAGAAGCGTTGTTGCAATTGAGAAGATTTATGGGTTTTTTACCATCTTCAAATAAGGAATTACCTCCTATTAGGAAGTCTGAAGATCCATCTGATAGATTAGAATTTTCTTTGGATACATTAATTCCAGATAATCCAAATAAACCTTATGATATGAAAGAACTCATTACAAAAGTAATTGATGATAGAGATTTTTTTGAACTTCAGTCTGATTATGCTGCAAATATCATAACAGGTTTTGCAAGAATGACTGGCTCACCTGTTGGCATTGTTGCGAATCAACCAATGGTTTTAGCTGGTTGTCTTGACAATAATTCAGCTAGAAAAGCAGCTAGATTTGTAAGATTCTGCGATTGTTTTAATATTCCGATAATTACATTTGTTGATGTACCGGGTTTTCTTCCAGGAACTTCTCAAGAATATAATGGTATAATAAAACACGGTGCCAAACTCCTTTTTGCTTTTGCTGAAGCAACAGTTCCTAAAATAACAGTTATTACAAGGAAGGCTTATGGTGGGGCTTATGATGTTATGAGTTCAAAGCATTTAAGAGGGGATGTTAATTATGCTTGGCCGCAAGCTGAAATTGCAGTTATGGGCCCAAAAGGAGCTGTGGAAATAATTTTTAGAGGTGAAATTGGTAATAAAGGTAAGATTGAAAAAAAAACCAATGAATATAGAGAAAAATTTGCTAATCCTTTTATTGCTGGTAGTAGGGGGTTTATTGATGATGTTATTACGCCTAATACTACAAGAAAGAGAATTTGTAGATCTTTGGAGATGTTAAAAAATAAAAAGTTGTCCAATCCATGGAAAAAACATGACAATATTCCTCTTTAAATTTTAAGGAAATGTTTAAAAAAATTTTAATTGCAAATAGAGGCGAAATCGCTTGTAGGATAATTAAGACTGCCCAAAAACTTGGAATCAAGACAGTTGCCATTTGCTCTGATCAAGACATAAATTCCCCACATACCAACCTGGCTGATGAATATATTAATATTGGAGGTAATTCATCAATAGAAAGTTATTTAAATATTAAAAAAATAATTAAAGCTATAAAAGAAACGAATTCGGATGCTGTTCATCCTGGTTATGGTTTTTTGTCTGAGAATGTACTTTTTAGAGATGAAATTCTAAAAATAGGTAAAGTATTTATTGGCCCACCTAGTGAATCTATTTCGTCAATGGGTGATAAAATTGAGTCAAAGAAGATTGCAAAATCAGCTGGCGTTTCTGTAGTACCTGGAGGCCTTGATGTGATTGCGAATATTGATGAAGCTATAAGTGAGGCTAAAAAAATAGGATATCCTTTAATGGTCAAGGCATCTGCAGGTGGGGGTGGAAAAGGAATGAGAGTGGCTTTGAATGAAAAAGAATTAAAACAAAATTTTAATTCGGCAATAAATGAGGCAAAGTCAAGTTTTGGTGATGATAGGGTTTTTATTGAGAAGTATATTGAATTCCCAAAACATATAGAAGTTCAAATACTTGGGGATCAGTTTGGAAACTTTATTCATCTTGGGGAACGTGAATGTACAATTCAAAGAAGGCACCAAAAAGTTATAGAAGAAGCCCCTAGTGCATTTGTTGACAGTTCTCTTAGAGAAAAAATGGTTGATCAGGCGATTAAACTAGCAAAGGCAGTTGGGTATTATTCAGCCGGTACGGTTGAGTTTGTTGTTGATAAAGATAAAAACTTCTATTTCTTGGAGATGAATACTCGATTGCAAGTTGAACATCCTGTTTCTGAATTAATTACTGGCATCGATTTAGTTGAGCTAATGATTAAAGTTGCGTATGGTGAAAAATTGGCAATTTCACAAAAAAGTTTAAAATTCTCTGGTTATGCGATTGAGTGTAGAATATATGCAGAGGATTCATCCAAGAATTTTTTACCCTCTATTGGAAGATTAACTAGGTATATTGAGCCTCAAGGTAAAAACATAAGAATTGATTCTGGCGTAGTTGAAGGTTCTGAAATAAGTATGTTTTATGATCCAATGATAGCAAAATTATGTTCTCATTCAAATAACAGGAAAGCTGCAATAAACGAAATGATAAAAGCTTTAGACAGGTATTTTATTGAAGGAGTTAATACAAATAGGGATTTTTTATCTAATATTTTGCAACAAAGTGATTTTAATACAGGTAACTATTCAACATCATTTATTGCTGAGAAATATCCAGAAGGTTATGATTCATATAAATTAGATGTCGAAAATAAGGATGAGCTTTATGCTATCGCAGCGTTTGCAAATTATCAGTATATGCTTAGAGCCGCATCAATTTCTAATCAACTTAAGGGTTTTAATCGGACTATAGATAATAAATGGAATGTTATTGATGGTGAGAAAAGTGTGGATGTTAATATTGCGTTTAATAATTTCAACAAAAACTACGAGATTTATGTGGGTAAGAAATATTTTAATCTTAAAAGTAACTGGAGAATTGGTCATCCATTATTATCTGCAATCATTGATAATAAGCTTTTGTATTTTGGTATAATGAGAGATGGACCAAAATTTACAATAAACCATAAGGGTTGCCTTGTTAAAATTCTAGTGCTTTCAGATAGACATTCAGAACTTAATAAAATTATGATTCCCAGAAAAAATGAGGATAAATCAAATCTCTTGCTTTCACCAATGCCAGGTTTGTTAACTTCAATATTTGTAAAAGAAAATCAAGTTGTTGAGGAAAATCAGCCTTTAGCCATAATTGAGGCAATGAAAATGGAAAATATAATTAATTCTGTAAAAAAGACAAAAATTAAGAAAATAAATTGTAGAGAAGGTGATAGTTTAGAGGTTGATCAGATAATTCTTGAGTTTGAATAACTTTGCGGTCGTGGCGGAACTGGTAGACGCGCAACGTTGAGGTCGTTGTAGGTTGTAAAACCTGTGGAAGTTCAAATCTTCTCGACCGCACCACCTATATATTTAATGCTTATAAATAAGGTTTGTTTTTTGTATTAATTATTTTTTTGTGGTAGAGTTGTAGTTTAATATGAAACACATTTACAAACATGGAAATCAATTTTGGTATCAAAGAGCAGTTCCTGATAGGATAAGAAAATTATTGGGTAAGAAAAGCATAAAAATTTCCTTAAAAACGAATAAATTATCTACAGCTATTAAGAGAGCTAAATTGCAAGCTTTAGAACATAAGAAAATGTTTTTTGATGTCCAAAAAAAAGCTAAAAACCCTTTAATTAAAATTTTACAATCTAAAACGCTTGACATTCAATCGTATGAAAAAAAATTTTCTGATGACTATGAGGATTTAACTTCTAAACTTATTTTTTCACAAAAAAAAATGCTTTTATATTTCAAAAATAATATTTCAGTTTCACATAATGCTGAAAGTGAATCGTTAGAAAACTTGTTGTTTTCAAGTAATGAATTGAATTATCCTTTTTTATCAAGCACTTTTGGCAAATATCTTAAAATTAAGAATATTTCTCCTCAGGAATTGAACAAAATTAAATCACTGAGTAGATCCGTATCTCATATGATTGACATCTGTGGTGATCAGCCAATTGATGAATATAATAAAAGCCATGCAATTAAATTTAGAGATTTTTTTGTTAAATCTAACAAAATATCTACTGGAAAAAGAAATCAATCAAACATTCAAAACATTTTTACCGTAATGTTTGATGATTATAAAATTAATAAAACCAATCCATTTTCTAATCTAGTGTGGCCAACTTCAGAAAGAACTAAATCTACTTTTGCTTTTACTAAGAGTGATTTAATTCAAATTAGAGATAATTGTTTTAAAGGCAATGATGAGAAAAGCCTGATTAGTGCTTTAATGTTTGATACTGGTTGTAGTTTTACAGAAATTATTGGTCTTCAAATGGATGATGTTTATGTAAGTAAATTTTCTTCATATCTTATAATTCGTTCAAATAAATTGAGACCTATTAAAGATATATATAAAAAGCGAACCATCCCATTAGTCGGAACATCTTTATGGGCTGCAAAAAAAATAAAAAAATCTGATGATTTTTTATTTAAAAAGTATTTATCCGAGGAACTGAATAGAAAAACCTACATGCAAAATTTAGTTAATAAATTTTTAAAAAAGCTTAGCAACGGTAAAACCTCCCTATCTTTTAAATACTCTTTAATTGATAGATTAAAAAGCATAGACTGTCCCGAAGATATTATTTTAGAAATATTAGGAAAATCAAAAAAATCAACATTGTACACTAAGGACTACAGTTTGGAAATAAAGACTAGCTGGCTTGAACAAATAGTTGTTAATTAGCTTTAAAGTCTTCAAAATTATTCATATGATGTTCAATTTTCAAAATCTTTTGATTTAATTAATAAAATGGAAAAACATAATACAAATAACTTTGACTACTTAAAACCTGATATTCTTAATGGTTTTATTGATCTTCTAGAAAAGAAAGATAGTAGAAGATTGTTTAACAAAATTAAGAACTTTCATCCATCTGAAATAGCATCCTACATTCAGATATTAAATGATAGACATAGGAGAAGGCTCTTAGAGATTTTGTCTAAAGATTTTGACAGTCAAATATTAGTAGAATTAGAACCAAATTTTTTGGATAAAATTATCAACGAGATAGATTTTGAAATAATTTCAAAGTCAATTAATGAACTTGATTCTGATGAAGCCGCTTCACTTCTAGTACATCTTGATAGTGACAGAAGAAAAGTTATTTTATCAAAAATACCTGAAAAAGATAGAATATTTATTGAAGACAATTTGAGTTACAAAGAAAATACTGCGGGAAGATTAATGCAATCAGAACTAGTGAAGATTCCTAATGGATTTAATGTTGGTAATGTTATTGATTATTTAAGAAAGGCAACAAATCTTCCAAAAGTTTTTTATGATTTATTTATAGTTGATCAGCATAATCGTTTGGTTGGAACAATTCCACTAAGTGTAGTTATTTCAACTACCAGAAACAGAAAAGTAGTTGAAATAATGAGGAAGAAACATCACAGCATTCATTTTTCTGTAGATCAAGAAGATGTGGCGGATATTTTTCGAAAAAGAAATCTTACATCTCTTGCAGTAGTAGATGATAAAAAAAAACTCTTAGGTAGCATTAATGTTGAAGATGTTGTTGATGTTATAGACACCGAAGCTGAGGAAGATTTTCTTAAATTGGCTGGTGTTGGAGATCAAAATTTTTACGGAGCTATAGTTTCTGTTACTAAATCACGATTTACTTGGCTGTTTTTTAATCTTATTGCAGCATTCTTTGCCTCATTTATAATTAAAAACTTTGAAGATACAATTGAGAAGTTGGCTATACTAGCTGCTTTGATGCCAGTGGTAGCTTCAATGGGCGGGTGTTCAGGCACACAGTCATTAACAACAGCCGTTAGAGCAATTGCAATGAAACAACTTACTTGGTCAAATGCAATAAGGTCTATGGGCAAAGAAATATTTGTTGGGCTTTTGAACGGATTTATATTTTCTGTGGCTTCATTTTTAATTACATTCTACTGGTTTGATGATTTAATGCTTAGTATTGTAATTTCTGTATCTTTACTATTGAACCTTGTTTTTGGTTCGTTTTTTGGGACATTTATTCCCGTTATATTGACTAGATTTAAAGTTGACCCGGCTATAGCATCAGGAACCTTTGTAACTATGCTCACAGACATAGTTGGTTTTCTTATGTTCCTAACTTTGTCAACAATGTATTTGTTGAATTAGTTTTCCATTTCGGTGACAGTAATTGAAACCTTTGATCCAAAAAATGTATTTTCTGAGATTTGGATGGATGCCATTCTGTCTTTGTTTTTATAATTTAGAAGACTGTTTTCCGATCTAATTTCAGATACTTTTAACCAACCAAATTTTGGGAGTTCATTTCTAAAAAAATCGAACACAAACAATTGTCCTTCATCTGCATTAAAGACAAGTCTTCCTAACCACCCATTTTTTTTTGAGATTATTATGGATTCATCTTTAATCAATTTTGAATCCATAGGTATTGGAATGTCATCAAATTGAGCAAAATTTAGTTCGGTTCCTGGCTCACCTTCAGGACCTTTAACCGGAACAAGTTTTTCTCCAGCACAAGATGTGATAAGAAACAGAATTAATAGAGAAAAATTAAAAAAAAAATTAAATTTCATAACCTATAATAAAATTAACCCTTTAATTTTCAACATAAATGTTTAAATTAACTAAAATGAGGCTAATTTTAATAATATTGTTTTCTATGCTTTTTACCTCTAAGTCATATTCTTCCGAGAAAAATTTTTTTGATTTTTCTCTCGAATCTATTACTGGAGATGAAATAAAATTAGCTGAATTTAAAGGAAAAGTAGTCTTACTTGTTAATACAGCATCGCAATGTGGGTTTACACCACAATACTCAGGTTTACAAAAGATTTATGATAGATATAAGGAAGATGGCCTTGTTGTTATTGGGGTGCCATCAGACGATTTCAATCAGGAATTAGCTAAAAACTCAGATGTAAAGGAGTTTTGTGAAATTAGATATGGAGTTAACTTTCCGTTAACTTCAATTCAAAAAATAAAAGGAAGTAATGCCCACCCTTTGTACAAATGGATTGCTTCAAATGTTTCAGTCATAGCTCAGCCAAGATGGAATTTTCATAAATTTTTAATCAATAAGGATGGAGATATAGTCAATTGGTTTTCATCTATGACAAGTCCAACTTCTGAAGGTTTAATCAAAGAAGTTGAAAATGCTATTTACAACTAATGCTTTTGGATTCTTCAAAACTTTGTCTGCTTGTCATTGACATTCAAGAAAAACTTATAAACAAGATATTTGACAAAGAAAAAATCAGAAGTTTCACTCTCAAAACAATTGAAGTTTTTGAATTATTGAATTTACCAATTCTCTATAGTGAGCAATACCCTAAGGGTTTAGGTTTGACAACTGAAGAAATTAAAAAAAAGTTAGATGATGTTGAAGCCAGAAAATTTGAGAAAACCACATTTTCTTGTTTTGCTACGAGTGATTATGAGAGTTTGCTTAAACCCCAAGTGAGGCAAATTTTATTGTGTGGCATAGAAACTCATATATGTGTTTTACAAACAGCTTATGATCTAATTAACAAAGGTTACAACGTATTTTTAGTTGATGAGGCTACCGGCTCAAGAAAACCAATGGATAGAAAACTGGGTCTAGAAAGAATGACATCAATGGGTGTTAACCTAATTAATTTTGAAATGCTTATTTTCGAAATAATTAGAGATTCAAAACACCCAAAATTTAAAGACCTATCTAGACTGATAAAATAAAATTAAACAGAATAATACATTTTAAATTCAACTGGATGTGGCGTATGTTCAAGTTGAATTACTTCATCCATTTTTAAAGCTATATAAGCATCTATTAGGTTGTCATTAAAAACTCCGCCAGCTTTTAAGAAATCTCTATCTTTATCTAATGCGCCAAGAGCTTCTCTGAGACTTGCACAGACAGTTGGAATTCCTTTTAAGTCGCTTTCTGGAAGTTCATAAAGATCTTCATCTAAAGGGTCTCCAGGGTGAATTTTATTTTTTATCCCGTCTAGTCCAGCCATTAGCATTGCTGCAAAAGTAAAATATGGATTGCCTGATGCGTCACCAAATCTAACTTCCACTCTTTTCGCATTTGCACTGGTACTGTATGGAATTCTGCAAGAAGCAGATCTGTTTCGCGCAGAATAAACTAAAAGTACTGGTGCTTCGAAACCAGGAATCAACCTTTTATAGCTATTTGTCGTGGCATTTGAAAAAGCATTAATGGCCTTGGCATGTTTAATGATACCACCGATGTAATGAAGGCATGTCTCTGACAGTCCATTGTAACCATTTCCAGCAAACAAGGATCCTTTTTTTGACCAAATTGATTGATGAACGTGCATACCAGAGCCATTGTCGTTAAATACTGGTTTTGGCATAAAAGTAGCTGTTTTACCATAAGCTTGAGCTACCATATGAACACAATATTTGTATTTTTGAAGATTATCAGCACTTTCTATTAAAGATCCAAATTTTAAACCTAATTCGTGTTGAGAAGGGGCCACTTCATGATGATGTTTTTCCATATCAATGCCCATTTCTGACATTGTAGAAACCATTTCTGCTCTTATATCAGTTGCAGAATCTACAGGAGGAACTGGGAAATAACCACCTTTATCTTTAGGTCTGTGTCCCATATTACCACCTTCCATTTCAGATCCAGTATTATATGCACCTTCCTCTGAATCAATGCTGTAGAATGTGTATTCCTGACTAGTTGACCATTTTACGTCGTCAAAAATGAAGAATTCCGCCTCAGGACCAAAAAAACATTTTTCGCCAATACCTGATTTTTTTAGATATTCTTCAGCTTTTTTACCAGTACTTCTTGGATCTAATTCATATGGTTTCCCATCTGATGGCTCAACTACATCACAAAACAAAATCAATTGAGGCTGAGCAGTAAAGGGATCCATAACTGCTGTTGAGGCATCTGGCATTAGAATCATATCAGATTCATTAATGTTTTTCCAACCTGCTATCGATGAACCATCAAACATAATTCCTTCTTTGAATGTTTTCTCGTCAATGGTCGATACGGTTTGGGCAGTATGTTGCCACTTACCTTTCGTATCAGTAAATCTCAAATCAACAAACTTTACTTCTTTATCCTTAATCATTTTCAAGACTTTTGCTACATCACTCATGTTTCCCCCCTTTTAGAATAAAATTATATAGCGTCTTTTCCAGACTCACCCGTTCTAATTCTTATAACTTCTTCTATACTAGATACAAAAATCTTACCATCACCAATTCTTCCTGTTTGTGCTTTTGTTTTTATAGCTTCAATCACATCATCAACCTGATCATCTGTTACAACCAACTCAATCTTAATTTTTGGAAGAAAGTCAACAGCATACTCTGCCCCTCGGTAAAGTTCTGTGTGTCCTTTTTGTCTACCATAGCCCTTAACTTCGATTACGGTTAAACCTAAAACACCGATGTTATTAAGTTCGTCTTTAACTTCATCAAGTTTAAACGGTTTGATAATAGCTTCAATTTTTTTCATAATATTTCCAATACATTATAATAATAGATTCATACTATATAGGCAAGAACCATGCCAGATAAATTTTTAGAGGCATATTACTAAGGTTAGGAATGGAAGTATTATGAATTGATTAAAATTTGCACAAAAAAAGGTCAAATCTTACTCATAAACAAATTCTTTTATACGTTCTATAGACTTTTTTAAATTCTCAATATTATTGGCATAGGAAATTCTAATGAAGTTTTCACCATTATGCCCAAAAGATGAGCCAGGGACGGTAGCTACAAATTTTTTTTCTAGTAATTCTTTTGCAATATCTTTTGAATTCATATTTCCTTTGAGAATTTTAGGAAAAACATAAAATGCTCCACCAGGCTTCAAACATTCTATGTTTTCAATTTTGTTTAGTTCGTCAACCAAAAAGTTTCTTCTTTTGGTAAATTCATTTACCATTTTTTCAACATCTTTTTGACTACCTTTTAGTGCTTCAATTCCAGCAAATTGAGCTGATGAATTAACGCAGGAATGACAATTTATAGCTAATTTTTCAGCAAATTCAAAAATTGCTTTTGGGAAAATTCCATATCCCAATCTCCAACCAGTCATTGCATATGTTTTAGACCAACCATCTAAAACTATGACTTTATCAAATATTTCAGGATATGAAAGTAGTGTCGCATGTTGATTGTTGTCAAATAGAATTCTACTGTAGATTTCATCAGATAAAATAAAAACGTTGGGAAACTTTTCCAAACCTAGCGATAACTTTCTTAATTCTTCATCAGGGACTACCCCACCGGTAGGGTTGGCAGGAGAATTTAGAATTATGAGTCTAGTTTTATCATTTATTAATGATAAGAGTTCATCAGCATTGAAAGAAAAACCATTTTCCATTCTATGAGGAAGAGAAATGGCCTTAGCTCCAGTGTAATCAATCATTGATTTATATGCTATGAAGCCAGGGTCTGGAGTAATTATTTCAACCCCAGGTTGGCCAAAAATTAAAAGAGTAT
>CAZAFN010000019.1:0-30548 GCA_964484795.1 uncultured Alphaproteobacteria bacterium | reverse complement strand
GAATGCAAACAGCGAGGTGGGAATTCGTAGGTAAAAAAGCTCCAGAAGAAATAAGAAGATTGTATGTCGGCAAGATTATTGAAAAACCCAGAAGCTATGGAGATTCATTCGTTAGAGTTGGTTGAATTTAATAGTAAATTATTTATGGGGGTAATCTTGGGGGGTAAAATTACAAAATCAAGGCTCTAAAGAGTAGGGAATCAGGGGCTTTCAGACAGTGGCGGAGAGACAGGGATTCGAACCCTGGAAGGACTTGCATCCTTGCTGGTTTTCAAGACCAGTGCATTCGACCACTCTGCCATCTCTCCATATCCACTATAAGTGGCAATCATACTTAAAAATGATTAAGTTTCAATGCTTAATCTTTCCAATTTATTTTAATAAATAATTACAAAAGATTTTACTTAAATAATTCTATTGCAATTTAATTTTTTATTTCAGTTGTGTAACCAAAGTATTTTAAAATTTCACCTCCATAATCTATTACTTTTTGCTGAGTTTCAGGTTTTAAAATTTTGTGCCATTCATCTGTTGAACCTTTTCTGAAGAATTTTCCATCTTGAAATTTTGAAAATTTAGTATTTTCTTTTATTTCTTTAGTTAACTCCTTATTGTTTTTAACCTTGAGAAAATCAAAAATTTGTCCAGTAATTTTTTCAAAATCAACTAGCAAATCTTCATATTTAATGACAAGAATTCTTTCACCGCTTAGAGAATCTAAATATTCTAAAACCAGTGAAACTTCAGTATTAAATCTTTCCATTACACTAAACAATGTTTTATCAATTGTAGTTTTTTTTGAATAATCTTGACCTTCGTTTGCATACAATCTTAAATTGTGATGGTATAAAGAAATGGCTATTGATCTCGGGTCTCTGACTATGAAAATAAACTTTTCTTGGTTAAATATCCTGAATCTTTCTGAAAAGAATGGTAAGAATTCATTATCTTTTACTCCAACTAATCTGACATTTTTATCTTTCTTATATTCATTTAAAATCTTGAAAACAGCCTCTTTTGTAAAATTTTTAATAAAAGATTTGTCGAGTAGGAATATTTTTTCATTTGGCAATCCCTTTACCTCATTAAATTCAAAAATTTGCGTATTAAAATCTTTAAATACTTTGGGGAAAGAATCAAAAAAAAAACTTAATGAAACCTCATTTGGACAAGCTAATTCAGGATGTTCATCAAGAATTAATTGCAGAAAAGTGGTTCCAGACTTTTCATATCCAAAACAAAAAAAATAGGGACTATCCATACTTATTATTCTTTAATTAAAGATTCAAAAATCTATACAGACGAAATTCAAATCATTAATGTTTTTTAATTTAATATAAAAATAATATATCATTAAGAAAATTTTTGAATGTGAAAAAAATAAATCAATCATATAGAAAAAATTCATTTGTAATGATTATAATGATGTAACTTACTTTATGAGCAATAGTTTTAAAGCATTTGTAATAAAAGAAAAAAACATTTTTGAAATTAAAAATTTTAAAAAGGAAGATTTAATGGATGGAAATGTTTTTATTAAAATAGCCTATAGTAGTTTTAACTTCAAAGATGGTTTGGCTATTTCTGGAAAATTACCAATTATTAAAAACTGGCCTATGATTCCTGGAGTAGATTTTGTTGGAAAGGTATTGGAGTCATCCCATAAAAGATTTAAAAAAGGAGACAAAGTTGTTCTTAACGGTTGGGGAGTAGGGGAAAGCCATTTTGGTGGTTTTTCACAATATGCCAGAGTTAATGGTGATTGGTTAATTCATTTGCCAATAAAATTCAATGAAGAACAGTCAATGATCATTGGGTCTGCTGGATATACGGCATCTTTGTGTGTGCTTGAAATAATAAAAAAAATTAAACCAAATTCAGGTAATGTTCTTGTCACAGGCGCATCTGGTGGAGTAGGAAGTATAGCCGTAAATTTGCTTTCGAAACTTAATTATAAAGTTGTAGCTTTAAGTGGTAAAAAAGTTAACTTTCTTAAAAAATTGGGAGCCTCAAAGGTTTTAAGTCGAAAGGATTTTAAAACCACTAACAGTCCATTATCTTCTCAAAAGTGGTCTGGATGCATAGATACCGTTGGAGGAGATATATTGTCTACAATTCTAACAGAAATGAAGTATGACGGCATCATAGCTAGTACAGGTCTAGCAAAAAGCCATATTTTGAATACAACTGTTTTTCCCTTTATTTTAAGGAATATAACTTTGGCTGGTGTCGATTGTGTTTATGCAACCTACCAAAAACGAATTAAGGCTTGGAAACTTCTTGAAGATTATATGGATATAAGAATTTTAGAAAAGATAAAAACAATAAAAAAACTTCAAGACTTAGAAAAGCTATCTGTCGATATTTTAAAAGGAAAATTACAAGGAAGAACGGTAATTGATGTATGGTCTTAAAAAAAATGCATTTTAAGTTATGAATCTTTTAGAAAAAGATTTTGAAGGTGTAATTAGTTGTTTAAGAGAAATTTCATCTTCAGCATCAGATTTAATAATGGATGTATATAATTCTGATTTTAAACATTCATTAAAAGCTGACAAATCACCTGTCACAAAAGCTGACATTGAATCTAATAAAATCATTAATGATAGATTAAAGAAGGAGTTTCCTCAAATACCTATAGTATCAGAAGAAAATTTAAGTAATGAGATAAAAGAAAACAAAAATTTTTTTTTAGTTGATCCATTAGATGGAACCAAAGAGTTTTTAAAGAAAAATGGTGAATTTACCGTTAATATTGCCTACGTAAGAGATCTAACTCCCATTCTTGGCGTTGTGCAACTACCTGTAACTGGAGTTCAATATTTTTCGAATGGATTTGAATCTTTTAAATTTGATGAAAACAATTTTGAAAATAAAAAATTACGAAAAATATTCGCTACCAAAAATACTAATCAGATTAGAATCTTAGTTAGTCGATCACATCTAGATTCTAAAACAGATGCCTTTATTAAAAAAATTGAAAAACCTATCATAATGAGAAGAGGGTCTTCCTTAAAATTTTGTTTAATAGCTGAAGGATTAGCTGATATTTATGTGAGATTTGGGAGAACAATGGAATGGGATATTGCTGCTGGCAATGCTATTTTAAATACTTCTGGTTGCTCCATTTTTGATTTGAATTTAAATAAAATTGTTTATGGTAAAGCTGATTTTGCAAATCCATCTTTTATAGCTATTGCTAATCATTTAAAAAAAAATCTTTTAGAATTTTCAAAACTTCTATAGATAATTAAATATATTTATATGGAAAAAATTCTTTCTATACATATTGGCCATGATTCAACGGCGTTTTATTTAGATGACTCTGGATATATTGGAATTGCTGAAGAAAGAATATCTAGGATTAAAAATTTTTATGGATTTCCTAATAAATCTATTAGCGAAATTTTTCAAATAAAGAATGTTAATTGGTCTTTAATAGATAAATTGGTTATTACTGGCTCAAGTTTAAAAAAATCAAAATCATATAAAAATTCTTTTTTTTTTAATTTTAGATCAGAAGATTTTTCTAACAATGTTTCACTCAAGGCTAGATTTGAATGTTTTAGATATTTTTTTAGGAATAATTTAGAATTTGATTCACTTTTAAGACAATATCTTAAAGATAATGGATTTAAAGGTAAAATAAAATATTATGATCATCACTTGTGTCACATTGCATCTTCATATGCGACTTATCCAATTGATAATTCAATCTTATTATCAATAGATGGTGGTGGTGATAATGTGAATTGGTCAATATACAAGGTTGAAAATGATAAATTCAGATTAATTAATAAGAGTTCAAATAACTTAACTCTTGATGTGCATGATACTCCTGCCGATATTTATTCAAATACTACCAAATTTCTTGGATTTAGAAGACTTAGAGATGAAGGGAAAGTAATGGGATTAGCTGCAAATGGCAAACCTATTCATAAAGACTACTTTGATAAAATTCTCAAATTTGATGGTGGAAAGTTCATCTGTTCCTTTGGTTCGCAAAGAAAGAATTTTATAAAAAAGATTAGAAATTTAATTGCTTTTTTTTTAAATGGGACAAATTACGATTTAGATCAAATCCTAGATATGAAAAGTTACTTTAAAAATAAATTGTATAAAAGAGAAAATATTTGTTCCTCTCTTCAAGTTTGGGCAGAAGAAATTACAATGAAGTTTTTAAATTTTTTTTATAACAAATACAATTTAAAAAATAGAACAATTCTATTATCTGGAGGTTTTTTCTCTAATGTTCTCATAAATCAAAAGATAAAAGAATCAGGATTGTTTAGGAATGTTTATGTTACACCTAATATGGGAGATGGTGGTTTGGCACTTGGTGGAGCATATTTGACTGCACCTAAAAAATATAAAGATAGATTTTTTAAGGATATTAAAAAAAATGCCTTTTATGGCAATCTTCCAAATGTTTCAATTTTAAAAAAATATGTTGAAGATTTTTATATAAAAAAAATGAATCATATTAAGCTTTCCAAGCTAATAGCTAATGCCTTAATTGATAATAAAATCATAGGTATTGTAAATGGTGAAATGGAATATGGACCAAGAGCATTAGGAAATAGATCGATAATTGCCAACCCTGCCAAAGAAAATATAACAGATGAACTAAATATGAGACTGAATAGATCAGATTTCATGCCGTTTGCCCCTATAATTAGAGACTGTGACGCAGATAAAATACTTGAGAATTATTCCAAAAACGATTTTTCAGCAAAATTTATGACCACAACATATACAGTAAAAAAAAACTTAAGGGAAAAACTAAAAAATATAATGCACGTTGACAATACCGTTCGACCTCAGGTTGTTGACAAGGTAAATAACAAGTTGTGTTATTCAATTTTGAATTATTTTTCAAAGAAAACAAATATACCAGCATTAATTAATACTAGTTTTAACGTTCACGAAGAGCCAATAGTTATGCATATAGAACATGCAATGCAGGCATTGGATCAAGAAGTCATTGACTTGTTAATTATTGATGATTTTCTGGTTAAAAAGAAGAATTAAAATGTCTCTTTTTATAGTTGTTGATCAAAAAATAATGGATTGGGAGAGAAAAGGCGAAATTGTTGAGAATTATTTTAATCCCGAAAATATTTTTAATGACATTATAGTTTTTTCTTTGATTCAAAATGGCAAACCATCTAATGAAATCTTAAAAAAATTGTGTGGCACGAAAAATTATAAATACATAGAAATTAATAATTTTTTTTTAAAGAACAAATTTTCTAAATATTTTTTACCAAAATTCATTTACAAAAAATTGATATTTTTTGAATTGAACTCATTAAATATAAAGAAACCCAAATTAATACAATCCATAGGGGATGGCTTTTCTGGCTTTATTGCCAATTTAATCGCCAGGAAATTTAAGATTAAATCATTTCTTACAATACACTCATTCGTTTCATTTGAAATATTTTTTAACTATATGAACATCAAAGAAAAAATCATGTATTTACTTCAATTAAGATTTAAGAATTTGTCTCATAAAGACACAAACAAAATTCTAATCGTATATAAAAAAATTCAAGAAAACATTAAGAAGGATTTTCACAAGAAAATTTCATTGATTTATAACAGAGTATTCTACAAAGAAAACTTTCAAAAAACAAAATATCATAATAATAAAAATTTTAATTTAGTTTTTGTTGGACGACTTATTAGAGGAAAGTCTCCTGAGATGATAATTAAATCGTTGCAAAAAATTGACAAGGTTACTTTCACGATTTATGGAGATGGACCGGAGAGGAGTAGACTTGAAAATTTAATAATTTCACTTGGAATGCAAAAAAAGGTTTTTTTAAAAGGATATGAAAAGAATATTGTTTTATTAGGTAACTTAAAAAAATTTGATGCTTTTATAATGTATGGAAAATATTTTGAATTTCCTAAAACAATTATTGAGTCCATTTTAATTGGTTTGCCTGTTATAATGAATAAAAATCCATCTTCATTTATAGACGAATATAAAGGGTTGAAAATTCTTTGGGTGAATGATAATCAAAGTTCATATGAAAAATGTATAAAACAAATAATTGAAGATAAAATAAACTTGAAAAAAATGGCTATTGAAAATTTTAAAATTGTAAATAAAGAATTTTTACCTTCTTACAACTCAAAAAAATATTCTCAATTATTAAATGAATTAATTAAATGAAAAAAAGGATTACATTTGTTATTGGGACAAGACCTGAATTAATTAAAGTTTCTAAGGTAGCAAATTATCTAAAATCTCAGAACCGCTTTAATGTAAGTTTAATTTCATCACAACAACAAGTAAAATTGTTGAAACAAAATATGTCCAATGAAGATAAAATTGACCTATTTTTAAATATAAAATCCAAAAAGAGTGATCAAGATTTTATCTCAAAATTGCTAATATGTTTAGATATTGAATTTAAAAAAAACCCTTCTGAATATATTTTTGTTCAAGGTGATACAAGCACGGCATTTGCCTCATGTCTCTATGGATTCTTAAATAAAATTCCTGTTATTCATTTAGAATCAGGTCTTAGAACCTTTGATAATCAATCTCCGTGGCCGGAAGAATTTTATAGACAAAGTATAGCCAAAATGGCTGACATTCACCTTTCCCCAACCGAAATATCCAAACTTAATTTGATAAATGAAGGAATTAAGAAAGAAAAAATTTTTATTGTTGGAAACCCTGGAATAGATAATTTTGTAGATAATTTGATCAAAATTAGAAGTAAAAAACTTGAGAATGATAAAACTATACTTATTACAATGCATAGAAGAGAGAGTTTATATGGTGATCTTCAAAAATTTTGTATAAATTTAAAAAAATTTATTAAAAAAAATAAAGAGATAAGATTTTTATGGCCAATTCATACTAATCCAAAAGTCGTTAATATAGTTAAGGATAATTTTACAGATTTAAAACATAAAAATATAAAATTTCTTAAACCATTGAGATATTTAGATTTTATTGATCTTTTACAGCAATCTTCTTTCGTGATTACAGATTCTGGAGGAGTTCAAGAAGAAGCTGCCTATCTTGGTAAGCCAATTCTCATAGCAAGAGATAAAACCGAAAGAGTTGAAATTATAAACTTGAATCTAGGTAAAATTATTTTTGCTGATGGTAGAAAATTAGAACAGGCTTTTAATTATTTTATTAGAAATCCTCTTAAAAAAAATAAAATCAACCGATGGAAAAAAATTCAAGGTCTTGGAAAATCTTCATTAAAAATAAATAAAATTTTAGATACGATTCTTCTTAATTAAGTTGTTAATCAAAAAGTACGTTAAAATTGAAATTAGCAAATAGCTAACACTATCCATATACATATTTTGATTAATTATAGATAATTTTTTAATTACAAAAAAGAGCAGTATTGAAATGATAAAAGGAATCAAATATTCATTAAGATTGTTTTTTATAATTGATTCTTTAAAACCAATTTTTTTTGAATAAAGAAATAATGATAAACTAGATCCTAATTTAGTTATTAATAAAGTTGTTAATGCCCCGTATAGACCTAAATATGGAATAAGAAGTAAATAGCATATGAAACTGAATAATCCCCAGCAAATTGTATTGATTAAGACAAATTTTCCTTTATTTTCTATATAACAAAAAAATTCCCAACCAGTAGAAATTTGGTGAAAAAAGATGGAAATAAAATATATTAAGACCAAAAAATATTTTTCTCCTACATCTAAATTAAGTAGCAAATTTTGGATTATTGGAGAAACTATCGTAATACCTATAATCGTTAAATTTGAAAGATGAATGAAATTCTCATTTTTTTGTTTTATCAGGTTGAAAATTTTAGGATATTGATTTTTAGATTTAAATTCATTTAGTTTTGGAAGTAATTCCCACCAGAAAACCGAGCCAATTGAATTTATTATTGACGAAAGCAAGCCAGCCGTAAAATAAATCGTTAAAGATACAGAATCAAGGTAATAACCTATAATGAGTTTATCACTAAAATTAATCAACCATTCAGAAATTCCTAGAATTATGAAAATTATTCCTGGTAAAATGTACGTTTTAAAAATCAACTTTTCTTTAGTTATGTTGTGAAAAGAAATAATTTTGTTCTTAGCTAGTGTAAATAAAATTAATGTTGAAATAAAAAATTTATTAAATATTAAAATGATTAAAATGTAATTTAGATTTAGGTTGTTAAATTTACTTAAAATGAAGATTCCGGCAAGAAAAATAAAACTATCTGTTATCTGGAAATAACAAAAATTATTAGATTGATATTTACTCCTTAACATTTCAAATAATACTATTTGAATTGAGCTAAATGACGCGCTAATTAAGGTTAAAAAAATTAGAATAAAGTACTGATTTAGGAAAAAACTTATCACCATACATAAAAAAGAAATGATTAATGTAAAGGCAATAATCAAGTACAAGCATGAAAAAAGTTTTTGTGAATTTTGTATTAAGCTATTGACATTAGAAAGTTTCTTGATGATTGTGAAATTTAAACCAAGGGTAAATATTGGAATCAAACCAGTTAAAACACTAATGATTATTACGTAATATCCATATTCTTGAACACCAATGGAATAAGTTATGACAGGTATTATTAAGAAATTAGAAATTTTGGCTAAAAATTCAGAGAAAAACCTTAGTTTTATTTTGTACTCAAAACTCATGAATGCATTTAAAAGATCAAACATTTTCTTTGAATAATGATCTTTTTAAATTAAATAAACTTTGATGAAAAATATCTATAAATTTATTTTTTATTCTTTCTCCCTTGTACAGAGGAAAATCAGTCCCACCAAAACTTTTTTTAAAAATATTTAGGCCTATTTCATTTTTATTTTCAGTATTAAGGAATCCTTCTCCGCATTCAAAATTTTCAAAGTTGTTCCTTGTAAAATATTCAATTGATTTCCACATACAAAAATAATTGGATCCAATTTTCAATCCTTCTGAACTTGATGTATTCGTCCAATAAATTATATTTTTTTTGTAAACCCCGAAGATTGAAAAGGTTAAAATTTCATTTCTATATGTTACGTAAAATATTTTTCTGTTTTCTTCAGGAAATTCTTCAAATATATATTTGAAATAATCTTTGTTATGAGGTTTTATGTTTTTTCTTTCTGATGTCTTCAAATGGATTCCATAATATATATTGAATAATTTTCTTGAATCTTCTTTTTTTAATTCATTAAATTTTAATTTTTTAGAAGCTTTATTTATTGTTTGTTTTGCAGAACTATCAAAAGAGTCAAAAATTTCGCTTTCTTTTTTATTTTTTAATTTAACCATCCAACTTAAACTTGACAGATCCTTATTGATATATGGTAAAAGAGGATTAGGTATTGGTCTATTCTGTTTGATTATTTTTGGTGATAATGAAGAATAAATAAATTCAATTTTATTAACTTTGTATTTTTCTAATTTTTCTTGCAAAGAGAAGTTGATATAGGATATTAATTTCTTTTTTTTTTTATTTGTTATGTCATCTATAATTGCTGGTCCACCGAGTGATTCTAGGGTTGAATAATCTATGATCTTTCGTCTTTTAATTATAAATAAAGGCACTATGGCAACTATTTTAGACCTGTTTGATCTGTCCATAACACAAAAGCTTATGTTTTTAAAATTATTCCAAAAAGACTTTGAAATGATGCTGTTGTAAGAGTGCCACAACCATGCATCACTAGATTTTTGACAAAAATCATCCCATCTTTCTTTTCCAGATTCTTTAAATGATTCAAGTTGAAAATAATTTGATTTAACCATAATTCAATGATTTCTTATTAGTGAATATTCCTAGAAAAACACAAAACATAAATGTCATTGGGTGAAACCTAAACAGGCTTATATCTGAAAATTGAGTGAAATAGATGGCTACCATTAAAAAAATCAACTGGTTATATCTAATCTCACTTTTGGTGTGTACATATATAGGATATGCTAGAACAAATAAAAAACTTAACAATCCCAAAATACCAGTCTCTAAAAAAATAGTAATTGGAACGGACGGAATGCTTAATTCTTGAATGTGTTTATGCAATTGAATTGAATTAGAAAAGTTCTCTAAAAATCCTTCAAAACCAACGCCAAAACCAATTCCAGAAAGAAAAAACAAATTTAAGTTTTCTGATATGACATCATAAATCTGTAATCTATCTAATATATGACCAATTGGAAGATCCAGTGATTTGTCGTAAGGCATATTACTTAAAAGATCTGAAATTGCTATATCAATCCAAAAGACAGTAAGGATAAAAACTAAAGTAGAAGATAACAAAAAAATGCTGATTAGCTTTTTGTTATTAATTATTGCGTAAAGAAAAGGAATTACTAGAAGTATTATTAAAATATTTATTCTTGAAAAAGTCCAAATTAAAAATGTAATAAAAGTAAAAGCCAAAAATCTTCTTAATAGATTCCCATTTACATTGTTTTTGCTCAAAAGCATTATTAAAGCTAATAAAACTAATTGAGAGAAACCAATCGTATTTGCCAACAAACTGGATGGTCGATAAATTTGAAAAACAACTGGTGTCGACTCACCAATTGGTCCAAGGGCATCATCATTAAATAAATCTCCTCTGGTATAATAGATTTGACCTAAATTAAAAAAATTTGTTTTAGTTACGTCATGTAAAAGTAATTTAAAATCCGTAACTTCTCCTGAAACTGGAAAACCAAAAAAAATTAAGTTTTTAACATATTCTTCATTAATAAATATTATTAATGAATACAAGCATAAGAAAAAAACAACGTATACGAAATATTTAAATATTTGCATTTGAACTTGCTTGCAATTATCAATGTTTGAATAAATTTGAACTACTATAAAACTTGGAATGAAGATGATTAAAAATCTTTTTAAAGAGATTATTTGTTCAACAGAAAAATAGGTAGAAATAAAGCAGGTTAGTAAAAAAAAATAGAATGGTATTAGTTCTTTTTTGAGATTTAAGATTCTCTTATCAATTAAAAGCAAGGTAAATATAAATACTAAAATTACAGACTCTTTATTGCCTAATTTAATTATGTCTCCATCATAGTAGATGTTAAAAAAAATACAGGTTACGATTATTGGATATATGCATAAATAAAATTCTTTAAATCTTTTAAGCATTCTTCAGAAATCTTTTTATGTCTTTACAGAATTTTTTTGAAACACTTTCAATTTTATACTCATCAAGTATTTTTTTGTTTGGTGTGAATTTTGGCTGAATTTTAATTATTTTTTTCAGGGTGTTAGTTATAGTTTTAATATTATTTTCACAGCTGAAACCATTATTTTCTAAAATTAACCTTTTGTTAAAAGTGTTGCTTTTCCCAAGATGGAGAATCATATTTTTTGATCCTATATAATCAACTAATTTGCTTTGAAAAAAAATTTTTCCATAGTTTTGATCAACGTCAATTAGGAGTAGTAGGGTGGTTTTTTTCATTAGTTCTAGACATTTAAGAACATTTACATATCGTTTAAATTTTGCAAAACTTTTAAACATCTTTAGGTATTTTGAATGTGACTCTAAATATTCATCGTCTAAATATAATTCAACATTTATTTTATATCCAGACTTTGTAAGTTGCTTGATTGACTCAAGAAATGGTAATAAATTTCTATTTGCATAAATTTTACCAAAAAATCTTATTGTAAATACTTTATTTTTGGCAATTTTGACTGAATAAAGTTTTGAATCATAAGTATGTGGAGTGATAATTGACTTATCTTTTAAATCGAAGTTAACTAAATTTTGATAAAAATCTCTTAACTCTGGTATTGGAAATATTAATAAATTAGATTTACGAAGCACCTCATCTTGATATTTCTTACTTAATGATTCTAAAATGCTTATTTTTTTCTGAACTGGATTATCATGCCAAGGATCAGAATATGATGATATCCAAGGAGTTCTTGGTTTTTGTTTTTTTAAAAACAACCCTAAAAGGTGACATGAATGAAACTGTGAACGTGTGAAGAAAAGATCATATTTAGATAAATCAACGCTCTTAAGTTTTTTTTTCATAATATGATTTAACAATAAAAATCTATCAGGTCGAATTGGCAATCTAGGTAAATTAAGTATTTTTTGAAAAATATTTGGAACAGGCACCCTAATTACGTTTAATTTTGATTTGTAATAATGATTAATATCCAATTCAAACTCTTTTTTCTTTAGATATTCAAACGTTATTACATCGATATCAAATTCCTTCGATATTCCACACAGAAACTTTGTAGTTATAAAAGACTCTGGTGAAGGGTAGGGAGGAAAACAATAAGTTAATATAAGTGCTTTAGGTTTTCTTTTCATAGATATCATCTGCCTTCATAATTTGAAATACTGCTAAATTTTCAATTTTCTTAAAAAAAATATCATTATTTATAATATCTGTAGGGTCAAAGTACAGATTTAAAAAAAAATTCTTTCTTTCCATAATTGATCTGTAAATGTCTATTTCATTAAATAATTTTTCATAAGTTAGATTCTCATCACTATGAATTCCCCAACTATCAATTATCTGTAATGGTTTGTCTAAATATGCACTACTGGGAATTTCAGTTATATTTTTAGATTTATAAACTGGTGAATTTAGAATAGAAAAAATTGGTGTGGTAGAACTAGAAACTTTATAATTTAGTTCTGATATTATTTCGTATATTAAAAACATTGAATTAGATTCACAAAATTCTCCAAAATGCGGTGTTCTAAAGAATTCTTTCTTTTGATTAGGTAATTCATTAAGTACATTGTTTGCTCTAATTATATCATTTTTAATTTCGGAATTACTAAGATTACTATACGAAAATGTGCTAAAATTTTTTTTTATTTTCTCATTGTATTTTGTATGAATTTTGTATCCATGATTTATAATTGTGCATTCATTTGAAATATTCTTGAATAACTTAAAGTTTTTTTCTATTAATTCTGCTGGAACAGCATAGAAAGGTTTTATGTTAATCAATTTAAGTTTATCTGTTAGTCGTTCAATCACATCAACGTCACGTTGAGTTTCAAAGTCAAAACTTAAAAAAAATAATGATGACTTCAAATTATATGATGACCATCTTTCTAGAGTACGAAGGTAATGATTTTTCTTAATCTTTAAAAAAATTTTAAAAAAATATTTCGATATTAAATTTTGCACTATTATTCTAATACTGTAATTTATTTGGTTTCAAATATATTATCATAAATGATGAACAAGCTAATAACATTTAAGGATTTAATAACTTACGCATCAAATCTAATTGGAGGAAACTATGTTCCTTTCCTAGTTAATGAGATAAATACTGAATATGTAAATGAAATAATTAAAAACTCTAAAGCTGATAAAAGTAATGAAAAAAAAAACCATAAACTAGAATTATATAATCAATTAAAAAAAACTTATGGTCATGATAGAGATTTGTATCTTACTAGCTCTGGTAGGGGAGCACTTTATATGATTCTTAAAAACCTTAATTTAAGTAAAAATTCAGAGATAATTATTCCATCCTATTCATGTTTTGGACTTATTCAACCTATTTTAAGTTTAAAGTTAACGCCTCATTTCATTGATGTTAATGTTGATTTGAACCCTTCATTTGAAAGTGTAAAGAAGGCAATAAATTCAAACACAAAAGTTGTTATTGTTCCGCATCTTGGAGGAACATTTGCTAGTGATTTATTTGAGATTATGGATTTTTGTAAAAAAAGGGGTATTTGTGTAATTGAAGATTGTTGTCAGGCTTTTGGACTTAAATTTAAGAATAAAAATGTTGGATTATTTGCAGATATTTCTTTTTTTAGTTCAGGAGAAGGTAAACCAGTTTTTACACCAGAAGGTGGATGGATAGTCATTAAAAAAAAAAAAAGATTTAAGATTGAATATCTTGAGGAAGAATCAGAAAAAATATCTTTAAGAAATTTTAAAAAATTTAATGCTAGATTTCCAACTAATTATTCTCACGCAATAATGAATAGATTATTTGAGCATTTTAAATCACTTTTGCCAGACTATGATAAGATTGCTTATAGCGATAAGAGTTTGAAAACCTTTGACTATGAAAAGAAATTATCAAATCTTGCTGCAGCTTTAATCAGTTTTGAATTACGAAAGATTGATCAAAATTTATATAACAGAGAAAAATTAGCTAAATTCTGGATTAAAAATTCCAAAAAGAATGGTTTGAGATTTTTAAATACAAAAAACTCAATATTTAACAAATTATTTGTTGAATCTAGTTTTTTACAAAAAAAACAATTGATCATTAAGGGTTTACAAGTTGAAAATGGCTATAAACCACTTCATTTACGTTACGATTTTGATAAGTATCCAAGAGTCGATTTGAACAATACAAATTATATGTGGAAAAAAATATATTCCTTACCAGTTAGGCCATCATTAAATATAAATAATATTATTTAACATAATATATATTATGCGATAATAATTAAATTGAATGTTTAAATATATGTTCTCAACCAGAGCCTAAATAAAACATTGCACCTCCATATAAGAATCCAGTGATAATAAATATGATGAATGTGTAACCCATTATCTGGCGCATATGAAGCCCAGCAATTGCAAGAAGTGGTATGGTCCAGAATGGTTGAATCATATTCGTCCATTGATCACCATAGGATACACCTAAAACTATAACATAAGGTTCAACATTAAGACTCTTGGCTGCTTCTATCATTACTGGACCTTGAACTGCCCATTGACCGCCTCCCGAAGGTATGAACATATTAACAAGTCCTCCAGATAAAAAAGAGTAAAAACCTAGGGTATCGGCCGAAGAAAAACTTACTATATAATCTGCAAAGACTTTTATTAAGCCAGTATCTGCCATCATTCCCATAATTCCAGCATAAAATGGGTATTGAAGAATAATGGGACCAACGGTTATTGAGGCATTATTAACTAATTTTACATAGTGAATTGGAGAATTTGCTAAAATTAACCCAAAGCATAAAAAAGTCCAACTAACTAAATTCAAATCCAAAAAAAATCCTTTTTCATAAAAAGTGTGTAATACAAAAAATAACAATGAAAATCCAGTAAAAAAACTAATTAATCTATTATTTTCAATTACTTGAGCCACACTTCTAAAGTTATTTGTTACTGTAATTTTATTTTTTTTAAACTTTTTTGTGTCAACTTGTATTATTTCCTTTTCATTGGTGGGCCTCATCAAAGGACTAACAATTGTAATTATGAATAGTGTTATTAGAGCCAGAGAAATATTGAAATTTGTAAATATTGTTTGTGTTACGGGTATTATGCCTATTTCAGATTGCAATGGATGATTCTCTGAAGCCACAAATAATGCTGCAGATGAGGAGTAGCCCATATGCCAAATTACATAACCAGAATAGGCTGAGGCAACTAAAAGCGGATAATGAACCTTAATTTTTTTCTTTTGGCAACCAATAGCAACGAATTTTGCAATTATTCCTCCAACTATTAATCCAAATGACCATGCAAACAAACTAGCTAAACCTGAAATAAATGTTACTAAAGAGTATGCCTGAATAGATGAATTGGGATATGAACCAATTTTGTTTAATAGTTTTTCTACTGGATCTGTATGAGCCAAAGCATGTGCAGTAATCATTATGATGGATATTTGAGCTGTAAAGGTAAAAAGCTTAGGAAGTCCCTCTCCCCAAGCTTTCATTGTTTCAATGCTTGTTGCATCTGTAAAATTAAGAGCTAAAAAAAATGTTAAGATCGATAATACTATTACAAATATAAATGCATCTGGGTAGTATTTGTCGACTAATCTGACAAAAGGTTTAGCTAAATAATCAAAAGTCCTAATTCTTTGAAAAGACATTTAATTCATTTTCAATGCAATCAATTTTCCTTCAGCCATTATAGGAATGACTATTAAGCCTTTATCTAATATCACTTCATGGTCTGCAGCTCCTTTTCCAACTTCTTTGAGAACTTTATAACTGCCATTTTTTTTAACTTTATAAAGTTTTGCGCCTGTCCAGTCAGTTACAAAATATGCCCCTTTTCCATCCGACTCTACACCGTCAAGATTTCCAATTTGTCTGGAACCTAGATTTTTTATTTTTTTGGTATGAATATTTATACTCTTTAGACTACCCTTTAGCTCAGGTGTACCCCAACCTTCCATAACTGCACCCCAACTCCCTACTATCATATTTCCTTCATCGTGATCAATATGAATGCCGTTAGGAGCTAATTGAGGACTATAAAACCAAACAGGTAACTGACCAAATTGATTTAGTCTGTATATTGAGTCAGTATAGGTATCACCAACATATACATTTCCATATTTGTCATGAGTTACATCATTCATACAAACAGAACCATACCCTTTATATTTATTAGTAATTTTAGATGTTTTGATGTCAACTTCCACAAGTTCATCAACATCAGCAATAAATAATTTGTCTTTTACAATGGTTAATCCTTTTGGAGCATTTAAGGATTTAATCCACTTCAGATCAATTACTTGACCATCTAAACCAACTTTTGAAATAAAACCAGTTCCATCCTTATTAAATGGATGATCAGTAATATTAGAAACATAGAGAACTTCATTGGTTTTGTCAAAAACAACAGATTCTGGCAGTTCAAAAACTTTTTCGGTTTCCCAAAGAACTTCTAAATGATCTTTTGCAAATGACATTTTATTGATTAAAAAAAGCGAACATATTGTTAAGAACATTAATATTTTTTTCATAATTTTTTCCTTTCTTTTAGTTTAAATTACTTGGCATTGATAAGTCTAAATCACCTGCGATCTCTTTTGATTTTGGCCATCTCTGAGTTACTGTTTTCCTTTGCGTATAGAACCTTAAACCATCGGGTCCATAAACATTTAAATCGCCAAATAAAGAGTTTTTCCAACCTCCAAAACTATGATATGAAGATGGGACAGGTAATGGAATGTTAATGCCTACCATTCCTATTTTAACATCATTGGTAAAATTACGTGCATATTCACCATTATTTGTAAAAATACAACATCCATTTCCAAATTGATTTTGGTTGATTAATTTTATTGCTTCTTTAATAGTATTTATTTCAATGATTTGAAGTACTGGTCCAAAAATTTCATGTTTATATGATTTCATAGAACTGTTAACATTTTCAATTAATGTTGGGCCTAGAAAATAACCTTGATTGGAATTCTTTTTTAGCAAATCTCTACCATCTATCATTATTTTAGCACCTTCCTCTTCAGCCAGATCAATGTATTCCTTAACTCTAGTGAGATGATCAGATGAAACTAAAGGGCCAAAACTGTTAGATTTATAGCTATCTGAACTCACCTTTAAATTAGAAATCTTTTTGGTTAAACTTTTGAGAAACGTTTCTTTAATTTTTGAGACAACCATTACTACGGATAAAGCCATGCACCTTTGGCCTGATGATCCATAAGCAGCAGATATTAATTGGTTTGTAGTATATTCAATATCAGCATCAGACATTACCAATGCATGGTTTTTTGCACCACCTAAAGCCTGACATCTTTTGCCATTTTTAGCTGAATTCTCATAAATTTTCTTAGCTACTGGTGTTGAACCTACAAAACTAACTGCTTTTATCCTTGAATCCTTAATTAAATGATCAACCACCTCTTTATTTCCATTTAAAACATTTAATAATCCTTTTGGTGCATTAGTCTGTGAAAATAACTCTGCTATAAAGATTGAACTAAGAGGATCTTTTTCTGAAGGTTTAAGAATAAATGCATTTCCCGCAGCTAACGCTAGTGGAAACATCCAAAGAGGGACCATTGTTGGAAAATTAAATGGAGTAATGCCTAAAACTACTCCAAGTGGTTCAAATTCACTCCAGGAATCAACAGAAGTACTTATGTTTTTATTGAATTCTCCTTTTAAAATTTCCCCAATACCACAAGCATACTCAACATTTTCTATTCCACGTCTTATTTCACCAATAGCATCTTCTTTAATTTTTCCTAGATCTTTAACAATGATTTTTGCAATATTTTCTATGTTTTTTTCAAGTAAAACTTTGTATTCAAATAGAATTGACGCTCTTTTAGCTATAGAAAACGATTTCCACTCTTTTAAGGCATCTAAGGAACTGTTAATTGTTTTTTCAATTGTTTGAGGTTGTGCAGAGGTAATAAATCCAATCTGCTTTCCAGTATTTGGATTAAAAATATCAATTACATTACCTTTGTCAAAAACAAGCTTACCAGATATTAAATGGCCTATTTCTTTGTTATGTAAAGAACTCACAGTATATTAATAATGATTATATTTGATATTTCAATTGATTTTTATACTTCAAATCTTTATTTTAAGTCCATCATAAGCAGCTAAACAGTTCTTTGGAAGCAAGGATGATATATAATCATAATCAACATCATAATTCATATGAGTTAAAACAACTTTCTTTGGAGTTAATTTTTCAATCCAATTCATCACCTTGTCGAAATGAGCATGGGTTTTATGAGGATCAAATCTAAGACAATCAATTATTAATAAATCCAAATTTTTAATTATTCTAAATGCATGATCATTAAAACTAACAACATCATTGCAATAGGCAAAATTATCAATTTTGAAGCCAGTTGACTCAGAAAAACCATGGTTTTGTTGAAAACTAGTAATTTTAATATTATTTATTTTAAAATCACCTGATATCTGATTAGCTACTATGCAGGGTTTATAATAAAATCCATTTGCTTGAGGAGATAATTTCTCAAAAACGTAGGAAAACCTTTCTTTAATTTGACTAATTACTTCTTTAGTAGCGTATAAATGAATGTCTTTTTTCATAATAACATTTAAGAATCTAAAATCATCAATTCCATTTATATGATCAGCATGAGTATGAGTGACCAGAACAGCATCAATTTTTTTTACGTTTGCATTTAAAAGTTGTTGTCTTAAATCAGGTGTGGCATCAATCAAAATTATAGTATTTTTATTTTTAATTAGAATTGATGATCTTAATCTTCTGTTTTTGGGATTTTTAGGGTTACAATTACCCCAATTATTTCCAATTGCAGGAACACCTGAAGAACTTCCACATCCTAATATGGTAATTTCACAACTCATTACAAATATTTGAAAACAGTGAAAAAAAATTGTTAGTAGTTATTTTTGCCATTTCTTTAGGGTTGATTTTTTTTATTTCAGCAATTTTTTCTAAGGTATGTCTAACAAATGAAGGTTCATTCCTTTTTCCTCTATTAGGTGAAGGTGACAAATAAGGACAATCCGTTTCAACAAGAATTTTTTCATTTGGCACATATTTTACGATGTCAGTAAGTTCACTTGAATTTTTAAAAGTTATAATGCCAGAAAAGGATATGTATAAATCATTATCAAGTGCAGATTTTGCCACTTCTTTAGTTGAAGTAAAACAATGTATTAGCCCTTTTGTCATATATTTTTTTGTATACTTTTCTATATGAGAAATGGTATCTTCTTCGGCATTTCTAGTATGTATGATAATAGGCGTGTTTGTTTTTCCTGCTATCTGCATATGTGCTTCAAAGTACTCCATCTGGTTTTTTTTATTTTCTGCATTTCTGTAAAAATCTAAACCAGTTTCCCCTACTCCGATTACTTTTTCTTTAGACAAATTTTCTTGAAGAATATTCTTGAGGTTTTCTATTGCTTTTAAATTAATTTTTTTTGGTACATTATTGGGGTGGACACCAGTGCTACACCAAATGTTCTTGTAATTTTTGGCAATTTTATGAATGTTATCAAATTTTTCAAAATCAACTGAAATACTTAACATATATTCAACATTATTTTGGCGTGCATTATTAATAACCTCACTGAGATCATCATTGAAATCATCAAAGTCTAAATGACAATGAGAATCAACAATTTTATCTTTCATATCTGGGGAAGATTGGTTTTGGGTCATTTAATTTATGATTTTTAGTGATTATATTATTTGTTGTCAAAAATTCAAATTTTCTTGCTGAGACATCAACATTTAATGTATCTAGAATGTTTTTAGCTGCAATCGGTATGAATGGTTGAAGGATAATTCCTAGTATTCTAAAGCATTCAACTAAAATTGACAAATCTCTAGCAGCAATACTAGGGTTTTCTTTAAAACTATTCCAAGGTTGACTGGTATCCATAAATTTATTTAATTCGTCGACATATTTAAAAATTTCTTCAAGACCTTTATTTATCTGATAATTTTCGATTGTTTTATCAACTGTTTGGCTTAAATCGTATCCCATTTTAATTTGTACAGGTGTTTTCGATATATCTATTAGAGAAATTGGCACTTCATTATTAAAATTTTTCTTTAAAAACTTTGTAACTCTTTGAATTAAATTTCCAAGATTATTTGAAAGATCTGAATTTATTCTATTAATGAATGACTCTTCAGAAAAATCACCATCATTTCCAAGTGGGACCTCTCTTAACAAAAAGTATCTAAATTGATCTAAACCAAATTTTTCTATCATTTCATTAGGATCGATTACATTACCAAGAGATTTTGATATTTTTTTCCCTTCATTTGTCCACCACCCATGGGCAAAAATAGTTTTTGGTAATGGATAATCTATTGCCATTAACATTGCCGGCCAATAAACAGCATGAAACTTTAAAATATCTTTGCCTATAATATGTATACAGTTTTTCCAAAAAGTCATTTTTTCTTCATCTATTTTTGGATAACCTAATGATGTTAAATAATTAGTTAGAGCATCAATCCAAACATACATTATATGAGATTCTGAGTTTGGTATTTCTATACCCCATTTAAAGCTGGTTCTTGATATTGATAGGTCTTTAAGACCAGAATTAACAAAACTTAGAACCTCATTCATTCTGCTTTTTGGTCTAATAAAATCAGGGTTGTCTTTATAATACTTCAGAAGTTTATCTTGCCATTTTGATAATTTAAAAAAAAAACTTTCTTCTTCAATCCATTCAACCTTATCACCATCCTTAGTTTGAAATTCTCCATTTATTTTTGTTAACTCTTTTTCTTGATAAAATGATTCATCTTTTACTGAATACCATCCTTTATATTTGCTAAGATAAATTTCATCATTTTTTTCTAATTCATTCCAAAAATAAGATGCTGAAATTTTATGTCTTTTTTCTGTAGTTCTAACAAAATCGGTAATTGATAACTGAAGTTTTTGAGATAAATCTTTGAAATTCTTAGAAACTTGATCAACAAATTCCTTAGGTTTTTTTTTTTTTAAAGTTGCAGCTTTTTCAACTTTCATACCATGTTCGTCGGTTCCTGTTGTAAATAAAACATCATAACCTTTTAATTTGTGATATTTTGTTATTGTGTCACAAATAATTGTTGTGTATGCATGACCAATATGAGGCAAATCATTCACATAAAAAATTGGAGTGGTTACATAAATCTTATTCATTAGCTAATCCCAATAAAAAATATTCTGAAAATAAATAATGTAATTCTTTTTTTTTATCCAAATTAATATTTTTTTTTGTAATTATTTCTATGTTAGAAAAAAAAATTAATATATTTCTTTTTTTTTTAATGTCATCGCTGTTTTGAATAAATATTTCTTTTAAAGATTTAAAGAAACAATTAATTACAATCAGAAGGTATTCATCGTAATTTTTTGAAACAAGTTCATATAGAAGATTAAAATCATCAAAATTAAAAGATTTGTGATTTAACATTTTTAATGTTTGTTGATTTATTATTTTGCCCTCTTCACTATTTACAATTTTTAACATACCTGGGCTACCATTGCAGACATTATATAATTCTAAAAATTCTCTATTATTCATATCTTCTGTGCAAAACTTTTGGAAATCATTAATATTCAAATTTTTAAATCGTAATTTCATACATCTTGATATTATCGTTTTTGGAAGTTTTCTTATATTATGTGTAATAATTACAATTACTGTATTTTTGGGTGGTTCCTCAACTGTCTTCAACAAGGCGTTCAATGAATTAAAATTTAATGAGTCGGCATTATCAATAATAATAAAGGTTTTTTTTGATTTTTGGGTTGAATTGGTTAGGTTGATCTGAGAAATTAATTTTCTAACATCATCAATTAATGCCAAACTTTCATCTGAATTTATTTCAAATACTTTTTGATGATAATTCTTTTCATTTGCATATATTTTTTTTATGAATCCTTTGATAGTTTTATGTTTTCCAATACCTTTACTTCCATAAAAAATCCATGAATGAGGAAACTTATTTTGGTAACAACTAGTTAAAAAATTTAGTTGATTTTGATGTCCAATAACTTCTGATGAAAAATTCATATTATTATAAAGAATATGGAATTTTATTTTTGGTGATTTTTTTCCTGTTTAAAAAATCAATGATTTTGTGGTGAATTTTAATTTTAGTAGCATTGGCATCAATCCCAATATAATGCGGATTATTTTTTGATAATTTTATAAAACCATTTTTAATTTTGGTATGAAACCTTATATTCTTTAGTTCAAATCTATTTTCTATTTTATTTTTTTTCAAGCTTCTTTGGATGCCAATTTTGGGTTCTAGGTTAAGAAAAATTGTTAAATCTGGAAATAAATTATAAGCAAAAGATTTATGTAAAAATTTTAATTTTTTTTCTGAAACTTTATTAGCCAGAATTTGATAGCAGTAAGTTGAATGAAAATATCTGTCACATATAACAATTTTTTTTTTTAAATTTGGAATTATTTTTTTTTTAACGTGTTCGTGTCTAGCCGCATATATTAATAATAATTCTGTCTCCGGTAATAAATCGATCTTGGATTTTCTAACGAGTAAATTTCTAATTTTTTCTGAGACTTCTGTTCCTCCGGGTTCTCTTGTTAAAAGATTTTTTTCATTTATCTTTTGGAGTGACTTTGAAAGAAGTTTTGATTGCGTTGATTTTCCTGAACCTTCACCTCCCTCAAAAGTAATAAATTTTTTCATTATTCAACAAATATGCTATCCCCAAAAAGGAGATATTTGAAATTTTGAACAACTTTAGAAAAGAAACTCATTTTTTCAACTGATTCTCTAGAATAAAGATCAATTTTTTTCAATACTTCATTATTGCCTTTTTTTATTAAAAACTCAGCTATAGCTTGATCTTTTTTGATTGGAGCCATAAATGGCGTATAAAATTTTATATGAAATTTTAAATTTTTTCTTAATTTCTTTGGAATGGTTATGGCGATTTTGTCTTGATTGTAGATTTTTATTGTTTTTTTATTTCCTCCCCATATAGGTATTGATTTTATATCCGTATCTTTATTGACAATTTCAATGTTCTTGTATTGATTAAAACCAAGTCTTATTAATCTATCTGATTCTTTACTTCTTTGTCGACTTGTTTCCAAACCATTTAAAATTAATATTAATCTTCTATTATTTTTCTCTGCTGTTGCCACTAAGCCATATCCACCTAAAGAAGTATGACCGGTCTTTAGTCCGTCAGCATTTAAATCTGAAAAAAGCAAAGGGTTTCTGTTAGATTGCTTTATTTTATTATAAGTGAAATCTTTATCTGCGTAATAGTGGTATAATTCAGGGAAATCTTCAATTGTTCGAATTGAAAGGGTTAATAAATCTCTTGCAGTCATTAAATGTTCTGGATCAGGCCAACCTGTTGAGTTTGTAAAATAAGAATCAGTTAATCCAATCTCTTTAGCAAGTAAATTTAATTCCTCAACAAAAAACTCTTCACTCCCAGAAACTCCCTCAGCTACAGCAATACATGCATCATTACCAGATTGGACAATTATTCCTTTAATTAAATCTTCTACTTTTACCATCGAATCAACATTCAAAAACATTCTTGATCCACCTTTTTTCCAAGCCTTTTTACTTATTTTAAATTCATCTTCAAGTGAAATTTCTCCATCTTTTAGCTTTTTAAAAAGATAATAAATTGTCATAATTTTGCTCATAGAGCTTGGTGACATCAATTCATCAGAATTTTTTTCTAAAATAATAGTATTAGTTGACAAATCATATAGTAAAGCTTGTTTTGCAACAGTTTCCATAGAACTCACAACTGCAAATTTAAAAATTAAAATGAAAAAAAATAATAATTTAAACATAGCAAATTAATTTTTGATTAAATGGGCACTTGTAAAACCCAAATCATTAAGTTTTTTTTTAATTGAATAAGCTAAGTCTATACTTTCTATTGGTCCTATTCTTACTCTATAAAAATATGTTTCATTTACAAACTCTCTTACAATGTATGCTTTAAACTCTGACAATTTTTCTATCAATGATTTAGCATTTCTATGATCATTAAATGCTCCAACTTGAATTGCTAGAGGAGCATCCTTTAATATACTATTTTCTGAAGATAAATTGTCTTCCTTTTTATCGTTTTCCTTAATCTTTGGTGAATTCTCCAGCTTTAGATCAGAATGGTTGGAGAATTCTCTCTTTTTAATTTCTTTTATTTCTGCCGACTCTACTTTGTTTACTGAATTTTTGCTACCTGATGCTAATTTTCGTGATTCGTCTTCTAATATTTCAACTCTGACTCTTGCTATGCCTTCCTTTAAAAAATCTAGCTCTTTTGCTGCTGCTTTAGACAAATCTATAATCCTACCTCTAGCAAATGGTCCTCTATCATTAATTCTAATATCAGACAAAACCTTACCATTTTCAAGGTTTGTTACTCTTACGATTGATGGTAAAGGTAAAGTTTTATGAGCTGCAGAAATTTTATTTTGATCAAATATTTCTCCATTTGCAGTTTTTTTTCCATGAAATGCTGGACCATACCATGAAGCGTAACCAATCTCATCATATTGATAGTCTACGGCAGGATAATACCATTTTCCGTTGATTTTATATGGATTTCCAATTTTGTAAGTTGATCCATCACCCCAAGAACCAATTCTTTTGGCTGAATTTACAAGAAATGTGGTTTCCGAACAACTTGATAGAGTGAATAGAATTAAAAGGTATAAAAAAATTTTAAAATTCATAAGCACTCTAATTAATTTCATCTGAAAGTAAAAAAACAGTTAAAGCAAAATAATTTGACCTATTCCATCCAAGTAAAACATCAAAATTTTTTGTTACCAAATAAACTTGATTGTCAATGGAATCAGGTATTATTAGGCGCATCAAATCATCATCATTGTATTTCTTTTTTAAAAAAATTCCATAACTTTCCCAATATTTTCTTTTTTTATATGTTTTTTCCTTGGAAAATTTTTTTAGTTTTTCATCTAGCTTTATGTCTATCTTTTCTCCCCAAATCAATTTGTTATTCCAACCCATTAGGCTAAGATAATTTGCTCCAGATGCTAATGCATCCTGTTTATTAAATAGATTAATTTTTTTATCATTATCAAAATCAACTGCATAATTTATAAATGTACTTGGCATAAACTGTGTTTGACCAAACGCACCAGCCCAGGAACCCTTGAAGTCTTTAACTTTAATATGCTCATCATCTATAATGGTCATTGCATTCACAAGTTCATTAAAGAAAAAATCTTTTCTTCTACCATCATATGATAGTGAACAAAGAGACCTAATGATATTAAATTTGCCAACGTGCTTTCCAAATGATGTTTCAATAGCCCACAGTGAAACCAGTGTTTTAATATCAATGTTATAATTAGATTCTATTTTTTTTAGCAAATTTAGATTTTGAATATAATTTTTCTTTAGTTGTTTCTTTCTTTCTTTGGTAATTAGATTTTTTTTATACTGATTGAAATTAATTTTGAATTCTGGTTGTTTTCTATCAAGTTCAATTACTCTTTTATTAAACGTAATTTTATCTAATTGGTTTAGAGTTGAATCTTTGAAATTATGAAACTTCAATTTTTCTTTTGTTTTGTTGATCCACTCACTCCACGTTAAATCATTCTCAGATTTTAAACTTAAATCTGGAGAATCATTGCTAACTCCAAAACTTTCAGTAAATATAAAACACGTCAGTAAGAATAATGTAAAAGATGTAAGTGATTTCAACTGAACCTCACATTATTTCGATTGAGTTGAGATATTTTGTTGTAACCCATTAATTTCATATCCCTTGATAGTTCATTTTTTAAATTTTCTATAGCTTTAATCACTCCAAGTTTTCCACCTGCAGCTAATGCATAAAGATATAGACGCCCTCCTGAACAGGCATTGGCTCCAACAGATAATGCTTTTAAAATGTGAGTCCCTCTTCTAATTCCACCATCGCAGATAATCTCAATTTTACCCCCAACCGTATCAATAATTTCCTCTAGTTGATCAAAAGGAGACCTTGAACCATCTAATTGTCTTCCACCGTGATTTGATATCATTATGGCATCAGCTCCAATATCAACTGCCTTTTTGGCATCATCTGCAGACATTATGCCTTTTAAACAAAAAACTCCGCCCCATTCTTTTTTAATGTTTTCAGCATCTTTCCAGTTCATATTTTGATCAAGCATATTGGTAAAATAATCAGATACTGAAATTCTAATGTCTGTACCTTGTTTTACATATTCGCTTAAAAAAGGTAGATCAAATTTTTTTCTAAATAAGTAATTTGCTGTCCATACTGGAGAAAACATAAAACTTAAAAAACTTTTTAGATTTAATTTTGGTGGAGATGTAAACCCAGTTCTAAGATCTCTTTCTCTATTTCCTCCAGTAATCGTGTCAACTGTCAAGGCCAGTGCATCAATATTATTACTTTTACATTTGTCAATCATTGAATTTGTTAGCCCTTTATCCTTATGAAAATATAATTGAAACATTTTCGGTGTATTAATCGATTTTATATCTTCAATTGGTAGAGTTGATAAAGATGAAATTCCAAAAAAAGTGTTAAAACTTTCAGCCGCTTTAGCAACAGCAAGTTCCCCATCAAAATGAAAAAGTCTTTGAAGGGCTGTTGGAGAAAGAAAAAACGGCAAATTAATTTTTTTGCCCAAAATATTTACTCCAAGACTAATTTTTTCAACTGATCTAAGCACATTGGGAACCAAATAGCACTTCTCAAAGGCTTCAGTATTTCTTTTGCAAGTTACTTCATCATCTGAACCACCATCTATATAGTGAAAGATTGGTGATGGTAGTCTTTGCTTTGCCAAAACTCTAAAATCATTTACATTATGACATTTTTCTAGTTTACTCATATTTATATTTTGATTTTATTCTATGTCTAAAATTTAATATGGAAAGTCTGAAGAAACAAATATTTTCAAAAGAAAATGCTGAACTAAAAAATTTAATAAATTTATCTGCTAATATCGATGAGACATCAATAAAATTCCATGGAACAAGAAAACATAAATTTTCAAAAATTTTAGATGATTCCCTGCAAATGACACTTGCTTTAGAAACTAAAATTACTGATGAAATAAAAGAATTAGGCGGATTGTCTGGGAAAAAATATAGATACTTGATAAATAATATAATTTCTTCTATGAAGTCGCCTAAATATCTTGAAATTGGTTCATGGATGGGCTCAACTGCTTGTTCAGCAATATATGAAAATGAGCTTAAAATTACTTGCATTGACAATTGGTCTGAATTTTTAACGAAAGTAGATAATCCCAAAAAAATTTTTGAAAAAAATATCAATAATTATTTAACAGAAAAAATTGACTTCAACCTCTTGAATAAAGATTTTAGAGAAGTTAATTATAATTCTATTGGTCCACACAATATATTCTTATTTGATGGGCCACATAACTTTAAGGATCATATAGACGGAGTAATAATGCCTCAACCTGCATTAGATAGCGAGTACATTTTAATTGTGGATGATTGGAATTGGAAACAGGTTAGAGATGGCACTTATAAAGCCATTGAAGATTTAAATTCAGTTGTACTTGCTCAGTTAGAAATAAGAACAACACATGATGATACCAGTGCAGTATTTCAGGGAAGATGCAGTGATTGGCATCAAGGGTACTCTTTTTTTGTAATCAAAAAATAACTATTTCTTCTTTTTTAAAGTATTCGATATTACTGAAGAAATTAATGCTGTGTCCTTTTTTGTTACATATTTTAAAGAAGCCAACTTATTTATCATCGAACCAGATGATTCACTAAGTAATTTTTTTATAATATTTTTTTTTTCTTTCATATTAATAGCTATGAAAATTTAATGCCAAAATTAGTCTCTGAAATTAATAAATTGCAATGGTTGCTTTACTCCCATATTTTTAATTAATTGTATTGCCTCTTGAAGCACATCTCTCTTTTGCCCAGAAACTCTTATTTCATCACCCCTGATGGCAATTTGAAGTTTCAATTTACTATCTTTTACAATTTTATTAATTTTTTGAGAGATTTCTCTTTCAATACCTTGCACAATTTTTGATTTTTGTCTTAACATTCCTTGTCTTGCATCTTCAACTTTAGAAAAATCAAATGCTCCTGTTGAGACTTTCCTCTTGACCAAGTGAGTTCTAAAAATTTGTTGAACCTGATCTATTTTATATTGATCTTCTGCCATTAATTCAATTTCATCATTGTCTCTAGCAATTTTTGATTGGCTTTCTTTAAAATCATACCTAGTTGATATTTCTCTCATTGCACCATTAATAGCATTATCAACTTCTGCTAAATCTGTTTTAGATACGACGTCAAATGAAGGCATTTCTGATTCTTTGATATAATAAGTAGTAGTAAATTATTTTACTCTATTATAGAATTAATTCTTTCTGAATGTAAACATTTAAGATTATGCTTGAAGTAAAATCACCTTGGAAAAATAATGTAATTACAACTTTGGACTGCCATGATGAAGATCAATTGGAAAAGATTGTTCATAAGGCATCAAAAGTGTCTATGAATAAAGGTTTAGATTTTCCTCCTAAGGAAAGAATAGAAGTATTAAAAAGATTCTCAGATGACATTAAAAAAAACATTGATGAGTTAGCATCATTAGCTGCATCTGAGGGTGGCAAACCATTAATTGACTCTATTATTGAAATAAAAAGAGGAGCTGACGGAGTTGATTCATGCATAGAAGTTCTAAAATCAGAATCTGGCTCGGTAATACCTATGAACTTAGATGATGCTTCTTCTGGTAGAATTGCATTTACTCAAAAGGAGCCAATTGGATTGGTACTAGCCATAAGTGCTTTCAACCACCCATTTAATTTAATAATTCATCAAATAATTCCCGCAATAGCTGTTGGTTGTTCAGTAATAGTTAAACCTGCTGAAGATACGCCTCTATCTTGTAAAAAAATAATTGAAATGTTGTATGATGCTGGTCTTCCAGAAGAGAGATGCCATTTTGTTCTACCCAAAAATTTAGAATTAGCAACAAAATTGGTGTCGGATGACAGAATTAATTTTTTTAGTTTTATTGGTTCTAGTAGGGTTGGATGGTTTTTAAGATCTAAATTAGCGCCAGGTACTAGATGTGCCTTAGAGCATGGTGGTATGGCACCAACCTTTCTGACTGAAAGCACATCATTAATTGATTGTTCCCAAAGCTTGGCCAGAGGTGGCTTTTATCATGCCGGTCAGGTTTGTGTTTCTGTCCAGAGAATTTTTATCACTAAAAACATTCTAGACAATTTCATTGAAATTTTTAAAAAAGATGTTCAAAAATTAAAAATTGGAGATCCTTTAAAAAAAGAAACAAATGTTGGTCCATTGATCAGACCTGCTGAAGTTGATAGAGTTGATGAATGGGTTCAAGAATCTGTTAAAAATGGAGCTGAATTAATACTTGGAGGAAAGAGATTGTCAGAAACTGAATTTGATAAAACTATACTTCTTAATCCCAAAAGTTCTGACAAGATTTCTCAATCAGAAATATTTGGTCCTGTAGTATGCATACACACTTATACTGATTTTGAAAAGGCAATATCTATTGCAAATTCTGTTGATGTTTCTTTTCAAGCATCAATTTTTACAAATGAGATTAATGAAGTTTTAAAATTTTATGAAAGAATAAATGCTTCAGCAGTTTTTCATAATGATCACACTGCATTTAGAGTTGACTGGATGCCTTTTGCTGGATTAAAACACTCCGGCCATGGTGTTGGAGGAATAAGATATACAATGCATGAAATGCAAATTGAAAAAATGTTGATTTTAAGAAAATAGAAATAAGGAGTAAGAATGAAAGCATCTGATTTGTTTATAAAATGTCTTGAAGAGGAAGGAGTTACCAAAATTTTTGGAATCCCGGGTGAAGAAAATGCCGATTTTATGCTCTCCCTAGAAAAAAGTAAAAAAATTGAGTTTGTACTATGTAGACATGAGCAAGCTGCTGCTTTTATGGCAGATACCTATGGTAGATTAACTGGAAAAGCTGGTGTTTGCTTATCTACTTTGGGCCCTGGTGTAACAAATTTGATGACAGGTCTTGCCGATGCTAATATGGATAGAGCACCTGTCGTTGCAATCATTGGTCAAGGCTCTACAAAAAGACTACACAAGGAAAGCCATCAAATTATGGACTCAATTAGTATGGTTAACCCCATTTCCAAATGGGCACAAACAATTTTGACTGCAAGTAATATTACAGAAGTGGTAAGAAAGGCATTTAAAGTTGCTGAAACTGAGAAACCTGGAGTTACTGTAATTGAATTTCCTGAAGATATTGCAAAAGAAGAAATTAATGACAAACCAATTAAACCTGCATTAATTA
>CAZAFN010000018.1:26589-30555 GCA_964484795.1 uncultured Alphaproteobacteria bacterium | reverse complement strand
GCTGGTCTTACTGATCCAACTGCAGGTCTTGGTGCTGTGGGTGCATATGCTGCACTTCACAACCATACTGCTCTTGGTGGTGTGTTGACTGTTTTCTCTTTACCGTAGTAGAGCAACAGTAAATCGCTATTTAAAAAAGCCCGAGTAATTATTCGGGCTTTTTTTTTGCAAAAAAAAAAAATAAAAGTGTTGAGTTTTAGGACATATTTACAATATAAATAGATATTATTTATTGGAATTATATTTTTAGGAAGAGATTATGACAGGCTTTAAAAAATTTTTACTAATAGCTACACTATTGTTGTATAGTTCTGCGACCAAGGCTGTACCAACTCCAGAAGCTGTAGAACCCCAGTTCGATGATGATGACAATCCAACTTATTACGTTACCTATGGTAAGGGTGATAGGCTTAAAGAAGATGGAACACCTCTAAATCTCATACAAATTTATTGTAAAGATACTGCTGTGGACTTTGTTCAAGAAGAAGATCTCGAAGAATGTAGAAATGATGATTCCCTTGTGGAAATGAAATATGGTTGGATGGATTTCTCCACATACAAAGGGTGGAGAGCGTATCATGCTGAGTGCCATGTGTGCCATGGACCTGATGCTATGGGAAGCACCTATGCACCATCCCTTATGATGTCAGTTAAAGAAGGTTTAGATTATATTGATTTTTTTACAGTAATTGCTAACGGTAGAGGTGTTGAAGAGGGAGCACAAAAAGGAAACGTGATGCCAGCCTTTGGTGAGAACACTAATGTTGCACCACACATCAATGATATTTTCAGATATGTTAAGGCTAGGGCTGATGGTAAAATAAGAAGAGGCGTAAGACTTCCAAAATTGCCTAAGTTTAAAGAAGAATAAAAATTCTTCTGCGGTTGTAAATTTTACAGCTACCTTTTTTTGACTAAAATGAAAATATTCTTAACTATTTTACTATTTTTTTCTTTTGTTTTTGAAATTAAATCAAGAGAAACTGCAATTGAGGCCGTTGACACTCAACACCTAAGAGTATGTGCTGATCCTTCCAATATGCCATTTTCCAATGAAAAAGGAGAAGGTTTTGAAAATGACATTGCTAAATTACTGGGTAAAAAACTTAACATTCCAGTTGTTTATGAATATTTTCCCCAAGTAATTGGTTACGTAAGAAATACGCTCAATAAAAAAAAATGTGACATTCTCATTGGAATCACTTCTGGAAATGATCTTGTTCTAAACACCGTTCCATATATGCGATGGTCTTATGGAATGATCTATTTAAAAGATAGCGGAATTGAAGTTGACAGACCAGATCATCCTCAATTAGCTGAGTTAACCATTGGGGTTCAAGCCGGAACGCCCCCTACTTTCGTTTTGCAAAGATATAATTTAATGGGAAGAGTAAGACCATACAACCTAACGTTTGATCCAAGAAAAGCAATAATTGGGGAAACCATGATAGAAGATCTAATCGATGGCTTGGCTGACATCGCTTTTATGTCTGGTCCAATAGGAATCCACTTTCTTAATAAACATGGAATAAAAAAAGACGAATATGTTTTCATACCATTAGAAACTACAGACCAAGGTTGGGGTAGGATGGATTACTATACAACAATGGGTGTAAGAGATGGCGAAACAGATTGGAAAAAAAAATTAAATAAATTCATTAAGAATAATCAAAAAGAAATAGATGCCATACTAAAAAAACACAACATCCCAATTCTTAGCTTAAGACCTGGAAAAAGAAAGAAAGCGGATGAATCAACTACAGAAGCATTGATTAAAGGTAGGGCAACTGTCAAATAGGTGAATTAAACCTAACGCCGTATCTTCTGTAAATAAACTCTGGAGGAGCTGTTTTTGATTCCTCTTCAGCCATAGAGAATATTTCATTGTGCAATGGAGATATAGAACAGGCAGGGTCTGTGTTTTTTGCATCACCTGTAAGTGCCATTGCCTGACATCTACATCCACCCCAGTCAATTTCTTTTCTGTCACAAGATTTGCATGGTTCCGGCATCCAATCAGTACCCCTATAAAGATTAAAAGCTTCAGAATTTTCCCAAATCCATTTTAAACTATGTTCTCTTACATTATCAAACTTCAAATGCGGAATCGTTTCAGCTGCATGACAAGGAAGAACAAATCCCTTAGGATTCATATTTAAAAACCTTCTGCCCCATCCTCCCATACAGTTTTTGGGGTGCTTTGCATAATAATCTGGGATAACATAATCAATGACCAATTTACCTTTTAAATCAATTCTAGCCTTTTCTACTATCTCAGTTGCATGATCAAGTTGTTCTGGTGTAGGTATGAATGCCGCTCTATTTTTTAGAGCCCACCCATAATATTGAACTTGAGCAATTTCAACTCTTTCTGCATCCAAGTCCAATGCCATTTTAATAAAATTTTCTAAATTATCAATATTTTGTCTGTGAACAACACAGTTGCATGTGAGTGGTATGTCAACATCTCTAACCCATTTTGCAACCTCAAGCTTTTTGGCATGCCCACCTTTATAACCTCCAATTCTGTCAGCATTTTCACTTTCTGTATCTTGAAAAGAAATTTGAACATGTTCCAAACCAAATTTTTCTAGTTTTTCAAGCCTATCTGGATTAAGTAAAACGCCTGAAGTAATTAGATTTGTATATAAACCTTTTTTAGAACAATGCTCTACTATCTCCTCAAGGTCATGTCTAACGGTGGGCTCCCCTCCTGACAAATGTATTTGATGCATACCCATCTCTACAGCTTGATCAACAACAGACTTCCATTCATCTGTAGTCAACTCTCCTGTCTTTTTTTCTAGCTGGACAGGGTTTGAACAATATGGGCACTGAAGTGGACACCTATGCGATAGTTCAGCCAATAGTGCTAGTGGTGCCTTAATCCCATAATCCGAAGCTCTTTTTAAACCATTTGCTTTTTTCATTCTAATATAAACCCTTTATCAGCAAGTTCCTGAAGCATATTCGTCACATCTTTCAAAATAACGTCCTCCGGTGCGTTAAACTTTCCACTAAGTTCGTTAGAAATTTCTTTCACTGACTTTCTCCCATCAACCAGTTTAAGAATTTCAACGGCAATTTCATCTGGTTTAACGAGCCTCTCAGGTGCAAGAATAACCCACTCTTTTCTTGGTTCATTATATTTAAATCTAACGTGTTTTGGAAATTTTGGAACTGTCTCATTTTTTATTTTCAAAATATTCGTCATTATTTACAATTATGATATGGGGGTTTTTTTTCAATATAAGCCAGCCACATGCAGTCACACATCGTCCACAGGACATCAAGTTTAAACTGAAGTACATCAAGCATCGATTCTTGTTGTTCTCTAGTTTTGTAATATTCTAAAGTTACCTCAAGTCCCATCTCTACATCCCTACGAGCTTCGGTTAAACGTTTATTAAAATATCTAAACCCTTTTTCCTTATCAATCCAAGGATATTTTTCAGGCCAGTTATCAATGCGATCTTGATGTATTACTGGAGCAAACAATTCAGTTAAAGATGAGCTTGCAGAAACTTGCCAGGGATTCTGTTTTGCAAAATTAATGTAGGCATCTATTGCAAATTTTACACCTGGCAAAAGATGCTTGTGCATTACGAGTTCATCCCTATGCAATCCAACTGAGTCACCAAGTTCTAACCAAGCTTCTATTCCACCAGAATCTTTTCCATTACCATCATGATCAATTATACGCTGAATCCAATCCCGCCTAATGTCACGGTCCCAACAATTTGACAATATGGCAGCATCTTTAATAGGAATTGCTACCTGATAATAAAAACGGTTTGCAACCCAACCCTGCACGGCTTTTTTATCCAATTTACCCTCATTCATAAGTATGTTAAATTCATGATTCCTGTGGTAAAACTTAGATTTTTCACGCAACTTTTCTTCAAACTTTTTCTTGGTCCATGGTTCTCTTTTGCTATTCATTTTTAAAATTCCTCCACAATTACT
>CAZAFN010000018.1:11333-26572 GCA_964484795.1 uncultured Alphaproteobacteria bacterium | reverse complement strand
CAATCTCCATTCCATCAAAACTCACTTCCCATCCATTTTCTTGAACATATTGTCTCTCATCTGAGTTTCCCAGTAAAATGGGGTTTGTCGTGTTTATATGTATAAATATTTTTCTCTTAACATCTAGTTCTTTAAATACTTGAACGGAACCATCTTCTCCTGAATTATTCATATGTCCCATCCTCTGTCCAGTTTTCTCACCAACTTTACTCATAGCCATCTCATCATTTTCCCAAAGCGTTCCATCAAATAAAATCATTTCTGATCCTCTAAGTCTATTGGCTAGTTCATCAGTCATTTTTGCACATGCTGGTATGTAAAAAAAAGACTTTCCATTTTTTTTTGAAGATATTTTTAACCCAATCGTGTCACCTTCTTGCGTGCCAAAGTTTTCACCTTTCGACTCATCTTCAAGCCAAAGAGCAATCTTCCCAGGGACTTCAAAAGCTTCTATCTCAAGGCCAACACCATCATTGTATTTATTCTTAAGCTCAAACTTTTCATTCATTTTCATTTCACGCCTTTCAACATAATCTGGGTTTAAAACGTTAAAGATTGAATTTTCTTTTAATACTGAATGAACTCTGGAGTGAGCATATAAAGAAAGATCTTGTCTTTCTCTTAAAGTCAAAAGACCTGCCACATGATCCACATCACCATTTGTTAAAACTACTCCGCTTATAGGACTATGCCTCAAATCCTTTTTTGGGTGCATTTGTTGGTTTCTGAGAATTTGCGAACCTAAGTCTGGTGAAGCATTAAATAAGAACCACTCCGAATCGTTAGATGTTACCGCTATCGATGACTGCGTTCTTGGAGAAGTTCCTGGCTCTCCATTCCTTACAGCCCTACTAACTTTACTATTGCAGTTCCACTGCGGAGAGCCTCCTCCTGCTCCAGATCCTAAAACTAAAACTTTAAGCATAAACCTACAAAAATTGCCCCTTAAGGCAAATTAGACTTAAGGGGCTATTCTTGCCTGTGCTAAAAATTACTTCTCAGCGCAAGCGTATGAATTGATTTCAAGACCTACTGAGATCTCAGAAATCATTGGTTTTGTCCAAGCCATAATTTATCTCCTTTTATAGTTTGGATTTCACTTGCAAAATGCAAGCTTATTATATGTATAATAAATTGAAAATTAAGAAATGATGATTCAAAAGTTCATTTTAAGTTCATTTAAATAATTAGTTAATTTAAATAAGATAAAATTTTTCTTGACTGATAACCAAGTCTTTGCGTGTTAAAAACTGGTTCTTCACAGATGTATTCGGTCAGTCTTGTCCGTTGATCAAAAACACGTGTGTTCCATTCAAGTTTTGAAGATGCATCAATGTATCTCGTGTCTTCTTCACCAATTTTATTTTTTCTAAGCTCCCTTAATGACTTGGAAGCATTTCCAATTTCTGTTCTCAAAGATTCTTGCCTATTAACAAATTTTATTATTCCAACATATTGTCTGTTTCTTCTATCTCTAGCTTTTTGATAGAGGCCTGCAAATAACAAGATCAATTTTTCTCTTTGTTCTGATTTTTTAATTAATCCAAAATAAGTATACTTTTTAGAAAATTCCTCAATTATTCTTGTTCCATCTTCTTCACTGAGAATAGGGTTAGAAAGTTGATTTACATAATCAATGATATCATCATCCTTCCACCAATCTTTTATAAATTTTTCAATCGACGGTCCTTGCCAAATAGAATTCAAATCTAATTTGGGATTATAAACCTGATCACAAGGCCATTTTTTTGGTGCCTCTTCGGGGGGGGCAGAATAAGAATTGGGTGTAATCAAAAAACTTATCAACAAACCAACAAAAATCTTAGACAAAATATTCATTTAATTTCTCCTTTTGTTTTTTTATTTAACTATAAATTGGCCAACCATACCTTTGTTCTGCAAACCTTCAATTTCAAAATCAAATTTCCCTGGTCTTATTGGAACAAACTTAATTTCAATTTCTCCTTCTCTCTCAAACTCGATTTCTTCTATTACAGGTGTATCAATCTCTATTCCTGCTACTTCGATATTCCTAATCCAAATGTTTCTAAAAAATTCTTCTGCTTCAATCTCGTATTCTTTGAAACCCATACTAGAAATTTCAAGTCTGTAAGCTTTGCCAGTTTCCATCTCAAAAACTTTTTGCGACATATCATAATCACTTTTTTCTGAACCAAGTTTTAATTCTAATTTTTTTGCCCTTATAGCAAGGTCACCCTTAGCTAAAGCTACTGAAGACATAAAAACAATTGCGCATAAAACTCTTAAAAAAATTTTCATATTTATTTTCCCGCTTTCTTTTGTAAATTTCCTCTCGCGGGATCATATCCTAAAATCGATAAAAACAAAAATATTAATGTAAATATAATAATCCCAATTGTGTATTCTATATTTATCTGCGAATAAAGAGAAAACCTGATGGTCTCTACAGCATAAGTAAAGGGATTGTAAAAACAAACATAATATAGCCATTCACTCGTTTCTTCGATTTTCCATAAAGGATAAAGAGCTGATGAGGCAAAAAACATAGGGAAAATAACAAAGTTCATAACACCAGCAAAGTTTTCTAGTTGTTTAATTGCAGAAGATAAAAACATTCCTAAAGAACCTAACATCAAACCTGAAACTATCAAAGCAGGAAGAATTGTAAAATATCCAGAAATTGGCGGAATTATATCCCATAGCGAGGCTATTATTAAAAAAGCATAAACCTGAAGTATAGAAACAAAAACACCAGCAAGTAATTTTGATATTAACAAAAACCACCTAGGAATAGGACTTACCAACATTGTTTTCATACTGCCCATTTCTCTGTCATAAACCATAGAAAGGGAACTTTGCATGCCGTTAAACAATTGAATCATTGCTATTAAACCAGGGGCAATGTAGACCTCATAAGGAATATAAGTTTCGTAAGGGGGGATTATTGCAACCCCAAGTACTGATCTAAATCCTGCGGCAAAAATTCCAAGCCAAACCAACGGCCTAACTAATGCAGAGAAAAAACGCTCTTTCTGATGAATGAACCTCAACGCCTCTCTCAAAACAATCCCTTTGAAACATCTTATATATATTACAAGTTCCATTATTATTTAAATTCCTACTAATTTGTTAAATGCATCTCTAATATTTCTTGTTTTGGTTTTTCTTACAATCATTGAAACATCACCGGATTCAAGGACTTTACCTTTATCTATAATTATTACTTTTTCTCCCTTATCAATTTCATCAATCAAATGAGTGGCCCATAGAACTGCTAAATTATTTTTTTTACATAAAGACTTAACATGTTTTAAAATCATTTGCCTAGAACCTATATCCAAACCAACTGTTGGTTCATCTAAAAGTAAAAGTTTAGGTCTATGGATAAGTGACCTTGCAATTTCAACTCTTCGCCTTTGTCCACCCGACAATGCTCTGACTTTACTTTTAATCTTATCTTCTAATTTTATCCTACCAATTTCATCGTCGATTCTTTTATTAGCTTCTGAAAAACTTATACCATGTAGAGATGAATGATAATGAAGATTCTCCTTAACACTTAAGTCAAGGTCCAAAGTTGGCTGTTGGAAAACAACTCCAATGTTTTTAAGAGCATTTACCGAATTTTCCCGAACATCAAATCCATAGATTTTTATTGACCCAGAATTGTTGTTGTAGAGCCTAGTGATTAATGAATAAAGAGTGGTTTTACCAGCACCATTTAATCCGAGTAGAACAGTAAAATCACCTGGATGAATATTCAAGCTGACATCATTAAGCGCCAAAAACTCTCCAAATTTATGTGAAACATTTTTTATTTCTAGGGCAACAGTCATTTTGCTTAATTAATTTCCCAAAGGTTCACTAGTTGGGGCTTATAACAACTCCCCAAGGAAATCTTCCAACTTTGACTGATTTTTCAACTTTAAGTTTATCTACATTAATAATGGAGACATCATTACTTACTCCATTAGTACTTAATAAAGTTTTTTGATCAGGAGTGAATGCTAGTTGCCAGACTCTTTGCCCAACAAGAAGATATTTAATTAGTTTTTTTGTTTGTTGATCGATTACTGCAATTCTGTTGGCTGGGCCAAGAGCTACAAATGTATATTTACCATCTTTTGAATGCCTTACGCCTACTGGCTGGATGCTCTCCTCATTAACTCCAGGTATTTCAAATCCTATGGTGTGAGTAACTTCTTTGGAACTTGGGTTAATAACTTTTACCGTACCACCTATTTCCGCAGAAACCCATACTTCTTTATCATCCGGGGTAAACATCGCAACTCGTGGTCTTTGGTCAACCAAAACATTTTCAACAATCTCAAGTGTCTCCGTATCTATAAAATGTGCCATATTGGTGGTTTCAGAGGTATTTACTAAAATCTCGCCATTATTTGTAAGTCCCATCCCTTCAGGCTCAACGCCAACTGGTATATCATCAATTATCATTTTGTCATTCATATCAACTACGGTGACCATCGCATCATCCTCATTAGCTATGTAAAGAGTGCTATCGTCTGGAGATAGGATAAAAAGTTCTGGGTCTGGTCCTGATGGCAAATGATATTTTAATTTTAGGGTTTCTGCTTCTCTTACTTCAACTCTATCATCATCTGATGCACATATAAGAACAAGTTTTCCATCCTTGGACATAATGATTCCTCGAGGTCTTTGGCCAACCTTGACGGTTTTAATAACTTTTTTTTTTTTTATATCAATTACACTTACTGTATTGTCTTTCTCGTTGGTAATGTAGGCCAAGTTTGCTTTAACACTTGAAAAGCTAATTATTGAAAAAAAAGTTACCATTAAAAAAAGAAGATTCATGATGCTAATGTATTAAAATTTTTAAAATTTACAAGTAGATTCCGGTTGATCTTTTCCCATAGTATCAAGCTCACTTACTGGATGAATATAACCTTCCTGGGGAGAGACTGATACCATTGATCTTGGAGCAGCTAATAAAATTGGTTGTCTTAATTGTCCATTCCATGATCTAAAAGATACCTTTACACCTTTGTAAGCACCCAAACCAAATTTTTCACCTAATAAATACTTTTGGACTTCATTTACATCATTACTTTGAGTTCTGGTTATTGTTTCTCCTAAAGCTCTGACCGCAGTCCAAGCATGGTAGTCAACCTCAGTCATCCATCTTCCACTTTCTCTTCTAAACCTATTTTGCATTTGTGTTGCACCCCACTGTTCATGAGTACGATGCCAAGAACTTGGTTTTAAACCCTGTGTTCCAACTACTGGTCTAGGGTCCCATGTCCTATATGCAAGGTATTCTCCAAATTCACCTTGTTCATCAGCAACAACAAGAACATCATACTTTGAACCTTTTGTAAATATTGGCACTTCTTTTCCAGCTGTTCTTCGCAAATCTGAGGTGAAGTCCCAAGTTTTTTCTTCCTTTATTTTAACATTAAATTTTTTTGCTGATTTTTTTATTGCATCAGAATATAACTGATCATTTTTATCTGGTCCTGTTACTAAAAACCATTTTTTCCATTTTTTTTTTACTAAATACTGTGTAAGAGCATCAGACAAAATAGAATAGCTAGGTGGAATATGGAAAAAGTTTTTCTTACAATTTTCATTTCTTAAAGAATCATTTTTTGCTCTTACATTAAAAATTAAAACATTCTCAATTCCTGGGATCTTCATTAGAGATAACAATTCATCTTCATTAAAATCTACAACAAAAAAAAATTTTCCCTCTTTCATTAATTTTTCAAACTCACTATCAAGATCCTCATCCAATAAAATTCTATGGAATTCAGCCTTGTAATCATGGCCAACAAACCTGCCAGTTGTGAGATTATCTTCAATGGCAAGCTTAACACCATAAAATCCCTCATCCTCCAAAATCGGGTCAAGATTAGAGAGCACCGGGGGTACTTCCCTTTCTTTTGAAATGAAAACAATTTCACTCATAATTGTAATTTCTTTTTGAAAAGTCTTTTTTCCCCTTTTCTCTCTTTCTTTTTTTCTTTCAAAATCAGCTTTTTTTCTTTCCTCAAGTTGCTGTATTGATAATTCTCTAGCTTCTGAAAAAAAAGTAAAAAATAAAGTTATTGTAAATGTTATAATTAAAAAAAACTTTGCGCTCATAATTTTCCCTACTATAAATAAATTTTACAAATATATTAATCTAAAAACTCTTATATGAAAAAAAAAAAAAGAAACTCAACCAATTTTATTAAAGGTGGAATAAATAGAACAAAATTTTCAGAAACCAGTGAACCACTGTTTCTAACATCTGGCTATGTCTATGAATCGGCAGAAGAAGCTGAGGAATCTTTTAAAGAAAGAAAAGAAAGATTTATGTACTCTAGGTTTGGGAATCCTACAGTTGAAATTTTTCAAAAAAAGTTGGCATTGATTGAAGGAGCTGAATCTTGTTGGGCAACATCAACTGGCATGTCGGCAATACTGACAATATTTATGTCATACTTAAAGAATGGCGATAGGTTAGTGGCTGGTAGAGCACTTTTTGGAAGTTGTCATTATATAATCACCGAAATCCTCCCTAGATTTGGTATTGAGATAGAATTGGTAGATGGCAGAGATCTTAATCAGTGGGAATCAGCACTTAAAAAAAAAACCAAAATTGTTTTTTTTGAAACTCCATCCAATCCTTGCTTAGATTTAGTTGACATCAAAGCCGTTTCAAATCTAGCGCATTTATCAGGTGCCATTGTAGTTGTAGACAATGTGTTTGCAACTCCAGTACTTCAAAAACCATTAAATTTTAATGCTGATGTTGTGATGTATTCAGCCACAAAACATATAGACGGTCAAGGTAGAGTGCTTGGTGGAGCAATATTAGGTAAAGAAAATTTTTGCAAAAACATAATCAAACCATTCATTAGGAACACAGGGCCATCATTAAGTCCATTTAATGCATGGGTGCTTTTAAAGAGTATTGACACATTAGAATTGAGAATAACAAAGCAGACTGAAAATGCCAAAAAAACAGCTAATTTTCTTAAAAACAATAGATTTGTAGAAACTGTGTTTTATCCAATGCTTGAGGGGTTTGAACAACTAAATCTAGCAAAAAAACAAATGCTTGATGGTGGAACAATAATTTCCTTCAAACTTAAAACTACAAAAAAAAATGAGAAGGATTTAACCTTCCGTTTCTTAAATAATCTACAACTTGTTGAAATATCCAACAATCTAGGTGACACAAAATCTCTAATCACTCATCCAGAAACCACTACACACCACAGATTAAATCAAAAAGAAAAAATGAGTTTACGTATTACAAAAAATTTGGTTAGACTGTCAGTGGGATTGGAAGATGTTGACGATATAATTGAAGATATAGATTATGCACTAAAGAAAGCTAATCTCTAGATGGTAGTTAATTATGGACAAAAAACATAAAGTTTCCGTTTTGGTAGAACCAATTTACTTAGAAGATCATTCTGACCCTTCTGAAGATTCTTATCTCTGGGCCTACAAGGTAAAAATAAAAAACAATGGCAGAGAAACCGTAAAACTTATTAGCAGACATTGGCAGATTTTTGATTCTAATGGCAGTCATAGAGAAGTGACTGGACAGGGTGTTGTGGGTGAACAGCCAATTATAGAACCAGGAGATGAATTTGAGTATACTAGTGGAACGCCACTTAAAACAACTTCAGGCTTAATGCAAGGAAGTTATCAAATGAAAAGTTTTAATGGTGATGAATTTGAAGTAATCATTCCTGCATTCTCTCTTGATATTCCCGATCAAAAAAGAAATCCCAACTAACTATGGATAATTTGAAGTCTTCATTATTCGTAATAGGTAATTTGTTAGTTTTTTTTTCTCTTTACGCAATCATCCCATGTTTATTTGATTATTTTAATGGTGGGTCAGATTGGGTTGTTTTTTTCTTTATCTCTATTATATGTTTGTTTACCGGTTTAAATATATCTTTTATCTTTAAAAACAAGCAAAAGGATGTTGAAATTTTATCGGCATTTTTATTAACATTAATTTCCTGGATAATCTTAACATTAATTGGCGCAATGCCATTTTTCCTGGGAACAACAAATTTAAGTTTTTCAAATTCTTTTTTTGAGTCCATGTCTGGTTTAACTACTACAGGTGCAACAGTAATTAGCAATCTTGATAATACATCAAAATCTCTCCTCCTATGGCGAGCAATGTTACAATGGCTTGGAGGAATAGGTATTATTGTAATTGCCATTGCTATTTTCCCAATTTTAAAAATTGGTGGCATGCAACTTTTTCAAACTGAATTTAGTTCAAAAGATGAAAAAGTACTTCCTAGGACAACCAAGATAGCCACTGGAATAGGGTTGGTTTATTTAGCATTAACTATTTTATGTGCATTTTTATTATTTGCCACCGGTCTCAGCACATTTGATAGTATTGCACATGGAATGACTATTATAGCTACTGGAGGTTTTTCTACCAAAGATATGTCAATTGGTTCTTTTGACTCTGTGTCCACTGAAGTTGTAACAATTTCATTTATGATAATTTCATCATTGCCCTTCATTTTGCTTTTTCAAGCAATGAGAGGAAAAGTCTTAGATCTTTTTAAAAACTCACAAGTTCATTTTTTTCTGATGTTAATTTTTTTCACTACTGTGGTAGTCACATTTTGGCTACAAAAATATTATGAAGTTGATTTTCTCCAATCCTTTAGAATTGCATCATTTGCTGTTGTTTCAATTTCTACCGGTAGTGGTTTTAGCACTTATGATTTTAGTGTTTGGGGAACCTTCACGACGCTTTTATTTTTATTTCTAATGTTAATCGGGGGATGTTCAGGTTCATCAAGTTGTGGCCTAAAAATTTTTAGAGTTCAGATTCTAATCAAAACATCTATGACGCTAGTTAAAAAAATAATTGAACCTAGGGGAGTTTTTATACCAAACTATAACTCAAGAGAGATTAGCGAAGAAATATTGAATTCCGTCACAGGTTTCTTTTTTTTGTACATCAGCATATTTGGAATTCTAACTCTTATTCTTGCATTTGATGATCAGCAAATCTTAACAGCCTTATCAGGTGCAGCAGCAGCTCTGGCAAATGTTGGGCCTGGTCTTAATGATATAATAGGTCCAAACGGAAATTACTCAAATTTAACAGATCTTTCCAAATTTTTTCTTTGTTTAGGAATGCTTATTGGAAGATTAGAACTTTACCCAATCTTAATTCTACTGTCACCTCAACTCTGGAGAAGATAAAAAAGAATTATTGCCCTTCTAAACACCACAACAATATAGATTGATGAACATATAATCTGTTCTCAGCTTCAACCCAGACAAGCGATTTTTGACCATCAATTATTTCATCTGTAACCTCATATCCTCTATGTGCAGGCAAACAATGTAAAAAGTAAGTTGATTTATTTGTTTTTTTAAAGAGAGAGTTGTTTATTTGAAAGTTTTTAAATTTTTTTAACCTTTTCTTATCTTCTTTCATACCCATTGAAATCCAAGTATCAGTGATTATAACATCAGCATTTTCAACAGCTTTAAATGGATTCTCAAAAAGCCTAATCTTTTTAGAGTTAATTTTCTTTAGTAATTTTTTTTCTGGAAAACAACCTTTTGGGCATGAAATATTAAAATTAAAATCAAAATGTAATGATGAATGAATCCAAGAATTACAAACATTGTTACCATCTCCTATCCAACACAAATTAAGATTTTTCAAACTTTTAAACTTCTCTTCCAATGTCATAATGTCAGCAAGTATCTGACATGGATGACTTTGGTCGGTCAGCCCATTTATAATAGGAATAGTCGAACAATTTGTTATTTCATAAAGTTTTTTTTCATCAGATCCTCTGTACATTATTATGTCTACATATCGACTAAGAACTCTAATTGTATCCTGCAGTGATTCGCCTCTAGCCAACTGAGTGTCATGCTGATCAAGTATTACTACGTCACCATTAAGATGTTTCATCCCAACTTCAAAAGACACTCTTGTTCTTGTTGAAGGTTTTTCAAATATCATTGCTAATATCTTTTTATTTTTAAGTTTTTTAGTTCCATATTTCTTTTTTAACTTGTGGCTATTTTTTAGGATTAAATGAATTTCTTTTGTCTTTAATTCATCTAGGTTTAAAAAATGTCTTATTCTCTTATTCATTTTTATAGATCCAAAAAAGCATTGTTCATTTTTTCAATTGCTTCATCAACATGTTTTTTTTCAAGAATGAGTGGGGGCAACATTCTAACTACATTTTTACCTGCTTTAACTGTAAGTAATTTTTCGTTTATCATTGCATTAATTAAAATTTCATTTTTTTCCTTTGCTTCTAAACCAAGCATCAAACCCTTTCCTCTTATTCCCTTAACTAACTTTGGAAATTTTGCGATTATTTCTTTCTGTAATAATTCATTTAAATAATCTCCAACTTCAATCACATGTTCTAAAAAATCTTTTTTAAGAACATAATCTAACACAGCATTTGAAACTGCCATTGCCAGAGGATTTCCTCCAAATGTAGATCCATGGGTTCCTGGAGTCATTACAGCAGATGTTTTTTTATCAAGTAAAAGCGCACCTACTGGAAAACCGCCTCCAATACCTTTAGCTACTGAAACTATATTGGGTGTTAATTTATCCATCCACTCAAAAGCTAGAAATTTCCCTGTTCTTCCTATTCCACACTGCACTTCATCGAGAAACAATAACAAATCATTATCTTTAACTATTTTCTTTAAATCGCTCAAATATTCTTTGCTTGCTGGCTCGACTCCTCCTTCTCCTTGAATTGTTTCAATTAGAATCGCAGCTGTTTCATCATCAACATTTTTTTTTATTTCGTCTATGTTATTAAATTCTACTTGTTTGAATCCATCTAAAGTTGGATGAAAACCATTAACAAGTTTTGATTGACCACTAGCAGATATCGCTGCAATGGTTCTACCATGAAATGAGTTGTTAGCACAAATTATCTTAAATTTTCTAGATTTTCTTTCACTAAAATACTTTCTAACGACCTTGATTCCAGACTCGATTGCTTCTGCGCCTGAGTTACAAAAGAACACATTTGAAGCAAATGAATTATCAACTATTTTTTTGGCTACTAAATGTTGACCAGTAATTTTAAATAAATTTGAACAATGCCAGATTTTGTCTGCTTGTTCTTTTAAAGCTGAAATCAATGCTGGATGGCTATGACCTAGACTAGTTACTCCTATTCCACTTGTAAAGTCAAGATATCTAGTCCCATCAGTTGAATAGATGTAGACTCCATCTCCATGGTCAATTTCTAAGTCTAAAGAATTGTATACACTTAATACACTCATTTCTAATTTCTTAGACCATAACCTTTTTTAAAAACATATATAGTCAAAATTAAAAAAAATAGATTGCCAAACGCTAGAATCAAAGTTCCTAAAAATACATTGCTATCACCATAACCCAAAAAGCCAGACCTAAAACCATCAATCATATAAAAAAAAGGATTCCAACTTGCAAGAAAATGCCAAAATTCCGGTAATCTATCAATAGAATAAAACGTTCCAGAAAGAAAGGTTAACGGAAGAATAACAAAGTTTGTTATTGCTGCCATATGATCAAATTTTTTTGACCAAATTCCACATAAAATTCCAAGTAAAGATAGAAGCAAAGATGAAAAAAAAGCAAAGTATATAATGTAAAAAAAACTGACAAGTTTTAAAGGAACAACAAAATTAATTGTTATTCCCACGGAAAAACCAACCAATAACCCTCTTGTTACTCCGCCTAAACAATAAGAAAAAGTAAGTTCAAGCTCTGACAAGGGAGGCATTAACACGTCAACAATATTACCTTGAACTTTTGAAATCAATATAGATGAAGAGGTGTTAGCAAAAGCATTTTGCATCATAGCCATACAAATCAAACCTGGTGCCAAAAATTCTGAAAATGTGTGTTGTTTAGTGTTTAAATAATCTCTATCTATCGATAGAGCAAAGATCAGATAAAATAATAGTGTGGTAATAGCTGGAGCCAAAATGGTTTGAGCAAAAACATTAAGAAATCTTCTTACTTCTTTTATATAAAGAGTATAAAATCCTATCCAATTAAATCCTCTAAAATTTCTTATTTTATTCATAATCTTGATATATAATTTTACACTAGGATTTTAAGTATAAAAATTAAAAATGATCAAAGATTATTTTAAAAAATATTGTTCATACTATTTATCAAAATATTCTGTTACCAAAAAAAAATTCGAGAATATCCTAAAAAAAAAGATCACCAGAGATTTTATGCAGAAGAAAATTGACGAAAAGCAATATAAAAACTTATTCAAAGAAATTAATGATGTATTAGAACATTATAAAAAAATTGGCTTCTTTGATGAACAAAACTTAATGGATATTAAATTAGAACACTTCGTCAAACGCGGGTTTTCACCAAAAAAAATGGAATACGAATTAAACAAGAACTTCTTTGACAAAAATCTAATTGCAACAAAATTAAAGAAAATGGTGGAAACTGAAAATATCATAGAATTACTTATTGAAAATTATCTACATAAGACTAGATTACTTCAACAGATGAAAAGAGACCAAAAGTCTAATAAAGAATGTTTTGACAAAATTCTTAAAAAACTGTTACAACAAGGGTTTGGTCAATATGAGTCAATTAATTTTTTAAAAAATAAATTTTCTTTAGATGGAAACTTTTAATTACATAAATTCTAAATTCAAGATATTAATTCAACACAGTATAGCTGGGATAGAATTGTCAAATCTACTACTAGCCTTCGCAACCTTCTTTGTCATTTTTTTAATGAGAAATTTTCTGAAGGAAATTGTTAAGAAAAAAATTAATTTTATTTTTAAATTAAAAAATGAAAAAATATTAAAATCCATTGAAAAGCCACTTCAGTTCTCAGTTCTATCATTTGGTTTTTTTCTTTCTTCATTTTTTCTCGATAACTCAGGAAAGCTTGAAAACTTGATTTATAAAGTCAATTTATCTTTATTTACTATAGTTTTGTTCTGGATAATTAGCCAGATTATTAAACCTTTACTTTTTAGAATCAAAAATATTGAAAATATCTTAACGAGTGACCTGTTAGATTGGATAATTAGTGCTCTAAAAATTTTAATATTTATACTTGGTTTTTCTGCAGTTCTTGAACTTTGGGGAATTAAAGTAGGTCCAATAATTGCTGGATTAGGACTTTTTGGAGTTGCAGTAGCTCTTGGTGCTCAAGATCTTTTTAAGAATTTAATTTCAGGAATTTTGGTCTTAGTTGAGAAACGTTTTAAGAAAGGCGATGTTATAGAAATTGAAAATGTAATTGAGGGAACTGTTGAAAAAATTGGTTTTAGATCAACTGCGATAAGAAAATTTGACAAATCATTATGCTATATACCAAACTTTCAATTTGCTGAAAATGCTGTTGTAAATGTAACTGAAACCACCTATAGGAGGATTAATTGGGTTATTGGACTTGAATATAAAAGTTCAGTCAAATTATTAAAGAATATTTGCAAGGACATTGAAACATATGTAAAAAATAATAATGATTTTTTTGTTTCTGAATCCACACCAGTAATTGTTAAGATAGATTCTTTCGCAGCAAGTTCCATAGACATTTTAATTAGATGTTTTACCAATACTAATAACTACCAGGATTACATAACAATTAAAGATAGTTTCGCTATAGAGATTAAATCAATAGTTGAAAAAAGAAATGGTGCATTCGCATTCCCTTCTCAATCATTATATATTGAAAAACAAAGTTAAAGGTCTGAATCTAACCAAAACTTTTGATTTTGTTATCAAACATTGACCAAACCCCATCTTTTCCATCCCAACTTCCAGATGTTGCAACCTTTGAGTATTCTGTTGCTCTTGCTTCAAAGAAGTTCGCATGTTCAACTCCATTTAATATTTCCGTTAGCCACGGTAACGGATGTGTTTTAACTCCAAACATCGGCTCAAGACTCAATTGCTTTAGCCTCCAATCAGCAATGTACCTAATATAGTTTTTAATATCCTCTGGTTTCATTCCTTCAACCGGTCCCATCTCAAATGCTAAGTCAATAAAGTTATCTTCCAATTGAACAACTTTTTCGCAACATTCAATTATTTCTTTTTTCAATTTTGCAGTCATGCATTTAGTTTCTTTAACAAATTCATGGAAAAGCTTAATCATGCCTTCACAATGAAGGGATTCATCTCTTACCGACCAGGTAACAATTTGTCCCATACCTCTCATTTTGTTATGTCGAGGAAAATTCAAAAGCATTGCAAAACTTGCAAATAATTGTAACCCTTCTGTAAATCCTCCAAACATCGCTACCGTTTTTGCTATTTCATGATTTGAATCAACAGTAAACTGCTGCATATAATCATGCTTATCTGACATTTCCTTGTATTTAAGAAATGCAGAAAACTCGGTGTCTGGCATTCCAATTGTTTCCAATAACAATGCATATGCTGCAATATGAACGGTCTCTATATTTGAAAAAGCTGACATCATCATTTTGACTTCAGTTGGCTTAAAAACCTGAGAGTATCTCTCCATATAGTTGTCATTAACCTCAACATCAGATTGAGTAAAAAACCTGAAAATTTGTGTTAATAAATTTCTTTCATTGTCATTTAATTTTATTACCCAATCTTTACAATCTTCACCGAGTGGAACTTCTTCAGGCATCCAGTGAACTTGTTGTTGCCTTTTCCAGAAATCGTAAGCCCAAGGATATCTAAAAGGCTTATATGAATGAGAAGATGTTAACAACCCTGGTTTTGAAATTTTTTTTTTCTCTAAATTATACATTTTTACAGATCAATCATTGACATGACAAACATTCTTCATAGTCAGTTTTGTCTTCGGATATCTTTTTTGCAGGCCAGTTCTTAGTATTATCAGCTTCAACGCCAGCATAGCTAGCCCTCTGAATTGACTTTGATCTGCAATAATATAAACTTTTTATTCCCAGTTCCCAAGCTTTCCAGTGGAGCATCATCAAATCCCATTTATCAATATCGGCTGAAAGGTACAAATTTATTGATTGACTCTGACATATAAACGGTGTCCGATCGGCCGCCATTTCTACTATCCATCTTTGATCAATTTCAAATGCGGTCTTAAAACATGCTTTTTCATCATCTGACAATTCTTCTAGATGTAAAACGGAACCATCATTTTCAATTATACTTTGCCAAATATCTTCTGTATTCATACCCTTTTGATCTAAAAGATCTTCCAAAAATTTATGAAATGATTTCATAAATACAGATACATCATAAA
>CAZAFN010000018.1:0-11323 GCA_964484795.1 uncultured Alphaproteobacteria bacterium | reverse complement strand
GACCGTGAATGAGCCTGATAGCGTCTTGTGTGTATATATGTTGGCTGGAATAGGCTCTATGCAAGCACTTGTTCCGCCACAAATTATGCTAATCGATGCGGTTGGTGCAATAGCCAACTTGTGACTAAACCTGGCCTTAACCTTCATCTCCTGTGCATCGTTACAAGCCCCCTTTTCTATGGCAAGAATTACGGATGCTTTATCGGCTTCTTGTTTAAGAAATTTAAAAAATTTAGTATTCCAGCTTTTAGCTATGGCACTTTCGAATGGGATTCCTTTCTTTTGTAAAAAACTATGAAATCCCATTGCCCCAAGACCAACAGATCTCTCCATTTTAGCTGAATAAGCAGCATTCTTCATTGAATCAGGAGCATTATAAATAAAGTCATCCAAAACATTGTCAAGAAATCTCATTATGTCCTCAATAAACATAGGTTCCTTAGACCACTCATCCCATTTTTCAAGATTTACCGAAGACAAACAACACACAGCCGTTCTCTCTTTACCATGATGATCCAAACCTGTGTGAAGCATAATCTCACTACATAAATTAGACGTCTTAACACTCAATCCATTGTCTTTTTGATGTTTGGGAAGGTTCTTATTAACTGTATCTATGAAAACTAGATAAGGTTCACCTGTTTGCATCCTGGTTTCTAATATTTTTTGCCAAAGTTCCCTAGCATTAACCATCCTTATAGTTTCATCGGTCTTTGGACTTCTTAGAGCAAATTCTTTATTATGCTTAACGCATTCCATAAATTCATCAGTAACATTAATGCCATGATGAAGATTTAAACTCTTCCTATTAAAGTCACCTGATGGTTTTCTTATTTCTAAAAACTCCTCTATTTCCGGGTGATGTATGTCAAGATAACATGCCGCTGAACCCCTTCTTAACGAACCCTGTGAAATTGCAAGCGTTAATGAATCCATAACTCTAACAAACGGAATTATTCCCGAAGTTTGACCAGATTTTTTTACAGTTTCGCCTATTGATCTTACTTCACCCCAATATGTACCAATGCCTCCACCATTTGAAGCCAACCAAACATTTTCACTCCAGGTAGAAAGGATTCCTTCCAAACTATCATGCACAGTATTTAGAAAACATGAAATTGGAAGCCCCCTCTTAGCTCCACCATTTGATAAAACTGGAGTTGCAGGCATAAACCATAACTTTGAAATATAGTCATATATTCTTTTGGCGTGCTCTTGATTATCAGAATAATTTTTTGCAACCCGCCAAAACATATCTTGAAATTTTTCTCCTGGAAGCAAATATCTATCAATTAGAGTTGCTTTTCCAAAATCAGTTAAATATTTGTCTCTTTTATAATCTAGCTTGGTAAAACTTTTTTCTGATTCATAATTTTCTTTTACCTCTTTTTGTCTCTCGAGTGGAAGAACCTTAACTGATGTTTGAGAAGTCATAACTAAATTTCCTACCAATATGCGGGGTTAAACTAAAAACACTATATATAGTAATAAAAGTAGTTTTATTGTCAACTGCTAGTAGTAAAAGTTTTTTGGCGTGCCCGGAGAGAGTCGAACTCCCAACCTTCTGATCCGTAGTCAGATGCTCTATCCAATTGAGCTACGGGCACCAAATTATATTTTGTAAGGTTTATTGTAAATTGAATGAAAATTTTTTGTTTCTTTTAAAAATTTTTTTTGTTTCTTTTAAAATTGTTATAAGCTATATGTAGATATTTAAATCTTATAAATTTGTAATAAAATATTAATATAAACATTACTTAGCATAAATAAATGAGAAAAATTTTTTTAAAATACTTATCTTTGTCTTTAGTCTTCATAATGTATTCTTGTACAGGTGTTCAGGAATACGTTTTTCCATCTCTCTCTGATGAAGAAGTTGTGGCTCCTCCTGCTTTGGAAGAAATCCCTCAGGCCGTAGAAACAGCTCAAGCACCACAAGAGAGTCAAATTCCTCCTTCACAATTTGCACCTCCACCACAAGTTCAGCAGGCAGATTACGATACGGGGCCAACAGGAACTTTTGTTGGGGGAAAAATCAATCAATTTCGAAATGACTTGTCAAGCATTCAAAATGCCATTTCTTCTCATAACAATGACTTTTTAAGATTTAAGGATTTGGTTGATGAACAAACATCAGTGTATCAAGGTTTGTCGAGTGCAATAAGGTCTCGTTTACAGATTGGAACAACACCAGGAAATCCAATTCTAGTTGGTCAATGGAATGATGCTCAAAGGGCTCTAGAAGACATTCAAAATAATGTTAACAACCTCCAAATTGTTAACAATCGAGTAACTGCTGATGCCGCATTAATCACCCATTTAAAGAATGCCATTGATTCCAGTTTCTTTATTTCCGGAGCAATTGACGAAGACCATAACCAACTCAAAGTCTTAAATGATGATGTCCAAAGAACTGCGGTACTTTACGAAAGACTAATGAATGAGCTAGAAAATAAAATCACTAGAGAAATCAGAATTCTTAATGATGAAAGAGAGTATATGAAAGAGCTAGCAGAAGACGTTGAGGTTGGAAAATTTGGTGGAAGTATTGCTTCACCTCCCACAGGCAATCAGACGTCATCTCAACAAAGTAGCAAGGCTGGAGTATCCGAACTAAAGGCTGCTCCGTTGAACTATGACAATGCCATACTTGTTATCAAGTTTGATGATTCAAACTTCGATTATTCTGAACCCCTTTTTGAGGCAATCTCCAGTGCGCTTGAACAAAGACCCTCAGCTGGTTTTGAAGTTGTAGCCGTTAGTCCCACAGGAGGTGCGAGCTATGCCGAGAAAGCAAGAGATAGAGCCGCTGAAGTGTTCGGCAAAATTGTTGAAATGGGAGTTCCTTCTGAAAGATTATCATTAACTTCTTCCAATAGCACCACATCACAAGCTGAAGAAGTGCACATTTACCTAAAAAACTAACAGCTAATAATTTTTCCGTTTATTAGTTTCATTTTTTTTTTTATAGATAAATTATCAATCAGTCTTATTTTGCCTATTTCAACAGAAACAAATATTCTTCCTCTACTAGCAAATTCATCTATGTTTGATAAATCCTTATCTTTGAGAATCTCTAAATAATTGATAAGCAATCCCTGCTTTAAGAATCTCTTCTCATAATAACTTTTCCTAGACAACTTAAAACCTTGGGTAATAATTTCAGAAGAAATTAATTTTAAATTCTCAAAAATAAATTTTGTTAAAAAAAAATTTTTCCTAGAAAGCAACTTGTTCCTTGAAGATAAGGCCAAACCATTTTCATCTCTAATTACTGGTTGAGAGATAATTTTAGCTTTAAATTCAAAATCTTTAATTACCTGTTTTATTATCAGTATCTGCTGAAAATCTTTTTCACCTAAAAAAATAAAGTCAGGTTTTATCAAGAGTAAAAATTTTAAAATTATTGTTGCTACACCTTCAAAATGACCAGGTCTATCTATTCCACATAGTAAATTAGAAAATTGTCTTAAATTAACTTTTGACAAAGCAGTTAATGTTCCATCAACATTCTTATCGACGAAATCATTGCCAGGTACAAACACTAGATCCACAGACAAATTTTCTAGTAATCTTAGATCATTCTTAAGAGTTCTAGGGTAATTCTTAAAATCCTTTTGATCATTAAACTGTAGCGGATTTACAAAAATACTAACAATAACAAAGCACCCTTCTTTCTTTGCAATTTTCACCAAATTCAAATGAGCTTGATGAAGATTTCCCATTGTGGGTATGAAATTAATTTTCTTTCTTCTACATCTTACGCTTTTTAATTCCTCCAAAAGTATTTTTACACTTTTAATAATCATACTTACTTATAACAGTGTTTTTTTTTTGGATATTTTTTTTGATTAACATCTAAAAAAAATTTTTGAATTGATTGATCAATTATTTGTTTTATGTTTGCGTATTTTTTCAAAAATTTTGAACTAAAATCCGTCAATCCTAAAAGATCTTCTGTAACTATTATTTGTCCATCACATTTTGAAGAAGCACCAATTCCTATAATAGGAACGGTAGCTTTATGTAAAATTTTATTCACTAATGATTCTAGCGTACATTCTATTACAATTGAAAAAACTCCAGCTTCCTCAAGAAACCTTAAATCTCTCATAAGCTGATCCTTTTCTTTTTTTTTTCTTCCATATACTTTATAAACCCCATCAAGAGACTGAGGTAACATACCTATATGACCCATTACTTTTATCTTTTTTTTAGTTAAATATCTTACTGTTTCAAAGATTGATTCTCCTCCTTCAAGTTTAACGGCTGAAGCACCTGATTCTGACAAAATCTTCTGAGCATTTTTAAAGGCCTGATTTTTTGATTTTTCGTAAGTACCAAACGGCATATCCACAACTACTAGAGATCTCTTGGAATTTTTTACAACTGCACTAGCATGTTTAATCATCATTTCAATTGTTACATCTCTAGTTGATTTGTATCCATATAAAACTGGACCTAAGGAATCTCCAACGAGAATAATATTGGCATATTTGTCAACTATCCTTGCAATTGGTGCTGTATAAGCTGTCAAACATAAAATAGGTGTCTTAATTTTATTTAACTTATTGATTGCTAATCTGCTTTTATTTATATTTACATTCAAAATCTTGCACCTATAATTTTTTCTTAAATAATTAGAAATTTAAATTTACTATACTTTCAAAATGAAAAAAAAAATAAAAATTTTTCTGATTTTTTTTATAACATTAACCTCAAACATGCCCTTTTCTAATGAACTAGATCCATATATCCAACCTGAATACCAATCTCTAAAATCAAATGCCAAATTGAAATATGCCAAAACAAAAAATTTCATTGTAGTAACAGCTAACGAATATGCCACAGATATGGGATATGAAATCTTAGAAAAAGGAGGAACTGTTGCAGACGCTGCAGTTGCCATTCAATTAATTTTAGGATTGGTAGAACCTCAGTCATCTGGCCTAGGTGGAGGAACTTTTGCAACATACTATCACAATGAGTCACAACAAGTTGTGAGTTATGAGGGCAGAGAGAAAGCTCCATTGAAAATTAAAGATACACTTTTTTTAAATGCCGAGGGCCAACCAAAAGATTTCTATGAAGCAGCAATAGGTGGAGCTTCTGTAGGAGTTCCTTCAACTTTAAAAACTCTTTTAGAAATTCATAATGATTTTGGCAATCTCAAATGGGAATCCATTGTATCGCAAGTAACTAAATTTTCAGAATCTGGTTTCAATCCTCCCAAAAGACTAATTAATGCAATCAATAAAGAAAAGTTTTTTTTTGATTTGTATCCTGATTCAATATTTAAAAAAATAAAAGTTTATCCTGAAAGAAAGTTTAGAAATGATGAGTACACTCAAACATTAAGAAAAATTTCCACAAACCCTGATGATTTTTATGAAGGTAAAATTGCCTCAAACATCGTAAATGCAGTCAACACTTCAAAAAACCCTGGATCACTGTCTATGAACGATTTAAAAAAATATAAAATAAAAAAAAATGATGCTTTATGCCATCCATTAGACAAATTTTTTTTATGTGGACCTAATTTACCATCATCAGGAACAATCTGCGTTTTACAGTCACTTAAGCTTTATGATTTGTTATTAAAAAAAAAAGAAATTTATCCTTCGTTAGATAAAAAAAAACAGCTAAACCTTATTCTTGATATTTTGGACTTCGTTTACTATTTAAGAGAAAATACTTTAGCTGATGATGAATTTGAAAAAATTGATATTTCTAAGCTTCTTAATGAAAAATACCTTGAAAAGGAATTTGAGAATTTCCAAAAAAAAGCCGTTACTAGTAATTTATTTAATGTTGAAGAGTTTTTAAATTCTACATCTCATTTTACTCTAACTGATAAATACAACAATGTGCTATCTCTTACTTCAAGTATAGAAAGTTCATTTGGATCAAGGTTGTTGGTTGATGGTTTTTTTTTGAATAATCAACTGACTGATTTTTCGTTTAAGCCCTATGATGAAAAAGGTAGAAAATTAAAAAACAAACCTGCAGCAGGGAAAAGCCCTCTTAGTTCAATGACACCTCTTATTATATTTGATGAAAATAAAAACTTTCATTTGTCGATTGGCTCACCTGGAGGAAAGGCAATTATATCATATGTTGTTAAGTCTTTAATTGATATTCTTTATCTTGAATCAAAACTTCAAACGACCATTCAAAGTGCCAATTATGTAAAAATAAGAGGGAAGACTTTTGTTGAGGAAAACTCTCTAAACAAAATATTAAAAAATAAAGGTTTTGTAAGATCTCTGACTAGTGGATTGGCCATAATAAAAAAGGAAGATGATTATTTGATTGGAGTTGCAGACCCCAGAAGAGATGGATCAGTCAGGGGAAATTAATTTTTAAATTTACAAATAAATTTTATTTGCTATATAAGAAATAACTTGAAGGAATAACGATGAAAAGAACATTTCAACCAAGCAACATAGTTAGAAAAAGAAGGCATGGCTTTAGATCTAGAATGTCGACATCAGGTGGAAGAAAAATACTTATCAGAAGAAGGCAAAAAGGTAGAAATAAACTCTCAGCCTAAAAATATTAATAAGTTAAAAAAAAGAATTGATTTTCTGAATGTAAGAAAAACTGGGTCATCAATACAGGGGAAATTTGTAATAATAAATTTTCTCAACCAAAATCAAATCCTTTCACGAATAGGATTAACTGTTTCCAAGAAGCTAGGGAATTCTGTAAAAAGAAACTACATAAAAAGAATTCTTCGAGCAATTCTTATAAATAATCCAAGTCAAATTCCAAAAAATTTTGACCTGGAAATTATCCCTAAAAAAATATTGATCAAATCAAACTATGATAGCATTCAACAAGATATTCTAAATTTGTTGAAAAAAATCAATTCTTAAAATCATTGAAATAAGTAATCTTATCCTATAAAACTATATTTTTATTTGACAAATGGATAATCAAAAAAATTTATTATTAGCAGTTATTTTTTCAATGATTGTTTTAATTGGGTTTGATTTTTTTTTTAAACCTAAAAGAGAATCATCTGAACAAAAAACAAATAATCAGAATCAATTCATAGAGAAAAGTGATTCTGACATCCCTACTATTAATAAAAAGGATTTTTCTGAAGAAAAATCAAACCTAAAAGAAGAAAGAATTGAATTCACATCCAAAAGACTTAAGGGGAGCATCAATCTCTATGGTGCTACTTTCGATGATTTAACTTTGTTAGATTATTATGAAAAAGTAGGAAAAAAAGATGGAAACATAAATATTCTTAAAAAAGAAAATTCTCAAACACCATATTTCTTTCGGATGGGTTGGGCAACAAATAATAGAGAAATTTCAGTTCCTAAAAAAGATTCTTTGTGGAGTTCCAAAAAAAAAAAATATGTTGAAGGCGAAGAAATCATTCTTAAATGGCAGAGTAATGAAGGAGTGATGTTTAGCAGATCCATAACTTTTGACGACAACTTTATGATCACTGTTGAAGACAAAGTTACAAATAAGTCTGGAAGAGAAATTGAACTGACTAACTATTCTCTTTTAAGAAGAATGAATTACAGACCTGAAAATAAGTTTTTCATTCTACACGAAGGTCCTTTAGGTGTTTTTAATGACACATTAAAAGAATTTTCTTATGAAGATATAGAAGAAGAGGGGGAGATTGTTGAATCAACAAATAATGGGTGGATAGGTTTTACCGATCATTATTGGCAGGTGGCTATTTTCCCAGATACCAATGAACCATTCAAAGCAAGGTTCAAAAAAATTAAAAATTCTAAAGACTCCATACAACTAGATTTTATAAATGACAATCTTAAAACAATAAAGACAGGAAAATCACTAATTGCAAAGTCCTATGTTTTTTCTGGTGCAAAAGAAGTTCCACTCATAGACAAGTACATAAAAGAGTTAGGAGTAAACAAGTTAGATCTCTCCGTAGATTTTGGGTGGTTTTACTTTCTCACAAAACCACTGTTTTATGCATTACACTTTCTCTCATCATTATTTGGAAATTTTGGGGTAGGAATAATAATTCTTACAATAATCATAAGAATATTAATGTTTCCTCTTGCTAATAAATCATTCAAATCAATGAATGCAATGAGAATTCTAACTCCTGAAATAAAAAGAATTAGAGAAAGGCACAAGAATGATCGAACCAAGATGAACCAAGATATGTTTGCACTATATAAAGAAAAAAAAATCAATCCTGCTGCTGGATGTTTACCTATTCTAGTTCAAATTCCTATATTTTTTGCTTTATATAAGGTTTTATTCGTATCAATAGAAATGAGGCATGCTCCTTTTTTTGGATGGATAAAAGACTTGTCTGCACCTGACCCAACGAGCATCTTCAACCTATTTGGTTTGATTCCTTGGGACCCTCCTTTGTTCTTGAGCATTGGTGTTTGGCCTTTACTTATGGGTCTAACTATGTACCTACAACAGAAAATCAACCCTCCTCCACCTGATCCAATTCAAGCTAAAATTTTTATGATGCTTCCAATAATCTTTACTTTCTTGCTTGCAACTTTTCCATCAGGCATGGTTGTTTATTGGACTATAAATAATATTCTATCTGTTGGGCAACAATATATTCTTTTAAAGAAACAATCACGAGAAATAAGTTGAATGTTTGGATTTTTGAATGGATGAAAACTGGAGATTTATCAAAGAAGTTCATTCATTAAAAGACTTGCCTAATGACACCATACCTGAATTTGTTTTTTGGGGTAGATCTAATGTTGGAAAATCATCATTAATAAATCTCTTAACAAAAAAAAAGATAGCAAAAACCTCAAAGTCTCCAGGACTAACTAAATCACTAGTATTATTTCAATTTAAAAATAATTTAAGAATACTGGATTTTCCTGGTTATGGTTTTTCTCGAATTCCTAAAAGAAAAGAATTTTCTCTAGATACACTAATCAATAAATATTTGTCTCAAAGAAAAAATCTAAAAGAATTATTTTTGCTCGTGGATTCCAGATTAGGGTTTAAGGAAATAGACATTAAGATTCTAGAAAATCTATCCGACATCAATATACAAACATGCATTGTTTTTACAAAGATTGACAAACTAAAAACTAAGAAGGAAAAAGAAAAAATTAAAAGTTACATTGATAAAGTTCAAAATCAGCATTATAAAAAAATTTTCAACACTAGTATTCATCAAAGCAATGGAATAATTTTATTAAAAAAGTTTCTTTTCAAATCTCTTTAAATTAGAATTTAGAAACTTAAAAATTATTTCTTTTGCCACTCTATGAAAGGTTGCACTTGGTAAAAATTTCTAAAACAAAAAAGACAGACTGGCTGAAGCAAGCATCAATTCTCTCTCAAGCTTTGCCTTTTATGCAGAAATACTCTGGAAAAAACATAACAATCAAGTTTGGCGGCGCAGCAATGGGAGAAGAAAATTTATCTCTAAGTTTTGCAAAGAATATAGTTTTGCTGAAACAAGTAGGTATCAATCCTTTGGTTGTTCATGGAGGTGGACCACGAATAAAAACAATGCTCGATAGGTTAAAGGTTAAAAGCTCTTTTGTTGACGGTTTGAGAATCACAGATAAGGAAACTATGAATATAGTAGAAATGGTTTTATCAGGATCTATAAATAAAGAGATAGTTATGGAAATAAATAAAGAGGGAGGAAGGGCAATTGGTTTGTCTGGGAAAGATGGACTTTTAGCACAAACAACAAAGTTAAAAAAAAAAAGAATTGCAAAATCTGAGGTTGAAAAATTGTTGGATCTAGGTTTTGTAGGCATTCCAAATAAAATTAATTCTGATTTTTTGAATTGGTTGCTAAAATCAGACTTTATTCCAGTAATCTCTCCCATTGGATACGGAAAAAACTTTGAAACATTTAACATTAATGCAGATACAATGGCTGGGAGCGTTGCATCAGCAATTCTCTCTGAAAGACTTGTCCTATTAACTGATGTTAAAGGAGTTCATGACAAAAAAGGAAATCTATTAACCCAAATCTCGGTTAATGAGGCAGGAAAACTTATTAGAAATGGCACCATCTCAGGCGGTATGATTCCTAAAGTTCAAACATGCATTGAGGCTGTCAAGAATGGTGTAAAAGCTGCAGTTATACTGGATGGTAAATTACCTCATTCTATTTTATTAGAAATTTTCACTGAGCATGGCGTTGGAACTTTAATCACTAATTAATGACTTTAAGAAAATTCAACAACAAAAATGTTTGGTTATTTGATTTAGACAACACAATTTATCCACCGGAAACAATGATTTTTGATCAAATTGATCAAAGAATGAAAAAATACATTTCAAGAAAACTTAAAATTTCAGAATTAGAAGCTTTTAAAATCCAAAAAAAATTCTACAAAAAATATGGAACAACGCTATACGGATTAATGGAACATTATAAGTTTAATCCTGAAGAATTCTTAGATTTCGTGCACAAAGTAAAGTTAAAAAATGTAAAGAAATCAAAAAAACTTTATACAAATATTGAAGACTTACCAGGAAGAAAAATAATATATACAAATGGCGATGAGAAATATGCTAAAAAAATATTAACAGCTTTAGGCATTATTTTTCTATTTGAGGATATTTATGATATCAAAAAAGCTAATTATCTCCCAAAGCCTAGAATGAAACCTTTAAAAAAATTATTGGAAAATTATGATCTTCAACCAAGTAATTGTGTGTATTTTGAGGATTTAGAAAAGAATCTCAAACCTGCCCACAAAATTGGCATTACCACTGTACATATTTCTTCTAAGAATAAAAAAGACAACCAAACATTCATCGATTTTAGATTTAAAACTATAATTAAAGCACTAGATGTGATAAAAAAATCTTTTATTGAAGGTAGAAAGAATGAATTCTGATCTTGAAACTGAAATTGAAAATCTTTGGAATATCAAAGATAGTCTTAGTGGATCCGACAAAAAATTAAAGAAAACCATTAATTCTGTTCTGAAATTACTTGATAGCGGTGATGAAAGAGTGTGTGAAAAAATTGATGGAAAATGGAATACCAATGAATGGATAAAAAAAGCAATACTATTATCATTCAAAACTAACAACAATGTCATCTTTTCTAGTGGTATGTCAAACACAAGAAGTGGTCAATATACCTGGTTTGACAAAGTTAATCTCAAAACATCAGGTTGGATCGAAGATGAGTGGACAAAAAGAAATTTTCGCTCTGTTCCTGGCTCTATAATTAGATTTTCTTCTTATGTAGCAGAAAATGTAGTTTTAATGCCATGTTTTGTAAATCTTGGCGCCTACATTGATTCGGGAACAATGATTGATACATGGGCTACTGTTGGATCATGTGCACAAATCGGAAAAA
>CAZAFN010000017.1:0-30558 GCA_964484795.1 uncultured Alphaproteobacteria bacterium | reverse complement strand
AACATGATAATTTGGATTTGGTCCTCCAATAACTGTTGTTTTGGCTTTTGTTGATGCTGCATAATCTGCCACACCAAAGTGAAGAGACTCTAACCTTCTTGAGTATGAAGCAATCTCATTAACATTTTGCATACCCAATGCAGTCTCAATGATCAATTCAAACCCTAATCTATTTTCAACTCCCATAGCATCTTCAACCTGTGAACATAACATATCAACTGCATATACATCTGAGATAGTTCCAACTTTTGGAATCATAATAAGATCCAACTTTCCTGGAGCCTTTTCAATCAAATCAACTACATCTCTATACATAAAGTGAGTATCCAATCCATTTATTCTCACAGACATAGTTTTAGTATTCCAATCTATATCATTTAATGCCTCAATAATATTTTTCCTTGCTTGCTCTTTTTCATCAGGAGCCACCGCATCTTCTAAATCTAAAAAAATAACATCCACTTTGCTCTTTGCAGCTTTTTCGAATAAAGACGGGTTGCTTCCGGGTACTGCAAGTTCACTTCTATTAAGTCTTGGCTTAGCTTGCTCTACAATTTTAAAACTCATAATTTCCTCGTTTGATTAAAATATCACAAAGTAAACTTAATATATAAATAAATTTCTAAACACAACCTAAATTTTAATAAATTTTGTTATTTCCTTCTTCAAACTATGACTTTCTTCTAAAATTTTTTTGAATTTTTTGGTCTGAATGTGCGTATATATCTGAGTTGTTGAAATATCTTTGTGCCCAAGAGATTCTTGAATGACTCTAAGATCCACTCCCCTTTGCAACAGGTGGGAAGCAAAAGAATGTCTGATTGTATGTGGAGAAATCTTCTTAGGATCTAAACTAATTTTCAAAGCTAGAGTCTTTAAAATTTGAAAAAATCTATTTCTTGTAATGTGACCTGATTTTGAAGTTGATGGAAATAAAAATTCGTTTTCATTCACAAGAACTTTTTCTTTTCTAATATTAAGGTAATTTTCCATTACTTTAGCCACCTTACTTATCAATGGAATCATTCTTTGTTTTCTCCCCTTGCTTCTGATTAAAATACTTGAATAATCTTCACTAATGTCACCTAATTTAAGACTTACCAATTCCGAAACCCTAATACCTGTGGCATACAAAATTTCTAATAGCAATGATAATCTTTGACCTTTATATGAAATATCATCATAAGTTTTATTTATTAGAATCTCAACTTCTTCTTCAGAGAGGATTTTTGGTAGTAAATTTCCAACTTTTGGAAAATCACAATTATCAAAAGGATTTTTTTCAATAAATCCCTTATCAATTAAAAAATTAAAAAAACTTTTAATCGACGATAATTTTCTACAATGGGTTTTAGCAGAAAAACTTTTAGAAAGATGTCTTATGTAAAGCTGAACATTTTTATCCTCTAAGTCTAATACAGACAAATTTCCAACAATCTTTAGAAAACCTTTCAAATCTATTTTGTAAGATTCACATGTATTTCTTGATAAATTTTTGTGAGCAACTAGGTATTCTAAATACTTCTCAACAAGATTTTTACTCTCTTGGATCACAACAAAATACTCTCAGATAATTGAGTCAATTCCTTTTCAAATCCAAGATTCTTTAATATCAATAAAGCAGAATAATTTTCTATCAAACTTAGATCGGTAAAATCTTGATTACCCAAAATACTAAAAAAAACATTCATACTATTAAAAAAATCCTTGTTTCTTGAATATTTTTCAGCAAGAAATAAATTTTTTAAGTTACTTTCGTTTGTTTTGTCAATATTAAGTATCTCAGATCTTTTAATTATATTACTTATCCCCTGATTTAAATCTAGATTCACTATTAGAACCATCATAATTTTATTAAAATCTTCCACATTGATTTTTTCTTCATTGCTTACATCAAACAATTTTTTCTCAAGAGAAAAATAATCAATGTCTTGTTTGTTTAAAAATTGGCTAAGATCTAATGCAATTTCCCTAAATCTAATTTCAACCGTTTGTTGTCGACCATTTAAAATTTGTTTTGCTTCATAAAACTTCTTTTTTGACTGATACATTTTAGAAATTAACAAAGCATCAGCATCTGTTTTTACATATTTTTCAAAAGAAATTAAATCTACTACTAAATTAGAAATAGCTGAAAGCAACCCATCATTAATAGAAATTTTTAAAAGTGCTATTATTTTTTCATATTTTGAAGATGGATTTTCATCTCTCAATATTGATTGATACAAAAGAGGTCGCGCTTTGACAGGGGACAGTGTCTTATACAAATTAAATGCGTTTTCTACATCCTTGTTTTCAAATCTTGAAAGTTGATAGGCTTCAGACAACATCTCAATACTAACTCTACTTTGTTTTGCAAGGATTTCTGAACAATAAATCTTCAAATCTGTATCAACTGATGGGTTGGATAGGATAAATAAGAGTCCGCTTGTACTAAGATTTGCAATTTGTTCAAAGTTTGGAGAAATATCAGCAAATTGGAGAGATGCCATAATTATTGGATTCAATTCTTTTATTTCATCAAGATTTTTCTTTAAGTGGTCAGATTCTGAAATATTTTTTTCACTCATAAGTGAATAAGCTAAATCAATAAAAAAAATATCTCCCGGATTATTTTGTTCTTTTAATAAAGATAAACCAAGTTTTGCTTCTTCATATTTTGCGTTTAATATATCACAAATTATCATAATCTTTCCAAAAAAAACCGGTTTATCTCTAACCTTATTTTCCAGTATCTTGCAAGCCTCAGAATGCCTATTCCTTAAAAGATTACCTTCTATCATTTTCTTTAAAATAAAATCATTATCACTTAAACTCACTGACTCTGAATAGAATAGTTCTATTTCATTTAGTCTGCCTGTCTTAAATAGTTGATCTACTAAGGTCTGAAAGATTTCATCATCCTGTTCTTTAGAAATTAAATTCTTACTAAGTGTTTTTTTTGATGTCAAAAAACTAAATACTAAATCTTGGACAACAGCATTGGAACTTTTAGTAGGTAAGTTGGAAACAAAGCTTTTTATATCCTCAAAAGATTTGTCAAAAAAAATATTCTGCCAAATAAAATTCTCATATTTGTCAATTCCAATCTCAGAGATATAATTGTCATTATTACTAAAAATCTTTGGCTGTTTTTGAAAAAGTTCTTGATTTGAATTAGCAGATTCAAAAAAAAATAGAAAAATCAGCACAAAAATTAAAAAAAAATTAATTTTTTTCAATTTTATACTCACTCTCAATTAATTTAGGTTTTACGACAAAATCTGTCATCCCCAAATATATGACAAAAACAATAAAAACAAATATCAATGAGATTAATATGTTAATTATTAACTTATTCATTTTTGATGATTATTTATAACAAAAAGTAATATTATTATAACAATCAATTTTTAAAGTTTATATAATTTAAATGATTTTTATTAAAAAAAATATAGTAATGGTAGGAATGACAGGGGCAGGAAAAACTACTATAGGTAAGGTTTTATCTAAAAAACTAAAAAAAAAATTCTTTGATATAGATTTTGAAATTGAAAATGCATCAGGTTTGAAAATTGCAGATCTTTTTTCTCAATACGGAGAAAAGGAGTTCAGAAAAATTGAAAAAAAAATTATTGTGAAGATTTTAAATGATTATAGTGAAGCTATTATTTCAACAGGAGCTGGAATATTTAACAACAAAAATATAAATAATCTTATTTTAAAAAAAAGCATCTGTGTTTTTTTAAAGGCAAAAAAAAAAACATTGTATAATAGACTTAAGAATAACCTTTACAATAGACCAAAATTAACTGTTGGAAAACTTGAAGATAATATAGAAGAAATGTATAAAAATAGGATAAAAAACTATAACCGTGCACACATTATTGTAGAAGTAGATCACCTATCAATCAATGAAGTTTCATCGTTAATAATTGAAAATCTAGCTAAATATGAAGAAAAAACTTAGTTTAAAAGTAAAGCTTGGAAAAAGTTCATATCCCATCTTCATTGGGAACAATCTTTTTCAAGACCTTGAAAATTTGATCCCTAATTTTAATGGTTTTTCTAAGATTATTTTAATAACCGATAAAATTATTTATAAAAATCACTATAAAATAATTGATAGATCATTTGCCAAAAATACAAAAAATTTTCAAAAAATAATTGTCCCTGCTGGAGAAAAAACAAAAAGTTTTATTTTTTTAGAAGATCTTATTGAAAAGATTTTAAAGATAAAAATTGATAGAAACGCATTGTTGATTTGTTTTGGAGGGGGAGTAATTGGAGATTTAGTAGGACTTACCGCAAGTCTTTTATTAAGAGGAATAGAATTTGTTCAAATTCCAAGCACACTACTAGCTCAAGTCGATAGTTCTGTTGGGGGCAAGACTGGAATAAATTCTAGACAAGGTAAAAATCTAATCGGTACATTCAAACAACCAATTTCAGTTATAATCTCAATTGAAATCCTAAAAACTCTCCCCAAAAGAGAAATAATTTCTGGTTACGCAGAAATATTAAAATACTCATTGATAAATGACAAATCCTTTTTCTATTGGCTTCAAAAAAATGGAAAAAAGGTTATCTCACTCAACTATGAAAGCTGTCTTTATGCTATAAGTAATAGTTGTCAGATAAAATCTAAAATTGTATCTGAAGATGAAAAAGAACAAGGAATTAGAGAAATCTTAAATTTTGGACACACTTTTGGACATGCAATAGAGTCATTTACAAATTATTCAAGAAAAATAAATCATGGAGAAGCTGTTTACCTTGGAATGTATCTTGCTCTAAGATTTTCCCTTTATCTTGGTATTTGCAAAAGAGATTTGATTGAAAATTTTGTTTCTCATTTAGAAGAATTGGATATTTCCTACAAAATTAAAGATTACAATTTAAAAATCACACCAAGAAAATTTGTTGAACATATTAAATATGACAAAAAAATTAAAAATAAAAAACTAAAATTTATTCTTTTACAGGAATTTGGGAGGCCTTTTAGGTATATTCTAGATAATGAAAAAATTCTTATGAACTTTTTTAAAGAAGAACTAAAGTAATTTCTTATGGAATTTCACATTTCTATATTAATTGGGGCTATTATAGGATTAGTAGTGCTTTCAGCTTTTTTTTCTAGTTCTGAAACTTCATTGACGTCGGCATCAAAACCTAGATTACATACATTAGCTCGATCAGGTAAAAAAAATGCCCAAATATTTGAAAAAATTTTTGAAGATAAGGAAAAATTAATTTGCACAATACTTTTTGCCAACAACCTTGTGAATGTTCTAGCATCTGCTTTGGCAACAAAAATTTTGATAGAATTAACAGATACAGATGGAATCCTATATGCAACAATAATTATGACTCTTATGATTTTAATTTTTGGAGAATTGATTCCTAAAACTTTGGCATTATCAAAGGCAGATCAATTTGCATTAAGAATTGCTCCAATTATGAGAGTATTAATTATTATATTGTATCCACTAACATCAATCTTTAACTTTCTTGTTACGGTAATGTTAAAATGTTTTGGGGTTAATTATAGAACAATCAAAACAGAGGACGGATCAGAAAAAAGAGAAGAAGAACTTAGAGGAGCAATTGATCTTCATGCGGAAGACTTATCATCCGCAGATGATGAAAAAAATATGCTTAAGTCTATTCTAGATCTTGATGAAATAACCGTAGGATCAATTATGATTCCCAGAAAAGATATTTTCAGTTTACCAGCAAATATAAATTATAGAGAATTGATTTCTAAACTTAAGAATTCTCCTCATACTAGAATCCCAGTTTGGGACAAAAATCCAGAAAATATTGTAGGAGTTTTTAATGTAAGAAGACTTATTGGTATAAAAATTCCTGATCAAAAACAATTTGATATCAATGTTCTTTGTCAAAAACCATGGTTCATTCCTGAGTCTACCAAATTAGATAACCAACTAATGGAATTTAAAAAGAGAAAGGAACATTTTTCTATTGTAGTTGATGAATATGGAGAGTATCTAGGCATCGTGACATTAGAAGATATTCTTGAAGAGATAGTAGGTGATATAGACGATGAGTTAGATGTCTTAAAAGATAAAAAAAGCAATGTAGAGGGTGTAAAAAGCATTTCAACGAAAAGCCACATAGTAAAAGGGAATGTAAATATACGTGACCTTAACAAAGAATTAAATATAGAACTCCCTTCAACGAATTTTTCAACTGTAGCGGGTTTAGTACTTTACGAAAGCAGAACCATTCCAAAAACAGGCCAAATATTTTCATTTTATGAACTAAAATTTAAAATTCTCTCCAAAAAAAATAATCAAATTACACTTCTGAAAATAAGTAAAAAAAAAAATTAAAAAATTTTTAAAAAAAGTACTATAATATCAATGGGGAGATTATCTTTTGGTTATTCAAGATTTACTTGACAAGGTCTTAACCAACCAAAGGTTGGTTATTATAGACCAGGATTGTTCAGTTTATGAAGCAGCAACTAGTATGCTAAGGAACAAATGTGGAGCATTATTAGTATGTAATAAGAAAAAGAATCAAGAATTGATGGGAATAATAACTGAAAGAGATTTTGCTTTCAGAGTAATCCCAAAAGATTTAAATCCAAAAAAAACTCTAATTGCAAAAGTTATGACAAAAAATGTAGAAACCATCTCTCCAAAAAAAACCACACTAGATGCCATTCATATATTAAAGTCTCGGGGCTTTAGACACTTACCTGTTGTTGAAAAAAAAAAAAATATTAGGCATTCTGTCAATGAGAGATCTTTATGATTTTGCAAACGATCAATTACAGGAATCATTAAAACAACACAAAGAATTTATGTTTGGCACAGGGTACGGTAGCTAATAAATTATCTTTATCTCTAACGCATGAATATTTTTATTCATTTCATTTCTGAGCACTTTAAAAATCTGACGTTGTCCATCAATCCTATTTAGTGATTTTAGCTTTTCTGATTCTATTTCAATTGCAAAATGCGAATTTCCATTTTTTGGGCTTGCTTTGTGATTTTGGTGAAATTTTGAATTATTTGTAACTTTAAGATATGACGGTTCAAAACAGTCATTAAGTTTCTTGTATATTATTGATTCATTCATATATTTAATAATAGAATATATTATGAAAAAAAAGTCAATTGCCCAAATGCCTAGATTTGATGACGTTAATTCCAGTGAAAGAAAATGTGATGAAAAAGGTTGTGATGAGCAAGGAAACTACTTCGCTCCCAAATCTCCAAATAACAAAGAAAAATATGTCTTCTGTCTTGAACATATAAAAAAATATAATAAACGATGGGATTATTTTGCTGGAAAATCCCAAAATGACATTTATGAATTTCAAAAAAATGGATCTTTTGAAGATAGACCTACAAAACCATTTTTTTCAGGCTCATCTTCAAAAATTAAGTTTCAGTTTGAGTACTCTCTAGATAAATCTAAAATAAAATTTAGCAAAAGAACAAAAAGGTTTGAAAAAACATACAAATATAGTTTAAATAATGAAATTGAGAATTCTTTAAGAATTTTTGGGCTAGACTCTGAAAGCAGTCAGGATAACTTAAAAAAAACATACAAGGAATTAGTAAAGAAGTATCACCCAGATCTCAATAAGGACTACTTAAATAAAGAAACTAAAATAAAAGAAATAAATAGAGCCTACAAAGTTTTATTAAAATTCTATAAACAAAAAAAATGCTGATAGAAAATGAATCAATAAATTTAAAAAAACCCAACTCTTTTTGTTTCTCAGACGAGGTTTTTGGAATTAAAAAAAGGATATCTGTCCCTTGCTTTGAAGATAAAACTGAATTAGTTCCAGAAATTGACAAAAGTTATGTTTTTGATGAAACAACAACTATTTCAATTTTATTTGGGTTAAAGCATAATAAAAAGGTTCTAATACAAGGACTGCATGGAACTGGAAAATCATCACACATTGAACAAGTTGCAGCTAGACTTAATTGGCCTTGTTTGCGAATTAATCTTGACGGTCACATAAGTAGATTTGATCTGTTAGGTAAAGATGCCATCACGTTAGACAACGAAAAGCAAATAACCACATTTAGGCAAGGTCTACTTCCTTGGTCAGTTCAAAACCCTGTAGCACTAGTCTTTGATGAATACGATGCTGGAAGACCAGATGTAATGTTTATAATTCAGCGTGTTTTAGAAGCTGATGGAAAATTAACCCTTCTTGATCAGAATAAAGTTATAACACCTAACCCTTATTTTAGAATTTTTGGAACTTGCAATACTCTTGGGTCTGGGGACACATCTGGTTTATATTATGGAACACAAAACCTCAATCAAGGACAATTAGATAGATGGAACATATTTACAACTCTTAGCTTTTTAGACCCAAAGGTAGAAGAAAAAATTGTAAAAAATAAATTAAAAAAAATGTCTAAAAAAAATGTTGAAAATATTCCAAAAATAATAAAATTAGCAAATCTTGTTAGAGATGCATTTCGAAGTTCTGATATATCTGTAATAATGTCTCCACGAACATGTATAATATGGTCTGAAAATATGGAAATTTTTAACGATGTTGATTTAGCATTTAAACTTACTTTTCTAAACAAATGTGAAGAAAATGATAAAAAAATTGTAAATGAGCTTTATCAAAGATGTTTTGGAAGAGAAATTGTCTGATAAAAAAGTTAAGCTAAATAACAATATCCCTGCTGAACACGAGATCACAGCAAAGATAATGTCGAAGAATAAAATAAAAAGTTTTTCTGATGAAAATATAATAACAGAAAATCAGAATTTTGATGATAGCCTTATTACAAAAAATTTCATAACTAAATTTGACAAATCAATTAGAGGTTGGGTTGATTTTAGCTCACTCAGTTTAAGGTATAATAATGAACAAATTTTCTACAAATATTTTTCAAAAATCACTAAAAATAAAAAAGAACTTTTTAAAATTTTTAATGCAACTAGATGCTTGGCTCTAGGATTTAATGAATATATCGGTTGTAAAAAAAACTTTGAACTCATTACACATAATTTTTCCCAATCCATTGGAAAAAAAAAAAAATTTATATTTGATTTCCTTTTAAAAAATTTCTGTACCAGAAAAAAACAAGAACTCAAAAAGTTTAAAAAATATTTTCCCAAAGTAAATTCAAAGAAATTAACAGACCTAATTGAATCAATTGATGATCAAGACGAATTTTGTAAATATGTTTTGAGATTCATTGATTTAATGGGAAATTTTGATGAAGAAGAAAACATTAAAAAATCACCAAATAATCTCGACAATAAAAATATGGATTTAAGAAAACAAAAAACAAAAGAATATAAAAAAGAAATGTCTACCTCCGCATTTATTGAGAAAAAAAAAAGTAAGGCTGGCTCCAAAAATAATGAATTTCATAAAAAACAAATAATAAATGATGAGCTACTAGAAATAGATAAATACAAAGTTTTTACACGAAAGTATGATGATTTTATAAATGCACGAAAACTTGTTGAATTCAAAGAATTAATAGAATTAAGAAAAAGGTTTGATGATGAATACAAATTTAACACCAAAATAATTGATAAATTGGCAAGAAAACTTGAAAGATTACTATCCTCATCAAATGTAAATTCCTGGAAGTTTGATCAAGAAGAGGGGTTCTTTGATAGTTCAAAGTTTGCAAATTTTATTGCAAATCCAGAAAACCCATTAATTTTTAAAACAGAAAAACAAAATCCTTCGATAAATACAGTTGTATGTTTGCTACTTGATAATTCTGGCTCTATGAGAGGAAAACCAATAATTACAGCTGCAATTACAACTGAAATCATTACCAAAACACTAGAAAAATGCAGAGTTAACGTTGAAATTCTTGGTTTTACGACAAAAGAATGGAAGGGAGGTAATTCCAAAAAAGACTGGAACAAATTAGGAAAAAACAAGAACCCTGGAAGATTAAATGATATTCTACATATAATTTATAAAGATGCTGATACTCAATGGAATGCTTGCAAAAATAATTTAGGTCTAGTTCTTAAAGAAGGACTTCTTAAAGAAAACATTGATGGCGAAGCTCTTCAATGGGCAAATGATAGACTTAAAAAAAGAAATGAAAAAAAGAAAATTATGATAGTAATATCAGACGGCGCTCCTGTTGACGATTCGACTTTGTCAACGAACAGTCCCAATATTCTTGATAATCATCTAAAAGAAGTGGTATTCGAAATAGAAAAAAAAAAAGAAATTCAACTTCTCGCCATAGGAATTGGCCATGATGTTTCAAAATATTATAAAAATGCCTTTACAATTGATGATGTGAATATGTTGGGGGAGGTAATTATTGACAATCTTACAAAAATGTTAAAGCCAAAGAGAATTAGGTCTTTTGTGTCTGCTTAGTCAATACAATCTTCTTTAATTTTACCGTTTCAGGCGTATGTTTGCTATTTTTTAAACTCAATAAATATTTGTCTATGCCACCCTTTTTTTCGACAGTTTTAATACCTCTTGAAGTAACCTTTAATTTGATATTCTTCTCCAGAATCTCGGAGTAAAAAGAAGCATTCTGAAGATTCGGCAAAAACCTTCTTTTCGTCTTATTTACAGCATGACTAACATTATTACCTACTAGAGGTTTCTTGTTAGTTATATTACATCTTTTAACCATACAGAAATCCAAAATAATCCAAGTGATTATTACTATTAAAAATTACACTAAATATCAATTGATTTTTTTGAAATATATTGAAAAATTATTTTTGATGCTCCGTAAATACTTAAATTATTATTTTTAATTTCATCAATAATTTTTCTTACAAAGGGCTTTATACTTAAATCTTTGTCTATATATTCGTTTGTTTTGTGGCTGATTATATTCCACATACGTTTTAACATTTGCGAGTCTCTAGTTTGGTAAAATCTTTTGTTTATTTTTCTTTTTTCTATAAATTTTTTAACATTATCCCATATTTCTTCAAATCCAATTGAATGAAGTGATGAGCACATTAATACATCAGCTATTTCATTAGCACGAGATCTTCCAATTATTTGTAATGCATTTCTGTAATCTAAACGAGTCTTTTCTGCTGATTTTTTTAATTCATTGTCTGCCTTATTAACAATAATGAGATCAGCAATTTCAATTATACCTTTTTTTATACCCTGAAGTTCATCACCTCCAGATGGCAATAATAAAACTATGAAAATATCTACCATATCGTAAACAGCTGTTTCAGCTTGACCAACTCCCATTGTTTCAACAAAAATTATATTAAAACCAAATTCTTCTAAACATAATATTGTTTCTCCAGTTTTTTTTGCCACACCACCTAGATGACCGTCATTAGGAGTAGGTCTTATAAATGCATTCATATTCACTGACAATCTTTCCATTCTAGTTTTGTCACCTAAAATTGACCCGCCTGTTCGTTTAGATGATGGATCTATAGCTAAAACAGCCACCTTAAATCCCTTTTCAATTAGTTTAAGTCCCATTGATTCAATAAATGTCGATTTTCCTACCCCAGGCACACCGGTGATGCCGATTCTTATTGTATTATCATTCGGTTTTAATTTTTCTAAAAGATTTTCTGCTGCCATCTGATCTTTTTTTAAGGTCGATTCAACAAGTGTTATTGCTTTAGCAAGATGTTTTCTAGAACCTCTTTTAATATACTTAATTAAATTATTTATATTTTTAATATCTTCTTTACTCAATTTTTCATTTTTGAATGAACTAAAAAAAAAATCATCAGCACTTACTAGACCGTCAGTAATTTGAAAAATCTTTCTTAAAATTTTCTTTTCCGGAAACCTCTCACCTCCAATGTATCTAGCTAAAGAAACCTCAGATATACCTAATTGTTTTGCAAATTGGATATTTGTTAATTTTTTTAACTTTAGAAAATCTTTAATAAACATTAGTTAACCATTATGGTTAACATTATCATATTATATCTATTATTTCAATCGCCGCTTCTGTTATATTAGTCCCTGGTCCAAATACCTTGCTAACTCCAAGATCAAAAAGAAATTTGTAATCTTGAGGTGGGATTACTCCACCACATATTACCTTAATATACTCAGCATCATTCTGCTTAAGAGCATCAATTAATAAAGGCACTAATGTTTTATGCCCAGCAGCCAGTGTTGAAACACCTATTATATGCACATCATTTTCTATTGCTTGCATTGCTGCTTCTTCAGGGGTTTGAAACAAAGGGCCCACATCAACATCAAACCCAAGATCAGAAAATGCAGTGGCAATTAGTTTAGCCCCTCTATCATGACCATCCTGCCCCATCTTTACAACCAACATTCTCGGTCTTCTTCCTTTTTTTGAAATAAATTCATCAATATGTTGATTGATAGAATTCATTTTTTCACTAGATTCAACTGATTTTCCATAGACACCTGTTATGGTTTTGGTTGACAAAGAATGCCTTCCAAAAACTTTCTCCATAGCAACAGTAATTTCACCAACTGTACATCTATTTTTGGCAGCTTCAACACAAATTTCCAACAAATTAGAACTATCATTTCTTGCAGCATTCTCAATTTTTTTAAGCAAATTAGAAACCTTTTCATTGTCTCTTGATTTCTTAAGAATATTTAATTTCTTAATCTGTTGCTCTCTAGCTTTATCATTATCAATTGAAAGAATATTAATTTCTTGTTTGTCAGTTGGTTTATACTTGTTAACACCAACAATTGTTTCTTGCATTGAATCTACTCTTGCTTGACGTTTTGCAGAACTTTCCTCAATCCTCATTTTTGGAATGCCTAACTCTATCGCCTTTACCATTCCACCAGCGTCATCAATTTCTTTTATTAGTTTTTTTGCTTCTTCAATCATATTACTTGTCAAGGTTTCAACATAATACGAACCTGCAAGTGGGTCTATTACATTAGAAATCCCAGTTTCTTCTGCAATTATTAACTGAGTATTCCTTGCAATCCTAGCAGAAAATGGAGTTGGCAATGCCAAAGCTTCATCAAAACTATTCGTATGAAGCGATTGTGTGCCACCTATAATTGCAGCCATAGCTTCAATTGTAGTCCTTACAATGTTATTGTAAGCATCTTGTTCCATTAAAGATACTCCAGATGTTTGACAATGAGTTCTCAATGCTAAACTTTTATTATTTTTTGGATTAAATTTACTAACAATTTCTGACCACATAAATCTAGCAGCTCTCATTTTTGCTATTTCCATAAAAAAATTCATTCCTATAGACCAAAAAAATGAAAGTCTAGGAGCAAAATCATCAATATTCAAACCTCTTTCAAGTGCAATTTTCACATATTCCTTACCATCAGCAAGTGTGTACGCTAATTCTTGAACTTGGTTTGCACCTGCTTCTTGCATATGATAACCACTTATGGAAATTGAATTAAATTTTGGCATATGCTTTGAAGTATATTCAATAATGTCAGCCACAATTCTCATGCTCGGCTTAGGTGGAAAAATGAAAGTATTTCTAACCATAAATTCTTTGAGAATGTCATTTTGAATTGTTCCAGTTAGCTTGTTCTTTGAACAACCTTGCTCCTCCCCAGAGGCAATGAAACAAGCAAGAACAGGAATCACAGCACCATTCATAGTCATTGAAACACTCATTTTTTCTAGAGGAATTCCATCAAAAAGTGCATTCATATCATCTACCGAATCAATTGCAACTCCAGCATTACCAACATCAGCTAGAACTCTTGGGTGATCTGAATCATATCCTCTATGAGTCGCAAGATCAAACGCAACTGAGAGACCCATAACACCATTTTTTAAACCTTCCTTATAAAATCTATTAGATTCTTCAGCAGTCGAAAAACCAGCATACTGTCTAATGGTCCAAGGTCTATTTGAATACATTGTTGCTCTTGGCCCCCTGGTAAAAGGTGGCAAGCCAGGATAACCAATCGTATGGGTGATATTCTTAATATCATCTTTTGTATAAAGTGGTTTGACCTTTATACCCTCTGGTGTTTCCCAAAAATGATCTTCCAATCTTTTATCTTTTAATTCCTTGGATGCTAATTCGCACCATTCTTTATATTCATTATTTTTTGACAATCTGACCTCAATTAAAAAGTTAATTCTCTTGTATAGAAAGTTGGGAATATCTCTTTTTTTCTTATTAAATCATCTAATTTTTCTTTATCAACTTTGTTATGATTATTTACATTTCTATGAATACCACTAGTAACAAATAACGAATCTAAATTTTGTTCGTTAGCACCTTTAATATCATTATCCAAAGAATCACCAATTACTAAAATTTTGATATTTTTTTTTTCAATTTTTCTGTAACAATGTTCATAAATTTCACTAAAAGGTTTTCCATAATATTCAACTCTTCCACCAATACTTTCATAATATTCTGCTAGTAATCCAGCACAAATCATAAAATTATCACCTCTAACAACTGTTTTATCTGGATTTGAACAAACCATTAATGGGTTTTTTACAATAAGCTTTTTAAGTATTGGTTTGTAATTATCTAATGAATCATTATCACCCCAAGGCCCAGTATTTACTATTATATCAACATTGGATGGATTATTAGTAACTTGAAGATTTAAACCTTCAATTAGATGGTAATCTCTTTCTGGACCGATTAAAAAACAGTTCTTTCTTACTCCATCCAATTTTTTCCTTAACTTTTGCCAAGTTATCTCACCTGAAGATATGACGTCATCATACAAATGTTCTTTAAGTCCAAAACTATGTAATTGCGTTCTTATGACATATGATCTTCTTGGAGCATTAGTTAAAAAAAAAATTATCTTTTTTTTATTTTTTAGATTTGTCATCACTTCTAAGACATTATTTAACAAATTAACTCCATTGTGAATTACTCCCCACAAATCAATAAAAAAAACATCATAATTTGATGAAATTTTTGATAATTCTTTGATTTCTCTAACTGTTTCCATAGTCTATTTTTTTACCAACGAGTTCTGTAATATTTTTGTAACCATTAATCTTTATCAAATTACTTAATTCACCTAAAATTTCCAATACAACGTTCGGTCCCTTATAGATCAATGATGTATAAAGCTGAATTAAATTGCACCCAAGCGATATTTTTTCAAATGCATCCCTACCTGATGAAATTCCACCAACTCCAATAATAATAATTTTTCCATTTGTGAGTCTATAAACTCTCCTGATTATTGAATTTGTTAAGTTTCTTAATGGAGGGCCTGAAAGCCCGCCATCTTCATTTATCTTCCATGAGTTCTTTATTTGTTTAGAAAAAAGCGAGTCCCTTGAAGTTGTTGTATTAGTTAGAATTAAACCAGAAAGAAACTTTTCTTTTAATGCAATTTTGCATATATTATCTAAATCTTCTAGCAAAATATCCGGTGAAATCTTGATAAATATTGGCAACTTCGTAGTTAATTTCATTAATCTCTTCAACAATTTTTCTATTGTACCCTTTTTTTGCAAATCTCTTAACCCTGGCGTATTGGGCGAGGATACATTTATAGTTATGTAATCAACATAAGGTTGGACCAACTCAAACAAAAGCTCATAATCAGAAAAAAGATCTTTGGATCCTTTGTTCTTTCCAATGTTAACTCCAATAATTCCAGAATTATTTTTTTTTTTGTATTCTTTAAGATTTCTTAAGAAAATTTCAATTCCGCAATTATTAAACCCTAACCTTTGAATCACAGCATCATATTCTGGGATTTTAAATACCCTAGGTTTTAAATTCCCATTCTGTGGCATTGGGGTAACAGTCCCAAGCTCAACAAAACCAAATCCAAGATTAAGTGACCCTCCTATTACTTCCGCATTCTTATCAAAACCAGCTGCTAAACCTAGAGGGTTATCAAATTCCTTTCCTAAAAGTTTGAATTTTAAATTTTCAAATTTTTTAATTTTTTTAAAAAAATTTAATTTTAATGATGTAATAAACATTTTGTGAAGAAATTCAGGAGGAAGAATACTACCAAAGTATGATATTAGTTCGTATTTCATTAATTATGAATTTCCAACAAATTTAATAGTTGATACATTCTTTAAATATAAACTTCCATAAAAATGAGGGAATTTTTTCTCATTTCTAGAAACTTCCCATTTTAAAAATTTTTTCATTTCCAAAACTTTGAATCCAACTATCACCAAGGTTTCGTCAACTTTAAAGTATTTTTTTCTTGTTTCCATTATCTGACCTTTTGTAGACAAGTGAATAAAGCCAGAATTTAAGTCAATTGAATTTCCTTGAAACTTTCTTTTTGTTTTAAAATTTTCCCATTCACTTAATGTTAGAATCCTATACACATATTTATTTTTAAAAATCATCAAGTGATTTTACTTTCTAAAAGCTTTATTGTCTTTTCAATACCATAAAATTTTATGAATGAACCTAATCTTGGGCCTTGACTTTGCCCTAGGACAACTTCGTAAAATGCTGAAAACCAATCTTTAAGATTTTCAAAGTTTAGTGAGATTCCAATATCATATATCTTTGTTTGAATGGCTTCGGAATCTTCATTTTCATCTAATTTTTTGAGAATACCAATTAATTGTTTGAAGCCTTTTTTTTCCTTATCGTTAGGTTTGCGATACTCCTTGTTTGGTAAAACAAATTTTTTATAGTACTGAACTCCAAAATCTAACAATTTGTCAATTAATGGATGGTTGTTTCTTTCTATTTCAGGATAGTAGTTTTCGATGAAACCCCAGAGAATATCGCGATTTTCAGCATTACACACACTTGCTAGATTAAGAATCATATTAAATGATATTTTTTCAGGTATTACCTCATTATTATTAAAATTTACAAACCACAATGGGTTGTCACAACGTTGAGTTTCATCTAAAATTTGATACTTATTTTTAAATTTTAAAAACTCATCTGTCATTTTTGGAATAATATCAAAATACAATCTTTTTGCTCTATTTGGGTTCTGAAACATAAAATATTCCAAACTTTCTCTTGGTGAAAATTTCAGCCAGTCATCAACAGATATGCCGTTGCCAATTGATTTAGAGATCTTTTCTCCCTTTTCATCTAAAAAAAGCTCATAAGTTAAATTGCAGGGAGGCTTGCCACCTATAATCCTATTTATTTTGCTTGATAATTTAAAAGATTCAATAAGGTCCTTTCCATTCATTTCATAATCAATTCCTAAAACAAGCCATCTCATTGCCCAATCCACCTTCCATTGAAGTTTACACTCACCATCGAAAATTGATGAATCTTCAAGCTTATTTGTATAAGGGTTTTCATAGATTATTCTTTTCACCTTCATATCTAAATCCTGAATTTTCACCTGCAAAACTTTTCCTGTTGTTCTGCAGATTGGCAAAAATGGAGAATATGTCTTTCTTCTTTCTGGCCCTAACGTAGGAAGAACAACATTCATAACTTTTTCATAATTTTCAAAAATTGCTTCTAACCCTGAGTTAAAGACACCTTTCTTGTAATGGTCAGTTGCTGATTTAAATTCGAACTTGAAGTCAAAACTTTTCAGAAAATCTTTTAACTTGTTGTTATTATGATCTGCAAAACTTTCAAATTTTTCAAAAGGATCAGGAATTGAAGATAATGGCTTATCTAAGTTGTTTTCAACCAACTCCTTTTTAGGGATATTTTGTGGAACTTTTCTAAGTCCATCCATATCATCTGAAAAAACAAATAGTCTAGTTGGAATCGAAGATAAATGTTTGAAGGCCTTAATCACCATAGAAGTTCTTAAAACTTCTCCGAAAGTTCCAATATGGGGGAGTCCAGATGGTCCATAACCAGTCTGTAAAATACACTCATCTTTTTTAAAACTCTGAAACCTTTTAAGAAGTTTGTTTGCCTCAACAAAAGGCCACTGATTCAATTTTAAATCACTCATAACTATTCTATTAAATTATTTAGTTTAAAATGATTATCAAGTCTTAAAAAAATATATTATACATAAATTTTATGTATTATTTATTATTAAACATTTATTTTTTGTATTATTTGAAATTAAATTAATTTCATATTATTATGTAAAGCAAAAAACTATGGCAAAAAAACTTAAAGGAGATTTTTTTTTTCTAACTGCTAATAACCTGAAAACTGGAAAAGTGGTTTTCTATAATGGGAAAGATTGGTCTTCCAATTCTAGTCTTGCAATTAAAATTCCAAGGAATCAACTTGAAAAATATGAAAAAATTTCAGGGAAATATGAGAAAAACTGCACAATTGTTTCACCTTTTTTTGTTGAATTAAATTCAACCGGCAAAATTAGAACACTTCGAGATAAAATTAGAAATAAAGGATTGACTTTTAACTTATAAAAAAATGTATAAATACTCAGAAAAAGATAAAAAAATAGTTAAGAACAGAACCATTCAATTTAAGGATCAGGTAAAAAGAAGGCTAGAAGGCAAGCTTAGTGAAGATGAATTTAAACCTTTAAGATTGATGAATGGATTATACTTACAACTTCATGCATATATGTTAAGAATAGCCATTCCTTATGGAGAACTCTCATCAAAACAACTAATTAAGCTTGCAGAAATTGCAGACAAATATGACAAGGGGTATGGACATTTTACGACAAGACAAAATATTCAATTTAATTGGCCTAAACTAACAGATGTTCCAAAAATCTTGTATGAACTGTCAAAAGTAGAAATGCACGCAATTCAAACCTCGGGAAACTGTATCAGAAATATTTCATCTGATCATTTAGCCGGCATTACAAAAGATGAAGTTGAAGATCCTAGACCATGGTGTGAAATAATCAGAAAATGGTCAACATTTCATCCAGAATTTTCTTTTTTGCCAAGAAAGTTCAAGATAGCCATTACAGGAAGTAAGAATGATAGAGCGGCTATTAAAGTTCATGATATTGGCTTAAGACTTAAAAAAAAAGGCGAGGAGATTGGGTTTGAAGTTTTTGTTGGAGGTGGACAAGGGAGAAGCCCATTCATTGCAAAAAAGATCAAAAATTTTCTAAAAAAAAAAGATTTACTCAATTATCTTGAAGCTATTTTAAAAACATATAATGAATTGGGAAGAAGAGATAATATTTACAAAGCCAGAATAAAAATTTTGGTTCATGAAATTGGTGAAAAAGAATTTAAGTCAAAGGTTGATGAAATATTCTCAAAAATCCCAAAAAAAAAGCTAGAGTTAAAAAAAAAAGACATTGATAAAATTTTTGAATATTTCAAGCTACCAATAAAGAAAAAAGAAAATTCAAAAACTCCTGCAAATTCCAACATAGAGTATAACCATTGGTTAATGAGAAATGTTTTAAGACATAAAATTGATGGATACTCCATTGTAGTAATTTCACTCAAACCATTTGGCAAACCACCAGGAGATGCAAATTCAAAACAAATGAGGAAACTTGCTGAAATTTCAAAGATTTTTTCATCAGGTGAAATTAGAGTGACACACGAACAAAACCTAATTTTACCGCACGTTGTGAATTCAAATTTATATAACATTTGGCTTAAATTAAAAACACTAGGACTTTCTACTCCAAACATTGGGCTGTTAACTGATACAATTTGCTGCCCAGGTCTAGATTACTGTGCATTGGCAACAGCTAGATCCATACCAATTTCACAAAAAATTGGTAATTATTTTAGTGATTTCTCGATGCAGAAAAACATAGGGAATATAAAAATTAAAATTTCTGGTTGTATAAATGCTTGTGGGCATCACCACGTTGGCAATATTGGCATTCTTGGTTTAGATAAAAATGGAGAGGAATCTTATCAAATTACGCTTGGTGGTTCAGCTACGGAAGATGCCAGCATTGGAAAAATAATAGGACCATCGTTGCCTGAAGAAAAATTGCTAAATGCAATTGAAATAATAATTGACACCTACAAAAAGAACAGGCTAAACAATAATGAGGATTTCTTAACCGTTTATAGACGAATTGGGATTGATGCGTTTAGGAAAGAACTCTATGGTGATAATTCAGAAAGAAAAAATTAAAAAAAATCTTTATAAGAGAGTTTGCAATCTAGATGATGTAAATGAAAAATTGAACAAAAGCATATTGATTTCTTACGATTTTTGGAGCCAAAATAAAAAAATTTTGTCTAATAAGAAAATCAAGATTGGAGTAGAGGTTAACTCAAACCAACCTTTTAACGAATTTGAAAAAGATCTAGGTTGCTTTTCACTAATTCAGTTTCACTTTGAAACTTTTAAAGATGGAAGACCATTCTCGTATGCAAAAAAACTAAGGGGATTGTTAAAGTTTAAAAATGAAATTAGAGCGTCTGGTCACATTCTTCCAGATCAATATATTTTTCTGATAAGATGTGGGTTTGATTCGGTTGAAATCAAAGAGAAAGACAAAAACATATGGTTAAAATTATTAAAAATGGATAAAGGTCTTTACTACCAACCATAAAAAAAAGGCTTCATTAAAATCAAAAAAAGGGCGGTAAAAACCGCCCTTTTGGAATTTTGTAATGACTAAAATGAGTCTTAGAAATCCATTCCGCCCATTCCGCCCATTCCGCCCATTCCGCCCATTCCGCCACCTGGTGGCATAGGAGGCATAGGTTCTTTTGGTTCAGGCATCTCAGCAACCATAGCTTCAGTAGTAAGAAGAAGACCGGCAATCGATGCCGCATTTTCCAAGGCCGTTCTAACAACTTTGACCGGATCAATTATCCCAGATTTAACCAAATCTGTATAATTTTCCGTCTGAGCATCAAAACCAAAATTAGTATCTGAATTTTCCAAAAGCTTGCCAATAACTATCGATCCTTCAACACCAGCATTTTCTACTATTTGTCTTGTTGGCATCTCTAATGCAGCTCTAATGATATCAATGCCAGCATCCTGATCTGAATTAACACCCTTTAAACCTTCAAGAGCTTTTTTTGAATATAACAGAGAAGTTCCTCCACCTGGCACAATCCCTTCTTCAACTGCCGCTCTTGTTGCATTAAGAGCATCATCAACTCTATCTTTTCTTTCTTTCACTTCAACTTCAGTTGAACCACCTACATTTATAACGGCCACTCCACCAGACAGTTTTGCTAATCGTTCCTGAAGTTTTTCCTTGTCATAATCAGACGTAGTGGTTTCAACCTGAGTCTTAATCTGCTCACATCTTGCTTGAACATCAGAAGAATTTCCACCACCACCAACAATCGTGGTATCTTCTTTATCAATTCTTAACTTCTTACAAGAACCTAGATCACCAATTCCAACATTTTCTAGTTTTATGCCAAGTTCCTCGCTAATAACTTGACCTCCGGTCAAAATTGCAAGATCTTCAAGCATTGATTTTCTTCTGTCACCAAAACCTGGAGCTTTAACTGCAGCCACCTTAAGACCACCTCTAAGTTTATTAACTACTAGTGTTGCTAAGGCTTCACCCTCAACATCTTCAGCAATTATTAATAATGGTTTTCCAGACTTAACGACAGCTTCAAGTAAAGGTAGTAAATCTTGAAGATTTGACAACTTACCCTCATTAAGCAAAATGTAAGGATCTTCAAATTCACATATCATTTTTTCAGCATCAGTTATAAAGTAAGGTGACAAATATCCTCGATCAAACTGCATACCTTCTGTAGTTTCAAGAGTTGTATCCCTGGTTTTTGATTCCTCAACAGTAATAACCCCATCACGTCCAACCTTATCCATTGCTTCAGCTATTTTCTTTCCAATTTCTTCTTCACCATTAGCTGAAATTGTTGCAACTTGAGCAATTTCAGAAGCCGATCCTAGTGTTTTACCTCTAGACTTAAGATCCGAAAGAACTTTGTCAACCGCAAGGTCAATTCCTCTTTTTAAATCCATTGGATTCATCCCAGAAGCAACTGATTTAGCCCCCTGTTTGACTATTGCTTGTGCCAAGACTGTTGCTGTAGTAGTACCATCACCAGCAGCATCAGAACTCTTACTTGCGACTTCCTTTACCATCTGAGCACCCATATTTTCAAATTTATCTTTCAATTCAATCTCTTTGGCAACTGATACTCCATCCTTTGTAACCCTTGGTGCTCCAAAAGATTTGTCAAGAATTACATTTCTACCTTTAGGTCCCAAAGTTACCTTAACTGCATTTGCTAATGCATCAACACCGGCAATCATCTGCTGACGAGCATCTGATCCAAATGATATTTTTTTTGCTGACATATTTTAACTCCTTTTTATTCTAATATTCCCATAATGTCTGATTCTTTCATAATCAGAAGGTCTAGGCCATCAAGTTTTACTTCTGTACCTGACCATTTTCCAAACAAAATTTTATCCCCAGCTTTAACATTCATAGGTTTAATTTTTCCATCTTCAGTTATTTCGCCTGGTCCCACTGCCACAACTTCACCTTCGCTCGGCTTCTCTTTAGCGGTATCAGGAATAATAATTCCTCCAGAACTTTTTTCATCACTTTCTAAACGTTTTACGACAACTCGGTCGTGTAATGGCTTGAATTTCATAAAGAATCTCCTTTTGTAGACAATTCAATTTAACACCAGAGTCTGGTTAGCACTCTGACACTTTGAGTGCTAAAATAAATAAATAAATAAAAATGTCAACTATAAAATTCTATCTAATTCCAAAATTACTGACTATAAAATTTAGTAAGTTTGTAACACTCTCTTCTACGGATTCTTTCTCTGTATCTAAAACTAAATCTGGCTTGTAAGGCATTTCATATGGAGACGAAACTCCAGTAAAGTTCATAATCTCACCTTTAATAGCTCTAGCATATAAACCCTTAACATCTCTTTTTGTACATTCTTTTACTGATGCCTTTACATAGATTTCTCTAAAAATTTCTGGTCTGATATCTCTAGCTTTCTTTCTTTCACTTCTATATGGCGAGATAAGGGAAACTAAAACAACAAACCCTGCTTGTGAAAAAAGTTTTGCTACTTCCGCAGTCCTTCTAATGTTTTCAGTTCTATCTTCAGGAGAAAAGGTTAAACCTTTGTTAAGACCCAACCTTAAATTATCACCATCAAGAACAATAACATGAAAATTTTTTAAGAAAAGTCTCTTTTCCACTTCCTTGGCAATGGTACTTTTTCCAGACCCAGAAAGTCCAGTCAGCCAAATTATTGCTGGCCTATGTTTAATTTTTGCTACTCTATCAATTTCTGTAACCGCAAAATCTACCGGCACTATGTTAGATTGACTTTTTTGATTGGCCTCTCGCTGATCAGGGTAATTTTTAAGATTAATGATACCACCAGCTACTATTTCCTCTGCATCCAACAAACAAAACCTTCCTGTTTTTTGATTTTTAGAAAAATCATCCATTGGAATCAATTGGGGAGAATGGAGAATTAATTCACAAATCTCGTTCTTTGAAACATTAGCAAAATTTTTTTTTGCATTAAGATTTTCCGTATTAATTATATTTTTTATTTTTTCTATACTAACAATATATTCACCAGTATTAATTTTCATTGTATATTTCTCTTTTATTGACAATTTTTTTTCACTTAACCAGAACACGTTTGCCTCAAAAGAGTTCATAAGTTTTGGGGGGTTTTTAAAATGCGAAATCATATTTCCTTTATCAACGAAAATTTGTTCTGACAAAGTTAGTGCAACACAATCACCTGCCTGATAATGGTCTTCCGAGTTGGGCCAAACTTCAAAGGACTGAATTTCAATTTTTTCATTTGAAGGCAAAAGTAATAGTTCATCCCGCTTTTCAAGCTTGCCTGATTCAACACGACCAACTAATGTTCTTTTATCATTAATTTTATAAATATCTTGAACAGGCAATCTAAGGTTTTCTGATCCGGACAAATCCTCAACTTTATATTTATCTAAAACATCAATAAAAACATTGCTTTTATACCAATTCATTTTTGTGCTTTTTTCTACAATGTTATCGCCATATTTAGCGGAAATTGGAACTGAACAAACAGATTTAACATTAATTTTTGCTAAATATTCCTCTAATTGACCTTCAACATTTTTAAAAACCTTCTCATCATACTTTATCTTATCCATTTTGTTATAAAGGGTTATGACCTTACTAATTCCAAGCAACTTTAGCAGATAAGCATGTTTTCTTGTTTGCTCCTTTATCCCCTCAAAAACATCAACAACCAACAGAGCAATATTAGCTGATGATGCACCAGTCACCATATTCCTTATAAATTCTTTGTGGCCAGGAGCATCTATAAAAATATAATTTCTTTTGGTAGTTTTAAAAAATATCTGTGTCGTATCTATTGTAATTCCTTGATCTCTTTCAACCTGCAATGCATCCAACAAAAACGCATATTCAAGTTCAACACCTCTTTTGTCACAGGCTTGCTTTAATTCATCAAACTTTCCTTTTGGCACTTGATCCAGATCATACATAAGCCGCCCAATGAAAGATGACTTGCCATGATCAATGTGACCAACAATCACAACCCTTGGAATTTCTAGATTTTCTACTTCACTTTTCAACTACATATAACCTTTCAGCCTCAATTTCTCAAAAACATCTTCCTGTTCATGATCCATTGCTCTCCCAGAACGTTCAGAAACTTTTGTAGTTTTTAATTCCTCAATAATCTCATCTAAATTTTTGGCTCTACTTTTCACTGGGAGTGTAATATCTTTGTCTCCTAATGAACGGAATCTTTTACCGTTTTTAGAAAAGTACAAATCGACAATTGGAATCTTTTCTCTTTGGATATATCTCCAAATATCTATTTCAGTCCAACCTAATAGTGGATGAATTCTTATGTGAACTGAATCTGGATAGTTAAAATTTGATTGATCCCAAAATTCTGGAGGTTGATTTTTTGTATGCCAACGGCCACCTTCATCTCTTGGGCTAAAAATTCTTTCCTTTGCCCTTGTTCCTTGCTCATCCCTTCTAATTCCAGCAATTATCCCCTTGAATTTGTGTTTTTTGATTATTTTTTTTAAACCTTCAGTTTTTCTGGCTGCTGATCTTGCTGCTGGTGGCAATGATGGATCTATTTTATCTAGTGGTGGACAACTACCTTTTATAAGATTTAGTTTCCACAATTCCTCATACTTGTCTCTAAACTCATACATTTCAGGAAATTTTTTTCCGGTGTCGACATGAACCAATTGAAATGGAATTTTACCTAAAAATGCCTTGAAGGCAATCCAAACCATAACATTTGAATCTTTTCCAAGAGACCATAACATTGCTAATTTTTTTATGGATCTAAATGCCTCCCTAAAAATATAAATACTCTCATTTTCTAGTTTGCTCAGATGATCCATAATTATACCTTTTCATTACGAAGGTGAATGCCGCATTCAGTTTTCGTAGAATTTATCCATCTACCAGACCTCACATCATTATTGCTTGAAGCCACAACTGTACACTGCCTACATCCAATAGATAAAAAACCTTTTGAAAAAAGTGGGTGCCTGGGTAATTTATAATCATTAAAATATTTGCTTACATCATTTTGGGTCATATTTGCCAAAGGATTCACCACCATTTTGTCATTTAAAAATTCAAATACCTTCAATTTTTTCCTTTCACCCTCATGATATGCTTTCCTTCCAGAAATCCATGCTTTATATTTAGCTAATTCTTTTTGAAGTGGTAACACTTTTCTCAAATGACAACATTTATTAGTATCAGATTTCCACAAATTGTTGTTCTTATCATTACTTCTAATATCAGTGAGATCAGGAAAAATTTCCGTGCAATTCTTCAATTGTAGTTTATCAGTTAATTCTTTTTTATAATCCATAGTTTCATCAAAAAGAAATTTTGTATTTATTAAAATAATCGGGAAATTTTTATCTATTTTAGAAATCATATGTAATATAATTGCAGATTCTGATCCAAAAGAACAAACATAAACTATTGCATCTTTATATAATAAATTAATAGAAGAATTCAAAATTTCTAATGGAGAAGATTTCCCAAAATCTCGGTTAAGTTTATCTATTTTTCTTGAAAGAACCCTCATACATATTGATTAATTACATTATTACCAAATTTGTCAATAAATTATGTAAAAAATATAATTATACATAAAAATAATGTATTTTTATTTTTTTTATAAATATTATTAATTAAATGTGCCCTTATACAGAAATGATAATCAAATACTGAAATGGTTAGCAGTAAATATTCTTATGGTAGTAATGATGGTAATCATTGGAGGGATCACCCGACTTACTGATTCAGGCCTTTCTATGACTGAATGGAAGTTAATTGGAGGAGTTATACCACCAATTAATGAAAATGATTGGTCCATACTCTTTGAAAAGTATAAGAATTTTCCAGAATTTAATTTAAAAAACTTTGATTTTGATTTAATTGAATTTAAAAAAATCTTTTTTTGGGAATATTTTCATAGATTTTGGGGAAGATTAATTGGATTTAGTTTTTTTTGTCCTTTAATTTTTTACTGGATAAAAAATAGATTAACAAATTATGAAAAAAAATTTCTTATCATTCTTTCATTTTTAGGATGCTTTCAAGCTTTTATGGGTTGGTTTATGGTCAAAAGTGGACTGGTCGACAAACCTGATGTTAGTCACTTCAGATTGGCATTGCACCTATTAATAGCACTTATAATTTATTCAATGTTACTTTTTTTATTTTGTAAAATTTACAGGAATAAAAAAATAGATCACTCTATGTCCAAAGGTAAATCATTAAAATTTTTAAAAAAAACACTTCTTGCTTCAATTATTCTCATATCTTTCACTATCATTTCTGGAGCTTTTGTTGCAGGAACAAATGCTGGTTTAGCTTACAATAACTTTCCTCTGATGGGAGAGAATCTTTTGCCACCACTACTATTGTCAAATCAAACTCTTAATTTGAGCACAACTTTCAATGATATTGGTTTCATACAATTTTTTCATAGATCATTAGCTACATTAACACTGATTTTCATCATTTCTATTGTAGTTTTCAACTTAAAAAATAATTTGCACTTCTATTTCAAAAAAGGTCTGATTCTATTATTAGTTTCAATTCTACTTCAGTATACTTTGGGTATTATAATTCTGAAACTCTTCGTCCCTTTTACTTTAGGACTGTTCCATCAACTAGGATCACTAATAATATTGAGTATTTTAACCATACTACTAGCTGAAACCAGTTGTAATCAAATAGCTGAAACCAGTTGTAATCAAATTAAAAACTAGCTGAAACATAACCAACAATGTGGTCACCACCAGCAGTAGTGTCCTCATCAACACCTGATGCAGCATAATCGCTTGTTCCTGTATACTCAACACCCCAATCAAGACCAAAAATAGATGTTGAAACACCTACTTTGTAATCAGTAAAACCATATCCTGTGGTATTATCTGAAACATCCGAATCAGTAAAACCTATTCCACCATAAAGTGTAAATGGTGTTTGTGGCACTGGGACTTCTGCACCAACATTGTGATAAGTATAATCATAATTTTGTGCATATCCAGTTGGTGAATAACCAAAATAGTATGAAACACTAAGATCTGCAGGTAGACCAGAGATTCCGACAGAACCATAATACTCTAAAAATTCTTTACCTTTGGTTGAATTACTCGATGCTCCTGGATAATCATAATACAGCAAGCCGGCATCATAGGACAAATAGTCTTCTATACCAGGTACAGCACCAGTCAAACCACCATAGTAATCAAGTTCCATCCCAAAACCACCAGTGTTAAGATTAGCAGCCCATGTTCCCAGATAAAAATCAACATAGTTTTCAACTAAATTGACAGAATATCAAAACCACCTTGTAAGGCAAGACCACCAGTTTGTTCTTCGCCCCTCCAAATATAGTTTGTATAATAGCTAACATTTGCAGACAACTCTCCTACAGGAGGTTTGTCTGGAAACTCAAAACCATTTGCATTATTAAATGTTAATGGAATAACAACTAAACTAGCAGCCAATATTTTATTTTTTATTTTCATTTTTTCCCTTTCCATATGTTTGCCTAATTATTGTGCATAAAAAAAATTGTTTAATTATTAATCATATATATATTATTATTGAAAATTCAAGACAAATATAAGAACATTGGAATAAACATAGAATTTTCGTTGTATTTTTGCCACAAAATAGAGAAATGACTCCCTTCTACTTTTTTTTATCATTAATTCCATTTTATTCTTGGGTATATATTGTTTTTTTTCATGGACGAAAATTATTTTCAACTGAATTGTATTTTTGGACAAATAAAATTATTTTTGAGAAATTCTATAACAATGTAAATACATCCTCAAAAAATAAAGTTGATAAAATATGCGTTATAATTCCGGCAAGAAACGAAGAAGATTCAATTGGAAATACACTCAAATCCATAATAGATCAAAAAATTGATCATCTAGAAATTATTCTTATTGATGACAATAGTACTGATAAAACAACTTCCAGAGCTAAACTAAAGATGAAAAAAGAAAAATTTCAAAGATTCAAATTATTAAGAGGAAAAACATTACCTAAGGGGTGGAGTGGAAAAACATGGGCATTAAAACAAGGAGTTGATTACGCTTTGAAAAGAAATCATAAATATTTTCTATTCTTAGATTCAGAAATTATAGTCAAAGATGGCATCATAAGGGATGTTAAAAATTTCCTTGAAAATAATAAACTATTAATGGTTTCACTAATGGCAAAGTTAAACTGTTCAAATTTCTGGGAAAAATTACTAATACCATCCTTTATATTTTTTTTTCAAAAATTATATCCATTCAATGAGGTCAATGATCACAGAAAGAAAATAGCAGCAGCAGCAGGAGGGTTTATTTTTTGTGAATCAAAAATTTTTGAAAGTTCCAATTTATACGATCAAATTAAAAACAAAGTAATAGATGACTGCAATTTAGCAAAATTGATAAAAAAAAAGGGGCGAATCTGGTTGGGCCTAACGGACAGGGTTGTATGTCAAAGAAAATATCAAGGTTTATATGAAATATGGATGATGGTTTCCAGAACAGCATTTGAACAACTCAACCACTCGATTCTACTATTATTATTTTCTGTTTTAGGTCTCATATCAATTTATATTTTACCCTTTATAAACCTTTATGTTTTTTTTAAACAAAATAATTTTTTGTTAGCCCTAAATGTAATGTCCATATTTTTGATGACTGCTTCAATAATTCCTACTATAAATTTTTACAAATTAAAATTTTGGTACTATTTTTCTCTCCCAATATCGGGTTTTTTATATCTTTGCATGACACTCAGTTCTGCATATAATCATTTTTTTAAAAATGGAAATAACTGGAAAGGAAGAACATATTAATAATTTAAAAAACTTTTCTGATAAACACATAGCTAAATTTTTATCTGGAAAGACATATTCAGATGAAAACTTTCCAGTTTCATCATTTTTGATAAAAAATAGTGTAAGAAAATATGTCAGAGCCTTTTATTTTTTTGCCAGAACAGCTGATGACATCGCAGATCAAGAAAACATTAAAGCAAAAGATAAAGAAAAAATACTTAAATTATTTGATGAAATCTTAAAAAAAGAAAAAAAATCTGATATCAGTGTTCTAGAAAATCTAATCAAAATTTTTAAAAAAGACAAAATTGGAAAAGAATATTCCAGAAATCTTCTTAAAGCATTTCTGTTGGATGCAAAAAAGAAAAGATATAAAAACTGGAAAGAACTGCTTTATTATTGCAGGCATTCAGCAAATCCAGTTGGTAGATTTGTTATTGATATCGTTTATCTAAACGAAAAAAAGAAATGTAATAATTTAAATGAAATTTATAAGGCATCTGATAGTCTTTGCACATCACTTCAAATAATAAATCACATACAAGATTGTAAAGATGATTATAAAAACTTAGACAGAGTTTATATACCAAATTCATTTTTTAAAGAATTTTCATCATCAATCAAAATTTTAGACTCAAAAAAATCCAATCAAAGTTTTCTGCATTTAAAAAATAAAATCATCTACAAAGTTGAAAAACTCTTGGAAGGTTCTATACACGGACTTAATTTGATTGATGTATGGAGATTGAGAAAGGAAACTTTAATAATATTGCATATTGCTCAAAGATTATGTTATCTATTAAAAAATAATGATCCTTTAGAAAAAAAAATCAAATTATCACGTATTGATTTGATTTTTTGCTTCATAAAAGGAATAATAGGTGCTTAATAATAATTGGCTGCAAGAGCAAAAGTTAATATTACAATGAAACTTCAAACAAAACTGCTAGATACGGTTAAATATCCTAAAGATTTAAAAAAATTCAGTGATAAGGAATTAAAGCAAGTTTGTGTCGAACTGAGAAATGAGGTTGTTGATGCAGTTTCAGTGACAGGCGGACATTTAGGTGCGGGGTTAGGTGTTGTTGAACTAACCGTCGCAATTCATAATGTTTTCAACACTCCAAAAGATAAATTAATATGGGATGTTGGTCATCAGTGCTACCCACACAAAGTTTTAACTGGAAGAAGAGATAAAATAAGGACTATCAGACAACCAGGGGGTTTGTATGGCTTCACTAAAAGGTCAGAGAGCAAATATGATCCATTTGGAGCTGCACATTCATCTACGTCAATTTCCGCTGGACTTGGAATGGCAGTTGCCAGAGATTTAAAAAAAGAAGATCACAATGTTGTTTGTGTGATTGGAGATGGTGCGATTAGTGCTGGTATGGCTTATGAAGCTATGAATAATGCTGGATCGATGAAT
>CAZAFN010000016.1:0-35333 GCA_964484795.1 uncultured Alphaproteobacteria bacterium | reverse complement strand
AATTTAGCTTCTATAGCTGCAATTTTAACAATTGCTGGTTACTCTATAAACGACACAGTTGTTGTTTTTGATAGAGTTAGAGAAAATTTGATTAAATCAAATATGGAACTATCTAATTTATTAAATATCTCTATTAATCAAACTTTGACTAGAACAATTATGACATCTTTAACCACTTTATTAGCCTTAATGGCACTGTTTTATTTTGGAGGAGAGGTGGTTAAAGGGTTTGTAAGTGCCATGATCTGGGGGGTGTTAATAGGAACTTACTCATCAATATTTATTGCTTCTCCGTTAATAATTATTTTTGGATTTCAACAAGAAAAAAAAAGCTAATATAAATTTTGTGCCCCAACCATACAATAAAGCATAGGAATTGATAACAAAGTGTTAATTCTTGAAAAACACATTGCTGTTTTTGCCGATTTTCCTTTCTCATCAGCAGAAACTTGAATTATACCCAATGCTTTCTTTTGATTAGGCCAAATGATACCCCAAACATTAAATGCCATAATAATTCCGAGCCACATTCCAATGCCAATCATCAAAGACTGAGAATTTTCAACATTCAATGTTATTGCGTCACTTAAGTAACCATTAATATGAGCAAGTGTTAGACCAGTAAGTAAGGTTGCTAATGCTGCCCATCTAAACCAAAAAAGAGCCTTAGGAGCAATTACCTTGGAAATTGCAGGTTTTTGGTCATCTGGTATCATAGGCATTCCAGGAATTTGAACAAAATTAAAATACCATAATAATCCTATCCACATAACACCTGATAAAACATGTAACCATCTAAAAAAGAATGCACAATAAGAATAATCAAAAGAAAGTTCTGAAAAACTTGATAAAAAAAATACAATTAATATAAGTAATATAAAACCACTAATTACAGTCTTTACAAGCGACGATAGTATGCTAATCATTTTAACCTCTGATATTAAATCAATATTCAAATTAACTTTTATTTGACGTGAATTCAAGAAATCTTTTTTATATTAGATACCTTCAGTTACGCTACAATGAGTCCAAAAAACCATTAACTCAAGCTTTATTTTTTTTAGAGAAGAGTTTGTTTGATTTTGTAAAAAATGTAAATGAAGATTTAATTGTTCAGATTAAACTAAGATGGTTAATAGAGGAAATTAAAAAGGAAAATTTAAACAACCCAATAATAAAAAATTTTGATTTTTCAGTTAATTCAAAACTTAAAGTGAGATTGATAAATCTAATCAATCAATTTTCAAAGATTTTAAATTCAAAAACGGAATTTTGTTTAATGAATGAATTTAAAAAGTTTAATGATGAATTTAATTTGATTTTAGAAAATGGGTGTGAAAAAAAATTTAAAACTTCTTATTTTTTTCAGACTATGTTTTTTGTTTATGATTGTAAACTAAATAAGAAATTCAATATTTTTTTTTTTGAAGATTTATTTAAATTGATGGAAAAAAATAAATTTGATAAATTTGAGTTAAGTTTTTTAGAATGTTTTTTTGAAAAAAAAAATATTAAAGCATATAAGGTTAAGAAAATGCACATTTTGTTTAAATTATTAAAAAAATTTTTAAATGACTGGTAAAATTTTTTTAATAATTTTCCTTGTTTTTTTAACTTATTTTTTTAGTTATCTTGCTATTAATGTAAGTTTCAATTTTATTTATTTGTTAGTTACAGTTATTTTTGCCTCAAACTTTGTTTTAATCAATTTTTTTTTAACCAAGTCTAGGGATAATCTGCCATTAGAGAATATAAAACCCAAGGAATCAGCAAATGAGCATCCGATTATTGTTTCAGCACGAGAAAGGTTAGGTAAAGACTAGTTTTTTAAGAATTGTTTTAAACATTTTGCAGTAGAATTTTTTTTTTCTAATAGGAGTTTTTCAACTGTACCTTCAAATAAAACATATCCCCCTTTATCTCCTCCTTCTGGACCCAAATCTACAATCCAATCTGATGTTTTTATAACATCCAAATTATGTTCTATGACAATTACTGTATTATTTTTTTCTACAAATTTGTGTAATATATCTAAAAGTTTACTTACATCATGAGTGTGAAGACCTGTTGTTGGTTCATCTAATATATATAAGGTTTTACCTGTTGACCTTTTAGAAAGTTCCTTAGCTAGTTTAATTCTTTGTGCTTCACCACCAGAAAGTGTTGTTGCAGATTGTCCAATTTTTAGATATCCAAGACCAACTTTTTCCAATGTTTCAAGTTTTAATGAGATAGATGGTATGGCTTTAAAGAATTCCAATCCTTCTTCTACAGTCATCTCAAGAATGTTTGAAATATTTTTATCCTTAAATTTAACTTCTAGTGTTTCTCTATTAAACCTTTTACCTTTACAAAGGTCACATGTAACAAAAACATCGGCGAGAAAATGCATTTCTATTCTAATCATTCCATCACATTGACAATTTTCGCATCTTCCACCTTTGACATTAAATCAAAATCTTCCTGGTTTATACCCTCTTGTTTTTGATTCAGGTAAATTAGAAAACCATTCTCTAATGCTAGTAAAACAACCAGTATATGTGGCTGGATTAGATCTTGGAGTTCTTCCAATCGGATTTTGATCTATTTGAATGATTTTATCTATGTGCTCATAGCCTTCTATATCATTTGAAGGTAGAGGAGTTTCGGCTGAAAGATTTAGTTTCTTAGATAACGATTTGTAAAGAGTTTCAATTATGAGTGAAGATTTGCCTCCACCTGAAACACCAGTTATTGTAATAAAATTTTTTAAAGGAAATTTTATATTTAATTTTTTAAGATTATTTCCTGATGCTCCTTTTAAAAAAATAAATTTTGTTTTTTCATTATTCTTTTTTTTATCAATCTTTATTTTTAATTTTTTAGAAAGATACATTCCAGTTAGGCTGTTTTTGTTTTTTTTGATATCACTTGCTGTACCCTTGGCTATTATATTCCCACCATTGATTCCTGCTCCTTTTCCAATATCAACAACAAAATCAGACTCTAAGATTGTTTCCTCATCATGTTCAACAACAATGACAGTATTTCCTAAGTCTCTAAGATTCTTAAGTGTATTTATTAATTTTTTGTTGTCCTTTTGGTGCAAACCAATAGATGGTTCATCTAAAACATATAACACTCCAGTTAAACCTGATCCAATTTGTGATGCCAGTCTTATTCTTTGACTTTCTCCACCAGATAAGGTTGTTGAACTTCTCGATAATTGAAGATAACCTAGTCCAACATTATTTAAAAAAGTTAAACGATCAATAATCTCTTTTATTATTTTTTCAGATATTTGTTTTTGATAGTTAGAGAGTTTGTTGTTCAGATCATTAAACCAAATTAAAGTTTTCTCAATAGACAAATTTGATATTTTGTTAATATCAAAACTATTAATCTTTACTGATAACGCTTGTTCTTTTAATCTTGAGCCGTTACAAATTTCACATACAAATTTACTAAGATATTTACCTAGTTCCTCTCTTTGCCATAAATCAGACTTTTTTAGTTTTTTTTCTAAAAAACCAATTACACCTTTAAAAGGTCTGTTAGAACTCCAGCCTCTACGTGTATTAAAAAAATTTATTTCTCTTCCATCACCGAAAATTAAAATTTTCTTTTTTTCTTCAGGTATATCTTTCCATTTTGTTTTTGGATCAATTGAGCAATGTTTTGCAACTTCTAAAACTAAATCAGTGTAAAATTGATTATTTTTTTTGTTCCATGGTAAAATAACGCCTTCCAATAATGTAAAGTTTGAATTTCCAATAATTAGTTCAGAATCAAATTTTTCCTTATATCCTAGTCCATCACATTCCTTGCATGCACCATTTGGACTGTTAAATGAAAATAATCTTGGTTCAATTTCTTCAATAGTAAAACCAGAGACAGGGCAAGCAAATTTTGATGAAAATATTGTAGATTCTTGTTTAGAAGTATCATAAAAATATATAACTCCATCTGATAATCCTAATGATGTTTCAACTGATTGAGAAATTCTAGAATAGTATTTTTTGTTAACTTCTAGTCTGGCTACTACGATTTGAATGTTATGCTTTTTATTTTTGTCTAAATTTGGAAGATTTTCAGATGTAAAAATTTCATCATTAATTCTAAATCTAACAAATCCCTTTTTTATAAAATCAGATAATTCCTTTTTAAATTCTCCTTTTCTATTGTTAGCTATTGGAGAAAGTAAAAGAAATTTAGTGCCATTTTTTAATTTAAAAATTTCATCTACAATTTCTTGAACACTCATTGATTTAATTTGTTTTCCAGTAATAGGTGAGTAGGGAATTCCTATTCGAGCATAAAGAACTCTAAAATAATCATAAATTTCAGTAACTGTTCCAACTGTGGATCGAGGGTTTTTGGATGTTGTTTTTTGATCAATTGAAATGGAAGGAGAAAGACCTTCAATTAAATCAACATCAGGTTTTTCCATCATATTTAAAAATTGTCTGGCATATGATGATAAGCTTTCAACATATCTTCTTTGACCTTCAGCATAAAGAGTGTCAAAAGCTAATGAAGATTTTCCTGAACCAGATAGACCACTAATTACAACAAATTTATTTTTGGGTATATCAATATTTATATTTTTTAAATTGTGCTGCCTTGCACCAACAATTTTTATGTAATTTAATTTATTTGTTTCTTTCATATTTTTAATTTAATTCTTTTTTATGTTATATATTTTATTTAATTGATTTATGGTAATATAAATTTTTATTTTTTAAATAATAATGGCAGGTTCAATAAATAAAGTTATTTTACTTGGGAGATTAGGTGGTGACCCAGAAATTAGAGTTTCTCAGGAAGGAAAAAAAATTGCCAAATTTTCTCTAGCTACTAGTGATAGTTGGAAAGATAAGAACACTAATGAAAAAAAAGAAAAAACTGAATGGCATAGAATTGTAATTTTTTCTCCTGGTTTAGCTGAAATAACTGAAAAGTATTTAAGAAAAGGTTCACTGATCTACATTGAAGGACAAATTCAATATGGCAAATATACAGATCAAGCAGGTATTGAAAAATATACAACAGACATTGTGCTTCAAGGGTTTAATTCAACCTTAACTATGTTGGATAATAAATCTGATGATATTGCTCAGATCAATTCACCTAATGTTGACAATTCAAGTAATGAAAAAAAAATTACCAATGAACTAGAGAATCTTGATATTGAAGATGAAGTCCCCTTTTAGGTTAATTTAGCAAAATATGATTGATGACAGTAATTCAGAAGATCTGAAAAATCTAAAACAAATTAAAAGCATAAATATAGAAAAGGAAATGGAAAATTCCTTTTTAGATTATGCTATGAGTGTAATTGTATCTAGGGCCTTACCTGACGTTTGTGATGGACTTAAACCAGTACATAGAAGAATTATTTATGCAATGAATGAAGCTGGTTATACCTCATCTAAACCGTCAAGAAAATCTGCTAGAATAGTCGGAGATGTTATGGGTAAATATCATCCTCATGGAGATTCTGCAATTTATGATGCAATGGTTAGATTAGCTCAAGATTTTAGTTTGAGAGTTCCTCTTATTGAAGGTCAGGGTAATTTTGGGTCTATGGATGGGGATTCTGCAGCAGCAATGAGATATACAGAAGCTAGATTATCTAATATAGCTTCTTATTTGGTAAATGACATCAATAATGAGACAGTAAATTTTAGAGATAATTATGATGGAACAGTTCAAGAACCTGATTTGCTTCCAGCTGAATTCCCAAACCTTCTTATAAATGGCTCTGAAGGGATTGCAGTTGGAATGGCAACCAAAATTCCACCTCATTGTCCCTCTGAAATAATTGATGCTTGTTGCAAATTAGTTTTAAATCCTTCTATAACATCAGATGAATTATTAGAATGTGTCCATGGGCCTGATTTTCCAACAGGAGGAATAATAGTTGGAAAAACAGGAATTAGAAATGCTTATCTTACAGGAAAAGGTTCAATTTTAGTAAGAGGTAAAACCCAGATAGAAAATTCAAGAAAAGGAAGAGATTCAATTGTAATAACAGAGATTCCATATTCTATTAAGAAATCACAATTGATTGAAAATATTGCAAAAGTAGCAAAAGAAAAAATTATTGAAGGTATATCTGAATTAAGAGATGAATCGAATAGAGAAGGGGTTAGAGTTGTAATTGATTTAAAAAGGGATGTTCAGTCAGAAGTTATTTTAAACCAATTATTTAAATTCACCTCACTTCAATCTTCTTTTGGAATTAATATGTTAGCACTAAATAACGGTGTACCTGAAGTATTAAATTTAAAAAGGTCAATTGATCTATTCATTAATTTTAGAAAAGATGTAATTTTCAAAAGAACAAAATTTCATTTAAAAAAGACTAGAGAAAAAACACATATTCTTTTAGGGCTGGCGATAGCACTAGAAAATATTGATAAAGTAATTGATATAATAAAAAATTCAAAAGATACAAATGAAGCAAAAGATAAGTTGATTAAGTTTGGGTGGAAAATTCCAGAAGATAAATTTATTAATCAATTTATAAAAAATGATAATAATCAATCGATAGTTGAAAAAAATAAATTTAAATTATCTGAAACTCAAGCTAAGTCGATCCTTGAAATTAAATTAAGCAGACTAACTGGTTTAGAAAGAGACAAATTAATTGAAGATTTAAAAGAATGTGTGAATTTGATTTCCGAATATCTTGAAATTCTTTCATCTAAAGAAAAATTAAATTCTGTTTTAATTAATGAATTAAATGAAATTAAAGAGAAAATTTCTTCCCCACGCAGGACAGAGATTTCTGAAAGTGAAGAAATAATTGATGATGAATCATTGATAACCTCAGAAGAGGTTGTTGTTACATTAACACATACAGGATATATAAAAAGAGTGCCTCTAAACTCTTATAGATCTCAAAGGAGAGGTGGTAAGGGGCGTGCAGGAATGACAACTAAAGAAGAGGATTTTGTAAATGAAGTTTTTGTTGTTAACAGCTTAACCTCACTACTTTTCTTCTCATCAAGAGGGATAGTTTATAAATTAAAGACTTACAAAATTCCTGTTGGAAGCCCAACTTCTAAAGGTAAAGCACTTGTAAACCTTTTGCCATTAAGATCTGATGAAAAGATATCAACTACTATGCCTTATATACCTTCTGATGATAATAATAATATCGTTTTTGCAACATCACATGGAAATGTTAGAAGAAATAAATTGACAGATTTTCAAAATATTAATGCCAATGGCAAAATTGCAATGAAACTTAAAGAAAATGATAAATTAATCAATGTAATAATTTGCTCTGATGATTCCAATGTGTTTTTGTCGACTAGGCTTGGAAAATGCATTAGATTTTCTTCTAAAGATGTAAGGCTTTTTTCTGGGAGATCATCTGTTGGTGTTAGAGGAATTAAACTTGCAAAAGATGACTCAGTGATTTCATTTGCAATATTGAATGGTATTGATTTTGATGTTGAAGAAAGAGATGAATATTTGAGAATGACTTCTGCAATTAGGCGTGATGAAAAAATTTACCAAAAACAAATTAATGATGAAAAATTTGAAATTTTAAAAAATAAAGAAGAATTCATTCTTAGTGTTACTGATAAAGGTTTTGGAAAGCGAAGTTCAGCTTACGAATACAGGAAAACTAATAGAGGCGGACTAGGAATAGCAAATATGCAGTTAACCAATAGGAATGGAAGCGAAGTAGTGGCTTCTTTTCCGATTAATAATAAAGATCAATTAATGTTGGTTACGGATAAAGGGAAACTCATAAGATGTCCAGTAAATGATGTTAGAATTGGTGGTCGTCAAACTCAAGGTGTTACGTTGTTTAATGTTTCTCAAGAAGAAAAAGTTGTTTCGGTTGCAAAACTAGAAGAAAATGAATAAAGATAGCAATATTATCACTGGAATTTATCCAGGAACTTTCGATCCCGTTACTTTTGGCCATCTTGATATAATTTATAGAGCCACGCACATTGTGAATAAATTGGTAATAAGTGTTGCAGAAAATATTCACAAAAATCCTTTTTTCAATGTTGGCGAAAGGATTAAAATGATTAACAATTCTATAAAAGATATTGATACAAATAATTGTATTGTTGAAGTTGTTAGTTTCAATAATTTATTGGTTGATCATGCAAAAAAATCTGGGGCTAAAGTTATTATTAGAGGGCTTAGGGCAGTTGCAGATTTTGAATATGAATTTCAGATGGCTGGTATGAATTCAAAATTAGCTCCTGATTTAGAAACAATTTTTTTGATGGCCTCTGAGCGACTTCAATTAACATCTGCTAGATTTGTCAAAGAAATTGCTTTTCATAGAGGTAAAATTAATAACTTTGTTCCCAAAAATGTAATTTTGATGTTTGAAAAAAAAATGAAAGGAAAGAAATTATGAAGATTTTTTTTAAAAGTACTCTAAACGCAATATTAATTTATTTTTTAGGTTTTTTTAGCTATTCATTTTCAAATGATTCTCCAACAATATATATGTTATTAAATAAAGGAATGGTTAAAATTCAAACTTTTCCCGAAAAAGCACCAAATACAGTTAAAAGAATTGTAAAACTCACCAATGATGGTTTTTATGATGGTTTAACATTTCATAGAGTTATTCCTGGTTTTATGGCTCAAGGTGGCGACCCTAAAGGAAATGGAACTGGTGGTAGTGGAAAAACCTTAAAAGCTGAATTTAATGAAATTAAACATGAAAGAGGAATAGTATCAATGGCTAGAAGTAGTGACCCAAATTCAGCGGACAGTCAGTTTTTCATATGTTATGATTCACATCCATTTCTTGATGGGAATTATACTGTGTGGGGTAAAGTTGTTGAAGGGATGAACTTGATTGAAAGAATACCTGGTGGTAAAGGACAAGATGGTCAAGTTTTGAGTAATCCTACAAAAATTATTTCGATGAGGGTCAAGTAAGAATTTTAAATTTTTGTTGTTAATTTTAGATAATTTCATTATATCCTAATAATTAAGTCAATGCGCCCGTAGCTCAGCTGGTAGAGCACTCCCCTTTTAAGGGAGTTGTCATGAGTTCGAACCTCATCGGGCGTGCCATAGGGTTTAGAATATGTTTACAAAAATTAAGAATTACTTTTTAACAGGAGTTTTAGTAACAGCTCCCGTTGTAATTACTTTTTGGATAGTCACTTCACTGGTTAATATTTTTGATAGATTGGTAACTCCAATTATACCATACTATATAAATCCAAACTTTTATCTTCCAAGAGATGTTCCTGGTCTAGGACTAATTGTTTTATTTATTTTTTTGGTTTTCATTGGCTTTATAACTGCAAATTTTTTTGGTTCGTGGGTTCTTAAAAAAACTGAATTAATAATACACAAAATTCCTTTAATAAAAGTCTTTTATAAAGCAATTAAGCAAATTTTAGAAACTCTTCTAAAGGGAAATTCTAAAGCTTTTAGAGAAGCTGTTTTATTGGAATACCCTAGGAAAGGGGTTTGGGTAATTGGTTTTACCACAGGTAAAGTTGAGGGTGCTATTAAAAAAAAAATAAAAAATGAATTGATTAATGTTTTTATTCCGACAACTCCAAATCCAACATCAGGGTTTTTGTTGTTAGTTCCAAGAAAAGATCTTAAATATTTAGATGTTAATGTTGATGATGCAATTAAAACTATTGTTTCGGCAGGTATAATTACTCTTGAAACTAGGGAGAAAAAAAATTAGTAAAATTAATTTCTCGGAAGAAAGAATTAATTAGAAAATTAATTTTTTTTTTATTTTTTTTTGATTCTTTTACAAGAAATTCACAATTTTTTTTAACATTATCTACTAATCTATAATCTTCTAAGGGTTTAAAAAAACGCCATTTTGGCAGTCCAGATTGGTTTGTACCAAGAAAATCTCCTGCACCTCTTAAGAGTAAATCTTTTTCAGCGATTTCAAACCCATCACTATTATTTTTTAATATTAATAATCTTTGTTTAGAAATATTAGAAAGATTATGATTATGCATTAGAACACAATGAGACTCCTTATTACTTCTAGATATTCTTCCTCTGAGTTGATGAAGTTGTGCTAGTCCAAATCTATCAGCATTTTCTATGATCATTAAGCTTGCTGAAGGAATGTTAATTCCAACTTCAATTACTGTGGTTGAGATTAAAATCATTCTTTTTTTTTTTTGAAATTCATTCATATTTTTTTCTAAATTGTCTTTAGACATTTTACTGTGAGCTATGGTTACTTGATTTGTAAAAATCTTGTTTAAATATTCAAATCTTGATAGAACCGTTTCTTTTTCATTTTCCTGAATTTCATCTCCAATTAACGGTAAAATCCAAAAAACTTGTTCCGATCTATTTATTTTTCTTTTTATACCTTCTATTAATTCATTTGTTTGTTTTTTACTAATAATTGATGTAATTACTTTCCCCCTTCCTTCTGGCTTAGATCTTATATTGGATATTGAAATTTCACCATAAATGGCAAAAGATAAACTTCTTGGTATTGGAGTTGCTGACATTATAAGTGTATGCGAATTAATTGATTTCTCTAATAAATTTATTCTTTGATTAACTCCAAATTTGTGTTGTTCATCAATAATAATTATTCCTAAGTTTTTAAACTTAATTGAGTTGTTGTAAACTGCATGAGTGCCAATTAATAGGTCAGTTTTTTTTTCTTTTACCTTTTCATATATTTTATCTTTGTTTTTAACATTTCCAGTTAACAGTTCAATTTTAATTTTTTTAGGTAAAAGTTCTTTAAAGTATTGATAGTGCTGGTTTGCAAGTAATTCGGTTGGTGCCATTAATACAGCTTGAAACCCAGCATTAACAAAATCAGAAATAACAAGTAATGCTACAATTGTTTTTCCAGTACCTACATCACCTTGAAGCAATCTATACATTCTTTTATTACTATTAATATCATCTTTAATTTCCTTTAAAGATTTTCTTTGGTCCTTTGTAAGTTTGAATTCTAATTTCTTAATAATTTCATTTGATTCAGTATGACTAGTGATCTGTTTATAATTTTTTTTAACAACACTTTTTTTGAGATTATTAAAAATTAAAAAATTTGATAACAATTCATCAAAAGCCAACCTTTTTCTTATGTGTTCACAATTCTTGATTGTTGAATCTTTACTTGGCGTATGTAAATTAATTATGGATTCTTTATAAGATAACCATTCTTTTTTTTTAAATTTTTTTAAAATCCATTCATCTGGAAATTCATATTTTTTAAAAATTTCTAAATTATCTTTTACTAAATTTCTAAAAAGTTTTTTATTAATTTTTTTTCTACTTAGATCATATTCAGGTTCAATTTCCTCAAATTGTGAAAACTTAAATTCATCAATTATGCTTGGAGGGTGAATAAACTGAAATGAATTAGAAAAAAACATCAATTTTCCAGTAACTCTATAAACCTTATTAAGCAGAAGAGTATTTTGAAAAAATCTTTGATAAAAATTGAAAAACAAAATATTTACTAATTGGTTTTTTTTAGTTTTACATATGATGGTATAAGGTATTCGTTTGTTATAATTTTTTTTATGTTCTATTACTTTCAGATCTAATGTAATTAATTTGTTTTCATCTTTTTTATCAAAAATTTCTTGTAAATTTTTGTTAATTATGTCTTTAGGATAGTGTATCAGTGTGTCAATAATTCTATTGCCAAAAAAATTTTCTATATTACTAATGAAGATTGTTTTTTTGTTAAATTCTAAATTACTAAAAATATTTTTGGTTTTTAAAATATTCATGAATTATGTTAAAAAATTAAATCTCTTAGTAAAATATCATAGAGTAAATGAATAAACTTTTTAAAAAAAAAATTTTTCATAGAGCTAAATATCGAGGGATTAAAGAACTTGATATAATATTTGAAAGATTTATTAGTAAATTCCAAAATACTATTTCTTATGATGAATTACATGAATTGAATGAAATACTTAATTTACCTGATAATGAATTGCTTGATATGATTTTAAAAAAAAGGAAAATCCCTAATTATTTTAATAATAAAATTATGAAAAAATTAATGTCTGTTTGTGATGTATGACAACCTTTCTTTAGAATTATTTAATTTAAATTTTAAAAAAAAAATTAGTCTAACTAACTCATCTTTACCCTTGTTTTTAACATTGGCTTCTGAAAAGTTTAAAAATGTTGCATATTTTGTAAAGAACAATGAATTAATTACTAACATTAAGAGACAAATTAAAAGTATTAATCCAAATATTGAGGTTGTCACTTTTCCAGAGATTGACTGTCCGTTTTTTTCTAATGTTTCTCCTACTAAAGAGATAATTTGGGAAAGGATTAAAACTCTTTTTCAGATTGCCGATCCACCCCAAAAGAATATGGTGTGCCTTTTATCATACAAATCATTTGTTGCTAAAACTATATGTTCTTCTGAACTAAATAAAAGAAAAATTACAATAGAAACTAATAAGGGGAATAGTTATGGAAGAATTTTAGAATTCTTAAAAAATAATATGTATGAAAGAGTTGATTTTGTTAAAAATAAAGGAGAATTTGCAATTAGAGGAGATATAATGGATGTTTTCTCTCCCAATGAAGATTTGCCGGTTAGAATTGTTTTTTATTTAGACAAATTGGAAAGTTTGTCGAACTATGACCCTTTTAAACAAACTTCAACAAAATTTATAAATAAATATAATTTATTTGCACCTTCTGAGATATTATTTAATGAGAAGAGCATAAAAAGATTTAGAGAATTATATAGAAAATTAAATATTTGCAATAAAGAAGAATATTATAAAGCAATATCTAACAATGTTATTCTTCCAGGATCTGAGCAATTTTATCCAATCATTTATGAAAATTACCAGACTATTTTGGAATATTTAAAGGATTTTACCCTTTTTTTTGATGCCGATTATGAAAATATTGTTAATGAAACCTATGAATTTCTAATAAATGAAGTAGATGGTTTCAACGATTTTTTTAGAAGTGAATCTACCTTTTTTTTAAAAAAAAAAGATTTTGATGGATTTCTTAAAAAGGCAAATTTTTTTTTAATTTCTAATTCCCTCTTAGAAAGTGACTCAAAAGCTGTTTTTTCAAATAATGAAATTTTAAAAAATAATAAAAATCACAATTTGAGTGAAATTTGTAATTCTATTATGTCAACTCAAAACAGAAAATATATATTTTGTATGGATAGTAGAATTAATGAAAAAAAGTTGATCCAAATTTTTAAAAAAAAAAATATTAATTATTTAATTTTGAATAACTTAAATGAAAAAAAAATTCTAGATAATCAACAAAAAGTTTACATAAGTAATTTTAAGATAGAGAAGAGTTTTTCTGTCAAAATATTAAAAGATAAAAGTTTAAAATTTTTATCAGATAGTGATTTTTTTGAGAAGATAACTCAGAAAAATACCAGAAAAGAATTTTCTCAAGATAATATTATTGATCAATTTTCACAACTTAACATAAATGATTTTATAGTTCATATTAATCATGGAGTTGGAAAGTTTATTGGCTTAAAAAAAAAAATTATTAATAAAATTGAACAAGAATTTATTGAAATTTCATATTTTAATGATGATAAACTACTAATTCCTATCGAAAATTTAGAATTAATTTCTAAATTTGGTCAAAATGATCAAAATGTAAAACTTGATAGGCTTGGTTTGCAGAATTGGCAATTAAGAAAAGCTTCAATTAAAAAAAAAATCAAGGATATAGCCACGGATTTAGCTAAAACGGCAGCTGAAAGACAATTAAAAAAGGCAGATATATTAATTTCTAAAACATTAGAATATGAAAAATTTTCTTCAGAGTTTGAATTTACAGAAACCTCTGATCAACTAAAGGCAATTAATCAGATAGAACAGGATTTGTCATCTGGAAAACCAATGGACAGGTTGATTTGTGGAGATGTTGGTTTTGGCAAAACAGAAATTGCTATGAGAGCTGCATTTATAGCTATTTCAGCTGGGTATCAAGTCGCAATGATTTGTCCAAAATTATTACTTGTTAATCAACATTTTAAGACTTTTATGAAAAGATTCTCGAAGTTTGATTACAATATTGAGAAAATTTCTAGGTTTGAATCATTAAGTCGAAAAAAGGAAATAAAAAAAAATATTAAAATAGGATTTACAAACATATTGATTGGTACCCATGCAATTCTTGCTAAGGATATAGAGTTTGAGAATCTAGGTTTAATAATTATTGATGAGGAGCAAAGTTTTGGAGTTGAACAGAAAGAAAATTTAAAAAAATTAAAACCTAATTCACATATTCTTACTATGAGTGCAACTCCGATTCCTAGAACTCTTCAATCGTCTCTTTTTAAAATCAAGGACATTTCATTAATTAAAACTCCTCCACTTAATAGATTGAATGTAAAAACTTTTTTAACTATCTATGAAGAAAATTCAATAAAAAAAATTATTCTTGATGAAATTAAAAGAAATGGCCAGGTTTTTTATGTTGCTCCAAGAATATCTAATTTGGAAGGTATAGCTAAAAGATTAAGTAAAATTGTGCCTTCTGAAAATTTTTCAATTATACATGGTAGATTAAAAAGTTCAGAAATTGAGAGGATCTATGAGAAATTTTTCAGCAAAGAAATAAAAATCCTTATTTCAACTGCAATGATAGAATCTGGTTTGGATATCTCTAATGTCAATACAATCATTGTAGAAAAGCCATATTTATTTGGACTATCTCAACTTTATCAATTGAGAGGTAGAGTGGGAAGATCAAACATTCAGGCATTTGCTTATTTAATTTTAGATAAGATTGATTCGCTTAATGAGGAAAATCTAAGGAAATTGCAAATTATTTCAAAAATCAATCATCTTGGTGCTGGTTTTTCGATTGCTGCAAATGATCTGGATATACGAGGGGCTGGGAATCTTATTGGATCTGAGCAATCAGGCCATATCAGGGAAGTTGGTATAGAACTCTATTATAAAATGGTCAATGAAGCTATTAATGAAATTCAACATAACAAAAAAAACGAAACAGATTGGTCACCAAGAATAAACCTAGGTTTTTCTATAAATATTCCTGAAAATTATATTCAGAGTTTAGATCTCAGGTTAAATATATATAGGAAAATAGCTAATGTTAAAAATTCAGAGGAGTTAAACGTAATTTTTGATAATTTACGTGATCGATTTGGTAAACTACCAAATTCATTGAACAATCTATTTAAGATAATAGAGATAAAGATTTTATCAAAAAAATTACAAATTAAAAAAGTTGATTATAGTAAAAAAGGTTTTGTTCTTGAATTTAAAGGAGAAAGAATTAAGAATGTTGATAAATTTATAGAACTAGCAAAACTTAATCCTGATAAAATAAAATTAATGCCTAACTCTAAATTGATGTATTTTACTAAGAAACAAAGTAAAATTGAAAATATAAATGAGTTAAAGAATTTTTTAGATTTGTTGGGAAAAGACTAAAAAGATTATGAGTATTAAAAAAAAAAAAGAAAATCAGATTTTCAATTTCAATCAATATGATTTATGCCCTTTTTTCGATGGTTTAGATATTTTAATTAATATTTCAATAGTTACATATCTTTCTAGTTTTATTTTCCCTAATATTGATCTTAGAGTTTCATCAATTTTTACATTACTAGTTATTGTTCTGTCTTTAGCATCCAGAATTTTGATAACAAATGTTTTTAGAATTTTTTGTAATTTAGTAAAGTTAAGAAATTTTAATTTTTTTCTTGCTATTATTATATGTTATCTCATTCCAATTTTATTACCTCCTAATAGTAATTTTGTACTTTGTCTATTTATTTTTTTTGTTAGTAGGATTTCTATTGGGATTATATTTGCTTTAGCAAATTACAATTTCTTAATCTCTGATGAACTAGGTGAATCTAGTTCGTTTTTTTCAATAAAATATTGGTTGATTTTTCTAGTGGGAATTGTTTTTGGTAGTGGTCTTTACCTTTTCTTTAATGAAATTTTCTCAAATGATGAACTCAATAGATGGGGATGGAAAATTTTTTATGTTCTTTATATTTTAATTTTATTGATAGCTTTTCTTTGGAACCTTTTCTTATCAAATAAAAAACTATTAATTAGAACTAGTTCAATACCAGAAAATTTTCAATTTGCTAGAAGTGATAACATCATTTTATTTTTTAAAAATATTTATATTATAATTCCAATTTATTTTTTTTTAATATTTGGTTCATCTGAATGGTTATCTAAATTGTGTAGCCCTGAAAATATGCAATTTCTAAGCTATGATTTTCTATTTATTTTTTTGACTATCTTGTCAACGATATTTCTCTATCCTTTAATTAAATTAATTGGAAATAAATCAAAATCTTTTTTATCTTCATTGATTTTTATATTCTCACTTGCATTGTTTTTTGTTGATCATTCATCTAGTTATAGTATAAATTTTTTAAAATTCTTTATTTCAATAATCTCAAGTCTATCTTTATGCATATATTTCTTTGGTTCTGAAAAAATTAATATGACTAAAATGCAGGAAATTATAAATATAATGAATCTACATTTATTTTTGATTTTTATCTTAATTCCTTTATCATTTTATTATTTCATTCATTTAACAATTAGTTATAATGGTTTATATGTTTTCTTTGGTTTAATTTTTTTGTGCAGTTTTGTTGTGGAAAAATATGGTAAAAAAAGTAGATAATATATCAGCATCACATATCTTAATTATGCATAAAGAATCTAAGGATTCCAGGGCAGATATTTCTAAAAATGAGGCTAGAAAATTAGTTGATGATATTCATAAGAAACTAGTTGATAATAAAGTCCAATTCAAGGATATGGCCATAAAGCATTCTGATTGTTCTTCATCTACTTATGGTGGAAATCTAGGTAAATTTGGTAAAGGTGTTATGGTTAAGGGTTTTGAAGATGCTGCCTTTAAATTAAAAGTGAATGAAATAAGTGCACCGATAGAAACAGAATTTGGATTTCACATTATAAAAAGAGATTCCTGATCAAACTTAGTTATAAAAAAGCAGGTTAATCAATGTCATTTAGGTTGTGAGGGGAGAAAAATAAATATTTCTTTTTTAAAGATATAAAATAATAAAATTGTAAATATAAATAAAGACTCCCCCTGATATTAGAATAAAAATTATTGGTAAAATTTCAAGTCCTTTGTTTTAATATAAATTTAAATAGCGGAGAATCTCAGTGATAAAAATTATTTTCTTAATATTAATTTTATTTCATTCAATTTCTCATTCCAAGGTTAATTGGATTAAAATTACAAAAAATAAAAATGGTGATACTTTTTACATTGATAAAGACAGAATTCAGAAAGATAAAACATTCCGAGATTTTTGGGTATTAATTGACTCACCTATAAATGCTATTTCAGAAAGATCTGGAGTTAAATCGATTGCATCTGAGGTGCGTTGTAATTGTGTTAGTTTTAAATATAAAACCAAAAAAACTTTCTTTTACTCTGATACTATGGGTAAGGGAAGAAAAAGTAATTCAAGCAATTTTTATGCTACTAATTTTTCTTCAAAGGGTTTTTGGACCTTCCCATCAAAAGATTCAAGTGAAGAAAAAGTTATAACTTACATATGTAAATAAAAAATTGTAAAAACTAAATAACAACGCTAAAACCTTCAAAGTTTGGGTGACCAATGTAAAGGCCTTTATGTTTACCAGAATTTTTATGAGCCAAACGAAAAGATTCTGACTTTGTCCAATTAATAAAGTCATTCTGAGATTTCCATGTGCTGTGAGATGCATACAAAGTATAATCATCATTTGTTATGCCTTTTACTAAATGAAAATCAATAAATCCTGGCACATTTTTTAAGTATGAATCTCTTGAAGCCCATATTTCTTCAAAATCTTTTTCTTTTCCAATTATAATTTTAAAACGATTCATAGCTATATACATTTTTCATCCTTTGTAGAATAAATAGTTTAACAATAATTAAAATAATATGGTTGTTTACTTTAAATTATTTATTCAAAAAAATACATATATGAATATGCAACAATTATAGCAGGGATGGCGCTATATAGAGTTGCGATTATTGCAGCCTTCGGGGCAAGAGCAATCGCTGGGAACAAGGCATCTCCATCATTAGATATTGCATTTCCTAATTCTGCAGAAAAAGGTATGCTACCATTCAAGTAAAAAGTGGTTACAACTATTTGTGGTCCACAACCAGGAACAAATCCAAATAAGATTGCAATAAGTGGGACAAAAGGAATCCATACATCAAAAAATATTCTCAAATCAATTTGGCTAAAAAATATTAAACTTTCATATAATATAAAAGCGCAAACAACCCACGTAGTAACAAAATTAGTTGTATCAATAACCCTTGAAGAAAGCGAACGAGATTTTTCAGTTGAACACTGAATATCACTTAATGGATTTAACGTCCACATAAAGATTGAAATAAGAGCTCCAATTGAACCAATGGTATTTACGTAATTAAATTCGTTCAAAGTATTAGTACTTTGAATGTTTATCTGGAATGTCAAGGACACTCCACATATAAAACCTGGAATAAAGATAAGTATCCAGAAATAATTAAATTTGGAAACAAAAGTGTTTTTAATACTTTCAAACTCAATTGTTATTTTTTTTTTTAAAAATAAATATTTTTTTTTGTGAATTATATCAACTAAATAACCTGATAAAATTCCAGTCATACCTGCTACTAAAAAAACAAATAAGCCTTGAGAAGGTTCTTTGGCAAGAAGCAAGAAAGCGGCATCACCCATCGTTGAAGTTAAAACAGCTACTAAGCAACCAAAACTTAACTTTCCTTGTATATATTGAGTTACTACAATAATTGCGCCACCGCATCCAGGGATACTACCTAAAACGGCAGAAATTACTACATGGAATTTTCTAGTTTTCTCTAAAAAGTTAGTAGTATTAAATTTTGTTATATAATCCAATCCAAGAAAAACAAATAATGTGATCCCAACAAAAACAGAAACTTGTAAATATGCATCTATTAGTGTTTGTCTTATAATCTGTCCAAATTCACCTGACTGAAAAGAAAATGAGAAAATAATAACACCTAAAAGGCACTTTTTTAATAATCTTCCTTCATTTGCTATTAAGATGTTTTTTTTATCTTTTACTACGGCTAATAATGCATTCATAATATTTGTTATATAATATCAAAAATTGTAAAATTTTAAATAATAATGATTCTAGATTAGATTTTTTTTTGATTTTCTGAAATTTGTAATAGAGAAAAGATTGGAGTAAAGTAGTTTTTACTAAAGAATAAATTATTTAGACTAAATTGGAAGGTAAAACTTATGCCACCAGAAATAATTGAATCTATGGCTGAAATTGCTAGTAGTTCGGCGTCTGAGGCCTATGAACAGGCCCTTAATAATGAATCCGATCCATCTCAAGCTTTTGAATTAGCAATGAATGAGGCATCTACTATCATAATTGATATGGGAGTTCCTCCTGAAATGGTTGATTCAATGGTAAGTTCAATAACAAAAGACTATAACGAAGCTATTATGAATGGTGCATCTCCTAAAGAAGCTTTTGATATTGCATTAGAAAATATTAAAGATGGTGATGATTTTTCTAATGAATCTAGCGCTCAGGAAAATGAGCAAAATGTAACACCTGAATATGATCTTGATTTTGCACATTCATCTAATTCTCCAGCAATAGATCTACTAGATGAAGCCATAGCTAAGGGCTTGTCAGTTGAGGAAGCTATTAAGTATGTTAATAACAAAATGTTTCCAGAAGAAGCTGTACAACAAGGTCCCCCAACCTTGGCAAATTTTCGTGAACTTGATTCTAATGAATCTAATATGGCAAATCAGGGGTCTGAAGACTATAAAGAAACAAGTCAATTAAATCAGATGGAAGCAGATATGGATTCTGAAGCTGCAAATGTATCACATGAAAACATTACAGAAGATGATTCAAAACAAGAACTTGGTAGTGATGATAAGTTTGAAGATTCAACTGATGATGTTAGTTAATTGAGTTTAATGGCAAATTTTGCAACTTCCTTAAGAGTGTTGTAAAGGGATGAAATCGCAAAGGGAGATACATCTATACACTGCTTCAACGATGAATGGTTGGAAACCTATTATTTTTCTTGAAGAAGCTGGTGTAAAATATGATCTTACTCAAATTGATTTTTCAAGAAAACGTCAGAAAGATCCTGAATATTTAAAATTGAATCCTAATGGACGTATTCCTACTATTGTTGATCGTTCCAATAATAATTTTGTTGTTTTTGAATCTGGAGCAATTCTATGGTATTTAGCTGAAAAATATAGAATGTTTTTGCCCGTAGATCTAAAACATAAATCGACTACTTTGCAATGGCTAATGTTTCAGATGGCTAATGTTGGCCCAATGATGGGACAAGCTATGTACTTTCAACGAATTGCTTCCAAGCTAGGTGAGAAACATCCATTTGCCATTAATAGGTATGTTAATGAAAGTCGTCGATTATTAGAAGTTCTGAATACTCATTTAGAAGGAAAAAAATATCTGGTAAATGATGAATATACGATTGCAGATATGGCTACTTATCCATGGGCAAGATCTTACTATTGGGCCAACGTATCCGTAAATGATTTAACACATTTACAGGCTTGGTTTGAAAACATTGATGTGCGAGAAGCAACGCAACGTGCACTAAAAATACCCAAGCCTTTTCCCGCATTCTTTGGTAAAGGAGATGTGCAAGCACAAGAACGTGAGAATGCTGAAAATTTTAAACATGATGTTATTTAAAAAAATATAAAAAATCTCTTAAATTAGTAAAGCTTAAATTTAACAGTTGCCGTCTGCTTATTACATAAATGGACTAAAATTTAATGCATAAGTTACCACATTAAATGTTAATATTGAAAACCCAATAGTAGTAATTATAAAACTTATGGCTGTATACACTTTAACAATGGGTTTTTTCCAAAAATTATCTGGATCAAATGCGGCAATCACAAACACTGTAGGGTTTGAAAAACCTCCAATAGCCAGGCACCAACAACCAAAAACATTTAAATCGATACCAAGTCCATAAAACCCCAAGCCAAATAATGCCATTAGTGCATAATCAACATGAGCTCTAATTAAAGTTTTGTAATCAGGAATTTTTTCATCCAATCCCTTAATTGGAAACCATTTGGCAAAAGTCATCACCCACGCAGAAAAAATTAACGCTGAAATGCACAGTGTTGCACCTATTAAGAGTATCTCCATCACTCACCTCCACATCTAGATAGAAAACTAAAATTAAACTATATGTTTATTCTTCAGTAATAGTCAAATAATAAATCATATTGTAGGTTTTTAATATTTATAAAATCAATAACATAAGTTCAAAAAATAAATTTTACTAATAATAAGTTTTTTAATACTTTTCATTGAACGCTTATGGACTAGAAGAAAAATTAAATGAAAAAAAAATCACCATTATTAACACTCTTGCTTTTGTTAATTAGTTTTCAATTAATAGCAAATAGTTTGGATCAAGAGAAAAAAATCAAAGAATTCTATGAAAAGCAATTATTTAGATTTGATTGTAATTTTATTTCAAATATTAAAACCCCTCAGTGGGTATGCAACAAAAAATCTCCAATTGGTTGGGGTAAATTTTATGGCAATAAATTAGATGAAATAAAAAGTAAAAGAATCTATGCAAACAATAGATAAAATAGGATTACCCTATAATTCAATTACTTACAAGGTAAACATAAACTTATATATTATATATTGAATTTGATATGTTGGTTTATTTTATGAATTAAAGTAAAGACAAGATATTATTAAAAATATGAAATTTAAGATAATAATTTTAATATCTATACTTTTGTGTCTTGTAGGTTTGAATGCTGAAAATAATAACGCGTTAATTAATAAACGGGTTAAAATTGTTGACGGTGATACTATACATTTAAATGGAAATAAATACAGACTATATGGAATTGATGCACCTGAAATTAAGCAGGAGTGTGAAGTAAATCAAAAATCATATAGGTGTGGTTTACAGTCAAAAAATTTTCTAGAGTCTATTGTTAAGGGTAAACAAATTCAGTGTAAACAAAAAGGTGTTGATAAATACAAACGAATTGTCGCTATTTGCTTTGTTAATGGCTTAGACATTAATCAGAAAATGGTCAAATCTGGATGGGCGATTGCTTATAGGTATTATTCTATGGATTATGTTGAAGATGAATTACTTGCTAAAAACAACCAATTGGGTATTTGGAAAGGCACATTTACAAAGCCAAAAGATTGGAGAAGAGAAAATAGATAGTAGTAAAATTTATTTTGTCTTCTTCAAAACATTCTATAATTTTTTTTAAATAATAAATTTTGTTAAAAACCAAACATTCTTCCTGGATATTTCACTGATAAATTTTTTATTTAAGATGATTTGAATTCAAAATATCTAACATATTACTTGCTACTAACGTTTTATCACCATTTACATCCGCTTTTGAGTTTATCTAAAAAACTATTTAGGGGGTTGCAAAAAAATAAGTGTTATAATATAACACTATCAAACGTTATAATATAACATCATATAAGGACAGTTATGCTTCAAAAAATAATTACATTATCTATAATCCTTCTTTTCGCTAACCATACAAATGCTGAAAAATTAGAATCTATATTTGTGGCGCCTGATATTTTTATTACCGCCAAAATTAAACCATCACTAGATTTTGAAGGTGATAGAGGTAATTTGTTATTTGAAAGTCATGATGTTGAAAAGAAAAAACAATATTCCATTGGAGGTATGTTAAATGACTTGCCTGGCATGTCATCATCAAGTTTAGGAAATGCATCACGTCCTATAATAAGAGGTATGTCTAACTCAAGAGTAAAGATTTTACAAAATAGTAGTTCTTTGAGTGATGTATCCGAATTTGGTGAAGATCATATTGTTGGTTATGATCCTATGTTAATTGATAAAATAGAAATTATTAAGGGGCCGGCAACATTATTATATGGAAACAACGCATTTGCAGGAGTTGTTAATATTGTTAATCCTCTAATTGCAATTGATCAACCAGATGTTGAGCAAAAGATTGAAGCTAACTTTGGTTACAGTACCTCAGGTGGCGAACTTAAAACAGCCTTAAAAGGAGGTAAGACAATAGATAATTTTTCAGTAAGAGGAATGGGTAGCTTTTTAAGTTCTGGATCTTATGATTTAGCCAATACTTCATCAAAGCAAGATAATTCAGCTAAATCTAGTTTTACTGGGGGATTTGGATTAACTTACAATGATGGAAAAAACTACTTTGGTTTTTCCGCAGATAAATTAGAAGCCGAATACAGTCTTCCTGGTGGAGAAGGTGTGGAAAATAGAACCACACTAAATCCCACAAGAAACACCATAAATTTTAAATCAGGAATATCACTTGATACTAACTTGTTTGAAAAAATTAATCTTGAAGCTACCGTTTCTGAATATAGTCATGCAGAAAGAGTATTAGCTGATAAACATAATATAGAGTTTTTTAATGATACTTATGAAATAAAAACTTCTCTGAATCATAAATCCCTATTTTCTTATAATACTGAAGGTCTAATTGGCTTTCATTACCAAAACCTTGATCAAGGAGCTGAGGGTGATGAAGAAAGCCACTTAACAAAAACAAAAACAAATAGTTATGGTGTTTTTGCTTTGGAGAAGTTTAAGTATAATTCTTATGAAATAGATTTAGGCGGTCGGCTTGAATCAGTAAATATTAAAAACTCAAGCCATGAAAGAGGTTACTTTCCAGTATCTTTTTCATCTACAGTTAAAAGAAATTTTTTTGAGAAGAATACTTCATTTATAGGATTTGATTTTACCCAAAGAGCACCTAATCCCGTTGAATTATTTGCTGATGGCCCACATCATGCACTTGAAAACTATGAAAATGGTGAAATTTCACTTAACACTGAAAGTTCGTACAATTTTTCATTAGGGAACATATATAATGAAAACTTAAATAAAGTACAGTTAGAGACTTACGTTAATTATATTGATGATTTCATAGCTGCTGACAGGGATGGGGCTACAGTAGCTGTAGAGGGTGAAGATTTTAATAATGTTATTCATGAACAGTATAATGCGATGTTTACAGGCATAGAATTATCTGGTCAGTATAATTTTGCCAATGTTAATGATTTAGATTTGCTTACAAATTTTATGGCAGATTTTATTAAAGGTTATAAGACTTCAACAGACAAAGCAATATCAAGAGTACCTCAATCTAAGGTAAACGTTGGTTTGCAAGTACTGGGTGATACATTAGATTCTAATTTAAAGTACAACCATTACTTTGATAAAGGATTTATTGGACCATTTCAAACAAGAACTGGTGGACATTCTCGTTTAGACTTTGACATTACTAAAGATTTTTCTTACTCATCTTTATCTGGTCATATTATGTTTTCAGCTTTAAATCTGTTGGATGTTGTTGGAAGAAGTCATTTGGAGTCAAAAAAAGACACAGTCCAACTCCCTGGTAGAAGTTTTACGTTTATGTTAAAACTATTTTATTGATGACTGATGTTTAAATATTGCTCATCATATGTTTTGGTTTTAAGTGGTTTTACTCATTTAATTTGTTGCGGCATTCCTATTTTTTTAAGCTTTAATTCTTTTTTTGCAAATCTTATTTTTTTTGATTCAATAACTTTAGATTTTCACTTACTAGAAACTGCTGAAATTTACCTTTTTAGTTTGACAACATTAATCTTTTTAATGCTTATTTCCATAGAAATTTATAATAAAAAAGTAAAATGTGCTGATTATGGTTGTTGTCCTGAACAACAATGTGATTCAACAAAAAAAACAATTAAGTTCAACATTACTTTATCTGCTGCACTTTATTTCGTTAACAGTTTTATTTTTCTATCAGAGATAATTTTCTAATAAATGATTTATAATTATAAAAAGATTGATTCTCTTAAAGATTTTAAAAAGAGAAAAGATCTGATAGGAATCTTAGAACGTGAGGTTCCTCCAGAAGCTGACTTTTTCTTTCAAAAACTAAATCAAGTGCATTTTTCAATATCTGGTAATATTCGTAAAAATCATGCAAAAGAAGATATTCATAAACTTCTTAAATATGAAATACCTAAAAACATTCAATATAATCCATTTTATGAAAATTGGTTGGTTGATATGTGCAATATATGTAAAATATTTTGCGATATGCAATCAGAAAAAAGCATTAGTTATTGGCTTGGATCTAAGAGAGGCTGTAAACGTTACCATGTTGATATGGTGCCTTTTAGATTATTAGTAACTTATGTTGGTCAAGGAACAGAACTATTGCCGAATGCAGGTGCTGATAGAAATGCTTTTGTTAAAGGAAAACCGAATGAACAAATTGTTAAAGATAAAACAGCTATTAGATATATAAATAAATGGGATATAGCAGTTTTTCGTGGTGGTAACAATGGAATACTTCATCGCACGCCTGACTCTGCATTGGAGGATGGTTCGTCAATTTTAATGCGACTTGATGATAAATCATTCTTAGATGAAATTAAGAAAATCAATGGTTCTGCATAGTTAATGAACTAGAATCTTGCTTGTCTCTTTACATTATTTAACACTTTCACATTACATTCCCTTTAAAGCCTTACTTTTTAACCTCTACTAACAAAAACTCAAGAGCATTTTTTGCAAACTCCATTAATTTCTAAATTCCAATTAGTTAGAGTAAACATTTTTTTTTTAATAGTATTTCTAAAAACTTCGGGTAATTTGCATAAATGTGTTTCAATTACTGTCCCGCAATCAGTGCAAATCATAAATTGCCCTCCTTTATGTAGATGATCAGATTCACAAATGTAATAAGCATTCAAACTTTCAATACGATGAATAAAGTTGTATTTTTTCCAAAATTCTATTGCACGATAAGCAGTGGGTGGATTAGGATTCTTTATTACTTGACCAAGTTTTTCTAAAATCTCATAAGCTTTGATGGGTTTCTTACTAGAAGATATTATTTTAAGGACATTTAGTCTAGGCAAAGTCAACCTATGTTTGTTCTTAGTGCAAAATTTAATTGCCTTTTTTACTAAAGAATTATTCATAATCTTACTTTAATTTTTTTTAATTTAACAACTACTAAAATGTTATACTATAACATAGTAAAAAATAAAAATAAACGTTACCTTTTGTATGCTTTTTAAAATAAAAAATCTTGAATATAAAATAGAAAATCTAGAAATTTTAAGAAAACAAAATTTTGACCTAGAAAAATCTAATCACCTTTTAATATTAGGCCCTTCTGGTTGTGGTAAAACTACTCTTATAAATCTGATATCTGGTTTGTTAAAACCAACTTCTGGTATGATTTTATTTGAAAATAAAGATTATTCTTCCTTATCAAATGAAGAGATTGACAAAATCCGTGCGGAAAACTTTGGGTTTATTTTTCAAAAACTTCATCTTATTGGACATTTGAGTGTGGAACAAAATATAATTCTTGCACAAAATAATCCTAACTCTCAAAATGTTAGCAAATTAATAAATAATCTTGGTCTTTCTGGAAAAAACAAGCAAATGGCTAGAGATTTAAGCTTTGGAGAAGCCCAACGTGTTGCAATAGCACGTGGAGTTGCGAATAATCCAAAAGTTATTTTTGCTGACGAACCAACTTCTGCCTTAGATGATGTAAATGCTAAAAAAGTTATGAATCTCATATTTTCACAAGTTGAGAAAACCAACTCAACTTTAATTGTTTGTACCCACGATGAAAGGATTAAAAAACTATTTTTTAATGTAATGCAAATATCAATATGACTGATTTAAATTTTATTTTCCACTCCTTAAAATCCCGTTGGTTAAATAGTTCATTATCTGTACTTTTAACTGCTTTTGGAGTATCCATAGCCTTATTGGTTGCACAATTTTCCAATCATGTGCAAGATCGCTTAAGTGGTGATGGTAAAGGCATTGATATAGTTGTTGGAGCTAAAGGAAGTCCTCTACAATTGATTTTATCATCTGTGTATCACATTGATCTTCCCACTGGTAACATTCCCTATGATTCAGTAGAAGAATTAATTAAACATCCACACGTAAAAACGGCTATTCCACTTGCATTAGGTGATAACTGGAAGAGATATAGAATTATTGGTACTACCACTGACTATATAAATCATTACAATGCTGAACTAAGTGAAGGTCGCGTTTGGGAGAAGGAATTTGAAATTGTAGCTGGATCATCTGTTGAGATAAAAATTAATGATGAATTTTATGGATCCCATGGGCTTTTAGAAGGTGGAAATGCTCATGGCGATGAAAAATATAGAGTAACCGGTATTCTTAAATCAACTGGAACGGTCCTTGATAGACTCCTTTTAACTTCTCTAAATTCAGTGCTTGAAATTCATGGGCTTGAGAATGTTGATCATCAAAATGAAAAACATTCTGATGAAGAGGAAGACCAGCACAGTCATGATCATGAGAATCAAAAACATAATGATAATAATCATAGTGAATTAGCCTCAGCTGAAATCACAGCTTTACTGCTAACCACTAAATCTCCAATTGCCAATATTAATCTTCCTCGTCAAATTAATCGAGAGAGTTCCATGCAAGCTGCCAATCCCTCTTTAGAAATCACACGTCTTACATCAATGCTTGGATTAGGATCAAAGAGCTTTGGTATCCTTTCAGCTATATTAGTTTCAATGGCTATTTTAAGTATTTTCTCCGGATTGGCGAGTAATCTTGAAAATAGAATGGGGGATTTAGCTGTATTGCGAGCTATTGGCTATTCTAAAAAGAGAATATTTAAGATAATTTCTCTTGAAGGTATGGTTATTGTAATTAGCGGTCTTATACTAGGAATTTTGATGGGATTGGTGGGTTTCAATATTTTAACCCAAATGATAACACCTTTAAACATTAGTCAAGCAAGTTTTAGTTTTACAATGAATTTTGTTCTGATAATTTTCTCAGTTTTTTTAGTTGGCCTAATCGCTTCAATTTATCCGGCTTATCGCGGATCTAAAATTAGTGTTGCGAAACAACTTTCACAAAATATGTAATAAGTGTAAAAGAAAATTTTGTATAAGGATTAGAAAAATTTTAAAGAAATTATTTTTTGTATGTTTGATATCTGGAGTTTTAACAATTAAAAACGTAAAATGCCAAGATAACCAAGCGGTTGAGGATTTCCAATCAAGTCAACAGGATGATTTGCTCTCGTACGTTGACGATTTCATAAATTTACCTCAAGGAGGTACTCCATGGAAAGTATTTGGTGAAACAGGTATGGATGAATACCCAATCATGGATAATGAGGGTAACGAATGGACAGGAGTGCGCCCCAGATTTACTGATAAAGTTAAAAAGCTTGAGTCAAAAGAAATCTTAGTTCAGGGATTTATGTTTCCTTTAGAGCAGGATGAAAAACAAAGTTTATTTCTATTGGGTCCATTCCCATTAACGTGCCCTTATCATCCCCATACTTCATCCAATTTACTTATCGAAGTTCATACGGAAAGCCCAATTATTTTTTCTTATGATGCAGTAAATATTAAAGGTAAACTAGAACTTGTTCCAATTGACGATGAATACAACATCTTTTTTCGTCTCAAAGATGCTAAATTAGTTATAAATTAAAATTATAACTTTTTTTGCAGTTTTCTTTCTACTATCCATAAATTAAATACATACTTGATTGACATTATTCATCTAAATTGAGAAGTTATATTTATTAAAAATTTTTTATTTTTCTAATTATTATAATTTTTATTATTAAACAATTAATTCAATATCTTACAATATATATATAAACTAATAAATTAGATATAATAAGTATATGAATATGGAAACTGGACTTATAGCCCTATTAGCTTTTTCTCCAATTTTATTTGCTGGTATTCTTCTAGTTGGTTTTCGTTTGGCAGCTAAATATGCAATGCCATTTGTCTTTATTCATACTTGTTTGATAGCCTATTTTTTTTGGGGAGTAAGTGGTTCTAGAATTTTAGCTTCAACATTTCAGGGTTTGATCATAACAGCTGGTATTTTATGGATAATATTTGGAGCCATTATGCTACTTAATACTCTAAAATATTCCGGAGCAATAATGACTATTAGAAAAGGATTTTCAAGTATCAGCCCTGATAGACGTATTCAAGTGATTTTAATAGCATGGTTGTTTGGTTGTTTTATTGAAGGTGCTTCTGGATTTGGAACTCCAGCTGCAGTTGCGGCTCCCCTAATGGTTGCCATTGGATTTCCTGCATTAGCTGCCGTTGTATTTGGTATGATGATTCAGTCTACCCCAGTTTCTTTTGGCGCTGTCGGGACACCAATGATCGTAGGTGTGCAAGGTGGGTTGGACAAAGTTGCCTTGAGTGAAAAACTTATGCAAAAAGGTCTTGAATGGGAATCATTTTTTAGAATAATTGTCTCTGAAGTTGCAATTATTCACTCCATATGTGGAACTTTCATGCCTATTTTATTAGTAATTGTAATGACCAGGTTTTTTGGAAAAAATAGATCTTGGACTGAAGGTCTTTCCATTTTTCCTTTTGCTATTTTTGCAGCATTGAGTTTTACAATTCCATATGTTATTGCCGGAATTTTTCTTGGTCCTGAATTTCCATCGATAATTGGTGGACTGTTTGGTTTGGCAATTGTCACAACTGCAATCAAATTTGGTTTTTTAATACCCAAAGATAAATGGGATTTTTCTCCTGAATCAGAGTGGCCATCTTTTTGGCTAGGAAACATTCAAATGTCGTTGGACAGTGTGATAAGTAGAAAAATTAGTAATGTTATGGCTTGGTTTCCATATATCTTTCTTGCATTTTTATTGGTTTTATCTAGAACCTTTGAGCCTTTAACTAATTTTTTAAAATCAATTAACATTAAATTTTCTAATATTCTTGATGAAGAAAAAATAAGTGCTGGTTTTCAAATTTTATATTTACCAGGTGGCATATTAATTATTGTTTGCATAATAACATTTATTCTCCATCGAATGAGTTTTTCTGATGTTTCAAAAGCAATAAAAGATTCAACAATGACTATTTTGGGAGCTGGGTTTGTTCTGATATTTACTGTCCCTTTGGTAAGAATTATGATTAATTCTGGCTTAAATACAAAGGACGTTGTTAGCATGCCAATTGCGATGGCACAAGGAATGTCTAATTTAATGGGACAAATCTACCCTATGTTTGCCCCAACAATAGGGGCCGTAGGTGCTTTTCTTGCAGGATCAAATACGGTAAGCAATTTAATGCTCAGTCAATTTCAATTTGAGACGGCAAATTTGTTAGGATTGTCAGGGGCTCTAATGGTTGCCGCTCAGAGTGTTGGTGCAGCAGCAGGTAACATGGTTGCAATACATAATGTTGTGGCAGCCTCAGCTACGGTTGGTTTACTTGGAAGAGAAGGAGATGCATTGCGTATTACCATAATACCTACGTTATATTATCTTTTTGTCTCAGGAATACTTACTTTAATTTTTTTGCACATATTTGGGTTAACAGATCCATTATTGAATTCTTTTTAAATAAAAGTTTAAAAAAATATAAGTAATATTATTTATTTCAAAGACCATATAAATCAAAACACAATAAGGAAAAATAATGGATCCATGTACACAAGGTTTATTAGGAACTGTCTTTGCAAGTTCATTTGCAAAGAAAGACAAGCTGAAGTTTGCTGCCATATGTGGTGGTATAGGTGGTTTGGCTCCTGATTTGGATGTTTTGATTAAATCAGACAATGATCCACTGCTTTTCATAGAGTACCACAGACACTTTACTCACTCATTAGCTTTTGTGCCATTTGGAGGATTAATAGTTGCAGCATTTTTATACCTATTCTTTAAAAATTTAACATCATTTAAGTATACTTATATGTTTTCCACTCTTGGTTACTTGACGCATGGGTTGCTGGATTCTTGCACAAGCTATGGAACAAGTCTTTTATGGCCTTTTTCAGATTTTAGAGTTGCATGGAATATAATATCAATCATTGATCCAATATACACTTTTATATTGTTTATTTTTTTAATTTTGTGTCTTTTTCGAAAATCAGTTTTATTAATACGAACTGGACTTATTATATCTTTTATTTATCTAGCCTTTGGCTTTATAAAATATGAGCAGGTAAAATCCTATATGTTAGCTATTGCTAATAATAGAGGGCACAAGATAGAAAGGATTTTACTCAATCCAACAATCGGTAATACCATATTATGGCGTAGTGTTTATCAATCTAGAGATAATTATTATGTAGATGCAGTTTATATGCCTTTGTTTTCCGAAGCCATTCTTCGAGAGGGTGTAACGTTAAAAGTTATTGAAAAAGAAAATGTTTTCCCTGAGTTAAGCAATAGTTCAGTTCAACGAAAAGATATAAGGCGTTTTTCTTATTTTTCTCAGAATTATATTTATTTACATCCTGAGTATGAAAATATGATAGCTGACTTGCGTTATGGAACATTTCCTTATGACGATAAATCCTTATGGGGAATAAAAATTGACGTTAATAATCCAGATGAACATGTTTCTTTTACAAACTTAAGAAATTTCAATGATAACTACTACAATGACTTTTGGCTTATGCTAAAAGGTAGATTTAACTCTCAATAGTTAAAATAGCCAGTAATATTGGTGAAGAACTATGATTTAAATGATTGAAATTACAATTTTTGGCATTTTTATTGCTCTTAAATCTTACATATATGAAAAATAATTCTATAAATTATGTAAAAGCCAGACACGGGAACTTTCTACATTACAATTATGATGAATTTGTTGGTCTTAGTATTAGAGAATATGGCGAATGGTCAGAATTATTATTGAAGAAAATTTTATCTTTTGTTAATGATTCTGATTTTATCTTTGATATTGGATCTCACATAGGAACTTTTACAGTACCAATTTCAAAAAAAATTGGCAAAAATGGAAAGGTATTCTCATTTGAACCTCAAAAGATGTTGTATTATCTTCAGGCTGGTAATTTAGCTTTAAATGATATTCATAATGTAGAGTTGAAAAATCTGGGTTTAGCTGAAAAAAAAGAGACAAGGTTGATTGAAGATATTGACTATAATCAATTAGGAAATTTTGGAGGGGTAACATTTACTAAAGAATATGATAATAAAAAATTTACTCAAATTAGATCTAAAAAATTAATTCAAACACAAATGATTAATTTAGATGAATTTTTAAATATTGAAAAATGCAATCTACTAAAAATGGAGGCCGAACTTCTAGAATTGGAAATTATTAAAGGAGGAGGGAAATTTTTAAAAAAATTTAGACCAATTTTAGTGGTGGAAAATGACCCGGCAGAACCAACAAAATTAAATAAGCTTTTAATGAATAAAGATTATAGATTGTTTTGGTATAGTTACCATTTTTACAATCAAGATAATTATTTTATTAATTCTGAAAATTATTTTAAATTAGGTGGAAAATTTTACATATTTTGTTTTCCCAGAGAATTCAAAATTAATGGCCAATATGTTGAAGATATGGAAGAAATCACTTGCCCTGAGCAAAAATGTTCTGGAGCAAGGAAAAATTAATTTAAAAACGTTCAAAGTATATTTTACTCTAATTAAAATCTCGTAATAAACATACTGGCTTTTCTTAAGGCTGATAGTAATATCTAAGCATGAAAGATAATACTGTTCTCAGAAAAGCTGTTTTTTTCGTTGCAATTGCCAATCTCTTATATTTCATAATAGAATTTACTGTTGCTTTCAATATTGGATCAGTTTCGATCTTCGCAGACTCAATTGATTTTCTAGAGGACGCATCGATTAATCTTTTAATTTTCTTTGCCATCGGCTTGACAGCCATTCGAGGAGCGAAGATTGCCATGGTATTGGCTGCAATTATGTTGATTCCAGGTTTAGCAACTCTTTGGGCAGTCTGGCAACAGATTATTGGACAACAACCACCGGCTCCATTGGGACTATCCTTTGTTGGTTTTGGCGCACTGATCGTTAATTGTGGCTGTGCGTTTCTTCTTGCTCAATTTCGGAATTATAGTGGTAGTCTAACACGAGCAGCATTTCTTTCAGCAAGGAATGATGCTGCTGCCAATATTGCAATTATTTTCACAGGTTTTGTTTTAATAATCCATCCATCCATTTGGCCAGATATTATCGTTGGACTTAGTATTGCTACAATGAATGCTGGTGCATCCTTTGAAGTTTATCAAGCAGCTCGCCAAGAACATTTTCTGGCTCAGAAAGATTTCATGGAGGGGTAGTATAATTTAACTAAACAACCTTTTTCTATTAATACAACTTTATTTGATTTATTCATTTTTTTTCTTTAAAACTATTCTATTATTATTTGTCCTTTCATACCCATTTCTGCATGAATTTTCCCTGATTTTTTATCTTTCACTTCACAAAATAAATCATCAAATTCTCCTGTTCTTATAGGTATAAACCACCATTCTAATGTATTTTCTGGAAAAACCTCAACCGCTTCAATCTTGCCTTTAATTTCTGCAATTTTATTATTATTCTTCATCACTTGAATCTTTCTTGTAAAAATAGAATTAGAAAAATTAATGGATGAAAAATAATGTTTGCTATCACTAATATTTTTTATTTTTAGCTTATACAACTTGCCAGTTTCAAATTTTAAAACTGAAGGATCATAAAAATGTGTTTCTCCAATTTTCCCATTGAGTAAAACTTCAACCTCAACTGGTTTTTGTCTAGTTAAATCACCCTTAGAAAAAGATTTGTTAGATAATGAGAAACTAAATAGAAATAATAAGAATATTAAAAGATTCAATTTAAAATACACCAGAATATTTATAACTTCCTAAACACTTTAAAATTTAAATTTAATTTTAATATTCACTCTATAAAAATCAAATAATTTATTAAGGTATGATTAATAGAGAATCTGTAGGGTGCTTGATAGAGGAGAGACAGTGAAAGAGTTGTTTTTTAAAACTTGTAACTTTTCACTAATTTCTTAATATTTAAATATGAAACTTTTTATGATCTTTATAATTATCTTATTATCAAAAAATGCATACTCAGATGAAAAAGTTCTTATATGCAAAATGAACTTTGGTATTTCTGGAGAAAATGATGAAACAGACATAGAGTTTAAGAACCTCAGTATTATAGACCAGTCGCAAACATTATATTTAGACCTAGAGAACAATTGGTTATCAATACAAAGTTTTCAAGAATACAAAAAAGGGGAAAACAAACTATCAAAAATAGATTTTAATCTCAGTGATTCGTTAGTTTTTTCATTAAGTTATTTACAAAATGACAATGTTCTAGTCTCAAAGAATATTATAGAATTAGATAGGTATACTGGTTTTGTCAAACATGAATTTCGAACTAGTTCAGAAACAATTTATAGAACGGGATATTGTGAAAAGATGAAAAAAAAGATGTTTTAAATTATGAATGAAGATATAACACTTTTTGATAAATATGGCGGGGTATCAACTATAACTGAAGTAGTAAGAGCTTTTTATAAAGAAGTATTAAGTCGCCCACACTTTCAAAAATACTTTCAAAATATAAATATGGAGAAGCTTATTTTGCATCAAATAGAGTTTGTATCTTTTGCAATGGGAAAGCCAAAATCACATTATCCAGATTCTAGGTTAGAAAAAGGACATGAGGGATTAAAAATAAATAATTCGGAATTTAATGAAATTGCATCAATTTTGCAATCAGTTCTTGTTGATTTTAAAGTCGATAAAAATGACATAGTCAGCATTTTGGATGCAATAGAATCAAAGAGGAATCTTATCGTTTCACATAAATCCTAATTAACAGTCTTCCTCAGCCGGTGTTAAACCGATGGTAACCCGTTATTTCACTATAGACAACCCCCAGGTTAATTATTTATGATACAGAGATGGCAATACTATTTCAGGCAAAATTTCTGGCTTTAGTGATCTGCTTATTTGTATCTTTTGAAGTGAAGTCTGACCAAGAAACTCTCAATGAAGAAGATAAAAAACGCTATGCCTGTATGGCAAAATATGCAAATGGGCATTTAGAAAAAGAAGAAAAGCAAATAATTCATCGTGCTTGTGAAAGACTCATAAGTAAGAATAAGAGGAAACAAAAAATAGCTAAATGTACTTTAAAGGAAATTGGTAAACATTCTCTAACAGTTTTGATTATTAAACAAAATAATTGTGTTCATCATTTTATGCATCACCAATATGAATAAACTATCTTGGGGGGTAAAATTACAAAATCAAGCTTCTAAAGCACAGGGATTCTAGGGCTTTCAGATAGTGGCGGAGAGACAGGGAATGAATGAATTATTAGACAAATATTCTAGAAACTGTAATTAAATCTTGCAGTAAAACTGTTAGCTGTAAAATCGTCATAAACATC
>CAZAFN010000015.1:0-36404 GCA_964484795.1 uncultured Alphaproteobacteria bacterium | reverse complement strand
ATTGATGATTCCACCTTCTAATTGATAAACTTCTTCAAAACCTAATTTTAGTAAATAACTACTTGCTTTTTCACAACGTATCCCTCCAGTACAAAACATTGCAATTTTTTTATCATTGAAAAGTGACTTATGTTTTTTTACCCAGTTCGGAAATTCAGTAAAATTTAATGTGTTAGTCTTAATTGAATTTTTGAAAGTACCAATTTCTGATTCATAATTGTTTCTAGTGTCGATTGTAAGCACATCTTGAGCTTCTAATAACTTATCCCAATCACTAGGTTGTATTAGTTTACCCGAGGTAGTAAGAGGAGATGAATTCTTTTTTTTCATTCTAATGATTTCTTGCTTAATTTTTATTTTTAGTCTTAAAAAAGCGTGGAAATCATGATTTTGGACTTTAAAATCAATTTTAGTTGATAGAGTTTGTTCTAGGAAACTTTTAAAACTCTTTAATTTATGTTTTTCACAAGATACAGAGCCGTTAATTCCTTCATTTCCCAGTAATATAGTTCCTTTAAAATTGTTATTTTTCAGAAATTTTGATAGGTTACATTTTAATTGTTCCAATCCAGTCAGACAGATAAACTTGTAAAATGAACAAACAAAAAATTTTTGATTTTTATGCATGATATTTTTTTACAAAATTTTCTTAAAGCATTTGTAGCCATAGATCCTATATCATTAATACCACTTTTTGCAGTAATAACAGCCGATCTAGATCGGGAGAAGATAATAAGATTAGCTTTTTTAATGCTTATTATTACATCAATTGTACTAACATTTTTTTCAATTTACGGAAATATTTTTTTATTTTTTATGGGTATTTCCCTTAATTCTTTTAAGATAGTTGGTGGATTATTTTTACTTTTTATTTCTTTTGAAATGGTTTTTGAAAAAAGAATTGAGAGAAAAAAAAATTTGGCTATGCCAATCATTGATGATAATCAAGTGAGCAATCTAGCAGTTTTTCCAATTTCAATTCCTTTGGTTGCCGGACCATCTGCAATAACATTATCTGTCTTAATTTCTAAAGATTATCAACACACTTTTATAGATTTCTATCAGCAGATTTTCCCAATTTTCTTGACATTGTTTATTACATCATTAATTCTTCTTTTTTCTAATTTTATTTTTAGAATATTAAACAAGACAATAATTTTAACATTACAAAAAATTTGTGGATTAATTTTGGGTGCGTTGTCAGTGGAGTACATAATTAATGGAATTAGGGGGTTTTTGTGAGCATAGAATCACCGTGCATAGGCGTTTGTAAACTGGACTCTAAAGGATTTTTCTGCAAGGGTTGTAGAAGAACATTGGAAGAAATTTCTAATTGGAAAAAATACAGTAATTCAAAAAGAAAAAAGATTTTAAGTTTAATTAAAGGCAGACAGAATGGTTAAAAAATTAACTTTTTTAATCTTTACAGTTTTTTTCAACTTTTCTTTTGCTAATAATTCTTGGGTTGGAAATTGGATTGCTAGTGATGAGTGGCAATCTGAATTTAATATAATCATTAAAGCTGATGGTAGTGCAAAATCTGATTATGGGGCGGGAGAGATTGGAGAATGGAAAAATTTGGATGGTAATTTGGAAATTATTTGGGAATCAGGAAAGAAAGATTACATATTTAACGGTGTAATGGGTTTTCAAAGAATTAGAAAAACAAGACAAAAAAGCTATACATCCGGTATAAGAAAATCACTTGATTAACCTAAGGTCTGGCTTTTTTAAGTAATTAATAACATTTTCTAGATTACTAGAGGATGCCAATACTACGTTGTTCTGTGAAGTAAGAGTGTAAAAGTTTTCTCTAGAAAAATTTTTTTTTATTTCGAAAGTAGGTCCGAACTTATATGACTTATGTATTGAAAATATGGCATAATTGTTTTTAAAGCTAATAGAGTAGTCTTTCCATTCACCTATTGAGATTTTCTTGGAGTATATTTCCATTATTTTGTTTATTTCATCTTTCTTGAATCTAATAAGTTTTTTTTTGTGAAGTTTTTTCATGAAGATAAAAATTGAAATTTAAATTTGATAGAATATAAATACATTAAATATATGATATTTTACATTTTCTAAAAAAAAAATAAAAAAATGACTGATGAATTTATTAGAGAAGTTGATGAGGATTTAAGACAAGAAAGAAGTATTAAATTATGGCAAAGGTTTATGCCCTATATTTTAAGTATTTCGCTTGGAATAATATTGTTTACTACTAGTTATGTTATTTGGGACAATTATTCCAAAAAATCAAAGCAAAAGCTTGGTGATGCTTTTACCGCTGCAGTAGAACTTGCCAAAGAAGATGATATAGATGCAGCCTTAATAGCTTTGGATAAAATTGTTGATAAGGGATCCGATGGTTATGTAACGATGGCAAAGATGAAAAAAGCTTCCCTTTTGATAGAACTCGGAAAACTAGAGGATGGATTGAAGATCTATCTTGATCTAGAAAAAAATGCTTTTGATCAATCCTTTAGAGATATAGCAACAATTCTATACGTTATGAATTCATTAGATACTCAAGATCCAGACTTGCTATTAGAAAAAATTTTGCCGCTTGAAGCTAGCAATATTTGGAAATCATCTGCTTTAGAATTAAAGGCATTTATATTTTTAAGAAAAAAAGATACCAAATTAGCAATTCAAATATTCCAAGAGATTCTAGATATGAAGAGCAAACCTTCTTCCTTGTCATCCAGGTCTAAAAATATGATTGACTTTTTGAAGGAAAGATAATTTTGACTAATCTAAAAAAATTTATTTTTTTCTTTATCTTTTTTGCGATAAATTCTTGTTCATTTTTTGAAGAAGAAGATACTATTTTACCTGGAAAAAGGGAAAATGTTTTTGAGATTGAGGAAGAAATAATTGTTAAAGCAAATAAAAAGATTATTCTTTCTGATCCAATGGAAATTAAATCGTGGGAACAACAACATCAAAACATTAGAAATCATTTATTTCATTTTCTTAGCAACCCATCGCTGAAGTTATTGTCTAAAGTTAAACTAGGGAATATTAATTTTGAAAATTTAGAACATATAGTTTCACCGGTGATTAAGAATAATGCAATTTTTTATGTTGACGATAGTTTTAATGTTTTTTCTAAGAATCTAGAAAATGGAAAAAACTACTGGAGAACTCAGTTAAAGCAAGAAAAAAAGGAAAAGTTATCTTTTATTGGAGGGCTTGCAGCAACTGACAATGAATTAATTGTGACAACAGCTTTGGGAAATATTTATTCCATAGATTTAAATAATGGTGATATAAAATGGGTGAAAAATTTTTTAGTTCAATTTTCAAGACCTCCAACAATATATAAGAATAAAATTTTTGCAGTTTCAGATGATAATCAAATTTTTGCTCTGAGCCTAAATCTTGGCGAAAAAATTTGGTCTCATATAGGCAATATAGAAGAGGTTTCTATTATTGGGGGGTCAAAGCCCATAATTGAAAACAATCTTGTTGTGGTGACTTATTCATCTGGAGAAATATTTGCCTTAAATGAAAATGATGGTTCTTTAGTATGGTTTGATAATGTAAATACCGGAAGTTTTTTTAATAGAAATATAGTGAATGATATTCAGGCTCCATTAACATCTGAAGGAGGTAGAATCTATGTGCCAACTTTTTCAGATAAATTTATAGCTTATAACCTAGAAGATGGAAAAAAAATTTGGAATTTAAAATTTTCATCAATCAATCCAATTGTAATTTCTGGTGAAACTATTTATGTGCTTGATTCAACTGGAAGATTATTGTGTTTGGACAAAAAAAGAGGAAAACTTTTGTGGGCTGTTCAGTTAAGATTGAGTAAGGCAGGGAAGGAAATAAATTGGTATGGACCAATTTTAACTTCTTATAAAATTATTGTCGTTAGTTCAGAAGGGTTGGTTCTATCTTTGTCACCATTCACAGGAAAGATTTTGAGTAAAATAAAATTTGATGAAAACTTTATAATTAACCCCATTCAAATCAAAAATAAGGTGCTTCTAATTTCAAAACAGGGATCATTATTTATTTTGGGGTAAAATGCCTGAAAAAGTTATCATTCTGGGTAAACCTAACGTTGGAAAATCTTCAATATTCAATATGATTGTTGGGAAAAACATTGCAATTGTTAATGATTTTCCTGGTCTTACTATAGATTTAAAAAAAAAAGAGATTTTTTTTTTAGATAAATCATTTGAATTAATTGATTCAGCTGGCCTAACTTTTTCAAAAAATGATTTAGAAAAAGAAATTTTTTTAAATACAGTTGAATCTGCTAAAGATTGTCAAATTCTCTTACTGGTCTTTGATGGCAAAGAATCTTTATCAACTGATGATTATGAAATTATTAAAACGACCAGAAAGTTAAATAAAAGAATTCTTCCAATTGTTAATAAATGTGAAGGAAAAATTAATGAACATATATTTGCTGAATTAGAAAATCTGGGTTTAGATAAGGTAATTAAAGTTTCTTCTGCTCATAATGAAGGAATCGAAGAGTTAAAATTTGAAATTTATGAGATTCTACCTACTAAAAATGATAATATTGAAGTTAATGGTGATGAATTTTCAATTGCAATTGTAGGGAAGACCAATTCTGGAAAGTCTACAATTACAAACACCTTAAAAGGTAGGAAAGTTTCAATTACAGGGAATAAACCCTCTTTGACGAGGGATTCTGTGGAAACAAAAATTAGTTACAAAAGGAGCAATTTTAAAGTTTTTGATACTGCTGGTTTTATCAAATCATACGAAAAAGATAAAAAAGTTAATAAACTGGCCATTGATCAGACACTAAAAAAGATTCGTTTATGCCAATTTGTTTTGATAGTTTTAGACATAAATGATTACTTTGAAAAACTGCACTCAAAGATTATTAATTTGGTTTACAATGAGAACAGGTGTATGGTTGTTGTCATAAACAAGATTGACACTTTTGAAGATTTTCCAAAGTTAGCCATTCAAAGAAAAATATATGAACTTAATCCGCAAATAAAAGGAATGCCTATTTTTTTTGTTTCTGCTTTAAAGGGATCAGGATTTAATGATTTGTTAGATGGAATAAAATCTCAATTTGGAATTTGGAGAAAAAGAATAAAGACTAGCTTGTTGAATTTGTGGTTAGAAAATATTATGAGAAATAACCCACCACCATTACATAATGGGAAGTCTGTAAAATTAAAATTTCTAACACAAGTTGATATTGGACCTCCAAAATTCAATATATTTTCCAATTATCCTGATCGCATTAATAGGCCATACAGGAGATATTTAGTAAATAATCTAAAAACAAGTTTTAAAATGAATGGATTGCCCATTAAGATGATTTACAAAAAAACTACTAATCCTTATGAAAAAAAATAATATTTTATTAATTTTGTTAATTTTTTTTTCAAAAATTATTCATTCAAATGAAATTGAGATCACAACAATTGTGGAAAATTGTAAAGGTTGTCACGGGTATGATTTAAATGGAAATGAATACATAAGCTCAATTGTTAAATTAAAAAAAGAAGATTTTATTTTAAAGATGAAAAAATACAGACAAAGCAATGAAAATTCTGTAATGATTCGAATTGTTAAACCCTTAAATTCTGATGACATTCAGGCAATAGCAAATCTAATTTATAAGAAATATGAAAAGAAGTAAGAGAAGGTTGATTAAAAATTTTGGTCTTAGCCTTGCTTTTCTTTTGGCCAATAATTTTTTTCCTTTAAAAAAAATAAAGGCAAATTATAAACCTAGGGTAGTGATAATTGGATTAGGTTTTGGAGGAACTTCTTGTTTAAGAATTTTGTCAGAACTTTCTGAAAAATTAGACATAATTGTAATAGAGAGAAAAAAGAAAATTCAAACATGTCCTTTTTCTAACCATGTTATTGGTGGGTCAATTAAATATACAGATATAATATTTGAGTTAGATAATATAAAAAAAATGAACGTAAAATTTGTTGATAGTTCTGTGAATTTCGTGGATTCATCAAAGAAAGAAATAAAATTTTTTGATGGTTCATCTATGTATTTTGACTTTTTAATTTTATCCCCAGGTATTGGCTTTAAGTGGAATAAAATTGAAGGACATTTAGAAGACGATTTGAAACAAATTCCTCACTGTTGGGATGGTAATAAGAATTTGTTAAATTTTATTGGCAGACTTAATGATTTGGAAAATAATTCAAGAATAGTGATTTCTGCTCCAGACTACCCATATAGATGTCCTCCTGCTCCCTACGAAAGAGCTTCAATGATTGCAAGTTATTTAAAAAAAAGAGGAAAATCTTTTAAGATCTTAATACTTGATTCTAAAAACTCTTTTACAAAGAAAGATATTTTTTTGAGAGAATGGGAAAAAATCTATGATCAGTCGATTGAATGGATAAGTAAAAAAAATGGGGGTGAAGTGAAATATTTAGATCAAAAGAATAAATATGTTTCCACTGAAGATGGAAACAAATTTTCAGCTGATTTTATTCATATTATTCCGGAACAAAGAGCAGCTGATATTGTGGTTAACTCGAATCTTACCAATAATGATTGGTGTCAAATTAGTCCAATTGATTTTGAGTTAATTGATCACAAGGATATTTATGTTTTAGGAGATTCAATAAATGCTGGAGCTATGCCAAAATCAGCTTTTTCAGCTGATAGTCAGGCAAAAATATTAGCTTTAAATTTAATAAATAAAATTTCTGACCAAGAATATGTCAACCCAGTTTTTCTTAATACTTGTTATAGTTTTTCATCTTTAGATAGAGCATTTTCAATTACTTCTTGGTATAAATTAAATAGTGACAAGGATAGGATTGTTTCTCTTGGAACTTCACAAAGTTCTGAAAATGCAAGTAAGAAAGAAAGGTATGAAGAATCAATCCACGCATTAGGTTGGTATAAGAATATAACTGATTATCTTTATGGTTAAATTTTAATTTTGAAACTATTTTTCTTATCAGAGAAGCATTTAAGAATTATTTTTTTTGTTATTTTTTCCGTTGAAGCATTCACTGGTGAATGGATGCTTGCCAGTTTTTGTGTCATCCCAAAATTTAATTTATCCAATTCAATTAATTTAGTTTCTATCCCTAACCTCTTGTTTTCATCTGAATATACTTTAGCAAGAGTTAGCAGGCCAGCTTTGGCGACACTAAAAATATTATGATATGCTTTCCCAGTTGAAATATCTTTATTGCTTATAAAAATTACTCTTGGTTTTGATGACTTTTGAAGTAATGGTTCTAATTCTTTTAAAGTCCTCCAATAAGAATTAAGGTTTATTTCTATAAGTTCATTCCAATCTAGGTGAGACAAATGCGTTAAAGGGCTTAGATTGTTAAACTTTCCTGCAACATTGATTAGAAAATCAAGTGAATCAAATCTGGAAGAAACTAATTTTAATAATTTTTTGTAAAAGCTTAAGTCACACAAATCCATTTGCAAAAGAATTTGTTTCTTTTTTAGTTTTCTTAATTTGTTGTCAATTTCGATTAATTTTTTTTTTGATTTTCCTTGAAGGATTAATTTTGTCCCCAATTTAGTTAGCTCAATTGCAAGACTTGATCCAATTAATCCAGTTGACCCAAATATGATGCCTTTTTTATTTTTTAAATCTAACATAGAACGAAAAGTTGATTATTATTTAGTTTCTATTAGTAGGGACAACTGAGAAGCCTTAACTCCAGTTTCTTGATCAATCAATTTAATTGGATAGTCACCACTAAAATAATGATCGGTAAAAGCAGGTTTATTATTATCTCTGCCTTTTTTGAAGCCTAATGCGCGATAAACTCCATCTAATGAAACAAACTTCAGGCTATCAACTCCAATAAAATCTTTAATTTGACTGATACTAAATTTTGAAGCTAAAAGCTCATCTTTGGTTGGAGTGTCAATTCCATAAAAGCAAGGATATTTTACAGGTGGACTTGCAATTCTCATATGTATTTTTTTTACACCACAATTTTTAAGCATTTCTACAATCTTTAATGAAGTTGTTCCGCGAACTATCGAATCATCAATTAAAGCAATATTCTTATTCTTTAATGAAGGTAAGTTTGGATTATGTTTTAATTTGACTGAAAGATTCCTAATAGAATTTGAAGATTGTATGAATGTCCTTCCAGTATAATGATTTCTAATGATACCAAATTCAAAAGGTTTATTTATTCTTTCAGCATACCCAAGAGCCGAAGCATTTCCAGAGTCAGGGATTGCAACCACTAAATCAATAGATTTGCTATCAGATGAATTTTCTTTTGCTAATTCGTGTCCAATTTTTTTTCGAACTTGGTATACATTTCTTCCTTGTAAAATACTATCAGGTCTTGAAAAATAAATATATTCGAATAGACATGGTCTAAGATCAGTTCTTTTAAAGGGATTGATAGATTCAAGCTTATTGTTTCTGATTAAAATAATCTCACCGGGTTCAACATCTCTAATCAATTCAGCTCCTATTATATCTAAGCCACAACTTTCTGAACTAAATATATATGATTCACCAAGTTTTCCAATAACCAAAGGTCTTATTCCAAATGGATCTCTGGCTGCTAAAATGAATTCATTTGTTAAAAGTAACAAAGAATAAGCACCACTAATTGATTGGAGAGCGTAGATTAGCCTATCAATTAAATTTCCTTTTGCAGTAGACATTAAATGAAGAATGACTTCAGTATCTGATGTTGACTGAAATATTGAACCAGAATTAATTAGTTTATTTTTTAAATAGTTTGTGTTTGTTAGATTTCCATTATGAGCAATAGCAATGCCTCCAATACTTAATTCAGAGAATAATGGTTGAACATTTTTTAAAGCGGATTCCCCAGTTGTACCATATCTGTTATGTCCTATTGCAACGTTTCCTAGCAATTTTTTTAAAATTTCAAGATTTGCAAAAACTTCTGAAACATGACCTAATCCTCTATGAGCAAAAAATTTTTTTCCGTTTGTTGTAACTATTCCTGCAGAATCTTGGCCTCTATGTTGTAAAGCATGAAGACCCAGGACAGTAAGTTCAGATGCCTCTGGATGATTGTAAACGCCAAAAACTCCGCATTCATCTTTAGGCTTGTGTTTTGAAAAAAAATATTTCACTAATCTGAATTTTCAATAAGTCGTTGCATCATATTTCTCTCTCCTTCAGGATAAACTTCATTTCTGTTATCCAAACTATTTTTTAATTTTAGCCGTGAATCAATACTTTTCTCAAATAGTTTTTCTGATTTTTTTTGAATCTCGTTACCAAGCTTGTTTGAGTATTGATCATCAAAATTTATTATTTTTAATATTTTAAAATTAGTTTTTTTAATGATTGAATCAAACTTTGATTTATCAATCCAGTCGACATTTTCCCCATCATAAAATTTGTAAAAACTATAAAAGCAAAGACTAACGATAAAGTAGCCTCTTATTATCCCAAAAACAAAGCCAAGCGTTCTATCTAACATTCCAACGTAACTTTTTTTTATAGTATTTGAAAAAATTTTAGCTAAGAATGATAGAAAAAAAATCAAGACCAAGAAAACAATTACATATGATAAGATCCTTGAAAAAACAATATTTTCAGTAAATTTATTTATGAGATTCACAAAATTATTTGCAAAAAAATATGAACCAGAAATGGCTACAATCCAACTGAACAACGACAAAATTTCTTGAGAAAATCCTCTCATAAACGCAAAAATTGCAGATATGAGAATTACCATAAGAATGGAAAAGTCAAATATTAGATAGGTTTCCAAAAAAAATCCCCAATTCAACAAACTCCTTTTATAAAGTTTTTTAATGATTTATTATTATTATTTTTTATGCCCTTGGCATTACCGTACCAAGCAATTCTACCATTTTCTATGTAAGCAACATAATCAGCAAATTCATAAACACTATCCATATCATGAGTTACAGTAATGGTAGTTATTTTTTTTCGTTTTACTAATTTTTTTATAAGTAAGTTAATTTGTCTTGCAATGATAGGGTCTAGTCCTGTTGTTGGTTCATCAAAAATTAGCACTTCAGGTTCTTTTAGAATGGCTCTTGCTATACCTACTCTTTTCTGCATACCAACTGATAAATCAGATGGATAGCAATCTAAGATAGATTCTGGGAGAGCAACATCATATAATATGTCGGAAAAATCAATTAGATCCTTTGCAATTTTAAGATTTTCTTTGATTGTCAAACTATCAAGTAATGCTGAATTCTGGAATAAGATACCAAATTTTGAAATATAATTAGTTTTGTTTTTTTCATTTAATTTTTTAATATCACTTATATTGTCATATTGAATTTGACCTTTATTGAATTTGGTTAAACCAATAATACATCTGGTTAAAACAGATTTTCCAGATCCAGATTCTCCAATTATCGCAAGTGACTCTGATTCAAAAACATTAAGATTTAATTTTTTTAATACTTTTTTATTTTCAAAATCCTTTGACAAATTTTTTACACTAATTTTTAATTTTCTCATAGTTTAAAGAAAAATGAAGTAAGTATATAATTCATTAAGAGAATTAAAATTGATGATGAAACTACTGCGTATGTAGTAGATAATCCTACACCTTGTGCTCCACCCTTAGCATTAAAACCGTGATAGCAACCCATAAAAGTTATTATAAATCCAAATACAGCAGCTTTAACAAGCCCAGAAAAAACATCAAGAAACTCAACAAAATTATACGTATTTTGAAGGTAAACAGTTGGATTAAAATTAAGTATTTTTGTGCAAATTAGATATCCTCCAAATACACCAATTATGTCTCCAAGAAAAACAAGAACTGGTAAAGATATTATACCTGCAAAGATTCTGGGTGTAATTAAATAGTTATATGGATTAGTAGATAATGTTTTCAAAGCATCAATCTGCTCTGTCACCTTCATCGTTCCTATCTCCGCAGCAATTGCTGCTCCAGATCTTCCAGCTACCATTAATCCAGCCAGTACAGGGGCTAGTTCTCTAGTTATGGATAAAACAACCACATTGGGTATTGCACTTTCAGCTGAAAATCGAGAGAACCCAGTATAAGATTGTAAGGCTAGAACCATTCCTGTAAAGATAGATGTTAATCCAACTACTGGCAAAGAATTAAACCCAATTTTTACTAATTGTTTAAGAAAAATTCTTGTATAAAATTTTTCTAAGAATGCAAATTTTAGACATTCTAAAAAAAAAACTACTATCTCACCAATTGAGTGAAAGAGTTCAAAAATACCACTTCCAAGTTTTTTGAATGAAACAAAAAATTTGTCTGGAATTTTTTTCATAATTTAGTCAATATATGTTTTTTTTACCCTATTACCAATACTATTTAAAATTTCAGTAAGGTTTGTTTTTTAAAAGATTATTCTAGATATGAAGATGCGGCTAAATCAGAAAATTTTGTGTGTACCGAACTAAAATGAAGTTTTACTCTAGAAATAGGTCCATGTCTGTGTTTTGCTATTATTGCTTCGGCTATATTGTGAACTTTCTCCATTTTACTTGTCCAAAGAGCATGTTTTTCAGTTCCTTCAGGAGGTTCCGTTCTTGCAAGATAGTATTCCTCTCTATATAGAAATACTACTAGATCAGCATCTTGTTCAATAGAACCAGATTCTCTCAGGTCAGCAAGTTGAGGTCTTTTTTCTTCCCTATCTTCGACTTTTCTAGATAGTTGAGATAAAGCAATAACAGGTATATTAAGTTCTTTAGCAATAGCCTTTAGTCCTCTTGTTATATCAGAAATTTCTTTAACCCTGTTATCATTGTAGTTTCTTGAATCGCTATTTATTAATTGAAGGTAATCAATTATTAATAAATCTAAACCTTCCTTTCTTTTTAATCTTCTTGCTCTCGTTCTTATAGATGGAATGGTTAATGCTGGTGAGTCATCAATAAATAAGGACAAATCTTTTAATGTTTCACTTGCTTTAACTAATTTGTTGAAATCAGTTTTAGATAAATTCCCGGTTCTTATGTTTTCAGAAGAAATTTCAGCAATTTCAGACATTATTCTTTGGGCAAGTTGATCTGCTGACATTTCCAATGAAAAAAACAAAACATTCTTTTTAGGTAACTCTTTTTTTTCAGGTATTCTGGAAATATTGTGAGCAATATTAGTTGCGAATGCTGTTTTACCCATTGATGGTCTTCCAGCAATAATAATGAGATCAGATTTATGTAATCCACCTATCTTTTTATCAAAATCATTTAAACGTGTTTTCAGTCCGGCCACGTCATCACTTTTTTTGAATACTTTTTCTGCATGTTTAATGCTTTCTTCAATAATTTCATCAAAATTCTTTGGACCTTTCTGAATTTCTCCTTGATTAGAAAGATTAAAAAGATTTTGTTCCGTATTTTCTATTAGTTCATTTGAACTCCCATCGTTAATTTTAATGTATGAATCGTTGATTAAATCTGTTCCTAGATCAATTAATTTTCTTCTAATTGACAAATCAAGAATTAATTCTCCATATTGTTTGGAATTAATTATACTGATAGAATTCTCACAAATTTTCAATAGGTAGCTAAACCCGCCATTAGCTAAGAATTCTTCATTATTTTCTAGATATACTTTTAGGGTATTTAGATCAGCTAACTGATCATTGGATATTAATTTTTTTAGTGCTTGAAAAATTATACTATTAATTTTACTAGAGAAATGAACTGGTTCTAAAAAATCTTCTACTTTTTCCAAAGCCAAATTATTAGAAATTATTGCACCTAAAAGGGCTTGTTCTGCCCCAACATTCATTGGTGGTTCTCGATGTACTCTGGTTATTTCATTAGATACAAGATTTGTAAGTTTTTTACTTTGATCAGATGATGACATTTTTGAATACTAACAGATAGTATTTCTTTAGCACTAAATTTTTGGTTGTGGATTTTGTGGATATTGGGTAAAACTTTTATGAAAAGTTTTTCCAAAACAAATTTGCTAGATATAAACCGTAGATTGCAATGCTTGCTATAGCAGTAATCAGAGTTATTGTAGATTTTTTTAACAAAAAAATTGAAAATAGTGAAACTATTGTAGTGAGGAAAATTATTTCAAATATTAATTCTTCTTTAGTAAAGAAGAATGAATCAAAAAGTGAAGCAAGACCAAGTATAAGTAAAAGGTTGTACATATTTGAGCCAATTATATTGCCCATAATAAGATTGATCTTATTTTTTTTTGCAGCAGCTATACAGGTTGCAATTTCAGGTAGTGATGTTCCTATAGCTATTACTGTTAGTCCAATAAAGGAATCAGAAATACCAAGTTGATTAGAAAGGTATATTGCAGAATCAACAGTTAATTCTGCTCCAAGCAACGTCACTATAATTGAAAGAATAACAATGGGTAAACCGTAAACAAATGGTTTTTTAAAAGATAATTTTGCTAACAAGCTATCTTCAATTTGAATTTCCTCAAAATTCTCTAAAAGTGAAGATTTAAAGCTAAAGTAAAGATAAAGAATAAATAAAAATAAGAATAGAAGGCCGAATGAGAGATTAAAGGTTAGAAACATCACAATAATTAGAAAAAAAATGTGAACAAAGAAATGTGATGAAATATCAAATTTAGATATTTTTTTAATTGTAAGTTCACTAAAAAAACCAATAAAACCAAATACTAGTAATAAATTGGCAATATTGGAACCAACAACATTGCCAACAGATAAATCTGGAAATTCATTTAAAATGGCGTCAATGGAAACTAGCAATTCAGGTAGAGATGTCCCAAACCCAATTATCACTACTCCTATGAAAAACTCTGAGATATTATTTTTTTTTCCAATAGATGTGGCACTTGAAATTAAGATGTCAGCACCTTTTACTACAAAAAAAAGACCTAACATTAAGTAAAGTAAAGCTAAGCCAACAGACATCAATTCTAGTATTTAAAAGATAATTTTGGGAGATAGGTATAGATTTTTTGATTTCCTCATTTTTTTGACTGTTTGGGTTTTGAATCTAGATTGGTTTTTTTAGAGTTTGGTTCCTTTTTATTTTTTGCTTTAATATCTTTTGTAGAAGATTTGTCTTTCTCTAATTTTTTTTCCGAAACTTTGTTATCTTTTTTCTTAGATTCTTTAGAATTTAAATCATTTTCCTGATCAGTTTTAATTATTTTATCCGAGGGTTTTCTTTTTTCTTTTTTGTCTTTAGTTTCTTTTTTTTCTTCTTCAACAGACTCTTTGTCTTCTTCTATTTCTTTTGAGTCTGATTTTACTTCTTGATCAATTTTACCGAATTTTTCAGATGAATTTTTTGTGTCTTTCAGTTTATTTTTTTCATTTTTTTTGTTTTCTTCTTCATCTCTTTGAATTTTTGCATTTTCTTTTGAAGTTGCTACGTTAAGTTTAAGGTTGCAACTAACTTCTGAATGTAACTTTATATTTATGTCATAAATTCCAATTTTCTTAATAGCCTTATGGAGATTTATATTGGATGATTTAATATCTAATTTTTTTTCAACAAAGTAATTTGAAATATCTCTAGGAGTAACAGAGCCATAAAGTTGTCCATTGTCACTTGCATTTCTTATAAAAATTAATTCCTCATTGGATATTTCTTTAATGATTTCATTTGCATCTTCAATAATTTTTTTATTTTTGGCTAATAGTTCATTTTTAATTTTAACAAAATATTCTTTATTTTCTTTGTTAGCTCTTAATGCTTTTTTTTGTGGTATAAGAAAATTTCTAGCAAATCCATCTTTTACAACTACTACGTCACCTATTCCACCTAATTTGTCAAAACTCTCTAAAAGTATTACTTCCATAAAACCTCTGATAAACTACTTTCTAATAAATTTTTTAAAATTAGAATATAAACCCAAGAAAATAATCGTTAGTAAGAGAACATACCCCAAAAAAATAAAAAGTAAAAATATTATTAAAATTTTTATATTTACATTTATTTTAAATCTTTCAAAAAAATTAAAAAATATTAGAGATCCTTCAATAAAAAAAACCAGAGTTAATATTATTGTGATGTTAATGATGTGATATTGTTCATTATTCTCTAAGATAAATGACAATATCAAGAAGCAGAAATATAAGATGAAGTACCATTTTGGTGTTGAAAAATTATTAAAACTTAAAGAGTAGATAGGTGGAAGTTTTAATTTTTTTAGGAAGAAGCTTGCCAAAAAAAAATTTGCAATCAAAGTTAGTAAAAAAACAAAGGTATTTATGGATGGGAGAATTCTAATAATCATATCAACCAAACCTTCGTAATCCGTTGTTGGTTGTTGAGTGGAATTTTTTATCTCCGGGAGAATATTCAATAAAAAGTTTTTAAGATCCTCTGAAGCAAATTTTGAATAGTACAATAAGTTAAAAAGAAATAGAAAAAATGAAGTGATAAGTGTTAGAAAAACTAACACTTTCCCAGTTGAGAAGGTGGTATTATTTTTTTTAATCCTTAACAAATAAATAAAAAAAAATACTAATGATGATACAATAAATAGATTGATTGTTATTTTTGATAACACAAAGTCTTCAACAAAAAACAGATTGTTTAAGCTAGATAAGAAAAAGAGGATATTTGAAAAAACTAAACTAAAAAAAAACAAATTTATTTTAAGGATTAGGCCTGCCATTAAGATGGGAAGGGAATTAAACACAGAATATATTTGAGGAGATAATTTAAAAAGTAGTGCTTCAAGGATAGTAATCAGAATAGATGAGTAGAGAAGAATTACTAAATTTTCTCTACTCGGAATAACCATCAATTTGATACATATGGCAAGAGTCCTAAATATCTTGCTCGCTTAACAGCAAGTGTAAGTTCTTTCTGTTTTTTTGTGCTAACTTGTGTGACTCTGCTTGGAAGAATTTTCCCTTTTTCAGTTATATATTTTTTAAGAAGTTCAATATTCTTATAATCTATGATTGGAGCATCTTTTCCTGATAGTGGACATGATCTTTTTAGAAGAAATCTTGATGATGTATTGTCAAAAACTTTGTTTTTCATTTAAAACCTTATTTATCTTTAGTTTCACTTAATATTGATTGGTTTTTATCAACTGATTTTATACGTAAATTTAAAAACCTTAGAAAACCATCATCCTGTTTAAGTTTCATATTAAAATCCTTAAAAACTGAAAAATCACATCTGCAATTTATCATAAAGTAATACCCCTTTGAATTTTTATTTATCTTATAAGCAAGATCCCTCAAACCCCAAGATTCTTTCTTGAGTATCTCTCCTCCAGAGCTTTTAATAATATCTTGATATTTTTGAAATTTTTCTTCTGCTAATTTAGATGACAATTGACCACTAAAAACAAAGACACTTTCATAAATCATATACATTTCTCCTTATGGATAAACTTAAATAAGTTTAGCTAAAATAAATTAGCAAGGTAACAGTTTTGAGGTTATAACATTAATATTAAAAACTTTAAAGAAACTTTATGTAAAAATATGAGCAAGTCCTTTATTTTTATTTTTCCGGGTCAAGGATCTCAGAAAATTGGTATGGGACTTGATTTATACAGAAACCATCACATTGCCAGAGAGGTGTTTGATGAAGTGGATGAAACATTAAATCAGAAACTTTCAAAAATTATGTTTGAGGGTTCAGAAAGTGATTTAAAATTTACTCCCAATACTCAACCAGCCTTAATGTGTGTTAGTATTGCAATAGTTAAGATTTTAGAATATGAGTTGAAGAGAAAAATCTCCGATTTTGTAGAGGTTGTTCTTGGACATTCATTGGGGGAATATTCTAGTTTATGTTCTGTTAATTCAATTAATTTGGAAGATACTTCCAAAATACTGAGGATAAGGGGTGATGCCATGCAAAATTCTGTAGACGGCATTCAAACAACGATGGTGGCAGTGATTGGTTTAGATATTAAAGAAATAGAAGAAACAATCAATGATTTAAAACTAACTGAAGATTCGGTTTGTGAAATTGCAAATGATAATTGTCCTGGTCAAGTAATATTATCAGGCACTAAAGATGGAGTAGACCTGGTTTGTCAAAAACTTAAAGATTCTGGTGCTAGGAGTTTAATTAATTTAAATGTTGGTGCACCATTCCATTGTAGTTTAATGAAACACGCTTATTTGGTTATGGCATATGCACTTTCTTCCATCAATTTTCGTAAACCAGAAACAAAATTTGTAAGTAATGTTACAGCTGACTTTGAAGACGATAAAGAAAAGATAAATAGATTGTTAGTAGAGCAAATTTTTTCAAAGGTTAGGTGGAGAGAAAGTATATTGAAGGCATCAAGTTTAGAAGCCAGAAAAATCGTTGAAATTGGTTCTGGAAAGGTTCTTTCTGGTATTAATAAGAGAATTGGGGTGAATCTGGAAATTCAAAATATTTCGACATTGAAAGACCTAGATTCCTTTTTATCTGATAATAAGAGTGATTTATGAAAAAAAGCGTATTAATAACAGGAGCTACTGGTGGCATAGGCAATTCAATATGTGATGTTTTAAAAGATGAATATGATCTGTATTTACTTGGTCGACAAGAATCTAAACTAATAGAATCTTCAAAAAGAAACCCTAGTGTAAAAAAATTTTTTATATGCGATTTAAGCAATTCTAAAGAAATTAGATCAACAATTGATAAAATTTCAAATGAAAACATTAACATAGATATTCTAATCAATAATGCTGGCATTACAGATGATGGTTTATTTATTAGAATGAGTGAAGAAAAATGGGAAAAAGTTATTAATACAAATTTAAATTCAAACTTTTTACTTACAAATCTTCTTTCAAAAAGCATGATTCGTCAGAAATGGGGTAGGATTATAAATATTACATCAATTGTCGGGCATTCAGGAAATATTGGACAGAGCAATTATTCTGCTTCAAAAGCAGGTATCATTGGAATGTCAAAATCAGTTGCATTAGAGTTGGCAAAAAGAAACATTACAGTGAATTGCATTTCACCAGGATTTATTGATACAAATATGACAAATGTTTTAACTGAATCTCAAAAAGAGTTGATCAAAAGCAAAATTCCAATGGGAATAATAGGTAAACCTGATGATGTTGCAAATTGCGTATATTTTCTAGTTTCAGATAAGGCAAGCTATATAACAGGTGAAACAATCCATATTAATGGAGGTATGATGATGTTATAAATGTATTTGATTTCAAGAAAAAAACATTTATTAATATAAACTTAATTAATAACAATATGGAGTAATTTTATGAGTGACGTAGCAGAAAGAGTTAAGAAAATTGTTGTAGAACACCTTGGAGTAGAGAGTGAAAAGGTTGTTGATTCCGCCAGTTTTGTTGATGACTTGGGTGCAGATAGTTTAGATACAGTTGAACTTGTTATGGCTTTTGAAGAAGAGTTTAATCTTGAAATTCCTGATGATGTTGCAGAAAAAATAACAACAATAAAAGAAGCAATAGAACATATAGAAAATTCCAAAAATTAGTCTAATGAGAAGAGTGGTAGTTACAGGTATTGGTATGTGCACACCACTCGGGTATGGTGCTGGATTTGGTTGGGATCAAATAGTCAACTCTAAATCAGGAATTCGCAAATTAGATGGTTTCGAAATTAGTGATCTTTCATCAAAAATTGGAGGGCAGATTCCAAAAATTGGTGAGTCTAGATTTTTTCCAGAAAATATTATTGAAGTAAAAGATAAAAAAAAAATGGAAGCATTCATTCAGTATGCTTTGATTGCTGCTAAAGAGGCAATTGATGATTCTGAGTGGGTGCCAAAGACAATGCCAGAAAGTGAAAGAACTGGTGTAATGATTGGTTCAGGGATAGGTGGTCTAGATGGAATTAGAAAAAGTGCTGAGAACCTTAACCTAAGCCCTAGAAAAATTTCACCTTTTTTTATTCCATCTTGCTTAATTAATCTTGCTAGTGGACATATTTCAATTAAACATAATTTTAGAGGTCCAAATCATTCGGTTGTTACGGCCTGTGCATCTGGTGCACATGCAATTGGGGATTCTTTTAGGATGATAGCTTTTGGAGATGCAGATGTAATGATTTCAGGTGGAACGGAAGCTGCGTGCACAAGATTTGGGATTGCAGGTTTTTGTGCAATGCGTGCATTGTCAACAAATTTTAATGATGAACCCGAAAAGGCCTCTAGACCTTGGGATAAAGATAGAGATGGTTTTGTGCTTTCTGAGGGATCTGGAGTTCTAGTTTTAGAAGAATATGAACATGCAAAGAAAAGGTCGGCTAAAATATATGCTGAAATCATTGGATATGGTATGTCTGGAGATGCATACCATCCAACTGCACCATCTACTGATGGTAGTGGAGGTTTAAGAGCAATGCAAATGGCAGTTAATGATGCAAAAATAATTCCTGAAAAAATTAATTATATAAATGCACACGGGACTTCTACCCCACTTGGTGATGAAATTGAATTTAATGCTGTAAAGAAACTATTTGGAAAAAATCTAAAACACATCTGTATGTCATCAACTAAATCTTCAACTGGTCATCTTTTAGGTGCATCGGGATCAATCGAGGCAATTTTTTCTATTTTAGCATTAAGGGATGATTTAGCTCCACCAACCTTAAATTTAGATAACCCATCAGATAATTGTAAAGGTATAAACCTTATTCCAAAAGAAGCCATTCAAAATGAAAATAAATATGTTTTATCAAATTCATTTGGTTTTGGTGGAACTAATGTCTCACTGATTTTTAAAAAAATATAAAATAGTGTTCAAAAATCTCTTTGTTTTAACTTTTTTTTTACTAGTTAATTTGATTTTTGATTCTTTTTTTCATAGTAAGATATTAGATGAACCTAAACACATTGTAGTTCAGCAGGGAATGAAACTTGATGATATAACGGAACTTTTGTTTGAGAATGAAATTATTAAAAACAAACTAGCATTTAAAATTTGGATAAAACTAAATTTTTATGAAAAAAAGCTTAAATACGGAGAATATTTTTTCCACAAGAAATTGTCAATTTTAGATGTTTCAAACAAGCTAGTATCTGGAAATTCAATACATAGAAAACTAACAATAATAGAGGGTTCATATAAATATAATTTGCTTCAAACATTAAAACAGATTGATCCAAACACAAATTTATCTTTAATTGACATTCCTGATAATATAATAGCTAATACATATTCTTATGAGCTTACGGATAGTGCAGAAAGGATTATTAGCAATATTTTAGATTTGAGTTCAAAATATGCCGATAAAATTTGGGATAAAAGAAATAAAAGAATCCCTTTACAAGATGTTTCTGAAATGTTTGTTTTGGGATCAATTGTTGAGAAAGAAACATCATTAAAAAGAGAAAAATCAATCATAGCTGGAGTTTTTTTTAATAGATTAGAAAAAAAAATGAGGCTTCAATCTGATCCAACTGTTGAATTTTCTATAACTAAAGGTCAAAAGAAACTTGGCAGAAGTTTGTTAAGAAAGGATTTAAAGTTTGCTTCTGATTTTAATACTTATTTAAACTTTGGATTACCACCATCCCCTATATGTTTTCCAGGTATTGAATCATTAAATGGGGTTGTAAATCCATATAAGAGTGATTTCTTATATTTTGTTTCAAATAATACAGATGGTGGACATTTTTTTTCGTCTAATTATAAGGATCACTTGAAAAAAATAAGGCACATAAAAAGTATGAAGAAAAATGGAAATTAAAAGAAAAGGTTTGATGTTGGTTCTTTCTTCACCATCTGGTGCAGGGAAAACATCAATTTGTAAGAAAATACTTGAATTTGATAGCAAAATTGTTATGTCAACCTCATATACTACTAGACCAAAAAGAAGGAGTGAAAAAAATGGTGTAGACTATTTTTTTGTATCCAAAGATGAATTCACTTATTTGTGTGAAAAAAATTTTTTTGTTGAATATGCAAATGTCTTTGACCATTGGTATGGTACTCCAAAAAAATTTATAGAAGATAATATTGAAAAAGGTATAGATATTATATTTGATATTGATTGGCAAGGTGCCCAAAAATTGTCGGATTTTTCAAGAACTGATATGGTTTCAGTTTTTATATTACCCCCGAGTAATAAGGCTTTGTTGGAAAGATTGAAAAAAAGAGCAGAAGATAGTAGTGCAATTGTTAAAAGAAGGATGAGCAAGGCAAAATCTGAGATTAGTCATTGGATTGAGTATGATTATGTTCTAGTAAATGAAAACATAAAGAAATGTACGGATCAGATAATTACAATTTTAAATGCTGAAAGAAATAAAAGATCTAGACAAAAATTTATTTTTGAATTTACAGAAAAATTAATGAGTTAGAACATCAGATAATCTTATATATTCATCTGGTTTAATATCTTGAGGTCTCAAGATTGGATTAATTCCACTTTTTATTAGTTTCTTTTCGATGCTTTTATTTAATTTTTTTAAATTATTTTTTATGGTCTTTCTTCTTTGCAAGAAAGATAGTTTTAGGAGTTCATCAAGCTTTTCATAATTAAAATCTAATTTTTTTTTTGGAACTAACTCAATTACCGTTGAAACAACTTTTGGCTGGGGAAAAAATTTTTCAGGATTAACGTCAAATTTTCTTTTTACTTCGGCATGAAGTTGAACAAGGACCGATAGTCTACCGTATGATTTTGAAGAAACACTTGCAGATAGTCTTTCAGCTACTTCTTTCTGAACCATAACAATTATTGATTGGAAAATGTTTATGTATTCTAACCAATTAATAATTAATGTTGACGCAATGTTGTATGGTAAATTGGCTATTAGTAAGATTTTTTTTTTGGAAAGTTTGTCAATTTTTATTTTAACCGCATCACCAAAAATCATATTTACTTTTTGTGGAAAACTATTTTTTATTTTTTTTAAATAAGGTTCTAGAGTTTTGTCTTTTTCAATGACAAAGAGTTTATATGGATTTTTTTCAAGGATTAATTTTGTTAGAGAACCTTTTCCAGGACCAATTTCAACAACCGACTGGTCAGTAATTTTTCTAATTGAACAAATTTGTTGGAGAATTTTATTGTCAGAAATAAAGTGTTGACCTAATTTTTTCTTAAACTTAAAAACTGTCATTTGCTAAATCTTTCAATAAATTTAATTGATGAAACCAAGCTATCTATTTTGGCGATATTACTTGAAGCAATATCAAAAGCAGGCCCATGGTCAGGAGAAACTCTTAATATGGGAATTCCCCCAGTTATATTAATGGAATTGTAGAAGTCTAGTATTTTAATAGGAGCTAAACCTTGATCATGATAAAAACATAATATGCCATCATATTTTTTTCTTTTATCCTTAAAGAAACAGGAATCACTACTTAATGGGCCGTATAATTTAATATTTTCTTTTCTTAGTTTTTTAATAACTGGTATGATAATTTTATTTTCTTCATTGCCTACCAATCCGTCTTCTCCGGCATGTGGATTAATACTGCAGATGCCAATTTTAGGTATTTTAAATCCCCAGATTTTTTGCAATGAAAAATTAAAGGCATAAATTTTTTTTATTAATTCTCTTTTATTTATTTTTTTAAGAAAATCTTTAATAGGTTCGTGAGTAGTTATCAGGCCTACAATAAGATTTTTGCCCATATCTATTGGTTTGTTTGTAGATAAGATCATTATTTCATTATTCTTTTTTTTAAAATATTTTTTGCATAGATGACTGATATATTCAGTTTGACCATTAAATTTAAAGCCAGATTTTTTAAGAGTTGTTTTGCAAACTGGCAAAGTTAAAATTGCACAAGCTTCTTTTTTTATTACTAAATCAAGAGATTCAATGATTGATTGTATTACAAATTTGCAATTTTTTTTATTTGGATTTCCAAGTTTAAAATCTAAATTAGCTTTCATATCTAAAACTGGTAGTGAGTACTTAAATAATTTTAAAGTTTGGCTAGGTTTTTTAATGGGATGTATTTTTACATTTAATTGAAAAGTTTTATTTATTTTTTCGAGTTTTTTTAGATCATCAATTAGAAAAAAAGGGTGAATTTTATTTTTTTTTCTGCTTAACCATGTTTTGAGAATTATTTCTGATGCAATTCCCGATGGTTCTCCCATCGTCACGGCAATTGGTTTATTTGGCATATTCAGAATTATTTATTTAAAAATTTAATATTAGCATTTTTCCTCAAATTCGAAATATACGTATTAGAAAGTTGCTGAAATTTATCTGTAAACATTTTTCTTTCAATTTGCTCTTTAATTTTTACATTCTCTTTTTCATCTTGAGTTTTGTTTTTTTCACACAGTAATAAAATGCTAAATTCACCATTAGATTCAATTAATTTTGTCATTTCTCCAATATTAACTTTTTGGATTTCTTTCAAGAAATCAATAGACATTTCATTAGAAAGAATGTCGTTGATCTTATCAAAATTTATATCTTTAGAAAAACTATCTTGATCGGCTTTAGTTTCACAAGTAATTGTTTTTTTTGGCAAAGAAATTATTAAGTTCTTTTCGAATGAGGAAATCTTTAGGAAAGAATATTTTGCTCCAAAATTTCCAAAAGTTTTCGTTTGATTCAGTCTTATGATTTTGTACCCGTTTTTAGTTTTAATTTTTTTGAAATCTCCCTTTTTCATCGAGATTATAGGTGCTCTAATTTCAGCATCTAAATTGTCTTCAAAAATCCAGCCCATATTTCCATTATTATCAGACATACTAGAATCAGAAAATTTATTTGCTAACACTTCAAAAGAAATGTTTTGCTCCAGCATTGATAGAACTTTCATAAGTCTTTCTTCGGTTCTTCCCCATTCATCTTCAGATTGATTTTCAAATAGAATTTCTGAATAATTATACTGAGTTTTACCAACTTTTTTTTTATAATCCTCAAAAATTTCATCAACGTCTTTTTCATTTATTGTTATTATTGATGAAAACTTTTGTCTTGAAAATTTTTTCCACAATAATTCTGAGGATATTTGTTCTAAAACGATGTCAATATCAATTTCTTGTTTTTTAATAAATGATTTAAATTCGTCAAACTTTTCTTTTGGGAATTTATATATTGAAGATGCAAATTCTATAAGTTCATCTTCCGTGTAATTTATGTTAGAATTCAAGGCTTCATTTTTTTTAATTTTTTCTAAAATTAGCAATTCAAGTACTCGCTCTCTTATTGAATCTCTATTTTTAATGTTGTCTTCTAAATCCAATGATTTTAAAACTAATTTTATTCTTTCTGACAAATCAAATGTTGTAATTGCTTCAGAATTTACAGAGGCTATTAATCCTTCAAATTTTTCCTGAGCAAATAAAATTGAATTAGAAAAAATTAAAATTATAGCCAAAAATACTACTTTAATCATTTTGAATTGAATCCTAAAGGTCATTTTCCATAATTTCTTTAAAACTAAATAAAAATATAAAACTATTTGAGGTTGGGTCTTCAGGATTGTGAGTGTATTGCCTGTTCCAGGAAAAGGATAAACCAAGACATTCATCTTCATATTTTATTTTTGCACCTATGTTATGAAATTTTATAGTGTTTTTTTTATCAAATGTAGTTGACGTAGTAAAGCTCCAGAAATCAGAAAATTCTTGATTAAAACTTACTGAGAATTGGTTTTTTGCTTCAATCTCATTCGTACCATCCGAATCTACAACAGGTGGAGCATATATATTTTTTAATTGTAAATAACTATTTTTTTGTCTGAGCCTAAGATTTGTATACGCTGTTTTAATTGAAAAATTTTCTTCTTCTATTGTGAAAAATGAATCTATCGAAACTACATCATTAGGATCGAAAGCCACCCGACCAACTATATCAGAAAATTTCTTATTAATTCCACTTTTTGAATGAAGGTATTTATGTTTTTCAAATTGATAACTCTGTCCTATTTCTATAATGGTAGTTTTGCTATTTTGATTCGAATTTTTTAGAAATGAAAAACCATAATCAATTCTAGTTAGGTTGTCCTCCCTGTCATTTCCTGCCAATCTGTTTCGATTAAAAAGATCTGTAAAATCAAAATCAAAATTATTAACATTACTTTCATCTGGAATTTTTCTGTTAAATCCCTTTTTATTTCCTTTTATCAGCATAATTTTGGGGGTAATTATGCTTGAATATTTTAGATTATTCTTATGATATGGCTTGGATATCTCTAAAGTAAACTGAGGGTAAAAATTATTTTTAAATTTATTGAATTCATAATTTCCATTTACAGGATTATTGTATTTTTCAATATTGTATAACCCAGCATTGATATGTGCTCCTAGCTTCAGATTGGTTCCATCAGGAAAAAAAACAGGATAAAGCATATTTTGATTTATAAAAAACTTCTTTGTTTCTGCTCCTTCTGATCTAACAATGTTAGCTATTTCAATATTTGTTGAGAGATTAAGTGATTTGGGTTTTCTCGGAGAGTTTAGATTTAGCAATATCCTAGGAAGTATTTTTGGGACTTCTTTCTGGTTAAATTTCTTTCTCAGATCTTGGAAAAGATAGGATTGTAAACTATAGAAGTTGTAATCTCTATGACCTTCTAATTTTATCTTTGTTTCCAAAACATCTTGATAATTATATTTGTATGTATTTAGATAGTGTCTGTCTGTTGTTCTGTGAATTTGATAGTCAAGATAAGTGTTTTTGGTCAAATCAAAAGAACCTACTGATTTAAAATGTCCCCTTTTTTTGTCTTTTTTAAGTTGATTGACATTTTGATTTTCAAGAGTTCCACTAAATTCAGATTTAATTTCTCCATTAAGAAAGTTTTTTCTATGTTCTAGAAAAAATGCTGGATTTTTTTTTAAAGAAAACTTTGGTTTAAAAGTAAAATCTTGATAATCATCAATGACAAAATAATAAGGTATGTCTGCACCAAGTCCAAAAAAGTGTGATTGAAAAAAATTGGGTGCAAGTAATCCTGAACGTCTTTTAACTAGAGGGGACGCGTGTGAAAAATATGGCAAATAAAAAATGCTGTTTCCTTTTATATCTAGGAATGCATCATAGTATCTAACATCCATACTTTTTTTATCATGAATAATTTTTTTTGCTTTAAATTGAACTAATGGTTCATCAAACTTTTTTTCTTTTTCGTTAAAACAGACTTCACAGGCAGTAAAGACTCCATAATCAAGCTTTTCCCAGAATTTGTCTCTTCTTTCCACTCTTTCTGCCGCTAATTTCAAGAAATTTTTGGTTGAATTAAAATCTTCACTAGGTATAAAAAGATAATTTTTTTCAATTATTGCATTTCGGAGACTTTGATCAGCCACAATTTTTTCAGCTTTTAATATTGAACCATCTTCCAGGTCAAATACTTTTATATCATCTCTTGCAGACAAAACTTTAGATGTATTATTTAGGAAGACCTTTTGTGCAAAGAGTTTAAATTCATCATCTATAATTTCTACGTTACCGGTAGCATAAATTCTTGTGTTTTCTTTATCATAAGTAAATTGATCGGCATTAATTTCAAGTTGATCATCTGAAGAAGCTAGATTCCTAACAAAAAGTAAAAAAAAAAAGAATTGTGATTCTAGCCGTCTTCAACATGTATTAGTGCACTTATTAATAAAAGATTAAAGATAATTGGAGATGACCATACAGCAAAAAAAATGTTAAGACTACCGGTTTGGCCTAAAGTTTTGATTATGCCTGAAAGAAAATGGAATAAAACTCCAATCATAATTCCAGTGATAATTTTGACTACATTTTTCTTTATACGGTCTTTTTTAAGTGACAAAAAACAACCTAATAGCACCATTGCAATGAGTATTAATGGATAAGAATATAAATAGTTTTTATAGATAATGTGTTTTTTTACTGAAAACCCTGACGATTCTAGATTTTCTATATATTCATTCAGTTTCCAGAAACTTATTGTTTCAGGTGGTCTAAAGTTTTTTTCTATCTTTTTTACATCAAGATTTATATCCAAATCTAACTCATTGAATTCTTGAGGAATCTTATTTATTTCTAGCCGTCTACCTTTCTCAAGTTTCCATTTTTTGTCATCAATCATTTCAACATTTTCTACGTCAATTCTTTCCAAAAACTTATTTTCCAGGTTAAATTTAAAAATTTTTACATCTTTTAAAACTTTATTTTGTGAAGAATAGTGTTGAGCATTAATTACGTACTCGAATTTTTCGTTTTTTTCTCTTAGCCATAAACCTGTCTCAGAGATGGTATATAGCCCTGCGTTTCCTTTAAAGAAGTTGCTTTCATAATTTTTAAACTTGATATTCATATAAGCAAAAATAGGATTGCACAAAAATAAAAAAATCATACTAATGGTTGTCACATTAATTAGTGCTGGGAATATTAGAGGCCAAATTGAAAACCCAGAAGCTCTAAGAACACCTAATTCATTATTCTTATTAAGTTTCATATATGTATTCATTGAGCTTAATAGAAAAACTGTTGGGAGTATAATTGGGAAAAGAGATGGAATGTGCAGTAGTGCCATTTCTAACAAAATTTTAAATTCAACATCTTTACTTGAACTTCGTCTGATAAGTTCAATTAGATCAATTGAAACAAATAACATACATGAAAAAGCAAAAACTATTAGAAAAGAAAATAAATTTTCTTTTAATAGGTATCTGAAAATAATTTTGCCTCTAACCATCTTTTATTTTTTGTGTTTTTCTTATGAAATATATTGATGAAATTAGACAAAAAAAGAATGGAAAAAAATTAATATAGTGCATATTTATTAGTTTTATGGATAGATTTGAAGACATTATTGACAGGATTTGTAAAAAAATAATTAAAAACATTATTTTAATGGTTTGCGATATGTCTTCCACTCGATGATAACTAAATGAAAGAAAGTATGAAATTATAAAAAAACCAAATGCAAGAATGTTAAGTGGCATAGAATATCTAAGAGTGATTTCTGCTTTAAATGACTGAAGGTTATTTAAATCATCGCCAGAACTTGGGTCTGGGTTTTTCAATTCAGAAAGTGTTCTTTCAGATGGTGATTTCCACCTGTTTATGAAAGAATCATCTTTTTCCTGATTTACATTGAGAAGATACTGGTCAAAATACAGTATTGATAATTTTTTTTCCTTCGACTGAAATTGTTGAGACCCTTGCTCCAATAAAATTTTGGTTGCTTCTTTTGTGTTTATGAGTCTACCCTTGTTCGCTATTAAAGTTGATGGTTTTTGAGGGTCTCTTGTGTCATGAATAAAAATACTATTTAACACACCATCTGAGTCCCTTTGTTTAAGAAATATTGTAAAGGACTTTCCTATCGTATTAAAAGTTCCTTCTTGAAGCAAAGTAGAAGAATAGTCATTTTTTATCGTATATAAAAGAATTTTGAAATTTTCATTGGATTTAGGTGCTTGGTGTAATGTAAAAAAAAAACTGACAAAACTTAATATTAATGAAAAGTAAAATGTTGGTTTTATTAAATCAAAAGGAGAAAAACATGAAGATCTAAGAATCATTAATTCTCTATCCGTTTGCATACGTGAATATACAAAAAAAATTGACAAACAGATTGTTATGGGGAGTAAAACTGGAATTATCTGTGGTAACGAGAAAAGAATAAGTTTAAAAAAAATTTCAATTGGCAATCCTCTATTGACCATAAGTTCAACTAGTTGAACGCTTTTACCTAAGCAAAAGACTGAAATTATTAATGTCAAAATTAAAAAAGAATTATTAAAAAGTTGTTTAAATATATATTTGTCAACTAAATTCATTGAATATTTTAAAAAAAACAATATACATTATTATTTATTACAAATTTTATAGGAAATTAATACACGAAAATGAAAATAACACTGTCAAAAAAGATTAATGATAATGATCATCTAGTAGTTGTTTCTATCAAAGGAGACACAATATTGAAATCTAATGATTTAGATCTCGATGCTAAAGAAATTTTAAGAGATTTTTTAAAAAAAAATAAAGATAGAGTTGAGGTATTTGAAACATTTCATTTTAAGTCCTCAAAAAGGATAAAATCATTAACACTAATAAAAATTAAAAATTTTGCTGATGATTATAAATTTGAGGGCTTAGGTGGAAGACTGCTAAATTATCTTGAGAAAAAAAGAATTAAAAAATTTTCTCTTCTCATTGAAGAACTAAAAACTTCATTTCATTCCTATTTTCCGGCAATTATAAGGGGCATTGCTCTTAAAAATTATAAATTTGAGAAGTATAAGACAATTAGCAAAAAAGATTTCTCTGTAGAATCTTTACAGATTATTAATAAATTAGACAAAATTCACAAATCACAAAAAAATCAGATTACATCAATTAATAACCTGAAAGGTATTTTTTTAACAAGAGATTTGGTTTCTGAACCGGCAAATATTCTTTATCCAGAGAAGTTTGTTGAGATTTGCAACGTTATGAAGAAAGTAGGAGTTAAGATTGAAGTATTTGATGAAAAGAAAATCAAAAAACTTGGTATGAATGCTTTGATGGGTGTTGCACAAGGTTCAGTTAAACCACCTAGAGTTATGATTATGAAATGGTCAGGTGGTAGCAAGAATGATAAATTTTCTAACCCACTAGCATTTGTAGGGAAGGGTGTGACTTTTGATACAGGTGGAATTTCCATCAAACCGTCAGGTGGGATGGAAGATATGAAATGGGATATGGGTGGGGCAGGTGTTGTTGCTGGCCTTATTTATACTTTGGCTTTGAGAAAATCTAAAGCAAGTGCAATAGGTATAGTTGGTTTAGTTGAAAATATGCCTGATGGAAATGCACAAAGACCTGGAGATATAGTTAAATCTCTTTCTGGTCAAACAATTGAAGTTTTGAATACGGATGCAGAAGGTAGGTTAGTGCTTGCAGATGTTTTGTGGTATGTTAAAGAAAAGTTCAAACCTAAATTGATGGTTGATCTTGCAACTTTAACAGGTGCCATAATAGTTGCATTGGGTGAGAGATATGCAGGTTTGTTTTCTAATAGTGACTCATTAGCCAACAAATTGTTAGAAGCCTCTAAGAAAACTGGTGAACCTATCTGGAGATTACCAATGGATGAAAAGTTTGACAAACTTTTGGATTGTCCAATCGCCGATATGAAAAATATAACTGGCACTAGAGGAGCGGGTAGCATAACTGCTGCTCAATTTTTAAAAAGATTTGTAGGAAGTGTAGATTGGGCTCATCTAGATATTGCTGGTGTAACTTGGTCTAAAAAAGGCACTGACTTTTCAAGACCAGGTGGAACAGGTTTTGGTGTAAGATTGTTAGATCAATTTGTTAGAAGTAATTATGAATGAGAGTAATAATAAGGTTGATTTAAATTTCTACAATATTAAAACAGATTTTAATTATGTGATGCTTAACCTTTGTAATGGACTGCTTAAGAATTCCGAGAAAACTTTAATTAATCTTAAAGATAACGATGAAGTCAACACTTTAGACAGATTTTTGTGGACAAAAGAGAAAAACAGTTTTTTACCACACAAAATTTCTACGGACAAAATAACGGATAAGGACAATATCATTCTCTTTGAAGGTGACTTTAAAAACATAAATAATTTTTTGGACTTTGATTTTCTAGTAGTGTCACCTAATGTAAAAATCAAGCAGTTTAAATTTTTTAAAAAATTTTTAATATTTTCTTATGAAAGTTCAAATTACGACTTAATAAAAATAAAAGATGAACTGGAAAATAAAGATTTTAAAGTAACTTGTTATAATGAGTATGAGAGATTAAAGTGGAAAACTTTAAATTAAAATAAGGAGAAATGATATGGATTTGTCACTTTCAATCATAAAACCAGATGCCGTTAAAAGGAATCTAATAGGTGAAATAAATTCAATAATAGAAAAAAATAAGATCAAGATTGTAGCCCAAAAAATGTTATTTCTTTCTATTAAAGATGCCAAACAGTTTTATGGAGTGCATAAGGATAGAGCTTTTTTTAATGATCTTTGTAATTATATGATTTCTGGACCAATAGTAGTTCAGGTTCTAATGGGTAAAAATGTTGTTTCTAAGTATAGAAATTTGATGGGTACCACAAACCCAGCGAATGCCGAAGGAAATACAATTCGAAAAAAATTTGGTTTGTCAGTTGAAGAAAATTCAGTTCACGGTTCAGACAGTAAGGAGAACGCAAAAAAAGAAATTGATTTCTTTTTTTCAAAAAGAGAAATTTTTACAGAGTGAAATCTAAATTCTAATAAGAAAGTACCAGAGAATAAAAAGCAAGATAACCAGTCCAACACTAAATGAGACCGTAAATTTTAAAAATTTTTCAAAAAAAACTTCGTGTTCTTTACTATTTTCTTTTGCCATAAAAAAACTTTCTTTCTAAGTACCTTAAAACATTTATATATAATTTATGTTCTTCTATCAATATTTTTTTTTTTAATGATTCCAGAGTTTCATTTTTAAGTATTTTAACGGTTTTTTGATCTATAATTTCACCTGAATCAATCCTTTCATTAACATAATGCAGAGTACAACCAGTATATTTTACTTTGTATTTTAATGCTTGTTCTACGGCATTTATGCCTTTAAATGATGGTAATAAAGAAGGATGAATGTTAATTATCTTTTTTCCCCACTTTTTGATAAAACCTTTGCTGAGAATTTTCATAAAGCCTGCCAAACAGACAAGATTGACATTTTCTTTGATTAACGATTTAGATAAGATCCCTTCAAAATCAGAGTTTGTTTTTTGTTTTTTGTCATCAATGATTAACGTTTTAATATTTTTTTTTTGTGCTATTTTTAATCCTTCGGCATCAGGCACGTTAGAAATGACTATGCTAACTCTTGACAATAATTTTCTATTTTGACAGGCATTAATAATATTAAGCATATTTGATCCTCTGCCAGAAATTATTATTCCTAAATTAAATGCCATCTTCCAAACTTTTCAATTAAAACCTTGCTTTTGCATTCTTTTTTTTTGACCTTACCCATTAGGTGAAATTTGATTTTTTTATTTTTTAGGTGATTGCAAACCTTTCTTTCGTTTTTAAAGTCAATAATCATAATTAGTCCAATGCCACAATTAAAAGTTTTAAGCATTTCAATTACTTCTAGATGGCCAACTTTTTGTAACCATAAAAATCTTTCAGGAATATCAAATTTTTTAAAATCAATAACTGCCTGATGATTATCAGGAATGATTCTTGACAGATTTTCGTATATTCCACCACCGGTAATATGGGAAACAGAATTTAACAATTTCTTTTTTATAAGCGGTAAAATTTCTTTTACATATATTCTTGTTGGAATAAGTAAATCATCACCCAACTTTTTGTATTTAGATTTGTATGGGACTCGTTTGTTCAGTGAAATTTTTTGATTTTCCAATATTTTTCTTATTAGTGAAAATCCATTAGAATGAAAACCACTGGATTCTATGCCAATAATTAGAGAGTTATGTTTGACATTTTTTTTTTTTAAAAGATTTTTTCTTTCAACTGCTCCTACAGCAAAGCCTGCTAGGTCAAATTCATTGTTATTGTACATTCCTGGCATTTCAGCCGTTTCTCCACCTACCAAAGAACAGCCTGCCTTAGCACAGGCTAAATTTATACTTAATACAAGTTTTAAGAACTGATTTTCTTTAATTTTAGACGAAGCTAAATAGTCTAAAAAAAATAGAGGTTCTCCACCATTTGCAAGGATATCATTTACGCACATTGCCACCAAATCAAAGCCTAGGTTTTCAATTTTTTTATATTTAATAGCAACCTTTAGTTTTGTTCCTACTCCGTCGGTACTACTTAGTAAAATAGGATCTTTATAATTAAGTTTTTTTATATCAAAAAGAGAACAGAATCCTCCTGGATTTTGGATTATTTCATTTCTGAATTTTTTTTTGGTAATTCTTTCTAATTTTTTAACTAAATTGGATGTTTTTTCAACATCTACACCTGATGATTTGTAAGTTGTATTGATTTCAAACTCCTAGTTTTTACTTTAACTATATATAAAAAAAAAGTATTGTATTAAAAATCTAAATATAACCTAAAAAAAATTAAATAAAATATTTTGATAAAGTTACTTAGTTTTTTTGTTTTTGTTTTTGTTAACTTTGGAACAAGTTTAGCAGATGAGTCAATTTTTTTAATTGAGAACAATCAAATATATCTTGAAAATGACCGAAATGTTCTTGAGCTAAGAAAAAAAGCCAGAAATATTTCTTTTCAGAATGCTTTTAATTTATTAACTAAAAGAATTTTAGAGCCAAACGATTTAAGAAAATTAAATAAAATTTCTGAAATGAGTGTGGAGGATCTTGTTAAGGATTATAAAATTCAAGAGGAAAAAATAACTGAAATTAATTATTTTTCAGATATGTCAGTAAACTTTAATTCAGAAAAGATAAGAGATTTATTTTCTAAAAATGATATTAAAAAAAATTTTTTTATTTCTGAAAGTTACTTGGTCTTTCCAATTTTTAAAAAATTTAATACATTCTATCTCTGGGAAGATGATAACTATTGGTACGATCATCTAAAAAATGAATATGATAATGTAGGTTTGTTAAAACTATTTTTTCCTGAGAAGAATCACATAAATAAACTTAAAATTTCTGCTAATCAAATAATTGATGAAGACATAGAAGCTATTAAGAAGTTTTTAGATGATTACGGTAAAAAAAAGGCAATAGTAATATATTTTGAGGAGAGCTATAACTATAATCTTAACGAATTTGAGACAATGGTGAATTTAAAGGTTTTTACTGATGATGTTATTTCAAAAATCAACTTAATAAAAAATGATGCCTTTCCTAAAAAGTCTAGTGTTTCTCAGATAGAGCTAATTGCCAAAATATCTATGAATGAATTACAAGATTGGTGGAAAAAGAAAATAGAGAGTTTAGAGTCTGCAGCAGATATCATTAACACATTTTTTTTGGTTTTAAATTCTGATGATCTTAGAAGAAGTATTTTCATTGAAAATAAAATTCGAAGTATTTTAGATACAGATGATATTTTTGTACATGAATTAACATCAAATAATCTTATATATAAGATATTTACGAAATATTCTGTTGATCAAATAAATTTGGCGTTGGAAACTAATAATTTGCGATTAGTTAAAATTTCTGAAGATGACGATCACTATTTAGTTGATTCTTATTAATTTATGAAACAAGAAATTCTTAAATTTAACTTTAGATTTGAAAGTAAAGATTTTTTTGTAAGTTCAAAAAATGCTATGGCTTTTGATTTAATTGAGAATTGGCCAAATTGGAATGGACAATTTGCTTATGTTTATGGTCCGCATAAATGTGGGAAGACATCAATTGCAAAAATTTGGCAGAAAAAATCTAATGCAAAATTTATAGAAGGCAAAAGTTTTTTGGATTTGATGTCTGGCTACGTGAGTTTTGAAAAAATTAATGAACAAAATTGGATAATTGATGATATAGACTCATTAATAGAAAATAAAAAAATTCAATATAGTGAAAAAATTTTAAATTTTATAAATATTCTTCAATCAACTGGAAATTCTTTTTTGTTGATGACTGCTAAAAAACCTCCAAAATTTATTTTAACAAAAATCAATGATCTTATTTCTAGACTTTCAGCTTCACTAGTTATTAAAGTTGACGAGCCGGATGACAAACTGATTTGCAAAATAATTGAAAAATATTTAAAAGATAGATCTATCTTTATAGATGAAAAAAATCTGGATTATATTTCACTCAGAATAGAAAGATCATACGAATCAGCATTAAATATTGCTGAATTAGTTGATACCAAATCATTGCAAAAACATTCAAAGATCACCTTTAGTTTTTTAAAAAATTTAATCAACGATTCATAAAATTTTTTTTAATTCTGCGTATTCCTTTTTAAAAATCTCATATTTCCATCCATTAAAAATATTTTTTTTTCCTAAAACCATTTCTCTTAAGTCGTCATTTGAAGCAATCAAATTTGGATGAAAATTAAGTGCTTGTGACTTTTTTAATATAATATTTTTTAACTTCTTTAATATTTCTCTTTTTTTAAAATCTATTTTGTTTTTTAATTTATAATTAATGAGATCACCATCTTTGGGCTTGTTTCTCAATATTTGGACTATTTCTTTTTTAAACAATTTGTTTGAAATTCTTTTTATAATAGTGTTTTTAGCACTTAATCTTGAATTGCTATTGCAGATTTTTTTTATTTCACTATTGCTTAAAATTCGTTTGACTGGAACATTTTCTTTCATCGCGAAATTCTCTCTAGTTTCACAAACTTTTTTTAATAATTTCAATTCGTAATTATTTTTAGGATTAAAATCTATTTTTTTCCAAGCTAATTTTTTTTTATTTAAAAAAATATTTTCAGATAATAATCTTTGATGCATTTCCTTTATCCACAATTTTCTATTGAGTGCATTTAGTTTTGACGTAATTATTTTGTATAGAGGTATTAAATATTTAGCATCACTAATCGCATAATTTATTTTGTCTTTTGATAATGGTCTGACTCGCCAATCTATGAATTGGTTTGATTTGTTTATCTTTACATTTAATAAATCTAGGCATATAGTTGCATAACTTGCAGAATTTGAATAACCCAAAGGCATAATGCATATCTGTGTGTCAATGATTGGTCTGGGAACTTTTCCAAACATATTAAAAAAAATTTCTACATCCTGTCTTCCTGCATGTAAGATTTTTTTAATTTTGGTATTATATAAAATTTTTTTAATAAAATTTTTGTTTAGTGATTTCTCTACTGGATCTAAAATTATAGTTTCACTTGTATTAGCTAATTGTAGTAAGCAAAGTTTTGGGTAATATGTGTCGACTCTATGAAACTCCGTATCAATAGCAATTATTTTATCTTTTTGACATTTTTGGTAGAATTGATTTAATTGTCCATTGTTGTAAAGTAACACGAATAAATAATTACCATTAAATTTCCTGATCTACAAATGTTATGAACTATTACAGATCACATACCTGCGGAGAATTATCATTAAATGATATTGATAAAAATGTTATACTATCAGGTTGGGTCAACAAAAAAAGAGACCATGGAGGATTGCTCTTTGTTGATTTGAGAGATCACTATGGAATAACTCAATGTGTTGTCAGTATGGATAACAAGGACTTTAAAAGGATAGAGTCCTTAAAGCTTGAAAGTGTGATAAAGATATCTGGAAAAGTTGTTAAGCGATCTGATGAAACGATTAATAAAAATTTATCTACAGGTGAGATTGAAGTTGTATTGGATGATGTTGAGTTTTTAAACGATTCAGAACAGATTCCATTTCAGATTGCTATGGATGATGATTCTCCAGAAGATTTAAGATTAAAATATAGGTATTTAGATCTTAGAAGAAAAAAGAATCACGAAAATATTATTTTTAGATCTAAAATTATAAATAGTATAAGAATGAAAATGTTAGAAAGAGATTTTCTTGAGATACAAACACCAATTTTGACTTCATCATCTCCAGAAGGTGCAAGAGATTTCTTAGTTCCAAGTAGATTGCACAAGGGGAAGTTTTATGCATTGCCGCAAGCTCCCCAGATTTTCAAACAGCTTTTGATGGTATCTAATTTTGATAAATATTTTCA
>CAZAFN010000014.1:398-39099 GCA_964484795.1 uncultured Alphaproteobacteria bacterium | reverse complement strand
TTTTCACAGAATTATTGGTTATGGAATAATTTCAAATTTTTTCTTTGCTGCCCTAATAAATATATCAATGGTAGTTGGCATTCTTCCAGTTGTTGGTCTTCCATTTCCTTTAGTTTCATATGGTGGGTCATCAATGGTCACTTATTTTTTTGGTTTTGGTATAATTTTGTCTCTTCATAGAAACATACATTACCAACAAAACGAGTAGATAGTTTTTATCTATTTCTCAGAAATAAGTAAGGCAAGATCCCTTGTGTTTTTGAAACTGCTTAATACTATCAACAAAACCACTAACATAGGAACACTTAAAAACATTCCAGAAATACCCCATAATTTTCCCATTATGGAAAGAAATATTAGCATTACAATTGGACTGATGTTTAACGCTTTTCCCATTAACTTTGGTTCGAGGAAATTACCAATAAATATCTGAATCACGATCAAAAGTGATAAAGTTATCAAGGGGTCAAAGATATTAAGAAATTGAATGCATGAAAAAATAAATGGAAAAAGTATTGATAATAAAGATCCGATGAATGGAATAAAATTTAAAAAAAATGCAATTATGGCAAAGACTATAGAAAGATCACTTTCAACAATTTGTAGAATTAGAAAAGTTAAGACAGCTGTTAATAAACTTGTAAATGTTTTTAAACGAAAATAGTTAAAGATGTCATTATTAATTTTTGTGACGATTTTCATTGTATTTTTGTTTTTAGATATTTTGTTTAATTTTGTTGCAAAGTGTTTGTCTTCTACGATTAAAAATATTAGATATATTAGTACTAATGAAAAATTTCCTGCCAAACCAGTGATAGAATTTAAAACATTAGAAAAGATGGAAACAAAATTTACTGAATTAAAAACGTCTGATATTTCTAAAATTTCATTAATTGGTGAATTTGCAAAATAATTTATAATAAAATTTAGGTTATTTTGGTAGAATTCTGATTTATCAATTACTTGAAAAAGGTTAAATTTCAGAATTTTCCAAATAAAATAAAAAAAAAATGATGAAATTAATAGAAATATAAAAAATGATAATACTTCATTTAAATTAAATCTTAAGTATTGATTAGCTATTTTTACAAATTTTTTTGTCAAAGATTTTATTATAACGTAGACAAATAATGACAAGAAAAGTGGTAAAAGAATGAATTTTCCATAATAAAACAGTGCAAAAACAAATAGACTTAAAAGTGCGAGATTAATAGGTTTCATTTTTTTATTATTTTTCAAAATTTTCTAATAATTGAACCATTTTAGTTGTACCAAACAATTCTGTGTCAGTTTTTTCTGTTCTAATTACCTTTATTAAACCAACGTCTTTAGCGTACCATTCTTCTGAAATAATGTTTATTTGAATGGAGCCAATTTCACTATCTCCTATGAAATTTGTACTGCCATATCCTTTAATTAGTAGGCAGTCATCAAACGTTCCCAAAGGTGTTTTAATTTTCTCATTTTTTGATATTACTTCATAATTAAGTTTAAAATTTGTTGTAGCTCGATAATCATAGTAAGGATATCTTCTCAAAATTAAAAAAGTTTTACTTTCAACATCCCATTTTTTTCCTATTTCTAATGGGTATGGAATAACCAACCTTTTTTTTTCTTCAAAATTGATTTTTTGATCTTTAATAAATTGAATTCCATTTCTAAAAACCCCAGATTTTAGAACTTGATAATACAAAATGGTACCGTCTTCACGTAATATTGGATAAAACGGCATTTCTGTTTCATTAACTATGATTTTTTTTTTACCAAGCGATAAATTGGTTTTTTTATAAATTATATAATCCTCTACTTCAGGAATAATCTCAATTTTGTAATGCCATGACTTTATTTTCTCAAGTGGAAAATAATTTGATTCATTCTTAGAACAAGAGATTAAAAAAAAAATAATTACATAAAAAAAAAAATTCATTATTTTTCTGGTAGTAATTGATTTGGCATCTCATAAAAATTCAGTGTTGAACTTGAACTTGAAATCTTTTCTTTTTTTAGGATTGATGATATGAGACCCGTCTCCATATCATTTTTATTTTCTCCCATTTGTGGTTTTCCATTTTTTAAACTTACCAGTGCCTTAGAAATTCTTTCATGTATCTCTTTGTCATAAGGAATGCTGTAAGACCTTGGAGTTCCAAGACCAGCAAGAGTATCCATATCTGTTATCCACAAGTATATGGATCCTTCAGAGTTTATAAGTGCATTGGGCTCATAAATTTGTGCAGCAACCAACCTAAATCTTTCAGGCAACAAATCATTTGATGGCCAACCAACTAGATTTGTAAAAGACTTGTAGGTTAATATATAAAAAGAGGTAACAATCACAATCATTAACGTTTTTAAAAACCAATGAAAACTTGTTCTAAGATTAAATAGAACTAATAGAAATCCTAACAAAACATAACAAATGATAATAAAAAAAATTTCTGAATTCATTTCCCCTCCCGTTGTTAATTTTCCGGAACTAGTTTTTTAAATAAATTTCCTGTAACGGTTACTTGACCGCCTTGTTTAATATTAAATCTTGTTGCAGTTTTTTCTACACCTTTTTTTTCTAAAGTTATTGTTCCATAATATATAACTTCGAGTTGTGGATTAACTTTTTCAACCTTTACATTAACATCAACAGGGTTATTAGTTTCTGTGGCATAATAGTGGATGTTAACTATATATTCTCCTGGAACTACGGCTCTTAGCGTTACTACTTCTTGATTAAGAGGATTTTGAACTTTTTCTCCACTTATGACTATTGTGTCATTCAGCAATCCTCTATCATCTCTGTCTAAATGAACAAATCCTGCTTCCTTCCCTCTAAACCATACGATGTCCCCAGTTGGGCTTTGAACATAGGTGTCAATGTCATCTGGATTATTATCTTCCCAACCAACAGTAATAATATATTCTGCCTTTGGATTGATAATGCCTGTCTTAGGTATGGGGTTCATAAAAATTATTGCTAGAAACATTAATAGTGTAAAAGCTAAAAGAATGTTAAACAATAAATCAGTAAAAGGATCAGCTCTGAGTCTTCTTCCAGAATATGACATTATAGACTACTATCTATACTAACTTCAGAGATTTGATTAAGAACGGAAAATAGTTCTTCACAGCCATTCTCCAAATTAAAATACTGTATTGCAATTAATACTCCTGTAACTAAAGCCGATAGTGTTGTGTAAAGCGCTACTCCCATCCCACTTCCCATTGTTGTCAGCACGCCTTGAAGTAGGGTGACATCAAATGTGGTAATATTAGCTAAAGATCCTAGCATAATTATGAAACCTATTACTGTGCCAATTAGACCTAACTTTAGCATCACATCAGAGCAGAACCATCCAAACTCATAAAATCCTATAGTTTTTTTTACGTAAGTATCAAGAATTTGAACGTGAGATGTTGCCCCACTTTTTTTTAGACCAATTAAATCTTTAAAATAACTACAAACTATGCCATCAGAGATTTCTCCTTTGGAAGTAAGAATTAATCTATTTTCAATTATCCTAAGTTTAACATTTTCTCTTAAAAGACTTTTTTTTATAATGTGTGCTTTATTTAGTTCGCCTGATATTAAAAATGTGAAAAAGGCACAATGAGCGCTTACAATTAAAAATAAGAATAAAATTAAACTAGTTATAAAACTTCTGTCAGAAGAAAGTATTTTAAAAATTAATCCTTGGTCATATACAAAGAATATGAAGAAAAATATTAAACTATAATGTAGCATCCATTTTAGGAATAATTTATGGACTCTGGTCATTTTAGTAATGAATTATGGTTTCAATAGGAACGTCAAATTTCTTTCTACCTTCAAGAAATTTCAATTCAATAAGAGATGCAAAGCAACTAACATCTCCTCCTGATTTTTTTATTAATTCAACAGCTGCCGACCCAGTTCCACCTGTTGCAAGTAAGTCATCAATTAGAACTATTTTTTTTTGGGAAACATCAAGATTTATCTCTAAAGTATCGGTTCCGTATTCCAAATCATATTCATGGCTTATGGTCTTCCCAGGTAATTTGTTTTTTTTTCTAATCATCACAACACCTAATCCCAATTTATATGCAACGGCTGAGGCAAATATAAAGCCTCTGGCATCAATTGCGGCAATTTTATCAAAATCAAATTTTTCTATCGATTTTATTAAATGATCAATGCTAGAGACAAATGCTTGAGCATTAAAGATTAGTGTAGAAATATCATAAAACAATATACCTGGTTTTGGGTGATCAGGTATTTTTTGTATATGACTTTCAATTTCTTCTATATTCATAAAAGTCTTAAACAATCATTTTAACGTCTTTATGTAAGCAATAAGATTATCTATTGTTTCTTGTTTTTTTATGCCTGCAAAAATCATTTTGCTTTTTTTAACTTCTTTTCCGAATTTTTCTGTTTTAACTTTTTTTTTGGAAACCCAGGCAGAAAGATTTTCATCATTCCATTCGATTCCAGAATTTTTTAGCCAATCAGAGTATTTGTAACCTTCAACTGAACCAGCTTTTTTACCATAAATATTCCAAAGATTTGGTCCGGTCTTATGGCCAGCACCTGCTTCTGCACTATGACAAGTACCACATTTTTTGAATGTTTTTTTCCCCTTATCAGCGTCGCCAGCAAATGTATATTTAGCAGAAAAAATCATACATAAAGAAAATGTTAACATTAAAGTTTTTCTTAACATTGTAACCTCCACAGTTTTTATTTACTTCGTATAACAGAATATATATAAATATTTTAAATACAACTTCAAAAAAATGAATGAAAAGGAAAAAAAAAATAGATTAATTAATAAAGCATTTCGTTTGATTTCAAAAGATGGATGGCAGACTTTTACACTAAAACGTTTTGCAGAGAATGAAAAAATTCCATTGACAGAGATAAAAAAGACTTTTGCCTCAAAAAAATCATTATTAAATGAATTTTCTAGAATGATTGACTGTAAAGTTGAATCCAAGATTGATTTAGGAGACTTTAAATTAACCTCTGTAAAGGACAATTTATTTGAAATGATTATGTTGAGGTTTGATGAAATGGGAAGATATAAAGTGCCATTAAGGAAAATTATTTATGGCTCAAAAGAAAACCCACTAATATTTAAGAGAATTTTCAAGAATGTTATTAATTCATTGGATTTTTACCTTGAACTTTCAAATGCCTACAATAATTCTCCAGTGGACCTTGTAAAAAAAAATATTTTATTTTTAATTTATTCATATTGTTTCAAGGTTTGGTTGGAAGATGATAGTAAAGAATTATCTAAAACTATGGTAGAGCTTGACAAACTCTTATCAATGGCTGAGAGTTTATCAAAAAAAGTTAACTCACTTCTTCCATTTTAATTTTTTTAACACTGTTGTCTGATTTTTTTCAACCTTTGCTTCACTAAAGCCATCAATTAATTCATGAAAAATTTTGTACCAATTAATTTTTGCGTCTAGATGGAGAAAAACTGACCCTAGTCCAATCGCAGCCCTATCCATAAAGACAAATTCTCTAGGAGGTTTTACCCCACCAATTTTTTTTAATTCACGATGTACTTTTGATGCAGCTTCTGCACCATAAGTTGTTGAATTAGTTTCTTGCATTTTTCTTACTCTGTCCTCAAGCAGTGGTGAATAAAGAAATTTTGCCCATATATTGAGAATTTTAATTAGTTTTTTGGAAATTTTTTCAAACCCCCACCTTTCGTAGGCACTAACGGCAAGATCTTCATTGTCATTCAGAATGGCATAATATAAATCAATCACCCCTTTGACAAAAGAAGGTTGAAAAATCCTTACACAACCAAAATCTAATAAATTTATGTTTAATTGTTTGTTTGCAGAATAATTTCCTAAATGAGGATCGCCATGAATTATTCCAAATTTGTAAAACGGATAATACCAAGCCTTAAACATATTAAGAGCAATGGTTTTTCTATCCGAATGAGAATTATTTTTAAATTCTAGAAGTTTTTTTCCTTCTAGAAAGTTCATGCTTAGAAGTCTTTTTGTTGAAATTGTATCGTACACTCTGGGAACTAGGACATTTTCTAAATTTGAGAACATAAAGTTAAATATACCGATGTTTTTTTTTTCTCTTTCATAATCAAGTTCTTCCCTTACTCTTGAAGATATTTCTTTTTGTATTTCAGATGTGTCAATTGTTCTATCAATTTTTTTATATAATGAAAAGATTAAGCTTAGTTGATTAATATCAGCTTCAACAATTGATAACATATCAGGATATTGTAATTTACATACAATGTTTTCGTCTTTGTAATTTGCTTTATGAACTTGTCCTAACGATGCTGCTGCAAAGGGTTCTTTATCAAAGAAATTAAATTTGGATTCCCAGCTTTGTCCTAGTTCATTATTCATTCTTCTTTTAACAAAATTCCAACCCATAGGGGGTGCATTGGATTGAAGTTCTGCCAACTCATTTATGTATTCTTGTGGTAATAGATCTGGAACAGTTGAAAGTAATTGAGCAATTTTCATTATTGGTCCCTTCAAATTGCCAAGAACTTTCGTCAGATCTTCCGCATTTTTAGCGTGTTTTTTTTTTAATATCTTTGTTTCCAGAAATTTAAATGCAAGAACTCCAGCTGAGGTCCCTAAGTTAGTGTATCTTTTTACTCTTTTGGAAAACTTATTTAATTCATCCATTATGATAAATTAATGAAAAAAAAAAGAATTTAAATAAAAATTAAAAAAACTAGAAAAAACACAAGAATTGGAAAATAATTTTTGGAAACAAATTCCATTAATCTTACTTTTAAATATTCTCTGAGATTAAGAACTTTTGAACTATGCATAATTTAATTTCTTGCAAAAAACATTCCATATTTTAGTTTTTTCTAGATATCAAAATGTCAACCAAGTCTAAAATTTTTTCTTTTTCTGGTGATTGTGGAAATATACCTAAACTATCTTTTGACATAATCGAGAAATGTTGGGCCTTTTTTATGCAATCTTCTTTAACATCATATTTGTTCATTAAATTAATTGTTTTGGAAAGATCATTTTTTGTAATCTGATTTTTATTAACCATATACTCTAACAATTTTTTTTCAGTTTTATTGCTTCTTTTAAAGCATAGAATTAATGGCAATGTGATCTTTCCTTCTTTCAAATCATTTCCGAGATCTTTTCCAGAAAATTTTTCTTCTGAAAAATAATCAAGGGTATCATCAATGATTTGGAATGCTGTTCCAACAAATTTTCCAAACTCACCAAGTGCAGATTTTTTTTCATCACTGACCTCACTAATTTCCCCACTTATCTGGCATGCAGCTGAAAATAATTCAGCGGTTTTATATGTTATTATATCTAAATATTCTGATTCACTAGTTTGAAGATTGTTAACAGAAATCAATTGTTTGACTTCACCTTGAGAGATTTTTAATGAAGTTTTTGATATAATATCGAGACACTTTAATGATCCATCTTTTATTAATAATCTAAAAGCTTGGCTTAAAAGGTAATCTCCAACTAAAATGCTAGATTTGTTTCCCCAAACAAAATTAGCAGTTTTTTTTCCTCTTCTCCTTTTACTATTATCAACCACATCATCATGCAGGAGTGTCGCAGTATGAATAAATTCTATTACCGAAGCCAAACGAACGTGTCTTGAACCAGAGTAATTACATAGCTTTGAGCAAGCTAAAGTGAGAAGAGGCCTAATTCTTTTTCCACCAGAGCTAATTATGTGATTTGATAGTTCTGATACTAGAGGTGTGCTATTTGTTAAATGTTTGAGAATAATATTATTCACCAAAACAAAATCTGAACTTAACCAATTAATGAAATTTTCTAAAGATTTATCTTTAATCTTGTTGGTAAAATTTATGACATTCATATCTTATTTTTTTTAAGAAAACTTTTATTTTTTCATTGGTAAGTATATTTATATGAATATAGTGTTTTTAACTTTTTTTTAAATTATTATTTATATTAAGTTTTTTAATGTTGACATTTCAAGAAATAATAACAAAGCTTCAAAAATTCTGGATGAACAAGGGTTGTCTGTTAATTCAACCCTTTGATATGGAAATGGGTGCAGCTACTTTTCACCCATCTACAGTTTTTCGTGCCGTAGGCAAAGAACCATGGAAGGCAGTTTTCGTCCAACCTTGCAGAAGACCATCAGATGGGAGGTATGGTCTTAATCCCAATAGGTTGCAACATTATTATCAACTTCAGGTTATAATTAAGCCTAGTCCTAAAAACTCACAATCACTTTACCTTGACAGTTTATCAAATGTTTCTATTTCTCCTGAGGATAATGATATTAAATTTGTAGAGGATGATTGGGAAAGTCCAACTCTTGGCGCAGCAGGTTTGGGATGGGAGGTTCAGTGTAATGGAATGGAAATTAGTCAATTTACCTACTTTCAACAAATGGGTGGAGTTGAGTGCAAACCTGTAAGCCTGGAATTAACATACGGGCTAGAAAGGTTAACTACTTTTGTCCAGAAAGTTGATAGTGTATATGATATTATCTGGGACAAATCAGGTATAACCTACGGTGAACTATTTAAAAAGAATGAAGAGGAGATGTCATCATTTAACTTTCTGTATGCACCAGAAAAATATTTGTATGAGTCATTTCTTCATTTTGAAAAAAGTTCACAAATTTTAATAGGGAAAAATTTGGCAATTCCAGCATACGAACAATGCATAAAGGCCAGTCACTCTTTTAACTTGTTAGATTCTAGGGGATTGATTTCTGTTTCTGAGAGGCAAGCCTATATTTTAAGAATAAGGTCTTTAGTTCAAAAATGTTGCGAATTGCTTTCTAATGCCAATGAGTGATTTTATTTTGGAAATTTATGGAGAGGAAATTCCTTCTTCAGCCCAGCATCTAGCCGAGAGAGAGTTGGAAAGTGCATTTAAAACACTACTCAAAAATAAGAGTATTGATTACAAAAAAATTCAGGTATTTTCAACACCAAGAAGATTAACAGTTTTTATAAGAAATGTTGCAAAATTAGTTAATTCAGAAGCTATTGAATTAAGAGGGCCAAGAACTTCATCAAATAAGGAGGCAATTCAAGGTTTTTTAAGATCTAATCAAATTCAAAATATAAAAAAGTTGCAAAAAAAAATGATCAATGACAGTGAATATTTTGTTTTTACAAAAAAGAATCCTCCTAAAAAAACAAGTGAAATATTTAGTGAAGAAATCCCAACTATTCTTAGTTCTATTAAATGGAAAAAATCAATGAGATGGGGAAATAATAATGACAGATGGATTAGGCCTATAAATAGTATTTTGTGTGTATTTGACAAATGTAAAATTCCCTTCATTTTTGCTGGAACAAACTCTGATGTTTATTCCTTTGGCAACTATCACTATTCAACAAAAAAAAATAAATGTTTGGATATTAAAACTTACGAAAAAAAATTGAAAAAAAATTTTGTTATTCTAGATAGAGTTGAAAGAAAAAAAAATATTTTAGAAAAACTAAAAAAATTTTGTAAATCAAAGAATTTAATTATAGAGGTTGATGAAAAACTATTGACAAGAGTATGCGATTCAATTGAATTTCCTAATTTATTTTTTGGTATCTTTGACAAAGTATTTTTTAAACTCCCTGATTTTTTATTGAGGACGGTCATTACTGAAAAACAGGATTACTTCTACTTTAAACATAAGAATGGAGAAGTGAGCAATAATTTTGGCTTTGTTTCTAATAAGGGTTTAAGTAAGAAAGCTTTTTTGTCTTCTGGGAATGAGAATGTTCTTCGTGCAAGATTTAGTGATGCTCTTTTCTTTATAAAAGAAGATAACAAAATAAATTTAAACGATAGAACTGAAAAATTAAGTAAAATTATCTTTTATGATGGTGTTGGAAATCTTTTAGATAGATCAAATCGCATAAAATTTTTGACAGAAAAAATCTCTGAGAAAACAGGAAAAGACATTTCAAAAATTAAAGATTATTTAAATCTTTCCAATGTGGATCTTACTACGGAAATGGTTAAAGAATTTCCTTCACTTCAAGGTATGGTTGGCGGATATTATTCTCAACTTGCAGGTATTAATAAAGAATTATGTTTGGCAATTTCTCAACAATATAAGCATAGTTTTGATTCTAGAGAAAAAAACCACTTATCTTTTTCTTTATCCATATCCCAAAAATTGGATAATATTTTTGGTTTTTTTGCTAGCAGAAAAAAACTTTCTGGTGCAGGTGATCCATATGGAATCAGAAGGTCTGTGTTATCTATTATCAATATAACCATAGAAAAAAAGCTAGATATTGATTTTTATCCACTTCTTTTTGAATGTAAAAACTTGTATCAACAGCAAAAAATTAAAATAGACATTAATTTTTTCGACATTTTACAATTTTTAAATAAAAGAATAGTAATTTATTTGAATGAATTAGGGTATTCAAAAAATGTAATTAACGCTAATCTCTTGGCTGATAGTTTTAATCCATATACCATTTTTCTAAAAACCCTCAAACTCTCTAAATTTTTAAGATCATCAATTGGAAAAAGTTTTTTGCAGGCTTTTAAAAGACTTGATTCTATTGTTGGAAAATTTGACGAAAAAATGGAATTAGATAAGTCATTATTTATTCAAGATGAAGAAATAAATCTAAATAAGGTAATCAATCATTTTAGTGATCTAATTTCTTTAAAAAAAAATGTTCTTAAAATAGAAGATTTAAAAGTCCTAAATGATATTACCAAACCGATAAATGATTTCCTGGATAACGTGACTGTAAATGTCGAGGACAAAAAATTACAATATAATAGAAAGGTTCTATTACTAAAATGTACAAATGTATTAAATTCATTTTATAATTTTTCATCATTAGAAAATTTATGACTATGAAACTTAAGAAGAAAATTGAATTATCTAAAACTTTAGAAGAGATTGAAATTAATAAAGATTCTAAAAGTATTATTTCTATGTTGGATGATTATCATTCAAAACCAAAAGCACACGTGCTCGGAATAACTGGTCCACCAGGAGTAGGAAAGTCTTCTTTGATAGATAGGTTAATTAAATATCTCAGAAAAAAAAAATTTTCTGTGGGAGTAATTGCAGTTGATCCATCTTCAAGTCAGTCTGGCGGAGCTTTACTTGGTGATCGCACAAGATTTGCATTAGATCCTAATGATGATGATGTTTTTGTGAGATCGATGGCCACTAAAAATTATCTGGGAGGAGTATCTGAATTGACATATCCAACTATGATTGTTATGAGAGCAATGTTTGATTATTTAATTATTGAAACAGTTGGTGTTGGACAATCTGAAACTAATATTAAAGATATTGTTGATACAGTTGTTTTATGTGTTCAACCAGGTAGTGGAGATACAATTCAATTTATGAAATCGGGAGTTTTTGAAATTCCAGATATTGTTACTGTTACCAAAAGTGATATTGAGAAATTATCAGACCTTACCTACTCAGATTTATTGGGTAGCAAGGAATATTTTAAAAAAAATGATGATTGGAATATCAAAATAATTTTAACATCTTCTCATAAGAACTTTGGTTTTAATGATTTGTTTAATGAATTGTTAGAAAGATGGCTTTGGTTAAAAAAAAAATTAAAAAAACTAAGATTTAATCAAGATCAAATGTGGATTAAAAAAACAATAATTACAGATTATGGAACAATTGGTTTGTCTAAATTAGAAAATAAAATTAATTATAAATCTGCACCGTTTAAAACACTTGGTGCGTTAAAAAAAAAAATAGAAACTAAGAAGTTCATTTATTGATCCAGAAAGGAGGTGATAATTCAATTTTTGAGTCTCCACAATCAAACTTATCTTTTGAAATGTTTTTTGTGAATTCTTCTTGCAAGTACGCAAGCCCAAAATTTTTATTGTTGCTCATTAGTTGACCCGCTAATTTTTCATTTAGATATATTTTTTTTTCCAAAAAACTATTGAACTCAATTTTTACTGAGAAAATTTTTCTTTTTACAATTCCTCTATATTTCATTCTTGCAGTGATTTCTTGACCTAAAAAACACCCTTTATCCCAAGATAGTCCATTCAGATCTTCAAATCTCATTTCAAGCAAAAGTGATTTACCTTTGATAGAGTCAAAATAAAAATCTGGAATTGCATTCTCCAATCTCCAGTTATTGTAAAACTCAGAGTCAACCTCATTTAAACCAAGTTTTTCAAGGATTTCTTTTGCGCTTTTTTTTATATAAAGGCGTGAGAATTTTTCATTAAACCTTGGGTCAGAGAAAGAAACTAGATTGTTTTTAAAAACTTTTTTTACCTTTGATTCATTCAAGTTATCAATCAAGAAAATTTCTAGATTATTGAGAATGGATATTTCAACATTCGACCGTAATTTGTAAATTGATATTTTTTGGAAAAGTTCATTGATATTTTCTTTTTTGGATTCTATATAAAATTGATCATTAAAATTAGAAATAAAAAAATCATAAAGAAATTTCCCTTGAGGAGTTAAGATTGCAGAATAAATAGCCGATTTTTTTTTTAAAATATTAATATCATTTGATATAATGCCTTGAATGAACTCAAATTTGTCCTTGCCTTTTATTAGAATTAATCCATTGTCTTTGCAATTAAAGAATTTGTTTTTACCAAACATGATAGTTACTTTATTTAATTTTTACTTTTTAACAAGATAATATTTCATGAAGAAAATATTGATAATTTCTTCTAACAGATTAGGTGATTGTATCCTTTCATCTGGCATTATTGAATATTATAAGCGAAAAGATGCTGAAATAAATATTACTTTTGTTTGTGGTCCAATACCTGGTTCTTTGTTCAGATTTTGCAGAAATATTGACAGATTGATAATTTTAAAAAAGAGGAAATATTCATTTCACTGGTTTTATCTTTGGTTTTTATTGTTTTTAACTCCATGGAACGACATTTTAGATTTGAGAGGGACGGCAATAAGTTATTTTCTATTTGCCAAAAAAAGGACAATTTATAAAAACAACAAGATTGATGAAAATGAACATAAGGTTAAAGTTATTTCAAGAAAAGTTTGTAATAAAATATTGCATCCGAGCATTAACATTGATCAAAAAAATCATCCCAAAAAAAGTAAACTTGTTGAAGTTAAAAAGCTCAAGAAGACAAATAAATTAGTTGTTCTAGCTCCAAGTGCAAATTGGATAGGAAAAATATGGCCTATTGAAAGATTTTCGCAATTAATAAATGAATTAAAGAAATCTAGATTTTTTAAAAATGCTGTTTTTTTAATAATAGGCCCATTAGAGGAAAAAATTTTGATTTCAGAATTACTAAAAAGAAATAAATCTGAAATCTTAGATCTAGTTGGAAAAACAGACTTAGCTGAGATTTTTTTGATTATGAAACAATGTGCAATATTTATAGGTAATGATTCAGGTTTGATGCATTTAGCTGCATTATCTGGAATTCCAACAGTTGGTTTGTTTGGTCCTAGTGACGCTAAAAGATATCATCCTTGGGGAACTGAAACTCTTGCCATATCTAGTTTAAAAACTCCTGAACAATTAATGGGATATCAGGGATTTGATCATAAGAAATGTGGTTCACTTATGTTAGACTTAGAAGTGAAAGTTGTCTTAAAAAAAATAATAGAGTTTTACTCCAAATATCAATGAAAATGTTGTCAGTTTTATTAGTTATTAGAAATGAAGAAAAACAATTAGACAAATGTCTTAGAACTATAATGTTTGCAGATGAAATCATAGTAGTTCTTGATAAGTCTTCTGACAATTCAGAGAAAATAGCAAAAAAATATACTGACAAAATTTTTTCCGGTTCGTGGAATATTGAAGGAGATAGAAGAAATTTTGGTCTAGATAGATGTAATGGAGAATGGATTTTTGAACTTGATGCTGATGAAAGAGTATCAAAAAAGCTTCAAAATGAAATTGTTGATATAGTAAAAACAAGTCAATTCGATTGGCACGCAATAAATGTTAAAAATTATTTAGGAGACAGTGTTGTAAAATTTGGGTGGGGAGCTTATTTTGGAAAATCTTCCTACGCTGGTCTATTTAAAAGAGGAATGAAAATTTGGGGAAGACAAAGAGTTCACCCTAAAATTACTTTGACTGGAAGAAGAGGTAAATCTTTGGAAAACCAATTAGATCACTATTATTGCAAAAATATTTCGGATTTGTTTAAGAAACTTGATAGTTATTCATCAGCAAGAGCATTAGATATGAAAGATAATAAAAATAGAGAAACAATGATTAGGAATGTTCGAAGGATATTTTCGAGATTCTGGAAATGTTATTTTTTAAGAAAAGGTTATAAAGAAAAAGACTATGGTCTAATAATAGCAATTGTAGCTTCTTTATACCCCTTGATCTCTTACCTAAAATATAAAATGGATTTAAATGACTAAATTACTTTTTGTAGATAATGGCATTGAATTTGACTCAACCCTTGTCAGAGAAAAACCATTTGGAGGGGCTGAGGTGGCATTTGTTTCTCTAGTAGAAGAGTTAGCCAAACTAAATTTTGAGGTAAAAATCTTTAACAATTGTGTTAATCAAGGGTTAATAAATTCTGTTAACTGGAAAAAACTTGACGCTAGCATAGAAGAAGAAAAATTTGATGTGCTAATTGTTAACAGGGGTGACAAGTTTTTAAATTTTCGAAAAGAATGCCAACGTAGGGTTTTTTGGATTCATAATCCAGCATCTTATTTATTGAAATTTAGATATTTATCTAAGCTTTTTATGAATAATTTTAAAATTGTATTTTCAAGCTATTACCACAAAAGAACTTATCCATTCTGGGCTCCGGCCAAGGAAAAAGTTGTAATTCCTTATGGAGTAGATAATTTTCTTTTCCAAAAGAGTCGTATTAGAACACCCCCAGCTCCAGAGGCAATTTTTACATCTAATCCTTTAAGAGGATTGAATTGGTTGTTAGATCAGTGGGAATTTAAAATTTTTCCAAATGTCAAGAATGCTAAATTACTTTTATTTACTGGTGCAGATACATATGGAAAATTTGGAAAAAAACACTTCAAGAAAATCAGTATGGTTTTATCAAGAGCAGATTCGTTAAAGAAAAAGGGAGTTATCCTTAACAAGCCATTAAAAAGAATGAAACTTTTTAATAGAATTAGAGAATCTAGAATTTTTTTGTATCAAGGTAGTGATGATGAAACCTTTTGTATGTCCCTAGCTGAATCACAGATGCTTGGTGTTCCAGCAGTAGTTTGTAACTATGGTTGTATGGATGAAAGGATTATAAGCAATAGAACAGGCTATGTATGTGATACGGAAGATGAATTTTGCAAAAATACGATTAGGCTTTTGAGTGAAAATGAATTGTGGTCTAAGATGCACAAGGATCTTCTTCAAAGAAAGAATCATTTTACATGGCAACAAATAGCAAAAAGATGGAAAAAAATACTAAATTAAAAATTTTGAACATTTTATCTGGCGCTGATGATGGAGGTGCGGAGAGGTTTTTTGAAAGATTAACTATCTCATTTGATAAAAAAAGAATTATAAATCAAAAAGTTTTAATAAAGACAAATAGTAGACGTTTAAATCTTCTTAAGAAAAACATCAATGATCTTGATCAAGTTTCTATTTTCAATCCCTTTAACCCTTTTTGTTATAAGAAAATCAATGACATTGTTTCTGAATTTGAACCAAATGTAATACTTGCCTGGATGAATAGGGCGTCCAAATTATTACCTAAAATTAGGATTAACAACGAGATTAAAGTTGGACGGTTAGGTGGTTTTTATAAAATAAAAAATTATGTTAAATGTGATTATTTAATAGCAAATACTGTTGAAATAAAAAAATATTTAATAAATCATGGATGGGATCCATTAAAAGTTGAATACATACCAAACTTTGTAAACAAAAATAATAATGAAAAAATTGACATCTCATTAGATCACAAAAAAATAATTGTTTGTCTTGGAAGGTTTCACAAAAACAAAGCGTTTGATGTAATGATAAAGGCTATGACTTTTTTACCTAGCTTTAAGTTGTGGATAATTGGTAGTGGAAAATTAAAAGATTCTTACCTTGAATCAATTAACAAGTTAAATCTTTTGGAAAGAGTTGCATTATATGATTGGACTGACAATATTTCTCAGTATTTAAATGTAGCAGATTTGTTGGTTTGTCCTTCGAGACACGAACCATTTGGCAATGTTGTTGTTGATGCGTGGTCTCATAAGATACCAGTAGTAGTATCTAATACTGGTGGACCAGGAAATTTAATTAAGCATCGAATAAATGGTTTAAAATTTGAAAGTGAAAATTCATTTGAATTAGCTGAGCAAATTCAAACAGTTATGGATGATGCAAATTTGAGGAAAAAAATTTTAAAAAATGGGTATCTAGAGTTTAAAAACAATTTTTCAGAAGATGTAATTGTCAATAAATATATTGATTTTTTTAGAAAGATTTCAAAATAATGTGTGGAATAGCTGGTATTTCTATCGAAAAGCCTAATTCAAGGCTACAAAAAAAAATCCTAGAAATGAAAAACCTTCTTTCACATAGAGGACCTGATAGTTCAGGAGAATTTCATAGTTCATATGTCTCTTTGATTCATACGAGGCTTTCCATTATTGACCTAGACGGAGGTAACCAACCAATTGAAAACAATGATATGATTTTGGTGGCTAATGGAGAAATCTACAATGATCTAGAGATAAGAAAAACAATAAAAAAATATAAATACAAAACAAATTCTGACTCAGAATCAATTATGGCTGCATATTATGAATTTGGCTTGAGTGGATTAAAAAAATTGAGAGGTATGTATGCTTTTGCTTTGTATGATAAAAAAACCGAGCAAACAATTCTAGGTAGAGATGATTTTGGGATAAAACCCTTATATTTTTCAATGATTACTGAAGGTGTTATTTTTAGTTCTGAAATTAGTGCAATTGTAAAGCTTGGAGTTAAGTGTTTTGATTTGTCAAAATTCAAGTTTTTAGAGTTTCTGCAATTACAATATTGTTCTGGAAACAGGACAATTTATGAAAATATTCTAAGGATTAGACCTGGAGAGACATTAGTAATACAAAAGGGGAAAATCATAAGAAGTATTCTCAACGAATTCCTAGAAAAAAAAAATACAATTAAGAAAAAAATTACAAAAGATTATACCACTGATGCATTGATGGAATCAGTTTCAGTACATTTAAGAAGTGATGTTCCTTATTGCGTTTTTTTTTCAGGGGGAATTGATTCAACATTGGTCTTATATTTTATGAGTTTGTTAAAATTAAATAAGATTAGTGCTTACACAATAGGGTTTAACGGTATGAATTCTAATTTTGATCAAAATCTAAAGGTTTTGGCTTCAAAATTTAATGTTGAGTTTACTAAAATAAATTTTGATCAAAATGATTTTTGGAATTTACTCCCTTTTGCTGCCCAAAATATTGATGAACCAATTGCTGATTATGCTATTTTGCCAACTTTTAAATTAGCAAGAGAGGCTTCAAAGAATTTTAAAGTTGTTTTGACTGGTGAAGGTGGAGATGAATTATTTGGAGGCTATGGACGTTATAGATCTTTGATGAAAACTTTTTTCAAAAAAAAGAAAAAATACACTAATGGTGCATTCTCCAATCTTGGTTTTTTTAAGCAATATAGAGAATTTTGGGATTTTGACCTAAAAAAAATTGATCAAAAAACCGAAAACCTTGAAATTTCAGAATTACAAAAATATCAATTATTTGATTATTTTAACTGGTTGCCAAATGATCTATTAGTTAAACTTGATAGATGTTTGATGACTTATGGAGTTGAAGGGAGAACACCTTTAGTTGACAAAGAATTGTTTAAAAAATTTTTTTATGTTGAAGATAAAATTAAAATAAAAAAAAATTATGGAAAATTTTTTATTAGAGAATTCTTAGAGTCAAAATTAAATTTTTATAATCCTTATGCAAAAAAAGAAGGTTTCACTGTACCTATTTCTGAATGGATTCCTGAAAAATCAAGATATTTAGAGGAGTTTCTTCCAAAAATTGATATTTTGAAAATGTTTTTTAAAAAAAGTGATTTAGTTGATTTGTGTAGATCAGTTAAAACGAATAAAAGATTAGTTAAACCACTGTGGCATTTAATTTTCTTTTCAATCTGGCATCTTGCTAACGAGAGTGAAATTGATATAAGTGGAAACTATTTTGATGTAATTTCAGAATGTAGATAAATGAGTCCAACAAACAAAGAGGAATATGATTTAATTTTGAGTGGAGGTAATGTTGTTTTACCTAGTTTGAAAACAGAACAGTTGGATATAGGAATCATTGATTCTAAAATTGCTGAGTTAGGGGATTTGTCTAGAAAGACCTGCAAAGAAAAATTAGCTATAAACGGTCTTATTGTAATTCCCGGAGCAATTGACACACAAGTTCATTTTAGAGAACCAGGAATAACTCATAAAGAAGATATCTATCACGGAACAAAAGGAGCTGTGCTTGGTGGAACAACATCTATATTTGAAATGCCTAATACTAAACCACCTACCATCAATGAAATGGAACTACAAAAAAAGGTTGATATAGCCACTAAAAATGCATTTTGTAATTTTAGTTTCTTTATGGGTGCAGCTAAAGAAAATATAAAAAAATTAAGTGAACTAGAGAATCTATCAGGTTGTTGTGGGGTAAAGATATTTGTTGGATCATCGACCGGTGATCTATTGGTAGAGGATGATGAAAATTTAATGAAAATATTTAGGAATGTTAAGAGAATGATTTCCGTTCATAGTGAAGATGAATACAGATTAAGAGAGAGAAAAAGCATGATTTCCAAATCATCAGCGACGGTTCTAGATCATCCTAATTGGAGAGATGTTGTCTCTGCAGTTCAAAGTACCAAAAGGCTTCTAAAAATTGCTAATCTTACAAACAAGAAAATTCATATTCTTCATCTATCAACTGCTGACGAAATTGACTTGCTCGAGAAAAACAAACACATTGCAACTTGTGAGGTTACTCCTCAACATCTTTTTTTTAGTTCACCAGATTGCTATGAGAGTTTGGGAACATTTGTTCAAATGAATCCACCAATTAGAGATAAGGCACATACTTCTGGCTTATGGAAAGGAATCGTTCGTGGTATTGTTGATGTAATAGGTTCCGACCATGCTCCTCATACAATAGAAGAAAAAAATAAAGACTACCCCAATTCTCCTTCAGGTATGACTGGGGTTCAAACATTGCTGCCTATAATGTTAAATTTTGTAAATAAAAACAAACTTTCAATTTTTGATCTTGTAAAACTAGTATGCATTAACCCTTGTAAAATTTTTAACATCAAAGATAAAGGGGAAGTAAAAATAGGATACGATGCTGATCTAACAATAATAGATATGAATAAGGAATTTACTATTTCTAATGATTGGATTGAAAGTAAATCGAAATGGACTCCGTATGACAATTTAAGGATAAAAGGAATGCCAGTTTTGACTATTATTAATGGAAAAATTGTTATGCGTGAAAATGTTGTGCTATCAGAACCATTAGGAAGAAAAGTAAATTTTAAATCTTAATTTTTTTTATTTTTGAAATACAAATACTTTCGCTATGCAAATTATATTGTGATTTTGTTTTTTGAATAGCGATTCTCTCGGCCATTTCTGTGTCTGTAGCTTGAACAGTTTCAAAGTTTTTTCCGTAAATCGGAATCTCTAATTCTACTTCATACCACTTCATTTATTTTTTTTTCAGTTTTGTTAACCACTATAGTAACCATAGCATCACCTGAAACGTTAAGTGAAGTTCTAAGCATATCGAGGAATCTATCAACACCCATAACTATGGCTATCCCCTCTAATGGCAGACCAACCTGAGATAGTACCATTCCTAACATAATTATACCAACACCTGGAACGCCAGCTGTACCTATAGAAGCTAAAGTAGCAGTTAAAATAATTGAAATAAAATCAATTGGCATCAAATTAATTCCATATAAATTAGCTATGAATACAGTTGCAACTCCCTGCATTATAGCTGTTCCATCCATATTAATAGTCGCCCCAAGTGGTACGGTAAAGGATGCTATTTTATTTTTAATTAGGAAATTTTTTCTTAAGCTTTCTAACGTAATGGGTATCGTGGCACTACTGCTAGATGTTGAAAAAGCAAAAATTATAGCTTGTTTCATTCCATTCAAAAAATCTAGGGGATTAATTTTTCCTATCAGTTTGACAATTGGAAGATAGACAAAAACCAGATGAAAGAAAAGTACGAAAATAACAACTAGAAAATATTTCATCAATTCTATTATTGATGACAATCCTTGAGAAGAAAAAGTCTTGGCTATCAGACAAAAAATTCCAATTGGTGCAATGATCATTACGATTGATAGGACTTTCATAATAACATCATTAAAATCACTAAAAAATTTTGTTAAGGCATTGTTCTTCTTCATTAATGAAATGGAACTGCCAAGAAGTATGGCAAAAAAAATTACTTGAAGCATATTTCCTTCAATTAGTGATCTAAAAGGATTTTCAGGAATGATGTTAATCAAAACATCCAAGATCGACGGAGGTTCTTGAATCGTCAATTGATTGGCACTGAAGTTTGCTTGGATTTTTTCTCCAGGACCCACAATGGAACTTATTAACAAAGAAATAGTGATAGCCGTGAAAGTAGTAAAGATGTACAAAAATATTGTTTTAATACCTATTCTTCCTAGGGTTTGAATGTTGTTAAGGTTTGCAACTCCAGTCACTAAAGAAAAGAAAACAATTGGCACAACTAGCATCTTGATTGTTTTCAAAAATATTTCTCCGCCAAAATTAAAAAAATCAATTAAGATGTTTTTAATTTCCGGATCTATGATTTTCAAATTGTTAATGATAATTCCTATTAACACTCCAGAGAAGAAACCTATAAAGATATTTTTTGTTATATTTTTGTCCATAATGGTGCCCTCTACTGGTTACGCTCCAGTGGCTGAGTCTTACCAAGACCCTGTTTTGCTATTAAACTAAGAGGGCATTGAGATTGTTTTTGAGGATTATAGAATTTCATAAATCATCTTAATAAAGTTTTTGGCAAATGACGTTGTATTAAAAAGGTTGCTACTTTTTGATTTAACCTTTAATTCTTTTTTTAGTTTCTCGCAATATTTTTTCCCTGAAAATTCTAGAGCCTTTTCCAAATAATCATTTTCATCTTTGGCTATCCATTCACTCATATCTAAATTATTATTTATACTTTCACCACACCTAAACATATTTGAGTCATTAACCATAGTTAGTGTTGGAACACCCATATATGATGATTCAAAGCTTGTTGTTCCACCATTATATGGAAATGTATCTAAATTAATATCAACCATATTGTATGCATTCAAATAGTCGGACCTATTTTTACACCTATTAAATCTTATTTGTGTTTTTTTTACTCCTCTTTTATTAAAAAATTTAGTAATTATTTTTTCATCATTGTCCTGATATGAAGCGTTATTAAAAAATAGATAACTGTCCTTTTTTTTTGACAATATTTTAGACCATATTTCTAATGCATTATTAGTAATTTTTTCAGGTCTTTGAAAACAACCAAAAATAAAACTTGAAGAATAAAAATCATTAAAAACTTTTAAATTGTTAATTTCTGATTTTGAGTAAACACACCAAATGTTTTTCATTCTATAAACTTTTTCAATAAAATTCTTGTCATCTTTTTTTGGAGTTGCATATACATCTCCAATTATATAATCAATTTGTTTTAAGTTTGTTGTGGCCAACCAACCTGCCCAAGATACTTGTTTTGGTGATGGTCTTAATTTAAAAACCTCTAAATTATTTTGACGAGTAATGCCTGATAAATCAAAAAGCACATCAACTTTGTCATCAAAAATTAATTCGGATATTCTCTCTTGGCTAACATTATGAAAATCTCTCCATTTGCAATTTTTTTTTGCAAAAGCTGAAATTTCATCATCATATTTTGAAGTGCTATAAATGGATACATCAAGTTTTAATGACAATTTAGGGAGTAGGTCCTTTAGGAAATAACCTATGGGGTGATTTCTAATGTCAGGAGACAAGAATCCGATTTTAATTTTTTTTATTTTTTTCAAGTGATTAAAAGAAAAAATAGATGATTTTAAACATAAATGTTCTGTGTAAAATCTTGATGACTTTTGATAATTTTTTTCATCTCCCAGATAAGAATATCCAAGTACAATCGGAATCATTTTGTTTATTGAAGTAGGATCCATATCAATTATTTTCTTTACATAAGATTCCGCCTTCAAATAATTTTTTTTAACTAAATGTACTTTGGCAAGATTTTCTAAAATGATCGGGTTGTCCTTGGAGAAGGTTTTAGCATAATTTAAATTTTTTAAAGCATCATTTAAATTGTTTTCTTGTAAATTTATTGAAGCAAGATTAATAAGTGCGGGAAAAAAATCTTTTTTCTTTTCTAAGCAAATAGCAAAGTTTTTTTTTGCATTTTTAAAGTCTGAAACTTCTTTAAAAAGGTTGGCTTTATTAAAATTTAGCAGGTGGTCACTTGGGTATTTTTTTATGCCAGAATCAAAATAATTTAATGCACTTTGATATTTTTTTATGTTCTTATATGCAACTCCAATATTGTTGTAAATGGAGGCATTGGAAAAAGAAGCTTTTATTAATTTTTCTAAGATTTCTATGGCCTTGTTAAATTCACCAATTTCTTGATAACACTTTGCTAATGATTCAAAATCAGAGTTTTTTTGTTTAAGATTTACAATTTTGGAAAAATATTTTATGGATGAAGAAAAATCTTTTTTTTTTAAAAAAATTCCAGCAATTTCACGATTAATTTCATAACTATCTGGATTGGAACTAAGATTAAGTTTTAATTTGGTAATTATTTTTTCAGAATTTGATTCCATAATTCTATAGAACTCTAGTCCAAATCTTAAAAGACATTAGAAGAAAATATTTTTTCATTCAGAACTTAAATTGATCCTGGTATATAATTGAAACTCTTTGGCGTTACTTTGTCCCAGTAAACATTTAGTCTTGGATCAGCTACAATCTTTTTACCTTTTTTCAACAATTCCCCTTTTGTTGCACGTGGATAGATTTGGTCAGCTAATCTTATTTCACTCTCAGATAGTCTTCTTACAATGTGTCTTCTATTTAATTGTGATGTATGGGTAACGCCAACAGCTTCGAGCAATTCTCTTAACACATATAGAGTATTCTTATGAAAATTAGATGCTCTAGCAGATCTATCTTCAATATCAATGGCTCTGTATCTCATTGGATCCATAGTTGCGATACCTGTTGGACATTCACCAGTATGACATGATCTACATTGAATGCATCCAATAGAGAACATAAAAGGTCTGGCCATATTTACCCAATCTGCACCAAGTGCACACATATGGGCTATATCAAAAGCAGAAACTACCTTTCCCGACACCCCAATTTTAACTCTATCTCTCAAATTTGCACCTATAAGTGAGTTTTCAACGAAAACTATAGCATCTTTTAGAGGGCATCCTAAATGGTCAGTGAATTCAACAGGAGCTGCACCAGTTCCACCTTCTGACCCATCTACTGTAATGAAATCGATGATTTTTTTTTCCTTGACCATAGCTTTTACAATAGAAATAAATTCCCATGGATGTCCAACACAAAGTTTTATTCCAATTGGCTTGTTTCCAGACAATTTTCTAAGTTTTTCCACAAAATTTAGCAATTGTGATGGTGTTGAGAATTCTTTATGTTTAGATGGAGATATGCAATCCTTTCCTGGCTCGATTCCTCTTGTCCTGGCTATTTCATCTGTAACTTTTGGTGCTAATAGCATTCCCCCATGACCAGGTTTTGCACCCTGACTAAGTTTAATTTCAATCATTTTAACTTGACTCTTTCTAGATTTTTCAGAGAAAGTTTTTGGACAAAAATTTCCTTTAACATCTCTACAACCAAAATAGCCTGTTGAAATTTGCCAAATTGTATCACCTTCACCCTTTTCGTGATATGGCGATAATGAACCTTCTCCAGTATTATGGGCAAACCCCCCAATTTTGGCAGCTTTATTTAATGATGTTATTGCTGGCGGAGATAAAGCTCCAAAAGATGTTCCAGAAATATTGAGAACAGACATTTTATAATTATTTTTTCCAACTCCAACTTTAGTTCTAAAATCTTCACTTTTAATTTGAGTTGGCGATATAGAATGATTTAGCCATACGAAATCATCATCATACATTTGTTCTAATGAACCAAATGGTCTTACTCCACCTTCATTTTTAGACCTTTGATAAACCATACTTCTTTGATTTCTTGAATAAGGGACCTCATCATCATCAGATTCCCAGTAATATTGTCTAAGTTCAGGTCTGATCCCCTCAAGAAAAAATCTAAAACGACCTAAAAGTGGAAAGTTTGATAATATAGATCTTTTTTTTTGAAAGAAATCTTTCAATGCTATAAAAAAAAGAAAGCCGCTTACAATTAATGGAATGATAAAGATAGGAAAATATCCCAACAATACTGCTGAAAACACAAAAGCAATGGCAGTATAAACAAGTAAGGAATATCTTCCCCAAATAATTTCCATCATATCAATTGATTTATACCAAATTTGTTAAAAAAAAAAAAGATGCAAACATTAAAGCATTAACCTTTCTTAATTTGTCATTTTTAAACAAGATCATTTTTTGAACAAATCAACCTTCATTTGTTGACAAACAAATAGTAATTAATGTCAATGTTAAGTATAGTAAAGTTTTAAAAATTTCCTAAACTTAAATTTTAATATTGACTTTATTGTTGTAAAAAATGGATGAAAAAAAGATTCAATCTTTGCTGAGAGAGTTTGCCGCGGAAAGAGATTGGGATAAATTTCACACACTTAAGAATTTAGCAATTTCAATTAGCATTGAAGCATCAGAATTGTTAGAGATATTTCAATGGGATAATCAAAATTTAAACATAAGAAAAAATGAGGAAGTTATGACTAGGATATCTGAAGAGGTTGCTGATATATTATTATATCTCTTAAGGTTTTCTGATATGGCAAAACTTGATTTAGAAAAAATTTGTTTGGATAAAATAAATTTGAATAAAAAAAAATATCCCATTAAATTGTCAAAGGGATTATCTGCAAAATACACAAAACTTAAAAGGTAAATTTGAATTCATCATTAGTAAATCGTGAAAAAAAATAATAAAAATACATTTGAAAGACGTGCTAAAGCTTTAAGAAAAAATCTTCAAAAAAGAAAGGGAAAAGATTATGGGAATAATGCCTGATTTTTGGATAAGAAAAATGGCACAAGAAAATAAAATGATAGAACCTTTTGTTGATAAATTAATCAAGAAGGATGTTTTATCTTATGGGTTGTCATCTTATGGATATGATGCAAGAGTTTCTGATAATTTTAAAATCTTTACGAATGTTAATTCTGCTACGGTTGATCCCAAAAACTTTTCAAATTCTGGTTTTGTAGATAGAAAGGAGGATTTTTGCATTATTCCTCCTAATAGTTTTGTATTAGCTCAGACGGTTGAATATTTTAAAATACCAAAGGAAACGCTTGTCATTTGTGTTGGCAAATCAACTTACGCTAGATGTGGAATAATTGTCAATGTTACCCCTTTGGAACCAGAATGGGAAGGCCATGTCACTCTTGAATTTTCCAACACCACTCCTCTTCCGGCTAAAATTTATGCTAATGAGGGGGCTGCACAATTCTTATTTTTGCAGGGCACAGAAATGTGTGAACTTTCTTATGCCGATCGAAAAGGCAAATATATGTTCCAAAAAGGAGTAACTTTACCAAAGTTATAAAATGGACAAAATTCAAATTATTGGTGGCGCTCCATTAGAAGGCGTAATAAAAATTAGCGGATCTAAAAATTCAGCATTACCTATACTTGCAGCAACCTTGCTGGCTAATGAAGAATTTATTATTAACAATATCCCAGATTTAACTGATGTTGATTCAATGATAAAATTATTAGAATCATTTAATGCTAAAATAAAATATAAAAAAAACTCGTGTTTCGTTAATGTGGGTGTGCCTAATTCTTTGAATGCATCTTACGAATTGGTAAGAAAAATGAGAGCCTCTTTTCTGATTCTCGGCCCTCTTTTAGCAAAATATGGTTATGTGGAGGTTTCGATGCCAGGTGGATGTGCAATAGGAACAAGACCAGTAGATTTGCATCTTGAAGGTTTAAGTAAAATGGGTGCCCAATTTGACATAAAGGATGGTTATGTAAAAGCTAATACTAAAGGTAGGTTGAAGGGAGCCGAAATAAATTTAAAAAAAACTTCAGTTGGTGCGACTGAAAACTTAATGATAGCAGCGTGTCTTGCTGATGGTATTACAAGAATTAATAATGCAGCTAGAGAACCGGAGGTTGTAGACCTAGGAGATTTTCTTAAAAAAATGGGTGCTACAATTAGTGGATTAGGAACAAAAAGAATTGTGATTCAGGGAAAAAAAAAATTAAATGGGTGTAATTATACAGTTATGCCAGACAGAATTGAAGCTGGAACTTTTGCTCTTGGGGTTTTAGGTTGTTCTGGTGAACTGTTTTTGGAAAATGTTAATGGACAAATTTGTGATCATTTAAAAAGAATATTTTCTATGATTGATTTGATTGATTTAAAAACATTAAATGGAAAAAAAAAACTGAGAGTTACCAAATTGAAAAAAAAAGAATTATCTTTAAAAGTTAAAACCTCTGTTTACCCAGGCTTTCCCACTGATTTGCAAGCGCAACTCATAGCAGCATTGACAAAGTCAAAAGGAGAGTCAGAGATAAAAGAAAATATTTTTGAGAATAGATTTATGCACATTAGTGAATTGAAAAGAATGGGAGCAAATTTGAAATTGAACGGCTCAAAGGTTGTAGTTAAGGGTGTGGAAGAGATTTTTGGAGCAGAGGTTATGGCTACTGATTTAAGAGCTTCTTCATCTTTGATAATTGCGGGGTTGATGGCAAGCGGTAAAACCATTATTAATAGAGTTTATCATCTTGACAGGGGTTATGAAAAGATTGAAAAAAAATTAACTTCTTGTGGAGCAATGATTGACAGAATTTAGAAAATGAAGAAATTAATTTTAGCAGTTCCTAAAGGAAGAATATTGAAAGAGTTGATTCCACTTTTGAAAAAGGTTGAAATTATTCCAGAAAATGATTTTTTTCAACCAGATTCAAGAAAATTAATGTTTGAGACGAATTTAAAAGATCTAATGATGATTAGAGTAAGATCTTTTGATGTGGCTACATTTGTTGCTTCTGGAGCGGCACAAATTGGTGTTGCAGGTGATGATGTTTTAAATGAATTTAATTATGAAGAAATTTACAATGTATTGGATCTGGGAATTGGGAAATGTAGATTGTCAATTGCGAGAAAAACAGAACAACCTTCAAAAATTCAAGACAAACAAGGTCATATTCTGGTCGCAACAAAATATAAAAATACAGTAACCAATTATTTTGCTGAAAAAGGAGTGCGTGCGGAATGTATAAAACTAAATGGTGCGGTTGAACTAGCACCTAAGTTGGGATTGTGTTCATCAATCGTTGATCTTGTTTCTACTGGAAGAACTCTTCAAGAAAACAATCTTATAGAAGAAGACATTCTATTAAATATAACATCAAAGTTAATTATTAATAAGATTGCGTATAAACTGATGAACGACAGGATTTCAACGTTGGTAAAGAAGTTTTCGAAGGTCATATGAATGGTTAGAATTTTATACGAAAATAGTAAATCTTTTTCTACTGACTTCGAAATATTGCTTAAAAAAAGAGAGAATAGCGATAAATCCATAGATCAAAAGGTTGAATCAATAATAAAGGACGTTCAAAAGAATTCAGATAATGCTCTGGTAAGATTAACAAGAAAATTTGATAACTATAAGATAAGCAAGTTTGATCAATTGGTTGTAAAAATTAAAGAGATCGAAAAAGGTTATTCTACAATTAGCAAAAAAACTATTGATGCCCTTAAAAATTCAATTTCTAGGGTAACTGCATACCACAAAAAACAAATTCCAACTAATAAGATGTACAAAGACAAAGAGGGTGTAATACTAGGAGGAATCTGGAATCCAATTGAATCTGTTGGTCTTTATGTTCCTGGAGGTAAGGCAGCTTACCCTTCATCCTTAATAATGAATGCTGTTCCAGCTATTGTGTCTGGCGTAAAGAGAATTGTCATAACTGTTCCTGCAACCGAAGGCAAGTTAAGCCCATTAATACTAGCTTGTGCTAAGATCCTTGGAATAAAAGAAATTTATAAAATTGGTGGTGCTCAGGCAGTTGCAGCATTGGCTTTTGGAACTAGAAAAATTAAAAAGGTTGATAAAATATTCGGCCCTGGGAACGCTTTTGTTGCTTCGGCTAAAAAACAAGTTTTTGGTAAGGTGGGAATTGATATGATAGCAGGTCCCTCAGAGATATTGATTTTGGCAGACAAAAAAAACAATGCAGATCACATTGCAATTGATTTGTTATCTCAAGCGGAACATGATGATCTTGCTCAATCAATTTTAATTACTGATAATGAAAGGTTTGGGTTAGAAGTGATTGAGAGTGTGAAAAGGTATTTAAAAATTTTAAAAAGAAAAGAAATTGCATCTAAGAGTTGGAAAAATTACGGAGCAGTTATAATTTGCAAGACTCTTAATTCTTCCGTAAATTTGATTAATAAAATAGCTCCAGAACATTTAGAAATAGCCATTGATAGCGCTCAAAGTTTTCTTGGAAAAATTAAGAATGCCGGAGCAATTTTTTTAGGAAGATATACTCCTGAGGCTGTAGGAGATTATGTTGCTGGACCCAATCACGTTCTTCCAACTGATAGAACTGCACGATTTTCTTCTGGACTAAATGTGTTGGATTTTTACAAACGAACTTCCGTTGTAAAATGTGACAAGAAAAACCTTAAAGTTGTTGGAAAGGATGCTATAATTCTTGCTTATGAAGAGGGTTTACAAGCACATGCTTTGTCAATAGAATGCAGAATTGGTGAAAATGATTTTAAATAAGTTAGCATAGAAAGATATTTTGTATGGCAAAAGAAGAACTGATGGAATTTAATGGAACTGTTAAAGAACTTCTTCCAAATGCTATGTTTAGAGTTTTGCTTGATAATGATCATGAAATAATTGCTCATACGGCTGGTAAAATGAGAAAATTTAGAATTAGGGTTTTAGCTGGAGATAGAGTTACTGTAGAGATGACTCCATATGATCTCACAAAGGGAAGAATTACGTTCAGATTTAAGTAGCTTATTTGAAAACTGCACTCAAAATAATTTTAGCTTCTTCATCTCCAAGAAGAAAAAAGCTTTTAGAACAATTGGGAATAAAAAATTTTAAAGTGGTAAAACATAAGATTGATGAAAAACTAATTTCTAATTCTATGACTACATCAAAAATACCAACCCATCTGGCATACCTAAAGGCCAAGTCAGTAAGAGAAAGCAAAAAACACAAAGAATCTCTAATAATTTCTGCTGACACAATAGTATGTAGATGTGGAAGGATATTCAACAAGACAGATGATGTAAAAAAAATAAGAAATTATCTTAAAGAATTATCGGGAAGAAAACATAATGTTTATGGGGGGATGTGTGTTATTTCTCCTAGTGGAGAAATAATCAAAAGATTAGTTAAAACAGAAGTATACTTTAAGAAGATATCGGAGAACGAATTAAACAATTCTAAACTCTTAAATGAGGGCAAAGGCAAGGCTGGCGGTTATGCAATTCAAGGATATGGATGTAGGTTTGTTAGAAAGATTCGAGGTTCGTACACCAATGTTGTGGGTCTTTCAATAGTTGAATTAAATGAAATCTTAGAAACCTTTGTATTTAGGAATTGAATTTTACTAAAACGTATTGTAAAAAATTAATCCTTATTTAATATCATATTTCTTAGATTTTTTTTTAGGCCCAGGTAGCTCAGTTGGTAGAGCAAGCGACTGAAAATCGCTGTGTCGGTGGTTCAATTCCTCCCCTGGGCACCACTGATATGAGTTTTTTTCGTTTAACACCTTTTATTATTTTATTTTTTGCACTTGGTTGTGATATAGGTTCAAATAATTTATTTCCATTCAAAGAAGGTAAGATATGGAGTTATTCAATAAATCTTTTTTCGAGTTATACTGGACAAAATAGTGAAAAGAGAATTTTAATAACAAATGCTCAAACAAAAAAAATTAAAAATGGTTATGAAGTAACTAGATTGCATTCTGATGGAAATTTTTTTACTTATCAAATTGACAAAAAAAAAATAAAATAACAAGAGTATCTGCTTTTTTAGTCAACCAAGAGGGTTTGATTGAACCAGTAAAGAAAGACGTGTATCCTGATTTAGATTTTAAAAAAAAAAAGTGGGTAGTAATGGAACAACTTTTCTTAATAAAAGGTTTTCAACCTCCACTCGAAAACTTCAAGCCTCAGATTAAATTTGAAATGAACTATTTTTTAGCACGTGAATACAAAAAATTTAAATACAACGGTAGAGTTTACAGTGATTGTTTTTATTTAATTGGTAATGGTTCAACCAGTTTTATTGCTGATACTCGTTCTGGTACTATAGATGTTGATGTCAAGAGTGAAGAATGGATTTGTAGAGGAATAGGGATTCTCAAGCAAGTGCGCACGGAGGATACGGAAGCATCAGCTTTTGGGAAAATGAGTTTTACCAAAGAACTTATTTTTTTTAAGTAAAATGACCTCTGTTTCTTTTGTAATTCCAGTTTTCAACAAATCCAGATATTTGAAATACGTTGTTGATTCTCTTAAAACGCAAAAGGGTGATTTTAAAAAAGAGTTTATTTTTATTGATGATGGTTCAACTGATAGTTCATATGAAATTTTAGTAAAAGAAACTAAATCTCTAGAAAACTGTACAATTAAAAAACAAGAAAATCTTGGCTCAGCTAACGCAACTAATGTAGGCATTAAATTGGCTAAGATGAAATACATCAAATTTCTTGATGCTGATGACATTATATTAAGTGATACGACTCAAGCTTTAATTAATATTTTGGAAAAGAATGCAAATTTAGTTTTGTCATTTGGTCTTCAAAGAAAAGTTTCAGACTTGCAAAAAGTAAATATTTTCGAAAAATTTAACCATAATGACTTTTCTATAATTAAGAATCCGATTAAAAAAGCCATGCGAAACTCAATGTTCAATCCATCTCAATGCTTGGTTTTAACTAAATTCTGCCAAGAAGTTGGTGGGTGCGATGAAAGAATAAAGTTTAGCCAGGAGTACTCACTTACTCTAAAATTGTCAATATTGGGAGATTTTGCCAGACTAAATTACCCAATTGCAATCTTACCATTTGAAGCACCAGGTCAAATATCAGAAAAAAAGAATAATCAGATATATAGAGTTTCTAAAGCTTTGGAATTTTTTATTGAAGACAATCCGCAATTAAATAAAAGTTTTAAACTATATGCACAAAGACGTTTGACTGCAAGAGCCTGGAGGTTCGCCAAAAGATTTAAAAAGTCAAATTTATTCTCTGATTGGTTCAAGTTATATCTTCAAGGGTTTTTTTATATTAGTAGCGATATACTTGGTAATTGTCGAAAAGCCAACAAAATATATGAAGATTTCTTAGACTAGACAACTTTTCCCGGGTTAAGGATATTGTTAGGATCAAAGATCTTTTTTATTTTTCTCATTTTGGTGATTTCATTTTTGTTTTTATGTCTTGTCAATTCATTTCTTCTTAATTGTCCAATTCCATGTTCAGCACTTATTGCACCACCGAATTTGTTTACACTATTGAAAACTACCCTGCTAATTCTTTTTTTAATTTTCTCTTTATTACTTGTTTTATCTTTTTCTTTAACTAATACATTGAAATGTAAATTATTATCTCCCAAATGACCAAAGTTAATTATCACTGAAGATTCTTCCATTTTTTTTATTAGATTTGAAGTTTCAGAAACAAAATTATCAATTTGGTTTAGAGGAATTGAAACATCATGTTGAATTACAAATTTTTCCTTTCTTTCTGCTAAAGGGATGGATTCTCTGTAGTTCCATAACCTTGCATTCTCAGATTCGGACTTAGAAACAATTAAATCTTCAGTATTGAGATCTTTAAAATTTATTTTTGAGATTAGAAAATCATTAAAATTATTGATCTTTTGGAAGTTTGAAATCTCAACTAAGCAATAGCATTCATTTTTCTTAATATTTTTTAGTTTCAATTCATTTTTTTCTAATATATTTATTGATTCTTTATTCATATATTCAAAACTTGTTATTAAATCGTTAAACTTTTTTGTCATTAAGACATAGAAATCAAGAACATTTTTAAAATTTTGAAATGATGCCCACAAAACAACTTTTTCTTTTGGCAATGGGAAAAGTTTAATTGTAGCTGCTGTAATTATTCCTAAAATTCCTTCCGACCCAATTAGAAGTTGTTTGAGATCAAGTCCAGTATTATTCTTTTTTACGTTTTTTAATGACGAGTAAATTGATCCATCTGGAAGGACTGCTTCAAGACCTAAAATACTATGTCTAATCGAACCATATTTTAAAACATTAACGCCACCAGCATTTGTGGCAATGTTTCCACCTATTTGACAATTACCTCTTGAACCCATAGAAAGAGGGAATTCCATATCATCCTTTGCTAATTCATTTTTGACATTTTCCAGAATACAACCACTTTCAAGAGTGATGGAACTACCAATTAAATCAATGTTTCTTATTTTATTTAGATTTGATAGATTAATTATAACTTCTCCTTTTTTTTTTCTTGGTACAGAGCCTCCTACTAAGCCAGTATTTCCACCTTGAGGAACAACTGGAATTTTTTCCTTATTGCAAAAGTTCAGAATGTTAGATATTTTTTTGACTGAATTAGGAAAGAGAATTAAGTCTGAATCTCCTGAAAACTCTCCTCTCCAATCTATACAATGTTTTTTTAAGGTTTCTTGATCAAAAGAAAATTCGTTGGAATTCAAACCTTTTACAAGTTTTCTTAAATTATTTTTACTCATTTAAACCGAAGCTCTGCACAATCTTTCATTTATGGTTTTCCCAATACCTTGATTAGGAATGGGTGCCACAGCTATTCTTTTTTTTCTTAATTTATCAAGTTTTCTCAAATAATCGAATAAATTATAGGCTGCTTCATTTAGGTTGCTATTTTTTGAAAGATTAAGGTAGGGACTATGAGTCATTAATGTTTTTTTACCAAAATCCAGAAAAGCATCATCTTTTTGAGGTTTTTTTACATTCATTTGTAAAGGAGTTTTTGGAGCATAATGTTTTTCTAGTTGTCCGGGAGAGTTAGGCTTTAAATTATTTTTTTGGTTTTTTGATATTCTAACTTTTATTTTTGTGACTTTTAAAATTTCTCTCTCATCTATTACTCCTAGCCGCCTTATGAGGTATGAGTTGGTTGTCAAATCTACAATAGTAGATTCCAATCCTAATGCTGATCTTCCTGAGTCAATTACTAGTTCAACTTGATTTCCAAAAGAATCAATCACATGCTGTGCATCAGTTGCTGAAATGTAACCGCTTTCATTTGCACTAGGAGCAGCAAGTGGTCTTTTGAATTGATTTATTATTTCTTGAAATATTTTAGATTTAGGCATTCTAATGGCAATAGTATTCAGGCCTGAGACGGCGAAATCATGAATCTTTTCATTTTGCCTTTTCGGTAGTATTAAGGTCATAGGGCCAGGCCAAAAATTTTTTGCTAGATTTTTTGCATCGTTGCTGAATACAGCTATTTCTTCAGCCATTTTCATTGAACTAACATGAATTATTAGAGGGTTATAAAGAGGTCTTTTCTTTAGTTGATAAACTTTTTTTATGGAGTAAATGTTACTGGGATCACATGCAACACCGTATACGGTCTCAGTTTTAATTGAGACTAACTTTCTTGATTTCAACAAAGCCACTGCTTTATCTATTGCACTTTGAGATTCTTTAAGTATGTTTTTTTTCATTTTTCATAATATACAAAAAAAGGGAAAACTTTAAAACCTTCGGAAAATATGGTTTTTTGTTTTGTGGATTTGATGATACCTAATTTTTAAAAATAAAATATTTTGATGATTATTCATCATTAATTTTAATATAATTGTTTTATGGATCCTAAATTCCACAAATTGTTATATGCAATTGCTTTTATCGCCTTGATTATAGCTTTGGTTTCAATATATCAGGTATTAAGTGAGATAAATTTGTTTTTTAATGAAAGAATAAAAATCTAACTATTTAAGATTCTTAAAATTTCATTGATATTATCAATTGAAAAATTAGGTGTTACAGATTCATCAAGCTTTCCATATCCATATTTAACAAAAACAGAAGTCATATTCATTTTATTTGCTGGAATTATGTCGTTATTACTATCACCAATCATAATTGATTCTTCAGGAGAACTTTCAAGATTTTCAAGACAAAATTTAAGCATGTCAGTTTCTGGTTTTAAGGCGATAGATTTTCTAGAGCCAACTATTACATCAAAGAAATCTTTTATATTTAGTTGTTCAACTATTTTTTCAGTTAGATGTTGTTTTTTATTAGTACATAAACCCATTTTAAATTTTTTTGACCTCAGATTTTTTAATGATTCAAACACATTGTCGTATAAGAGGGTTTTTTTTGTACAGTTCTGATAATAGAAATCTATAAAGCAATCAACCATTTCAGGGATTTTTTCAACAACTATTTTTTCATTCAAAAAGTCATATCCCTTTCTAATCATTGCTTCAGCTCCACCTCCCACTAGGTTTCCAAGAACTTTCCTGCTTATAGATTTCAATTTATTTTTTTTAAGTACATAGTTAAGGGAATCAAGTAGATCTGGACCGCTGTCAATCAGGGTTCCATCTAAATCAAATATTACACATTTAATTTTTTTATTCATAAAACAATTTTTCTTTGTTAGAAAAAGTTATAGTATAATTTAAAATTTGATTTCAAGCTTTAGTTAAATGTCACTTTCTGTAATTGTTTTAGCTGCCGGTAAGGGCGAGAGGATGAATTCCAAAAAGCCCAAAGTCTTTCATCACGTAGGTAACCATCCTATGATTTACCACGTTTTAGATGTTGCTAAAACTCTTAACCCAAAATTCCTATCAATTATACTCTCGAAAAAGTTAACTTCTTTGAAGACAGAAATAAACCAAAAATATAAGAAAGTCTTGTTTGCTATACAACAAAAACAATTGGGTACAGCTGATGCAGTCAATGCTGCATTTAATAATAAAAATATTTGTCAATCAGATGTCACTTTGATTTTGTATGCTGATACTCCACTTATTTCGAACCAAACCTTGAAGAAGTGCATTGCAAAATTCAAATCTAAAAAAATGGATTTGTGCATTTTGTCGATGAGACCTAAAAATGCTAATCACTCCTATGGAAGGTTGCAAATGGTTGGTAGTCAGTTAAAAAAAATAATTGAAAAGAGTGAACTACAGGGTGATCAAAAAAAAATTGAGTTCTGCAATTCGGGGATAATGATTATTAAAACGGACTTATTATCAAAGAATTTAAAAAGAATAGATAACAATAATAATAAGAAAGAATTTTATTTGACTGACATAGTTGAAATAATGAGTGAGGCAAATTTTAAGGTTGGTTGTGAAGAGTGTGGTTTCGTGGAAACTCTTGGTGTAAATGATAAAACTGATTTATCACTAGTTGAAGAAGAATTTCAAATCCAAGCCAGAAAAAATTTTTTAAAACAAGGCGTGACTTTAATTGATCCAGACACGGTTTATTTTAGTTATGATACACAAATTGGGAAAGACGTGGTGATTCATCCGAATGTATATTTTGGTCCAGGCGTAAGCGTTGGAAATAATGTGATTCTGAAAAGTTTTAGCCATGTCGAGAATTCGATAATTTCCAATAATGCCACAATTGGGCCCTTTGCTAGAACAAGAGATCACACTGTGATTGGAGAAGATGCTCGTGTTGGAAACTTTGTGGAAATAAAAAAATCTAAGATTGACAAGAATGTAAAAGCTTCTCATTTGTCTTATATTGGAGATGCAGTCATTGATGAAAATACCAATATTGGAGCTGGAACGATAACGTGTAATTATGATGGCATAACAAAACATAAGACATTGATTGGTGAGAATTGTTTTATTGGTTCTAATACATCATTAATCGCTCCCATAAAAATCAAAAAGAATTCAATAATTGGAGCTGGCACAGTAATCAAAAAGGATGTTCCAATTGGCACTACCGTTTACAGAAAATCTGAATTAATAAAGAAAAATAATAAGAAAAAAAAATAATGTGTGGAATTTTTGGAGTTTTAGCAGACTATCCAGTAATTGAATCAATTTTAGATGGTCTTACTAAATTGGAATATAGAGGGTATGATTCTTCTGGAGTTTCAATACTAGAGAATAAAAAAGAAATTAAAACCGTAAGGTCAAAAGGGAAATTAAACAATTTAAAAAAAAAAGTAAAACAACAAACTACTTTGAATGGAAAAATTGGGATAGGCCATACTAGGTGGGCCACTCATGGTGTGCCGTCCACTACCAACGCTCATCCACATTCTTCTAAGTCAGTTTCGATAGTTCATAATGGAATAATTGAAAATTATTCAAATTTAAAAAAAATGCTTATTTCGAAGGGGTATGAATTTAAATCAGAAACAGATAGTGAAGTCATTGCTCATCTTCTAAGTGAAGAATTGAAGAAAAAAAACTCTCCTGAAAAAGCTTTAAAAAATACACTTCAGTTTTTGGAAGGAGCGTTTGCAATTGCAATTATTTTTAAGGATTTTAATTTGCTAGCTGGAGCTAGGAGAGGTAGCCCATTAGCTGTTGGTTTGGGAAAAAATTCAGCTTTTTTGGGATCAGATTCAGTTGCCTTATCTCCTTTTACTCAAAAAATAATATATTTAGAAGAAGGAGATAGTGTTTTCATAAATGAAAATTCACATCAGATTTTTGATGAAAGTTTTAAAAAAATTAAGAGGAAAATTTCAAAATCTTCATACACGGGAGAAAACCTTGGGAAAGGAAATTTTAATCACTTTATGCAGAAAGAGATTTATGAACAACCTCATGTAATAGGAGATTCATTGTACAGATTCGTTGATCCAATCCATAAGAAAATAAACATTCCTGATTTAAAAATAAATTGGAAAAAAATTTCAAGGATAGACTTAATAGCTTGTGGAACTTCCTACTATGCTTGTCAAATAGCTACTTATTGGTTTGAGAAATATCTTGGAATTCATTCCGTTGCTCACTTGGCATCTGAATTCAGATATAAAGCCTACGTTAAGTCTAAGGATACCCTTTCAATATTCATTTCACAGTCTGGAGAAACTGCTGATACTCTTGCAGCACTTAAGTATGCAAAAGCTAATAAAAGTAAGATTTTAAGCATAGTAAATGTTAGTGAAAGTAGCATTTCGCGGGAATCAGATTTTGTTTTAACCATTGCTGCTGGCCCTGAAATAGGAGTGGCTTCTACCAAAGCCTTTACTGCACAATTAAGTGTTTTGGCTAGCTTATGCATTGTGATTGGCAGAGAAAAAAAGACATTGAAGAAGAGTGTGGAGATAGAACTAACTGAAAGTCTTTTAGAAGTTCCTTCAAATATGTCTAATGTTTTGGGATTAAGTGAACAGATTAAAAAGATTAGCAGTGAAATAGTTGAAGCTAATAGCGCTTTGTTTTTGGGAAGGGGACTTTCGTTCCCAATAGCCATGGAAGGAGCATTGAAATTAAAGGAAATTTCATACATTCATGCTGAGGGTTATGCTTCTGGTGAGATGAAACACGGCCCCATAGCATTAGTTGATGATAAGGTTCCAGTGATAATAATTGCTCCCAAGGATTTTCTTTTTGAGAAGAATGTTTCTAATATGCAGGAAATTCTCGCAAGAGGAGGTGACGTCATTTTAATTACTGATGATGATGGAGAAAGGGCAATTGATGATAAAACAATAAAGAAAATTGTTTTGCCAAATTTAAATGAATTCGTGCAACCAATTATCCACTGCATTCCCGTGCAGTTGATTGCTTATTTTGTTGCAGTTAGTAAAGGAACGGATGTTGATCAACCAAGAAATTTAGCAAAATCAGTCACCGTGGAGTAGTTTGGAACGACCGTGATAAAGAAATTTTAACGAATTTATTTGTCACATTTCGTCAGAAAATACCCAATTTATACTTGTCTAATTACCCGTTATCGAACTATCAAAAATTCCTGTTAAAAACGATTTATACACTCCGAGAACAAGGGTATTCGTACATTAGAGTTAGTCAGTATTTAAATTATAGTGAACTAAAATCAACCAGAGGAAAACAATTTACTCCCAGTCTGGTTTCACAAATTATTAAAAAAAATGAGATTAGAAAAAAAAGACATCAAAACACTTACAAAGTTAAACTAACTGACTTCTGTTTAGACATAACTGAATAATTTTTCAAAAATATTTTAATTTTATTAATGATTATTAAGGAAAATAGTGAAAGTTTTAACAAAGGATTAACGTTTTATAATAATAATTGGGAGTTTATAAGGTAGGATTAAGTAATTTCAATAACTGTTTAAGAGAAATAGGGGAAGTTATAGGAGAGTTATAAGAGATTTTACAAAAGTGATTTTAATCGTAATTCCATAAATCGATCATTTCAATTTCTCTAAACAATGCTGATTTATATGTATCCAATACTCCTTTTTTCTTTGCTAATCTACCAACTGAACATACTTTCATCTCAAATGAC
>CAZAFN010000014.1:0-361 GCA_964484795.1 uncultured Alphaproteobacteria bacterium | reverse complement strand
TGTTCTCCTCCACTTCCATCTTTTTTAATTAATTCTTCAAAAAGAACAATTATCTCATCTCTCAACTCTCTTGATGTCATTGTGGATTTTTTATCATCGTCCATTAATTACTCCAATTTTATAAATTTATTTTTCTTAAAAATTATAATGTTAACATTTTTTATGTATATACTTTTAGGTTATTATATACAGAAAATTCTTTGAAATGAAAAAACTATTACTCATTTCTAACCCCCAGTTTTCTTGGATAAAATCAGGTGATCAACCTAGAAACCTCGAACATTGGGTTACAGTAGAATAGTCTCGTATTGTGGGTATACAGGTAAAAAGAAGAAAAAATATCTTAAGTTTTCAATAAACT
>CAZAFN010000013.1:13569-42459 GCA_964484795.1 uncultured Alphaproteobacteria bacterium | reverse complement strand
AAATATATTACACGAACTCCAACGGACCGTTGCACCAAGATCAATTAAGGTCTCAATTAAAACAGCAGTTTGCACCGTCATATGAAGACAGCCACAAATTCTTGCATCTGTTAGAGGTTTCTTATTTTTATATTCTTCTCTCAATTTCATCAAACCCGGCATTTCAGTTTCCGCAATCTCAATTTCTTTTCTACCCCAATCAGCTAAATCTAAATCTTTTACTTTAAAATCACTCATTTTTCCTCATAATCTAAATTAAGTTGTAAATCCTATCATAATACGACTTTAGTTTATATTTAATGAGCACATTATCATCTTCTTTCAAAATATCATCTGAAATTTTTTTTACTTCTTTCGAATCAATCTTACTTAAAAATTGCTTCACTTTTAAAATTCTTGATGAACTCATTGACAAAGTTTTGATTCCCATACCAACAAGTAAAGATGTAAACAATGTATCTCCCGCCATTTCTCCACACACACTAACAGGAATTCCAACTTTAGTTGCAGAGTCATAAGACAATTTAATTAACCTTAATACTGAAAGATGTGCTGGATCATAAATTTTTGCCACTTCTTCATCTCCTCGATCAATTGCTAAAGTGTACATTGTCAAATCATTTGTTCCTATTGCCAAAAAATCACAGTGCTTTGATAATGATTCAGATATCAGAGCAGCTGCAGGTGTTTCTATTAAAACTCCAATTTTCGGGAATTGAGAAGGAATCTTAGTTCCATTGGTTTTTAACTCTCTTCTTACCTCATCAATTAATTTCTTTGTTTCAACTAATTCAGAAACATTTGAAACCATTGGCAACATTATTCTCACCTCACCAATGTTGCTTGCTCTTAAAATGGCAGCTATCTGACGTTTAAAAATTTTTGGGAAAGCTAAAGTAAGTCTTATTGCTCTTAATCCTAAGGCTGGATTAGGAGATTTTGGTAAAAGTTTCTCAATTGATGGAACTTTCTTGTCATTCCCAACATCAAGGGTTCTAATTGTAAGGGTTTTTCCCTTAAGATACCGTAGTGATTTGCTTATAGAATTGTATTGTTCATTTTCAGTAGGAATTGTCTTTTTATTCATAAAAAGATATTCGCTTCTAAAAAGACCTATACCATCTATTCCCTTATTCATTGACTCCTTCACCTCATCAGAATTGTCCACATTGGCTTCAATTCTAATTCTCATTTTGTCAACAGTTTTTGGAACAACCTTATTAAAATAATACAGTTTTTTATCTTCATTTTTTTGTTTTTCTATTTTATTTTTATAAATTCTAATTGTTGAACTAGTTGGATTCTTGATAAGAAGTCCGTTTTCTCCATCAATAATTACCTTCTCATTATTTTTAATATTCTTTACAATATTTTTTATTCCAACTACCGTTGGGATTGACAAAGATCTTGCTACTATTGCAAAATGACCCTCAGGACCTCCAAGACTTGTTACTAAACCAGTACGCTTGATTTTGGAGTCAGTTAACAAATCAGCTGGACTAAGTTCAGAAGAAATTAAAATTTGATTTTTCTTTAATTCATCATATTTGCTTTTTTTTTTTTGGAGATTTTCAATGATTCTTCTGCACACATCTCTAACATCATCAATTCTATCTTTAAGATAATCATCCTTTATTTTCTTAAAAAGATCTGCATGTTTGTTTAATTCTTCGGTGATTGCAAATTCAGCATTAATTAAATCTTTTTCAATCCTTTTTTTAGCATCTTTGATTAAGGAAGAAGAACGAATTATGGAAACGTTAGCTTCAAGCATAAATTTCATCTCTTGGTAAATGTCCACTTTGGAGTCTTTAATTTTTTTTATAATTCTTTCCAGCTCTCTTATGGATTTCTTTGCCGCTCTTTCTAACCTTAGTATTTCTCTCTTCACTTCTGAAATAGGGATATTATATCTGGAATGAGAAACGCTAGAACTCTCCTTAACTAAGCAGTTTCCAATAGCACATCCAGATGACACACCAATACCCTTAAAAATTTTTTCTTTATTAATATTCTCTGATAAAGGTTTTTCCTCACCAAAATTATTTCTAATTAAATCAATTAATCTATTTAAATCTTTCTCGGCCGTTTCTCCAACACAACAAACTCTTATCTCTGTTCCTTTTGAAGCAGCTAAAGTCATCAAACCAAGGAGTGATGAACCATTGACAGAGTTTTTTCCCTTTTTTACTATGAATTTCGATCTACACTTTGACGTAACATCAACAAACTTGGCAGCAGCTCTTGCATGCAGACCAAGCTTATTGGTAATTAAAATTTTTCTTTCTAATCTTTTTTGGGCCAATCTCTAGACTCTCCGAAGAATGCTGACGCTACATTAATATATTTTCTCCCTGATTCTTGAGACAACTTAATTAAATTTTTTATATTCTGATCTTTTCTTAAAGACACCATTTTTATCAACAAAGGAAGATTTACTCCTGCAACCACCTCTACTTTTTCTTCTTCCATAACTGAAATTGCGAGATTGGAGGGCGTACCTCCAAACATATCGGTAAGAACTACAACTCCCTTCCCTTTATCAACTTTTTTTATTGAACTAATTATTTCTTTTCTTTTTTTTTCTATATCATCTCCAGGAAATATAGATATTGGATGAAGATTTTCTTGCTTTCCAACAATCTGTTCAAGTACCAATACAAATTCTTTAGCAATATTTGAATGACTTACAATTACAATCCCAATCATTTTCTTAAATCTCTATGATCAATAAACACATCTAAGTTCTTTTTATTTTTTAACAACGAGTAATAATACTCACTGGAAACAACTGATCTATGCAATCCCCCTGTACAGCCAAAAGCAACTGTTAAAAAGTCCTTTCCCTCTTCTTTGAATCCATCAAGTACATTTTCAAAGAATGTATCTATCGTATCAAAAAAATAATTAAAATACTCTTGATTTTTAACAAATTTTTTGACTTTTGAGTTTTTGCCATTTAATTTCTTTAATTCTTTTACATAAAAAGGGTTTTTAATAAATCTCATATCAAATACGAAATCTGCTTCCCTTGGCAACCCATACTTGTATCCAAATGACATAATCCTGACAGTTGTTTTCTTTTTCTTATTTCCACCAAACAATAGAATCAATTGCTTTCTGAGCAAATTAATGGAAAGATCAGAAGTGTTAAGATAAAAGTCACAATTTTTTTTTAATGGGTCTAGCCAAACCCTCTCTCTATCAATTATGTGTGAAATTGGTAGATCAAGTTTAAGTGGATGAATCCTTCTGCTTTCTTTATATCTATTTAACAAGCTTAAATTGTCACAATCAAAAAATACTATTGAAATATTGGAGGTTTTTTTAGCTTTTATAAGTTTTACTATTTTTTGAACATTGAATTCTCTACTTCTAATATCTATCCCAACGGCTAGATTATTTTTTATTTTTGCATCAATAATATTAGGAAGAAGAAATACAGGTAAATTATCGATCGCTTCAAATCCAATATCTTCAAGAATTTTTAAAGCGGTGGTTCTACCAGCACCTGATAATCCAGTAACAATTAAAATTTTATTATTTCCAATTTTTGATTTCATTAAGCTTTACTTTAACTTTTACAATTGATGATGGATTTCTTCCATTGATCCTGAATTTAGGAATTTTTATTCCTAAAATTCTTAAATTTTCTGGTTTAGGCATTCTTGTGATTTCTTCATCAACTAATCTAGCAATAAGATTCAATCTAATATTTTCAACATAAGGTACGGTTATAACGCCAACTTCCCTAACCTCAAGCAAACCCTTTGTTTCTTCAGGTGAAAATAAAAAAATCTGACTATTAATTTTTCTGCAAATCGTTATATCATCTGATATCAATGTTGCCCCACTATCAATTAACCTCAATGCTAAATCGGACTTTCCAGAACCAGATTTTCCTAATATCATCAAGCCATTATCTTCAAAAACTATTGACGTAGAGTGGAATTTTCTTGATTCCATAATTCTAATTTAGATAATTTTCTCTTAATTTCTTATTTACTACTAAAATTTGAGTTTCAATCATTTCCTCATTATCAAAATAAAATCTAAGATTGAACGATTGCCCATCATACAAGCCATCATTCAGTCCCATCAACATTATATGTTTTCCACCTGGTTGAAAAAAAATTTGAGTATTTTTCTCAATCTTGAAATTTTTTGTCATTATCATCTTGACGATATTGTCACTAAAATTAACGTCATGAATCTCGGCTTTCTTTGCAACACTAGTTTCAATTGATCTTATTATGAAATCTTTTTCAGTGTTATTAAAAATTGACAAATATACAGCACAACTTTTTTGATCTTTGAAGGTTTCAAACGTATAACCTCCATGAAAAAGCAAAGAATTATCTTTCTTTGAATAGCAGTTTCCAGAAAAAAGAATTAGAATAACAAAAATGAATATATGTTTAAATCTTCTAACTTTAATGAACATTTAATAATTACTATACATCATTAAGAATAAATGAAAATAGAATATGCAACGCGACAACTTATTAGATCATCTTCAAGAGGATATCTTTCAACGGAATTTAATACAGAAAATCTTAGAAAAAGAATTGGTCTACGTCAGAAATTTCCATACTCAACCTTTACACTAACTGCATTCGATTATGATTTATCCCCAATTATTCTACTATCCAACTTATCTGAACATACAATCAATCTTAAAAAAAAAAATCTTGTCTCAATAATGTTGTGCGAAGAACAAAAAAACTACAACCTTTTCCCTAAATTCAATAATAGCATCAAATATGAAGATCCAATGTCAAGACCAAGAGTTACATTGATTGGTAAAATAAATATAACAAAAAAAAATCTTCATCGTAATCGATTTTTGTCCAGACACCCGGCTTCAAAACTATATTCCAATTTTCAAGATATGAATTTCTATAAAATGAAAATAAAAGGAGCACATCTTGTTGGAGGGTTTGCAAATGTAAAATGGTTTACCCGATCTGAAATTATATGCAAAGAATTTTCAGATTTTGGAAAACATGAGATGCAGATCCTTGACCATATGAACACGAGTTATCAAAAAAGTCTAAATTTGTATGCTAAAAAACTAATTCCTCACAACTCTTTAAATAATGTTGGAAATTGGAAACTAGTTGGTATTGACCCAGAAGGATTTGATCTAAGAAAAAAAGATGGGGTCATACGATACTGTTTCAAAAAAATAATAAAAAATGAAAAAAAAATTAGAGACAAATTTTTATTTCTTCACAAATTAGCAATAAAGAACTAGTGTGCCTCATTCCAGTTTTTGCCAATTCCAACATCAACTTTTATAGGAACATCTAGTTTCAAAAATTTTTGGTGAGAATTAATCATAATATCAGGAATATTGTTGACTATCTCTTCAATTTCATCATTAGGAGTTTCAAATATGAGTTCATCATGAACCTGAAGAAGCATTTTACTCCTAAGATTATTCTCTTGAATAAATTTGAAGATTTTGGGCATTGCTATTTTTATCATATCTGCTGCCCCACCTTGAATTGGAGCATTGATAGCCGATCTTTCAGCAAAATTTCTCCTTGATGCCATTTTGTCATTGATAAACGGAATGAATATTCTTCTTCCAAAAGGTGTTACAACATATCCTTTATCTCTACAAAAAATTACGGTCTCCTTCATATAATCTTTAATACCTGGATATTTTAAAAAATATTGATCAATATATTTTTTTGCCTCAGAATTTGAAATTTCAAGCTGCAACCCAAGACCATAAGCTGAAATTCCATAGATAATTCCAAAATTTATTGTTTTCGCCTTCCTTCTTAAATCATTGGTTATATTCTCTTTACTAACCTGGAATACATCCATAGCAGTTACAGAATGAATATCTTCACCATTTTTAAAAGCATTGATTAATGAAGGCATATTTGCAATATGAGCAAGAACCCTCAGTTCTATCTGTGAATAATCAACCGAAACAATGCTAAATCCATCTTCAGCTATGAATGCTTTCCTGATTTGTCTGCCTTCAACAGTTTTAATTGGAATATTTTGTAAATTTGGATCATTTGATGACAATCTTCCTGTTAAAGTACTAGCCATTCCATAAGACGTATGAATTCTGGATGTCTTTTTACTTTCTCTAGAAAGCAAGCCAGAACAATAGGTACTTTTTAATTTTGAAAATTGTCTCCATTCAAGAATAAGTGAAGCGATTATATGATTCTCAGATTTAAGTTTTTCTAAAATCTTAACATCCGTTTGGAAGTTTCCACTTTTTCCTTTCTTCCCAAATGGCAAATTTAATTTTGAAAATAAGATTTCCCCAAGTTGTTTTGGCGAACCAACATTAAATTTTACGCCAGCACAATCATAAATTTTGTTTCCTATCTCATCAATTTTTTTGGAAAATTCTAAGGAAAGTTTTTTTAATTCTCCATTATCAATTTTACAACCCCAAATCTCCATTATTGCAATTATCTTGATCAAAGGCTTCTCTACGTAAAAATAAAAGTCATAAAGCTTATTTTTTATTAGTTCAATCCTAAGTATATCCCATAAGCGATAGGTTACGTCGGCATCCTCTGCTGCATAGTTCATTGCAGCAGTTATATTTACTTCCTCAAATGGAATTTTCTTTTTGTTTTTGGTGGTTACATCAGAATATTTTTGAGTTTCATAAGACAAAAAATCTATAGAGAGATCATCTAGACCGTGTCCTCTCCGACCAGTTCTTAGCACGTACGACATTAACATCGTATCATCTACATTACTTAAATTAATTCCTAAATTTTTTAAAATCACATAGTCATACTTAATATTTTGGCCTATTTTTAGTATAGAAGAATCCTCAAGCAAAACTCTAATAATCTGAATAAATTTTTTTAGACTAATCTGTTTCTCAGATGAGTTTTTGTGAGAGATTGGTATATAACAAGCCAAGCTATTTTCTAAAGACATTGAAAAACCAACAATGTCTGCATCTATTGGGTTAATTGAAGTTGTTTCACAATCAATAGCAACCAAACCCTTTTCATTGACCATCTCTACCCATTTAATCAATTGTTCTGATTCCAAAATTAATTCATATTTATTTTTATCAATCCTTTCTCTTTCTGGAATATAAAATTTGGAAGGAACAACTGAAGATTCTTTTCTTTCTATTTTGTTTGCACCAGGATCCCCAAATCTAGAAATTACATTAGCTTTAATCCTGTTAAATTCCATTTCATCTAGAAATTTTATTAGTTCTTTAACTTCTAGAGGCCTATAGCTCAAAGTATCAATTGGCAACGGCAATGGAACATCATCTTTTAACGTTACTAATTTTTTGGACAATATTGCTAGTTCTCTATTTTCTTTTATTGATTCTCTTCTTTTTTCCTGTTTTATTGTCTCATAGCCTTCAAGCAATTTTTCTAATGTTCCAAATTCATTAATTAGCTGAGAGGCTATTTTTGGACCAATTCCAGGAACTCCGGGAATATTATCAGATGTATCACCTGCTAGTGCTTGCACATCAATAACTTTTTCTGGCTCCACACCAAATTTCTCAAGGACGTTTTCAATTCCAATTTCTTTTTTTTTTATAGGATCAATAATTGAGATCTTGTCTTTCAACAATTGCATTAAATCTTTATCTGAGGAAATTATTGTTACTTTCCTTCCCTTTTTTAAAGCCTCTTTTGCATAAGAAGCAATTAAGTCATCTGCTTCATATCCGAGTAATTGAATAGACTTCAAATTGAAAAACTCAGGAACTTTTTTGATTAGGTCAAATTGGGGCTTTAAATCATCAGGAGGGTCAGCTCTATTTGCTTTATACTGAGAGTATATTTTGTTCCGGAATGTTTCTCTAGCTGCATCAAATACGACGGCTATAGAAACATTTCCTCCTTTTTCCATTTGAATATCCTCTATAAGCTTTAGCAACATATTACAAAAACCAAAAACTGCATTAACTGGAACCCCATCCGATTTGTACATGGGTGGTAATGCATAATAAGCTCTAAAGATGTAACCAGAACCATCAACAAGAACTAATTGATCATTTTTAATAGAATTCATTTTTTTTTGAATTGAATACTACAGTAAGGGCAGGTAATAATATCCCCTGATGATAAATCTAAGTAAACCAACGGGTGCGCTTCAGACCAGTCCCCTCCTTTACAACTCACCTTATCGCCATCAATATATTTTAAATCTATTTGAAAATTAATACCCATATGACTACATTTCAAAGAAATATCACATTTTTAATTTATAAAAAACAATTATAATTTGAATGGTAAATGAAAAAAAAATTATAAAGGTTGAGAAATTAGCTAAAACATATGGTCCAAAGAATAATTTTGCACTAGATCATATTGATCTAGTAATTAAGGAAGGCACAATTTTTGGTTTGTTAGGACCTAATGGGGCAGGAAAAAGTACATTTATTAACATCTTGGCTGGGCTTACAAATAAAACATCTGGTAAAGTTTCTGTTTGCGGAATCAACTTAGATTTGGACCCAAAAACAGTTAGAGGAAACATAGGTGTTGTGCCTCAAGAAATAAACATTGATCCATTCTTTACCCCACTTCAAATTTTGGAAATCCAGTCAGGGCTCTATGCAGTTAAAGAAAATAAAAAAAAAAATCAGCAAATATTAGGTGAACTTGGTCTTAAAGAAATGGCAAATGCCTATTCAAGAAGTTTATCTGGTGGAATGAAAAGAAGGCTAATGGTTGCAAAAGCAATGGTTCATAATCCACCAATATTAATTCTTGATGAGCCAACTGCAGGTGTAGATGTTGAACTCAGGAAAAAACTTTGGGAATCAATTAGAAGGCTCAACAAAAAGGGTGTTACAATAATTTTAACAACTCATTATCTAAAAGAAGCAGAAATTCTGTGCGATGAAATTGCTGTGATAAACAAGGGAAAAGTTATAGCTTGTGACAAAAAGAAGAATCTTCTTAACATCTTAGATGATAAGGAACTTACAATTGAATTCTCCCAATCAATTAAAGAAATTCCTAAAAAAATAAAAAATCTTTGTATTAAAAAAACCAAAAACTCAGTTACAATGAGATTTAAAAAAAGTGAAATAAGCACAGCAAATATTGTAGAGATTTTTGTTGATAACAAGTTTGAGTTAAAAGAAATTTCAACTAAAGAATCAGATTTAGAGGACATATTCTTAAAATTATTAAAAAAATAATATCAAGTTTTCTTATCTTAATTGTCTTCGTCTCATGCGAAAATTTATCAAATAATACCTATGACAGATCCTTAGGCAATCAATCTAGAGAATATGATTTTTTTATTAAAAATTGGAAATCTGAATTAGATCATAGTGAAATCCTAATCTGTGCAATACATGGTTATAATGATTATTCTAATTCATTTGAAACCCCAGCAAATTTCTTAGGAAAATTTGGAATAGAAACTATCGCGTTTGATCTTCAAGGTTTTGGAAAAAATACAAATAGAGGTACTTGGTTCCCAATTGATAATCATATAGATGATATTTTAAAATTTTTAACAATTTTAAAACAAAAAAATCCAAAACAAAAAATCTATCTACTCGGTGAAAGTATGGGTGGAGCAATAGTTATAAGTCTAGCAAATAGTCATAAAAACCTACCTATCGATGGGATAGTTTTAGTGGCTCCGGCTATATGGAATTTTACCGAAAGAAATTTCTTTAAAAGTTTGACTTTAAGTTTATTATCAAAAATTTTTCCTGATGTTAAAGTTAGTGGCGATGGTTTCATAAATGTCAGAGCAAGTGACAATATTCAAATGTTAAAACAACTCTCTAGGGACCATTACTTTATTCACAAACCAACTCTGGAAAGTCTGAATGGAATAATAAAACTTATGGACAGGTCATTTTATGATTCTATGAACTACCTAAAAAACCCTAGCTATGATACATTGATGATTATCCCAATAATTGATGAAATTGTCCCTAGAAAACCTCTTCTGAAATTATTAAATGATGAAGAAATTCAAAAAAAATTTGACGATAGAATAAAGCTAGCTATTTACGAGAAGAATTACCATATGATACTGAGAGATATAGATGGAAATCGAGTAACGAGAGAAATTAAGGAATGGATATTAAAAAATGAAAATCTAGATGATTTATATTCTTTCCAAAATTCACTTGTAAAACTTAGAAATTCAGAATTTCATCATAGGCTAGATAAATAAAAGACTTTTTAAATAAACATTTAATTGACACGAAGATGTACAAAAATATCATCAATACAAATGAAATTATTCATCATACATCTTATTTTTTTTAATTTAGTAATTTTCTACCTTTCATTGGCTGATGAAATCATTCAAGATAAAAACGGTAATTACTTTTTGATGAAGGATGATGGGACTTTTAAAAAATTACCCCCCCCTAAACCAGGTAATAAATATATTATGCAAAAAAAAATGATCCAGAAAGATGTTGAAAATGAAATAAAAATTTTTAAAAGGTCAAAAAAAAAAGCACGAACTAGGACAAACCAGGGTTTCCGTTAGAATGAATGAACAAAATAGGAAAAAAGTTTGGTCATTGATTCAACTGAGAGGTGATCAGTTGCAAGGTAATCTCAAATCACATCCCAACCACCCTAAAGGAAGAAATCCGTACGCTCACATTTGCAGTATTGTAAAAACTCAATTTCATTGTTCGTACAAAGAAATTCCTGATAACAAAATTGACGAATTAATTGTGTTTATAAGTAACATTAAGGATTAATTAGAACTGGGAAGACCCTTTTTTTAAGGGAGGAAATATTATGCTGTTAGGTCTTCCCGATGTTCAATTTTCTGACATTTAACAGAAAGTAATGTATATAAAGCAATTTTTATGCCAATTTATATGAATTTTTTTTCGAGATTCTGTAGAAAAATCTTTCTTTCACTTCCCCATTGATAAAAATTTGATCCGTTCTTTGAAATCACTCTATGGCAAGGAATTATTATTGGGAAAGGATTAATTCTGCAAACATTTCCAATAAACCTAGGGTGTAAATTTACCTTTTTTGCAATATCAGAATATGTGACTATTTGTCCATAAGGAATACAACACAAACAACCCAATACATTTTTTACTGCTTCGGAAAATTTATCTAGTCTAAATTTAAAGTTAAAACTTTTTATTCTCCCAGAAAAAAAATCTATAAAAGGTTTAAATTCGTAAGATTTTGTATAAATTTTAACTGGGTAATGAATCCGCTCTAACCTGATAATTGTTTTTTCTTTCTGATGAAATTTAATTTTAAGAAATAATTTTGTGTTAAAGTTGTTATAATAATAGAACATTACTTTCTAAAGTATTTAACAAATATGAGTAATTTTCAACTAACTTATTCTGCTTTTTTGTTTCCAGCAATACCCCTTATGATGCTAACATTTGGAAACAGATGGATATCTCTTAGCACACTCATTAGAAAAGTTCATGCCGAAATATTTACAGAAAAGTTTAAAAAGAGAAAATATCTGCAAATGCGATATATAGAACAGATACAGATCTTGAATCTTAGACTTAAATACGTTCAGGCTATGCAATTTTTTTCGGCTCTATCTTTTCTATTTAATTTGTTAACAATTTTGATAGGAATTTACAATTTAGAAATAGCATCGTTTTTTTTTATTCTGGCTCTTGTTTTATTCTCTGTTGCATTATTTGTTTTCCTGATTGAAATCAATCTTAGTAGCAAAGCATTAAAAACTCACATTGAAGATCTTTGTGATCCCAAAAAGATAGATGATGCAGAAAGGTTAATTGGAAAAAAATAAAATTGCTAGTAGAATTTTATGAACATTAATTTCCTAAGTGAATTCTCAAATCATCCCAGAGGCTTAACTACACTTTTCTTCACTGAATTGTGGGAAAGATTTAGTTATTATGGAATGCGGGCAATTTTAGTCCTTTATTTGGTTTCAGAGGTTAATTCAACAAACCCAGGAATGGGGTGGACGAATGCTGAGGCAATCAAACTTTATGGTTGGTATACAGCTCTTGTTTATTTGGCTTGTGTGCCAGGAGGGGTCATTGCAGATAGATATATAAGTAGTGAAAAATCCGTACTACTTGGAGGATTTCTTTTATGCATAGGACATTTATCTTTAGCTATTCAAAATAATTTTTTTTTCTTTTTTGGTTTAAGTTTAATAATACTCGGAGTAGGTCTGCTCAAACCAAATATTTCAAGCTTAGTAGGCAGTCTTTACAAAAAAAACGATCTTCGAAGAGATCAAGGTTTTACAATCTTCTACATAGGAATTAACTTTGGTGCCTTCTTTGCTAGCATAATCGTTGGTTATGTCGGGGAAATTTATGGCTGGCACTATGGGTTCTCCCTAGCAGGATTGGGTATGATAATAGGTCAGGTTTTTTTTCTTTACGGCCAAAAAAATTTCTCTACAAAGATTAAAAAAACTAATGATAATGAAAAAATAAGATTGAAATTTACAAGAATAGAAATAGATAGAATCAAATTAATTATACTCGCTTCTGTGGTCTTGATGATTTTTTGGGCTTCTTTTGAACAAGCTGGTGGATTAATGAATATTTTTGCATTCCAAAAAACTGATAGATTTATTGACTTCTTGAATTGGGAAGTTCCTGCCAGTTGGTTTCAATCCATCAACCCCCTTATGATAATTTTACTTGGATTTTATATTTCATATTTTTGGTTAATAGTTCAAAAAAAAAAAATTGTTAGTTCTTCTATATTTAAGATAGCCATAGGACTCATTATTATGGGTATAGGGTTTGTTTTTATGTTTTTTGCGTCAATTGAAGCTAAAATTTTTGGGAAATCCTCAATGTATTGGTTGATTTTAGCTTACCTTTTCCACACGATAGGAGAATTGTGCGCTTCTCCAGTAATCCTATCATTCATTACAAAACTTTCTCCTAAACAACTTGTTTCATCAATTATGGGTATTTATTTTGCAGCAATTGGAATGGGAAACAAATTAGCTGGTTTGATTGGACAGTATTCTGAAAGATTAGGTGAACAAAAGGTTTTCTTGGGAATTACTTTAATATGTTTATTGGTAGGTAGTATGGTTTTGTTTTTTCATAAAAGTCTAAATAATCTATCTCATGGGGCAGACAATTAATGCTTTATTCAATTGGTTGATTTGTATACGATAATTTAAACAGGCGCCCGTAGCTCAATTGGATAGAGCATTTGATTTCGGCTCAAAAGGTTAAGGGTTCGACTCCTTTCGGGCGCGCCAATTGTTAAATAAATTAGGAAAATGAAATTATTGAAGATCCATAAGTTTTTAACCAATCCTTTTTTCTATTGTATTCTGGTTCAAATTTTTCAACTAGTAACCAGAAACGCGAAGAGTGATTTGGCTCAACTATGTGACATAGTTCATGCACAATGATATAATCAATTATATTTCTTGGTAACATCATTAATTTCCAGTTTAAAAAAATTTCGCCTGATGAAGAGCATGCCCCCCATCTTCCTTTATAACCTTTAACACAGACTAATTTGAAATTTATTCCTATCTTTAGAGATATTTGTTTGGTTCTTTTTTTTAAATATTTTTTAGCCTGGAATTTGTACCACCTTATTAATAGATCCTTTAGATTCTTCAGTGATTGGTTTGACGAAGTAATTATTAAGTTTTCATCAATTAAGTTCGCATTATTTTTTGAGCCATTTTTAAAAATTATCGTTAATTTTTTGTTTAAAAAATTTATTTTTTTTCTATCAGCAAATTTGAAGGACATTTTTTTTTGTCTTTGTTGTTCAGCAATTTTTCTTCTAATCCACTCTTGTCTTTTTTCAATAATTGACCTGATTTGATTTCTTGATGTAAAAACAGGGCAGGAAATCTCTGGTTCACCATCTTTTATTTTCAACGAAATTGTTTTTAATCTATTTCTTTTCCTTATAACTTTAATGTCGTCGATCATTTCTTTTTTAATTTTCATTTTTTTAAAAAAATTAAACATTTTTTTATTTTCCTATAAATCTAATTCTGCTTTGACCACCATTTTTTTCTATCAAGGAAAGTGATCCAAACCCAATCTTCTCCCAATAATTTTTAACAAGTTTATCAAATGGTTCATTAGTTAAATTAGAAATCATTCCATTTATTGAACCAGCATGCGCAACTATCAAAACATCCTTCTTTAATTTAATTACATCTTTTAAAAAAGATTTTAATCGTAACAAAAAATCCTTATTACTTTCACCATTTGGTATTTTATAAGTCATCAAGTTTTCTTCCCATTTAAAAATTTCTTCTTTGGGAATTGTCTTCATTTTTTTCATTTCCCAATCACCAAGATTTAATTCTTTGAGTCTATTATCGACTCTAAAATTATCTGATATTTTCTTTGTTAATTTCATACATCTTTTTAATGGACTTGAGTAAACTTCTAAATTTCTAACATCTATTTTTTCTTTTAAAAATTTTTTTTTAACAACTTTTAGTTCAGATAAAAATGAACCTGAAACATCTAGATCTGTCTGTCCATAAAATATATCTGAACCCACTTTCAAGGAAGTATGCCGAAGAAAATAAATTTTCATTAATATAAAATCTCAAAACCATCGAACTTCTTATATGGTCTTTCTATCGATTCAACTTTAATAACTTTACTAAAAATTGGCCCACGCTCACAATCTTTAATAAATTTTTGTTGCTTTGTTTCTTCTCCACTTATTTCTAGTTCTACAGATTCATCAGGACAGTTTTTAACCCAACCCTTTAGATTATACGTTTTAGCCATTTTCTTTGACCACGCTCTAAAACCAACTCCCTGTACACGCCCTGTTATTTTACAAAAGGTATTGGAAACATTATTTGTCATCTAGGTCTCTGTATTCCCCCTCAATTACTTCGTCTTTTTTAGGTTTATCTTTTTCTGAATAAACTTTTACTTTTTCAGGAATAAAATCCCACACAAATTTTCTTAATGAATTGATCAGCAAAACTAAACCAAAAAAATCTGTTACAAAACCGGGTATTATTAATAGAATTCCTGCAATTTTCTTATACATCCAATCTTCAGGATTAGAAGCCAATTCTTCTACATCTTTAACACTTATGCTTGATTTCAACAAAAAAAATCCAAAAAACCCTGTAACTAAAATCATAAAAAGAACCGGAAAAAATCCAAAAAAATCACCAAACAATACAAATGCGATGATTTCAAAAATTGGAAGAAATAGTATTAATTTAAGACTCATAATTATTTTTTAACATTATTAAATAAAATTTAAAATAAGTTAAAAATGTTCCTGCGTTTAGATGTAACTCTTTTTATCTAAAATTATGTTTTTAATATATTTCTTAATCTAACGATTAATTAAATTTTGTAACAGATCGAAGGTTACCAGATCATAACCAAAATTATTTCCATCAATTGTCTTAAATGGTTTATCATCTTCTCCTAAGTCAGACACAATTAATTTTGCATCTTTAAAGTCCTCATTTACTGTAAGGAAAGAAGGAGTGACCAACACATCTATTTTAGCATTACTTGCAGATTCAAGGCCTCTAGGTGAATCTTCTATAGCAATACACGCTTGAGGAGGAAGTCTTAATTTTTCTAAAGCCCACTCATATATTTCTGGAGATGGCCTTTTTTGTCTAGTACACTCACCATGCGCTATTAGATCAAAAATTGATTTGTGATCTATTTTAAGTCCCTTCTCAAAAAGATTTATCAAATTAACCTCAGAGTTTGAGGAAATTAAGGCGATACGAATTTTTTTTTTTTTAACTCGTATATTAACCTTAACACTCCTGGCCTAGGTTGAATTTTAGAATCAATGATGTAGTCATCATAAATTTCATTTTTTGTTTTGTGAATTGAATCAATATACTTCTCAAGGTTTTTATAATCTAACATTTCAGGCCATGCTCTTGAAATATAGTGTCTAATTCTTTCCTTACCTGCACCAATGTTAATAAGTTCTTTATAAATAGCTTCGTCCCAATACCAATTTAAATTAAATTCCTTAAAAGACTCATTAAAAGACCTTCTATGAAAATCTTCCGTTTCAACAATAGTTCCATCAACATCAAAAAATACTGCGCTAAGATCCATATTTAATTCTCTTTATAATATTAGAAGTAGATTTTCCCTTTAAACACTTAATCAATATAACATCTCCACCCCATTTCGAAATTTCTTTGTTTCCAACAACTTCATTTTTTTTGTAATCATCTCCCTTAAAAATCAAATTAGGTTTTAATTTTTTTATTATTTTTATAGGTGTTTCATCATTAAAAATTATTATTCTATCAATAAAATTAAAATTAGCTAAAATGATTGACCTTTCGGCTTGGTTAATAATTGGCCTCTCTTTCCCTTTGATCTTACTGACTGAAAAATCACTATTAATTGCTAAAATCAAGAAATCACAATGTGATCTTGCTTTTTTCAAATAATCTATATGGCCCTGATGTATCAAATCAAAACAACCATTTGTAAAACCTATTTTTTTTCCTTTTTGGTTATGATTTATCTCATCAAATACTTCTTTTAGTGAACACAGTTTGTTATTCGTTTCTGTTTTGATTTTCATTTCTTCTCTAGAAACAGTAGCTGTTCCAAACTTTCCAACAACGATTCCTGCTGCTTCATTTGCCAGCTCTGTTGCTTTTAATAATTTTTCTCCTCTACTTATTTCAACAGCAACATATGCAACAACCGTATCTCCAGCACCTGAAACATCAAACACTTCTTTAGCCTTTGATGGAAACTCAAAGGCTTTATTGGAATTTTGAACCACAATCATCCCATCTGAACTCATTGTTGTTATTACAGAATCAAATTCAAAATCTTTAATAATTTTTTTTGATAGTCTTTTAACTAGACCATTTTTATTATTTCCGTCAAATACCGAATTTGTAGCTAAAAGAAGTTCTTTGAAATTTGGAGTGATTATTGTCGCATTTTTATACAAGCTAAAATTATTTCTTTTTGGGTCAACAATAATTTTTTTTTTCTTTTTCTTTGAAGTGTTTATTATATTTTTTGCCAAATTAGGCGTAATGAAACCTTTATTGTAATCTGAAATTACTACTACATCAAAACTATTTACCATCTTTTCAAAAATTTTTAGAATCTTTGATTCTATCTCAAAATTAATCGGTTCAGTGGTCTCAGAGTCAACTCTTAGAATTTGTTGATTATCTGAAACAAATCTTTTTTTCTTTGTTGTACATCTTGTATTATCTACTATGAAATTAAATGATAAGTTTTTTAGGTTTTTAGACAGATTCTTTAAAATTTTTGATTCTTTGTCATTACCTACAATAGAAATTAGATGGCAAGTCCCTCCAGCGGCACATATATTTCTTGCTACATTCCCACAGCCACCTAAAAAATGATTTTCTTCCTTATTAATTTTTAATACTGGAATTGGTGCTTCGGGAGATATTCGATCAACTTCACCTTCAGAGTAAGAATCAAGTATTATATCACCAACACATAAAACTTTGCCTGAAATATTCACTTATAATTCATCCTTTTTCAACAAAGACTCAAAATATTGAATTGTTTTCTTAAGTCCATTATTTCTATTATATTTTGGTGACCACTTAAGGTTTTTTTTTGCCAAACTAATATCCGGGCACCTTTGCTTGGGATCATCTAAAGGTAGATCTTTATGAATAATTTTAGAATTACTTCCAACTAAATCTATTATTTCTTTGGCAAGTTCTGAAATTGTAATCTCACTCGGGTTTCCTAAATTGACCGGTCCTGGAAAATTATTCTTTCTCATCATCAAAAAAACACCAGACACTAAATCATCAACATAACAAAAAGATCTAGTTTGTGTTCCATCACCATAAACAGTTATATCCTTATTAGTTAATGCCTGTATAATAAAGTTTGACACCACTCTTCCGTCATTTGGTTGCATCCTAGGGCCATAAGTATTGAAAATTCTTATAACCTTTACATCCACTTTATGCTGTCTTTTGTAATCCCAAAAAATAGTTTCAGCACATCTTTTCCCTTCATCATAACATGCTCTAGGTCCGTCAATACTAACAGCTCCTCTATAATTCTCATATTGAGGATGAATTTCAGGATCACCGTAAATCTCAGATGTTGAAGCTTGCAAAATCCTAGCACCCGTTCTTTTGGCCAAACCAAGCATATTGATTGCCCCATGTACACAAGTTTTAACAGTTTGTACTGGATCATTCTGATAATGAACTGGTGATGCTGGACAAGCAAAGTTGTAAATCTGATCAACCTCAAGGAAAATTGGAAAGGTTACATCATGTCTTAAAAGTTCAAAATTTTTATTATCTAATATTTTCTCTAAATTATCTTTGTTGCCTGTATAAAAATTATCACAGCAAATAACTGAATGACCATCTTCAATTAACTGCTCACATAAGTAGGACCCTATAAATCCAGCCCCGCCAGTAACTAAAATTCTTTTCTTCATCTCAATCTTATTTCAATTTCAATCATATCACTTTGTCCAACATAGAATTCTGCTTGTTTGAATTTAGGTGGACCAAACAAAACTGGAGCATCATTGCTAAACCCATATTTTTCTTGGGGTATAGATAAAAAAGTATCAAATTCATTGTTAGAGTTTTCATCATGATATATTGCAACAGCATAAAAGGATTCTTGTAGATCATTAATTACAAATCCATCCTTAAACACTTTTGCAGCATCTTCAACCAAACCTAAGATTTTACCTTTTTCTTCAGGAAAATACTCAGGTTTATCGTACAATGCAAAATGTATCTGTCCAACTTTCTCTTCTATATTAGTTACCTTAATTTTTATCTGCCCAGCTTTTATATTTGAACCATTAAGAATTAAGACAAATAATAGTATAAAAAACTTTACATTCATACTCTTTGGTTTTTATTTTTAGTTAAGTATAATAAAATAATGCTGGGTGTTACACTAAATAAAATGAGATACAACCTTAACTTTTCCATAACAATTCTTTTAATTACCCTTTTTTCATTTACTCCTCTAAATGCTGATGATGATGAAAAAAAATTAACAACTGTGCAACTAATTCTATCATCTGAATTAACTATAAAAAAACTTCTTAAAAACAATGAAATAGAGAATTTTGACAACTACATTAGTAACTGTAGGGGAATTTTGATTTTTCCCGATGTTTACGAGGGTAGTTTTTTTTTCGGGGCTAAAGGTGGAAATGGTTTACTACTACTAAGGAAATCTAAAGATGAATTTTCTGGCCCCTTTTTCTACTCAATTGGTGGATTAAGCGTAGGTCTTCAATTTGGAATAAAATCTGGAAGAGTTGTGATGGCCATTATGACAAACAGAGGTCTTAAATCAATTCTAAAAGAAAGAGTAAAATTTGGAGTTGATGTAGATGTTGCTGTAATAAACAAAGGAGTCGGATATTCAGCTGAAAGCACTTTAAGACTGGCTGATATTTACTCATTTTCAGACAATTCTGGATTGTTCCTTGGAGGATCACTTGAAGGTTCCTATTTACAACCAAGAAATGACTTGAATATGGCAATGTATGGAAAAAAATTCTCATCTAATGAAATAATGCAACATACAAAACCTAGAAAGGAAATTTCTGACCTAGTTAAGATTATTTCTAATATTAAGAATGATTTGCCAAAAAAATAACAATGTTGCAATTGTTATTTGTGGGCATGGTTCTAGACAGGAAGAATACAAGAAAGATTTCCTGAAATTTAAAAGAAGGATAAAAATCTCGCTCGTATCTGTAGATGTTTTTCACTGTTTTCTTGAAATCAACAAACCATCTATTTCAAGTTGCCTAAAAAATGTTGCCAAAAATTACAAAAAAGTTCTTTTTTTCCCTTTACTTCTTTTTAGTGGAAAACATCACGAAATTGACATTAAAAAAAAAATTAGTAGCTTTAATAAAGAGTTTTCCGAGAACATACAATTGCTAGAAAAACTGTCATTAATTAGAGAGATTTTACCAATAATTAATAGTTCCATTAGAAAAAAAATTAAGAAAGATCATCAAAACATCTTAATTACCTCATGTTCTCCAAGTATAAAAGTGAATGTAATTAAAGAATTAAAAATTTATACAAATAAATTATCCAAAAATATTTTTAACAAACATATGTTTCATTCTGTTGGTGAAGAAAAGATGATAATAGAAAAGTTGAATAAACAAAATTCAGAATCAAACCAGATAATACTTCATCCTGTTTTTTTGTTTAATGGTTATCTTTATCAAAAGAATAAGTCTGTTTTTCAAAGGTTTTTAAAAAATAAAATCACTGTATTGAAACCAATAATAAATAAAAGAAAAATAATAGAACTGATTAGAGACAAACTAATTAGTGAGATTCAGTCTTAGTAATTAAATTCTTAATATAATTATTTCTTGCAGCTTTGGAGTAATCAAAAATATCTTTGCCACTAAAATCTGTTAGAGTCTTGTCAAACTCCTGCTCAAAGAGAATTCTTACTGCATCAGAATTTCTTTTCTCGATAGCATGCATTAGGGCCGTTCTACCTAATTTATCTTGAAAATTAATCTTTGCTCCAACATCTAAAATATTCTTAATCAACAAATATCTATAATCTGTAACATAAAAAATTAATAATGATGTTCCTTTAAGAATCGAAGTATTTATTTCCGCTCCATTTTCAATTAGTAAATTAAACATCTTTACATCATCATTTTTCAAAGCATAGGCAAGGGCAACCAGACCATCAGAGTCTTTGGCGTTAACAGAAACGCCTTTTGCAAGCATTTCTTTTGTTTTATCATAGTTTGATTTTTTAACAGCTGTAAAGAAAACGGAATCCAAAAAAACATCACTTTCATCTAAGGAAAAAGAAAAATTAGAAATTGTGCAAAAGAAAAGAAAAAATGATAGATTTTTAAAGTATTTTTTAAACATAGCAGGATAATTATCTTATTTTATTATGTTGTCACGTAATAAAAAAAAAATCTACATTATTGGTGTAAACTCCAGTGACTTTTTTGACTGTACGTTAGAAAGCATAAAAAAAATTAATAAAGTTGATTGCATTGTAATATCAAAATTTAACACAAGGTTTATAAACATCTTAAAGGAGAATGGTAAAAAACTGATTTTAGAAGAAGATCTCTCAAAAAATAAAAATGAAGAACTATGGAAAAAGATAAAAAATTTGTTTAAAGATTATGGTTTAATAGCCCATATTAAACAAAGTGATCCTTATCTATTTGATGAGGCAATAGATGAAAAAAAATTTTTTGAAAAAAATGGCCTGGAAACAGAAATTATTCTAGGAATTATCGAGGAAATCGATTGGCTAAATCAGGGGGGGGAGTTGCTTACAGACAGAAAAAAAAATTCTTCCGTCATTTTTGCCAAAAAATTCAATAGAACAAAAATAAATAGCATGCTATTAAACTTAGATTTTGAAAAACTAGTAATAAGATTTACTGAAAAATCAGATTTACTAACTTTTTTTGGAATTCTCTCTAATCTTTCAAATAAAATTAATTTGGCCTGCAATATAATAGAAAATGGTAAAATAAAGCTAGTCACACCAAAAATCATTGAAAACTTTTATAGAAAAAATCAATTAAAAAATAGTGTAATTATTGTAGTGGAAAAAGATGAGAAAATTTAAACTTATATTTAAAAAAAATTTAACGTTAATGGCACTGTTAATTTTTGTTATCTTTCTAAGCATTTTTATTGTTAATTTTCTTGAAGAAAAAATATCTTCACAACAATCTTTGATTGGAGGAAGTTTTGAACTAATTGATGAAGATAGCAAATTGTATAAGTCAAAAAAAATTAAAAAAAAAAAATTAATCTATTTTGGTTATACATTTTGTCCTGATGTCTGTCCTTTTGACCTAATAAAATTGTCAAAGTTTCTGGACCAAAACCCTGAAATGGAAAAAAATGTCCAAGCAATCTTTATCTCTGTTGATCCACAAAGAGATACTCCCAAAACTATAAATTCTTTTTTAGAAAACTTTAATCCATCAATTAAAGGACTAACAGGAACCCAAGAGCAAATTAAAGATTTAACAAAGAAATTTGGGGTCTATTATAGATATAATAAAGAAGAGGAAAATGATAAAGATTATTTGATAGATCACAGTTCATTTTTTTTCCTTCTTGAAAAAAATGATAAATATATTACACATTTTCACCCTCAAGACTTTAATTCATTAGTCTTCAAATATTTAAATTAATTTAGAATTAGAAGAAATTATCTAGTATTTGATCAAAAACATTTTTCTTCTTTTGAAGTTTTTTACTTTTCTCTATCAACTTTTCAATCCTCTTTCTATCTACTTCTTTTATGTCTATTTCAGAAATTTTGCTAAGAGCTTTAGGGGGGGTGCCAATATGAACTTTCATCATAAAATCTTTCCATAAAATTGCCGGGGCCGTACCTCCCGTTATGTTCTTCATTGGTGAATCATCATCATTTCCAAACCATACACCCGTTACGACATCAGATGTAAAACCGATGAACCAAGCATCCCTTAATGATTGACTGGTACCCGTTTTCCCGGCTGCAGGTCTATCTATTTTTGCATTTTTGCCAGTACCAGTGTTAATTGTTGTTTCCATCATACTCATCATAATTTTTGACAAATCAGGATTTAAAACTCTACCAGGTCCCTCCCCCTTTCTCATAAAAAGAACTTCACCAGAGGTATTTTCGATTGAACGAATTCCATGAACAAATACACCTTCACCATTTTTAGCCACAACATTGTAAGCCGAAGTAAGCTCCAACAAGTTAACTTCTGATGCGCCAAGTGCTACTGAAGGAGAATTCATCAATGGACTTGTAACACCCATAGACTTAGCCATATCTATTACTTTCTCTCTTCCTATTTTTTCGGAAAGTTTTACTGCCACAGTGTTAATTGATTTGGAAAATGCTTCATTCAAAGAAATTTCACCCATATAATCTTTTTTATAATTCTTAGGCGACCATCCATTAATATTTACTTCTGAATCAATCATCAAATCGGTTGGGTAAAAACCATTCTCTAGTCCAGCTAAGTATACAAATAGTTTAAAAGCAGATCCTGGTTGGCGCTGAGCTTGAGTAACTCTGTTAAATTGAGAATCACCATAATCTCGTCCTCCAATCATTGCTAAAACTCCCCCTTCCAAATTCAAAGACACAAGAGCTGATTGGTCTGCCGATGGATAATTTGATACAATTGAATTTAATGAATTTTCTGCTATCTTTTGCAACTTGACATCAAGCGTTGTTCTAACAATCAAATCTTCTTTTATCTCGCCAAGATGTAATTTAACTCTCGGTAACAACCAATCAACAAAATAACGAGTACTCTTTGGTGCAGAAGTAAATTTAGCATATCTTTGATTATTTAATTTTGTTTCGGTTATACTTTTTAACGTTATTAATTTACTCTTAGCCATATTCTCCAAGACTTTAGATGTCCTAATCTTAGATAATTTTTCATTTGCTATTGGATTATATCTGGATGGAGCTTTTAACAGACTTGCTATAAGAGCACATTCATATAAACTAAGCTCTTCAACTTTTTTGTTAAAGTATTTTTCTGAAGCCGCTTGTACTCCGTAAGTACCTGAACCTAAGTATACTCTATTAAGATAAATACTTAAAATTTGCTCTTTGGTAAATCGCATTTCCAACCAAAAACTAAGTATTAGCTCATGTAATTTTCTAGTGTAAGATCTTTCAGGGGTTAAAAAAAGATTTTTAGCTAATTGTTGAGTAATCGTACTTCCACCTTGAACGATTCTTCCTGCTTTTAAGTTAACATATATTGCTCTTATAATTCCTTTTAAATCAACTCCTGGGTGATAAAAAAATCTTTTATCCTCTGTTACTATTACGGCATTTATTAGGTTTTTTGGCAAGTCTTTATATTGTATTGATTGACCATAAATATCTCCATATGATGCAATTATCCGCCCCTCTTTATCAAGAAAAGTAATGCTTGGCTGTCTAGAAATTTCTATTGATTCAGTTTCTGGAAGATTTAAAAGTGACCAAGTTACTGCAATGCTTAAAAAAAGTACCAACCAAATGAAAATTATTAATAGCCATTTTAGTGCCTTCACGAATGTACCATTTGAATCAAGTGTGTATAATTAATTTTTCCTATAAATTAAACATCCAAATTAGCAACTTTTTTTGCATTGGATTGTATAAATATTTTTCTTTTTTCTACATCATCGCCCATAAGTTCTTCAAAAATTTCATCAGCACGTTGTGCATCTTCAACTTTAACTTTCAGTATAGATCTGAATCCTGGGTCTAGAGTGGTTTCCCATAGTTGTTCCGGGTTCATTTCACCTAATCCCTTATATCTTTGAACAGACACTCCTTTTTTGACAAGTTCAAATCCACTCGTAATTAGGTCCTTTGGTGTATTTATTATAAATTCTTGATCTTTAATAGACAATATTGAAGAACCAAGGAAATACTCTTGAATAAATTGACTAAAGTCATTTAACATCAAGAAATCCTGGCCATCTAAATTTTTAAATTCAATCATAAATTCTTCTTTGACTTTGTTTTCCGTTCTTGAAAACGCAAGACCATAATTTTCTTTAATTTCTGCAGTCCAAAAATTATTTGAAAAATTTAGGCGTTTCAAAAGATATTCAAGCGTCTTGTTTGATTTATCTTTATTCTGAAAATTTGAAACATCAAACAGCCCAGAAATTGTAGCTTGCTCCAGAAGAAAATAAAAATTAGCATTTCGGTTGCTAACGTTATCTAACAGTTTGTTTAGTTGAATTGCTTTTTCCAACAATTTTTTTAACTCATTTCCTTTGACAACAAGATCACTCTTCTGCTTCAAAGTTGATTCACTAATTAAATCATTAACAAAATAATCTTCCAATTCTTTATCATCTTTAAGATATTGTTCGGTTTTATTTTTTTTGACTCTATATAAAGGAGGTTGAGCTATATAAACATAACCCCCTTCAATTAATTCCGGCATATGTCTATAAAGAAAAGTTAATAGAAGAGTTCTAATATGTGAGCCATCGACGTCTGCATCAGTCATAATTATGATTTTGTGATATCTGAGGTTATCTATATTGAAATAATCATGAATTTCCGTGCCCAAGGCATTAATCAAAGTTGCAATCTCTGCAGAACTTAAAACCTTATCTTTTCTAGATTTTTCTGTATTCAAAATTTTCCCTTTTAATGGAAGTACTGCTTGATTTTTTCTATCTCTAGCTTGTTTTGCAGATCCACCAGCTGAATCACCTTCCACGATAAACAATTCACAATTTTCAGGTGATTTATCTTGACAATCAGCAAGTTTCCCAGGAAGAGATGTTATATCAAAAGCTGAGTTTTTTCTTGAAACCTCTCTTGCTTTTCTCGCTGCTTCTCTTGCCGCTGCTGCTTCAAATATTTTGGTTATAACTATTTTGGAATCTTTAGGGTTTTCTTCAAACCAATTTCCTAAATTTTCAGATACAATTGATTCCACGACCGGTCTAACTTCAGATGAAACAAGTTTATCTTTTGTTTGAGAAGAAAATTTTGGATCAGGGACCTTTACCGATAAGACACAAGTTATTCCTTCTCTTGCATCTTCACCAGTTAAGCTTATTTTATCTTTTTTTTGCAACCCCAAAACATTTGATGCATTGTTTATGGTTCTAGTGAGAGCCGATCTAAATCCTGCCAAATGAGTTCCTCCATCTCTTTGAGGAATATTATTAGTAAAAACCAAACAATGTTCGTGGTAGGTTTTGTTCCATTGAATTGCCATTTCTAGAAAGACATTGCCACTGGAAGCTTTAAATGAAATAACATCAGAAATTATCGATTCTCTTGATTTATCAAGAAATTTAACATAGCCCTTTAAACCACCTCTTGAAGATAGTACAGATTCAATAGGTTCTTTTTCTCTTTGATCAATAATTTTTATTTCAACACCAGAATTGAGATAGGCCAACTCTCTTAATCTAGTTTCCAATTTCTGAAAATCGAAATTTATATTACTAAAAGTTGAATCGGAAGGTAGAAATGTTATTTCTGTTCCACTAGTTTCTGCATTTCCAATTTCCTTGAGCGAAGATTCTGGGTTTCCATTAAGAAACTTCAAGAAGTACTTTTTACCTTCTCTATTTATGGTTAATTCCAGCCATTCAGAAAGTGCATTAACTACTGAAACACCTACACCATGCAAACCACCAGAAACTTTATATGAATTTTGGTCAAACTTTCCACCAGCATGAAGTTGGGTCATAATAACCTCAGCAGCTGAAACACCCTCATCTTTATGAATATTTGTTGGAATGCCCCTCCCATTATCAGAAATAGTCACTGAATTATTCTTATTTAAAGTAACATAAATTCTGGTGCAAAATCCGGCAAGAGCCTCATCAATCGAATTGTCTACAACTTCATACACCATATGATGCAGACCTGAACCATCATCTGTATCACCGATATACATACCCGGTCTTTTTCTGACAGCATCGAGGCCCTTTAGAACCTTTATTGATTCTGCATCGTAATCTTTATTATTAACTTGCTTGCTTTCTACTTCCAAAATAATACCGCGAATTGCTATTATTAGTATAACCTATTATTGACAACTTTAAACCTTTTATCATCAATATTTATCTTATCAATCATTGTGTAAAACCTGTTGTTTTTTAATACCCAATCTCCACGAACATCGGTAATCCATGTTTGTATATTTAGATCATTAAGCTTTTCCAAAATTGTAAATATGAATTTTATATCCAAGTATGAGAATATATCATCTAGTAAGAAAATCACATTTGATAAATTGTTTATTTTTAAATATTTGATAAAGGAAAAGACTAATGAAAGAACGATCAGTTTCTGTTCTCCCGTGGAAAATTTTTTTGCTTCTCTTCCATCTTTTATGTCATACACTAATAAATCAGTTTTGTTTGCGCCAAAATTTGTTCTTCCAGTCAAAAAATCTTTTTTTCTATTTTTCTTAAGATTCTTATAAAATAATTCTTCTACTTCCAACGCCGGTTGATTTAGCAAAGCTTCATCTAGCTCTCCATTAAATTCAATCTTTAGTTGCGGCATATCAGAATTAATTTTTTGAAAATTAGCATTGATTGTTTTGAGAAAACTCCTTCTCGAGTCACATAGCATTATTCCAACCGATGCCATTTTCTTTTCAATAATATCCAACCAATCCGTCTGATTTCGACTTAATTGATTCTTTAGGATCTTTATCCTTTCCTGTTTATATTTTTCATAAATCACAAGTTTCTTTTTATGACTGGCATCAATACTTGATATCATCAGGTCTATAAAACTTCTTCTTTCTTCTGGACTGTTTTGAAATAGATATGTCATTCTTGGAACAATCCAAAAAACATTCATTAAATTTTTCAAAAAAACTGTGTTCGTCCGCTTTCCATTAACACTGAAAATTTTCTTGAAATTATTAAAATCTTTTCTAAAACCCAAACCTAGTTGGGAAGCTAGTTCTCCAGAAAAAATGCTAAGATTCACACCAAAAAGTTCAAGTGGCCCCTTTATATCTTCTTTAATAATTTCACTAAATTTTGAATTTCTTAGACCATTATAAGAATCAAAAAGGGAAATTGATTCTAAAATATTTGTTTTGCCCGAACCATTTTTCCCGTATATGACAATTATATCTTTGCTAATATCAAGGCTGAGAAATTTATGGTTCCTGTAATTATTAAGTACTAACCGTTCAATCCTAACTTTTGAATTCATTAGAAATTTTAGGCTCTCATCTGCATTATCAAAAAAAGAGAGTTTTTCAAAGTACTACTTTCTAGAACCGTAGGTGCAGTATTTTTAGAAAAATGAAATTTAACTTTTCCAGTTTTAATAATACTTAAAACATCCAGTATGTATCTGGCATTAAAATTTATAGAAACCCCAGAACCAGAAAAATCAACGTCCACACTTTCCGTACCTATTGATTTGTCAGTGCCAAATGAACTGACCACACACGTGTTCTCTGAAATTTCAAACTTAACTGTTCTAAATTTTTCATTAGAAATTGTAGACACTCTATCTATGGTTTCACTAAAACTTTTACAGTCAACTTCCATAACTTGATCATTATCTTTTGGAATTACACTCTCATAATCTGGAAAATTAGAAGCAATCAATTTAGTAATTATTTTTATATTACCAAAAATTACCTTTAGTCGGTTTTTGGAAAAATTCAAAATTACTTTTTCACTATATTCTTCTAAAATTTTAGATATCTCATAAACTGTTTTCTTCGGAATTATTATTCCCTCAAAAGGTTTGCTATTAAGTGCAGTCAAGGAACACTTAGCCAGTCTATGGCCATCCGTTGCAACACTTGAAACAATTTCTCCACTTAAGTGTAAATATATTCCATTTAAATATTGTCTTGACTCATCCAGACCCATACAAAATTTGCAATTATTAATAAGTTTGCACAACTCATCCGACTTTATTTCTATCTCAACATCTAAATTTTCGTCATCCATCTCTGGGAAATCATCTATAGGTAAAGTAGGTATTGAAAACTTTGACTCTCCAAACAAAACAAAAACCAACTCTGTTTTTTCATCTTTTCTTAATTTTATTTCTGATTTGTCAGGCACCTTTCTAACTATGTCAAAAAAAAGCTGTGAGGGGATTGTTACTCCACCAACCTTTGTAACCTTGGCATCCAGTCTTTCTGTGAGTTCCAAAGCTAAATCAGTTGCAGTAATTATTAAATCATTTTCTGAGGCTACAATCTTAATATTAGAGAGAATCGGGATTGTGTTTCTTCGCTCAACAACGCTTTGAAAATGATTTAGACATTCAAGCAAGGTTTTTTGTGAGATAGAAAACTCCATAATTTACGATTCTAACATCCCAATTAATAATTGAACATCTTCATCAAAACTAAAGACTAGAACACTATCTGGATTAATCAAAAA
>CAZAFN010000013.1:0-13536 GCA_964484795.1 uncultured Alphaproteobacteria bacterium | reverse complement strand
CGTGTGATCTCTATTCCCAAACCTTCTTCCTATCTCTGGCAAAGATCTAGATGTTAAGTTTTTAGAAAGATACATTGCAATTTGTCGCGGCCTAGCAATTGTTCTAGATCTTCTTGCAGAACTCATATCAGACATTTTAATGTTAAAATGTTGGGAAACCCTCTTTTGTATTTCTTCAATATTAACCTTTTTCTGGGATGATTTAAGAAGGTCTTTCAGCAAATCTTTTGCCATCTCTAAATTAATCTCTCGGCCAACAAGAGACGAGAAAGCTGAAAGTCTATTGAGTGCACCTTCTAGTTCTCTAACATTTGATGTAATTTTGTGGGCTAAAAACTCTAGTATATTTGTCGGAATCCTAGTAGAGAGTTTTTCCTCTTTCGCTTGCAGAATCCCTAATCTTAATTCATATGTAAGTGGATGAATATCTGCTACCAAACCCCAGCCAAGCCTTGATCTCATTCTTTCTTCAATTCCTTCCAAATCCTGAGGAGACTTATCCGCTGAAATTATTAATTGCTTGTTCTGATCAATCAATGCATTAAACGTATGAAAGAATTCTTCTTGGGTAGATTCTTTCCCAGAAATAAATTGAACATCATCAATCATAAGAACGTCAACATTTCTAAATTGTTCTTTGAAGGCAACTGTATTTTTAAACCTCAACGCTTTAATAAAATGATACATAAATTTTTCAGCCGACATATATATAACTCTTCTTATTGGGTTTCTTTTTTTTATTTCATGAGCAATTGCATGCATTAGGTGGGTCTTTCCTAAACCAACTCCACCATAAAGAAAAAGTGGATTGAAAGGCACATCCTTTGATTCTGCAACCCTCCTAGCAGCAGCAAATGCAAGCTCATTAGGTTTGCCTACAATAAAATTCTTGAAAGTAAATCTACTATCTAAATCTGAACTTATAGATTTCAGAACATCATCACTTTTTAATTTTCCTTCTTTTGGATTTTTCTCCTCTGGATCAATTTTAGATGAAACATTTAAATCATTTTTCTTAGTGTTAGAAACCAAAATCTCAATATCATTGATTTTTAAATTTTGAACCAACCAATAACTCTTAATAATCTCAAGATATTGTTCGAGAATTCTTGTTCTAATAAAGTTGCTGGGCACACTAAGTATTACTTTCTGGTCTACATAATCTTCTAAAGTTAACAATTTAATCCAACTCTTGAATTGTGCATCTCCTATCTTTTGTCTTATTCTTCCCCTGACGGCCGCCCATTGCGCTTGTATTTCAGCAAAGTTGTTTTCTTCAGAATCTGACATATTATTTTTTATCCCTGTTTCCAAGGTAATTCATAGAATTTCCATCCATTAGTTTTGCTACGATGACCGTTTTCATTATGATTACCTTCAAATCCTTCAGAAAAATTAAAACAATTCTTGTAACCATGCAAAGTGAGAAATTCAGCAGCTGATCGAGAACGCGCACCAGACCTACACAAAAAAATCACTTTGGAGTCTTTTTTAATCTCTGTTTGAGAGATCTCATCAAGAAATTTCTCATTTTTTTCCATTCTTGGGTATGTTTGCCATTCAATGAAAATTACATTCTTCTTTAAAGATTCCAAGTCAGGAACTCCAACGAATGTCCATTCAGCAGTTGTTCTGCAGTCAACTAAAAAACTATCTGTTTCTTTTTGAAGTAAACTCCATGCCTCTTTGGGACTCAAGTCACCCGAGTAGTCAAATTCTATCATAATCCCTCAAATAAACTTAGAGATTAACTAATAAAAAAAATTGAATCAATCTTACAAAAAAAAAAAAACCTTTACGTCTTCAAAACCTTGATTTTCTGGGAAAGTCTTGAAATGATTCTTGATGCTGTGTTCTTCTTAAAAACACCCTTTGAGGCGGCTCTAGCTAAATTAATCTCCAAATCAAGAAATTTTTTTTTTAAATCATCTTTTTTTTTCTTAGACAGCGAATTATTTATGCTTTTAATTACACTTCGAATTTTTGATTTCCTGAATTTATTAATCTCCGTTCTTTTCAGAGTTTGAACGATTCTTTTCTTAGCTGATTTAATGTTTGCCATAATTGGAAAGTTTATACTTTTGAAATAAAGAATGGTCAAGGAATAAATAGATTATTTTTGGGGAGAAACACTAAATCGTACCCTTGTTTTCAATTTCTCTTGCTTGTAATCTATTTCTAGAGTTTCTTTTCCTCTAAGAAATAAATCATCACCAATTCTTTCCCAACCCAGATTTGGTAAAACTTTAAAATAAAAATCTTTTACATCACCTTTTTTATAGTCCCCAATAATCTCAGAAGAAACATATCTTCCTGTGACCTTGTCAAATAAGATAAGTGAATCATCAACATTTTTCATATCTTTATAGATAGGTATGTCACCAAACCCATTAACAAAGAGCTCTGCAGCTAATAAGCTAGACAAAAAAAATACAACAAAAAAAGTTATTGTAGCATTCATTCTAATTTTTGGCATTTGGAACAAAAAAAACTTGATCTTCCACTCTGCCTGATTTTCAAAACTCTTTGCTCTCCTAAACATCTAAAACACTCTTGATCAAACCTTCCGTAAACTTTTAATTTGTCCTTAAAGTAACCAATTTTTTCATTAGAAACAATAAAGTTTTTTATTGTCGTTCCACCATGTTTAATAGCTTTATTTAAAATTTTTTTAGTAGATCTTAATAGGATAATCATATCTCTTTCCTTTAGTGCCTTAATTCTTTTTTCCGGGTGAATTCCTGCATCAAATAGAATTTCTGAACAATATATATTACCTAATCCAGCAACAAATTTTTGATTCATTAGTAAATTTTTTATGCTAGTCTCTCTATTTTTGTTTTTTTTAAAATAATCTAGGTTAAATTTCTCTTCCAAGGGTTCTGGGCCCATATTCTTTAAATGACTAGATTTCAAAAATTCATTTTTAGAATAAACTTTAAAAAAACCAAATTTTCTTACGTCATTAAACACCAGTGTTTTATCATAAAACAAAAAATGGATGTGATCATGAAGTCTATTTTCTATTTTTTTAGAAACTCTAAAATAACCAGTCATACCAAGATGAATTAATAAATATTGTTTATTCCTATATAAAAATATTAAATATTTACCCCTTCTAATAATTTTTGTTAGAATGACATTGCTTAATCTGTTGTTTAAGTCATTGGGGATGTCGTATCTAAGTGTTTTATTTGTAATTTTTATCTTTAATGCTTTTTGACCAACAATTTGTGAATCCAAGAAATTTCTAACTGTTTCAACTTCGGGAAGTTCTGGCATGGAAAAAAAATTTTTAAGTAAAACTAGAAAAGAAAAACTTGTAAGTCAAATATTTTCTAGTATATCAAAAAAATATGATTTTATGAATGATCTGATGAGCTTAGGCCTTCACAGAACTTGGAAGCGGGAATTTATTAATCTAATCAACCTAAATTCTAATGATTTAGTTCTTGATTTGGCATCAGGTTCTGGAGATCTAACCAAAATTATAAAAGAAAAATCTAATTGCAAATGTGTTGTCTATGATTCAAGCATTGAGATGATAGATGAAGCAAAAAAAAAATTAGATTCAGAAAATTTATTTTTTTTGTGTGGTCAAGCTGAAAACCTTCCATTTAAAAATGAAATTTTTGATTATGTAGTGGTTGGTTTTGGTTTAAGAAATTTTTCAGATGTTGAAAAATCTATACGAGAAATTTATAGAGTTTTAAAAAAGGGTGGAGGGTTTTTTTGTTTGGAATTTAGTGAAATAAATAACATATTTCTGAGAAAAGCATTTAATTTGTATAGTAAAATTATACCAATTTATGGTGGGGTTTTTTTAAACAATAAGGTTGCCTATTCGTATCTTGTTCAAAGTATAAAGCATTTTCCCAATCAAATTGAATTAACTAAAAAACTTCAAAAATCAGGTTTTGCCAATATTGAGGCAATTGATATACTTAATGGGCTTGCTTCCATTCATATGTCAAAAAAGAAATGATTCTAATAAAAAAAAAAATATTGTTAATAGTTACGGGAGGAATAGCTTGTTACAAGGCATTAGATTTAATAAGAAGATTGCAGGATACAAGAGCATCCATTGAATGCATACTAACCAACAACGCAAAAGAATTTGTAAGTGCCTTATCTTTTGAGAGTCTATTGGGAAAAAAAACCTATTCTAATCTTTTTTCATTGGATCAAGAAAAAAAAATGAACCACATAAAATTAGCCAAAGAAGCAGATGGCATTGTTGTTGTTCCTTGTACAGCAAATTTTTTGGCTAAGATGGCCAACGGTATTGCTGATGATTTAGCGACAAATGTATTACTAGCGTCAGACAAAAAGAAAATAATTGCACCAGCAATGAACTCCAATATGTGGAAAAACAATGCTGTAAGAAAAAATATGAGAAATCTTGAAAATATGGGTATAAAAATCTTAAATCCTCAAAGCGGTCTGCTGGCTTGTGGCACATTGGGAACAGGAAAGCTTATGGATGTGGAGCAAATAGTTGAAGAAATTAGTAAAGTACTAAACGAAAAAAACGTACTATCAGGATTAAAAGCAATAGTAACTGCAGGTCCATCAATTGAAAAAATTGATCCAATTAGATATATAAGTAATTTTTCTTCTGGAATTCAAGGTTTTTCCATTGCAGAAACACTTTCTGACCTTGGTGCAGAAACTATTCTAGTTAGTGGTCCAACTTCCCTTTCAGATCCAAAAAATGTTAAATTAATTAAGGTTGAAAGTGGAGTAGAGTTCTTAGATTGTACATTGTCCCATTTGCCCAGCGATATTTTCATTTCAGTTGCAGCAATATCTGATTGGAAAACGAACAGAATCGCAAAGCACAAACTAAAAAAAAATGATGAAAAAAATTTAAATATTAGGCTCTCAAGAAATATTGATGTTTTAAGAAACATCTCCGTTCACCAAAAAAGGCCGAAACTTGTCATTGGTTTTTCTGCTGAAACTTCAAATTTAATCAAAAATTCAACCATTAAATTAAAAGAGAAGAAATGTGATTGGATTGTTGCAAATAAGATTTCTCCAATGAATTACTTTGGTTCTGAAAAGAACAAGGTTTATTTTATAAATAAAAATAAAACGGAAGAATGGCCAACAATGAAGAAAACTTTAATTGCAAAAAAACTTTCAAAAAAAATTGTTTCTTTTTTTAAAAACAATAGATTATTGAAATATGAATGAAATTTTTTTTAAAATATTAATTAATGGTAAAAACCTATATAACTTAAAAAAAGCTACTATAGGTAGTGCTGGGTTTGACTTAGTTGCTGCAATTAAAAAAGACACTCTACTTCCGTCTAATGAATCCAGTCTGATACCATGTGGTTTTTCTTTGGAAATGCCAAAAAATTTTGAAGCACAGGTTAGGCCAAGATCTGGCATTGCACTTAAAAATTCTGTAACAGTTTTGAATTCTCCTGGTACTATAGACGCAGACTATCGAGGTGAAATTTGTGTAATCTTGATTAATCACGGTAAAAATAATTTTTTAATTTCGAAAGGAATGAGAATAGCTCAATTGGTTTTTATGCAACTACCGGAAGTAGAGCTAAAGGAAACTGTTGAATTAAGAAAAACAAAAAGAGGATCAGGAGGTTTTGGTTCTACTGGTTTGTAGCTTGGAATGAAAATTGTTTAAAATTCAAAAGAAAGTCATTTATGCCATTGAAGCAGTTGTAGACATTGCACTTAATTCAGGTATAAAACCCGTACAGAATGTTGAAATTGCTAAAAGACAAGGCATTCCTAAGAGATATTTAGAACAAACACTTCAAATCTTAGTAAAAAATAGTATTTTAGTGGGAGCAAGAGGACCAAAAGGTGGTTATAGACTGGCAAAAGAAAGAAGAAGAATAAAATTGTCAGAAATAATTAAATCCGTTGCTGAAAATGATTCTACTTCAGAAAAATATAAATCTATCTTGTCCAAAAAGGTAATTGAACCTTTACTTGATGAAATAAACAAAAAATGTGTTGATTTTTTTGATGGAATAACTGTCGATGAAATTTGCAAAAATGCAAAACACAAAAAAATTCAAAAGATTCCAGAAGAGAAAGTAGATTTTGTCATCTAAAAAAAAAAATAAAGACCAAATATTTGACTCAATAGATCAAACTGTTGGGAACACACCTATGGTTAGGTTAAATAAAATCAAAGAACACTTCAATATATCTGGAAACATAATCGCAAAACTTGAATACTTTAATCCACTAGGTTCTGTTAAAGACAGAATTGGCGTTGCAATGATTGATGATGCCGAAAAAAGAGGGATGATTAATAAGGATACTACTATTGTCGAAGCAACCTCGGGCAATACTGGAATAGCATTAGCTTTTGTCTGTGCTGCTAGGGGATATAAAATCATACTTACAATGCCAGATAGTATGTCTTCGGAAAGAAAGAAAATGCTAATTTTTTTGGGCGCTGAAATAATTCTAACACCCAAAGAATTAGGAATGAAGGGAGCCATAGATAAAGCGAATGAAATTAAAAACAACATTACCAATAGCGTGATCCTTAATCAATTTAGGAATTTAGCAAACTCAACAATACATTTTAAAACAACAGCATTAGAAATTTGGAAGGATTGTAATGGTAGTATTGACTGTTTTATTGCAGGCGTAGGAACTGGCGGTACAATAAGTGGTGTTGGTGAGTTTCTAAAAAAAAAAAACAAAAATATTGAAATTATTGCTGTAGAACCTGAAGATTCAGCAGTTATAAGTGGTTGCGAAGTAGGATCACATTTAATTCAGGGTATCGGGGCAGGTTTTATTCCAGAAATTCTTAATCTCAATGTAGTTGATAAAGTTTTATCTATTAGTAATAATTCTGCATTTACCTACTCAAGAGAATTAGCTAAATGTGAAGGAATAGCCGCTGGCATATCTTCTGGTGCAGTACTAGCAGCGGCCATTGAAGTGCATGAAGATAAAAAAATGAAGGATAAGAACACTGTCATAATTATTCCATCATTTGCTGAAAGATATTTATCGACAAGTTTGTTTTCTGAAATTTAGACTATGGTTAAACTAAGTGAAAATTTTTTAGAGAAATATTCAAGACAAATTATAATTGAAAAGATTGGTCTTGCAGGACAAAAAAAAATTTCTAATTCTTCAATTCTTGTCGTTGGTTGTGGCGGACTTGGAACATCTGTTTCACAATATTTGGCGATGAGTGGCATTGGAAAAATTACGCTGATTGATGATGATAGTGTTTCGTTAAGCAATCTAAATAGGCAAACATTATTCATGGAAAGTGACATAGGGAAAAAAAAATCTCTAATTCTGTCCGAACGATTAAGAAAAATTAATCCGACTGCAAAAATAGAACCTTTAGATCTAAGAATTGAAGATAAAAATATCATTAAAATATTCAAAAATTTTAAAATGATCATTGATTGTTCTGATAATTTCAAAACGAGATATTTAATCAATAAAGTTTGTTTTAGAAAAAAAAAAATATTGATCTCGGCAGCATTACAAAATTTTGATGTTCAAGCCTTCGCTATATCTGCATGGGAAAAATCTGACCACCCATGTTATGAATGTATATTTCCAGAAAATCTAGACAGTGAGGAAAATAGTTGTGATCAAATGGGGATCTTAGCACCTGTAGCGGGCTTAGGTGGAATAATCCAAGCTATTTTAACCATCAACATAATTTTGAAAAATAACACCGAAATATTTAAAGAATTGATGTTATTTGATTGCTTTAACAGGAAATTTAAGATAATTAAAACAAAAAAAAATCCAAAATGCAGAGTTTGCTCTACCAAAAATTAAGAATTTTAATTCTTTTTAGTAATTAAATCAGGAGGTTTTTTTCCTTTAGAATAATACTCTACATTTTTTAAAACTCTTAAGCCCATTGAAATTCTAGATTCTTTTGTAGCTGAACTAATATGTGGCAACAACAAAACATTGTCTAATTCAAGAAGTTTCGGAGTAATTTGAGGCTCATGTTCAAACACATCTAAACCAGCTCCAGCAATTTTTTTTCTAAACAAAAGATTGGCTAGTTCTTGTTCGTCAACAATTTCTCCTCTTGAAGTATTAATTATTATGCAATTTTTTTTTAAAAGTTTTAATTTTTTTCTTGATAGCAAGTGAAACGTTGCTGGTGTGAAGGGACAATGAATCGTTAAAATGTCAACATAACTTAACATATCATTCAAATTTTCCCAGTATCTTGCTCTAAATTCTTTCTCAATTTTAGAACTTAGTCTTCTTCTATTGTGGTAGTTGATTTGCATTCCTAAAACTCTTGATCTTTTGGCAACTGCCATACCTATTCTGCCCATTCCTATTATACCAATTTTTTTTCCACTCATTCTTTCTCCAAGCGTTTCATTGGGGCCCCAACCCATCCATTTTCCATTAATTATTTTCTTTTGTGCATCACTTATTTGTCTACATATCATTAAAACCATTGTTAGAACTAGATCCGCCGTATCTTCTGTAAGCACATCAGGCGTATTGGTTACTAAGATATTTCTTTCTTTAGCTGTAATTAAATCGAGATTATCAACACCATTGCCAAAATTTGCTATGAGTTTTAACTTTTTGCCAGCTTTGATTATTGATGCATCAATGGTATCACTTATACATGGTATCAATATTTCAACATTTTCGACTTTTTTTTTTAATTCAGTATATGAATATTTTTTATCAGAATTATTAAGTATTACCGTGAATCTTTTCTCTAATTGTGCTTCTATTTTATCCGGTAATTTTCTAGTAAGAAGAATGGTAGTTTTTTTCAAATTCATATCTCATTTTCTTTTTTTCATTTCAATTTTGCTAGTCAATAGTACACCAAAAAAATTATTAAGTTCGGAAAAAAAAAATTTTTTAACAACCAAATATAATGAGGTTAATGTGAGAAATGGGCCTGGATTAAATCATCTTTTATTGTTTAAGATTCTTCACAAAGGTTATCCGATTATGGTAATTCGAGAATTAGACAATTGGAAACAAGTAGTTGATTTTGAAGGAAGAAATGGGTGGATTGCAAGTAGTCAGCTTTCTAGTAAAGATCATAGAATATTAAAAATTATGGAAGAAAAAATCCATAAATTTCCAGATTCAAGTTCTAAAGTTTTAGCAATTGCAAAAAAACATATTATTTTCAAGGTCTTAAAGTGTAGAAAAAAATGGTGTAAAATAGAAAGACTTGAGATAAAAGGTTGGGTAAAAAAAAATAGCCTTTGGGGTGGGAAATAAATGAAGAATATCTATAATTTTCATATAACCCTGGTTATTTTTATTAATATTTTTGTGCCTTATATTTTGAAGATTAATAACTTCACTCAAGGTCAAAGCGGTCAAGATTCATCACCTTGTTCCATGCAGATATAAAATCTTTAACAAAATCTTTTTGCGAATCACTACCTGCGTAGACTTCTGCAATAGCTCTGAGTTGAGAATTTGAACCAAAAACAAGATCAATTCTAGAAGCTGTTTTTCCTTTTTCCCCTGTGGAACGATCTATTGATTCATAAGTGTTTTTCCCATTTGGTTTCCACTCTACTCCCATATCAAGCAAATTAACAAAGAAGTCATTAGTCAATTTCCCTGGTGTATCTGTAAAAATCCCATGGCCGTCAGCACTAATCCCTAGAGAACGCATACCACCTACAAGAACAGTCATTTCGGGTGCTGTAAGTCCTAGCAGTTGCGCTTTATCAAGTAGCATCTCCTCTGGACTCGCTGTAGTAAAATTTTTCTTTTGAAAATTTCGAAAACCATCAGCTAGAGGTTCAAGAACCTCAAATGATTCTGCATCCGTCTGTTCTTGAGTTGCATCTCCACGACCAGGTGTAAACGGAACACTCTCTCCTGATGCTTGTTCAACACCGACATTACCCGCTATCACAATAACGTCAGCAACTGATGCAGAAGTATCTGATGCAATTCCTTCAAGCACACTTAACACACGTGAAAGTTGTTTTGGTTTGTTGGCTTCCCAATCTTTTTGTGGACTTAAACGAATCCTAGAACCATTTGCACCACCTCTCATATCTGAACCACGGAATGTGGAAGCACTTGCCCAGGCAGTTTCTACCATCTCTTGAATTGTTAAACCACATTCTATAATCCTCTTTTTTACTTCTGCAACATCATATTTAGTATTTCCAGGTGGTATTGGATCTTGCCAGATAAGTTCTTCATCTGGAACCTCGGGACCAATATAACGAGACCGTGGTCCCATATCTCGATGAAGCAATTTAAACCATGCTCTTGCAAAAGCATTTGCAAATTCATCCGGGTTTTCATGATATCTCTTTGAAATTTTCTTGTAAATTGGATCTTCGCGCATAGCCATATCAGCTGTTGTCATCATTGTGATTACTCGTTTTGAAGGATCATCTACATCAGGAGCAAGGTCTTTTTCCTTAGGGTCTATAGGGTGCCACTGGTGAGCACCAGCTGGACTCTTAACCAATTCCCATTCATAACCAAAAAGTATATCAAAATATCCATTATCCCACTTTGTTGGATTGGAAGTCCAAGCACCTTCTATCCCACTTGTAATCGCATCACGGCCCTTTCCTGAACCATATGAGTTCTTCCATCCAAATCCCATTTCTTCAATGCTAGAAGCTTCTGGTTCATTGCCTACATTATCCTCTGGAGCAGCGCCATGTGCCTTTCCAAAAGTATGTCCTCCTGCTGTAAGAGCAACTGTTTCTTCATCATTCATAGCCATACGCGAAAACGTTTCTCGAATATCCTTGGCACTTGCAAGGGGATCAGGGTTTCCATCTGGTCCTTGGGGGTTAACATAAATTAAACCCATCTGAACAGCACCAAGTGGTGTTTCAAGCTCACGTTCTCCAGTGTAACGCTTATTAGCCAACCATTCATTTTCTCTTCCCCAATAAATATCTTCTGGTGGTGCCCAAATATCTGGACGACCCCCACTAAAACCAAATGTCTTGCCTCCCATTGATTCAATAGCCACATTTCCAGCCAAAATTATTAGATCTGCCCAACTTATCCTGTTTCCATATTTTTGTTTGATAGGCCAGAGTAGTCTACGTGCCTTATCCAAATTTCCATTATCTGGCCAACTATTTAGAGGGGCAAAACGCTGATCACCTGTACCTCCACCACCACGACCATCCCAAGTTCTATAAGTTCCTGCAGCATGCCAAGTCATACGGATAAAAAAGGCACCATAATGACCGTAATCAGCAGGCCACCAGTCCTGAGAATCTGTCATCAAATGCGTTAAGTCTTTTTTTAAAGAAAAATAATCAAGTTTTTTAAATTCTTCTCTGTAGTCAAAGCTCAAACTCATAGGGCTTGACCTTTTATCATGTTGATGAAGTATATTTATATTTAATTGATTTGGCCACCAATCTCTATTTGCGGTACTAACTCCGCTATTCGTTGTGGCAGAACCATGCATTACAGGGCACTTAGACGAGTCATCCATTAATTTATCTCCACTAAATAGTTAATATTTTAGTATATAAATTTTTAACTATTGCAGTCAACTTTAATTTAGAATTGTTCTAATATATATGCGAGTCCTTAAAAAAAGCAGTCAGTCGGAAATATTTATGACAATATCTACTGACTTAATTTTTTTTTTATTAGGAATATCTGGAAGTTTTGATATTACAACATCTGAATATGGAATGTCTTTGAGTTCTCCAGTTTTTGTACAAAAAAAGTGGTGATGAGAGTTCATGTTGGTATCAAAAAAAAATTTTTCAGATGACAATTTTACCACATTAATAATATTATTCCTTACAAATTGATTGAGACAATTATATACAGTTGCCAGGGAAATTTTATTTCCCTTTTTTGCCTCTCTAAAAACTTGCTCAGCTGTAAAATGCGAGTTACCATTTTTGAAAAGAATTTCTATCAAACGTAATCTTTGTTTTGTATTTTTGAGTTTGGACTTGTTAAGCAAATCTAATGCTCTTTTAATGTGAATGTTTTCTTTCATACAAAAAAATTAATTTCAAATTTTAGGATTACAATCCTTTCATTATTCTGTCAACTAGTTCCTTTACTCTCGGGATAAACCCTCCCTTATAAAAGGGGTCTAATGCAAATCTGTAGACAGAATGACCAGCAAACATTAATTCATTCTCTATAGATGAAATTCCATGGCTTATTCTCTGAAGTGTTTTCTGGATGCAAAAAGATCTTGGATCAGCTTTTTTTCCGGTAGTACCTTTTTCATTTTGTGACCAATTACTAAATAAACACGACGATAAACAACCCATGCAATCTATTTGATCTTTAACTATTTGTCTTGCTTTTTTTATAGTTACCCAAATCAATGTGTCGTTTGGAGTAGTCATAGGTTTTGCAAAACCATTTTTTATCCAATCTAAAATCTTGTATTTGTCTGAGGGCTTTACATAATAAGTTCTTTTCCTTGAACCTATTTCAATTTTTTCATTAAACTCATTTGTCTGTTCTCTAACATACGGAGTTTGCCTTTCAGATCTTTCTTCAAGTTCTGTAAGAAAATCATTTTTTACAGCAGATGAATAAAAACCTGTTGGGCTAAACCTGTGAAGCGAAACATCTCCTTTTTTTATTGTTAAAAGTCTTTTTTTCCAATCATCTGGAATTGGACTTTCTTTAGTCAACAAAGGTCTTGTACCAAACTGAAAAGCAATCTTCCCAATCTCAGGATTATTTATCCAGTCCGACCACTCACTTAAGTTCCAAACTCCTCCAGCCATAATTATTGGGACGTCTTGGAGATTGAATTGGTTCATCAAAGACCTTAGATCCTTTACTCTGGGATAGGGAGGTTGAGGAGCTAGAGGATCTTCACTATTTGACAAACCATTATGTCCTCCAGCAAGCCATGGATCTTCATAAACAACACCTCCAAGATAGTTAGATGTTTTGCGATATGATCTTTTCCATAAGGCATTGAATGCCCTAGCCGACGAAACTATGGGATAATAATAAATTCCAAACCGAGCTGCAATTTCTGATAATTTGTAGGGCATTCCAGCACCACAAGTGACTCCATCTATAATATCTCCTGCTCTCTCTAAAGTTTTGGTCAAGATTTCTTCCGCTGCAGCCATCTCCCACAAAATATTAATGTGTATTGGAGAGCCATTCCCTGCTATATCCCTAGCTATTTTTGCCTGTTCAACGGCACCTGAAACTGAAAAATCTATCAACTCACGGTGTCTTCCAGTCCTTGTTTTTTCTTTATAAACTTGAGGGATTAAGTTTCCATTCTCGTCATAAGAATCGGCATTTACTCCAGAAAATGTGCCTACTCCGCCTGCTTTTGCCCACGCTCCAGAACTTTCCCCACTGCTCACAGCAATGCCTTTCCCGCCTTCAATAAGTGGCAGTGACTCTTTCCCTGATATTTTTAGCGAATTCATACTCAACATTTATCTAAAGCAGCAAACAAAAAATTAAACATCTTTGATGCTTAATTTTACCTTACCTCTGTCATCAACTCCAATAACTTTTACTTTTACAGTATCGCCCTCATTTACAACATCACTAACT
>CAZAFN010000012.1:0-43995 GCA_964484795.1 uncultured Alphaproteobacteria bacterium | reverse complement strand
ATGTCTTCCCAATTGAAACTTGCAATCTTTCTGAAAGACCAGGTGACATAATTCCAATTAGCATTGCTCTTCTAAAACGTCATACTGAAATAACAAAACTACCATTCATAACAAAAGGAGCTCAACAAATATTAGAAAAATACGAATGGCCTGGAAATGTAAGAGAATTAGAAAACGTTCTGCAAAGGGCAATTGTTTTGTGTGAAAAAAATATAATAGACGAAAAAGACATAATGATAGATATCAGTATGCCTGATGAATTTTACAAAAATATTAATACTGAAAATCAAATTGAAAAAACTGCAATGCAGGCATAAACGGAGAAAAAAATGAAGCCAAATTTAACAACAGTATTTAAGCCAAATTTAGTCAAAGCTGATAACAACCAAGAACAAATAAGAAACATTCAGGAAGATGTCGCAAATCTAACTCCAAAAATTGATGATCAAAAAGATGTTGATTTTTTAGAAAGTGTAAAAAGTGCCATCGATGAAGTTTCTTCAAGTCAGCAAAAAAGTGCAGAATTGACCAAGAACTTTGAACTAGGATTGGAAAATGACCTAACGAAGGTAATGATTCAACAGCAATTAGCTGGTCTTGGTTTCCAAATGACTCTTAATATTAGAAATAAAGTCTTGAGTGCTTATAAAGACATAATGAATATGCCGGTTTAATTATAATTTTAATGGTAGAAGGAAGAAAAAATGGCAGAACCAACTAATACAGCAGAAATAACTCAAACCCAGGTTGCTAATCAAGGTATGATTTCAACTATTGGAAACACCCTGGAAAAATTTAGAAAATTCTCCAATGAACCGGCAGTTCAAAGATCTATCCCAGTCATGATAACTTTATTTGTCATTTTTATTGGTTTGATTTTTTACATATCGTTTAGAGAACCATCTAGAACCACACTTTTTTCTTCTTTACCTGAACATGAAAAATCAAGAGTTATTGATGTCTTAAGATCTAACGGAATTGATGTTTCCATTGATTCATCAACTGGTGAAATTTTAGTTCCTGCACCAGAATACTATGAGGCTAAAATGAAACTTGCCGCTGAAGGTCTTCCTAGTTCAGTGCCTCAAGGTTATGATCTTCTTGAAAAAATTCCAATGGGAACAAGCAGATCAGTTGAGTTTATGAAAATGAAACAAACTCAAGAGATAGAATTGGCAAGATCAATTAATGAAATTTCCTACATAATTGGTGCTAGGGTACATCTAGCAATCCCAGAAAAGTCTGTCTTTGTTAGACAATCACCACCACCAACAGCTTCTGTTTTTGTAAAACTTTCTGATGGAAGGGTGTTGAATAGAGAACAAATTCGTTCAATAGTTCATATTGTATCATCATCTATACCAAATATGTCTTCAGATAATGTTACCGTTGTTGATCAATATGGAACTCTATTATCTAAACCAGAGGATGATCCAATGGTTGCTCTAACAGAAAAACAACTTAATCATAGAATAAAGATTGAATCACTTTATAGGGAAAGAATTTTATCCCTAGTTTCACCAATAGTTGGAGCTGGAAATTTGACAGCTCAGGTTAATGTTGAAATGGATTTTACAAATACTCAGACAACCGAAGAGGTATTTGATCCAGAAAGCGTTGCACCAAGAAGTGAACAGAACAGTTCGGATGAATCCACTGATAGACCGGCAAGAGGAATTCCAGGAGCAGTTGCCAACCAGGCACCCCTTGCAGCAGATTTAGGGGTGGAAGCACCTGTTGGTGGAGAACCACAAGAATTTAAACAAAGATCACAAAGTAACGTTAAAAATTACGAGGTTAGCAAAAAATTAAGTACTGTAATTGGACAAATTGGAAAAATTAGAAAAGTTAAAGCGGCCGTACTAGTTAAAAACAAAACCGTTGAGACACCTGAAGGAATTGTAACTGAATCAATAAGTGAAGAGGAACAACAAAAGATTTCATCTCTTGTTAAGGAAGCACTTGGGTTCAATGAAGATAGAGGTGACTCAATAGTAGTTACAAGTGGTGACTTTATTGAAGAAATGAGTGTAATAAGTACAAAATGGTATGAAGAATCTTGGTTTCAAAACCTAGTGGGACAAATTTCCACTGTTCTAATTTTAGCTATCATCACTTTTGGAGCATTGAAACCATTACTAAATAGAATACTTGTTCCATCTGCCGGAGCAGGTTCAGGTGTGCCAGGTGCTATGTCTGAATCAGATCTTGAAGCTGAAGAAGCTGAAGAGGTTCAAGTGCAAGAAGGTGAATCTCTTGAAGATATTAAAGCTAAACTGAAGCCTAAGAAGTCCGCCATCTCTGCTGATATGCTTGATACAGCAAATACTTACGACGACAAAGTTGCTGTGATTAGAATGATAGTTGGTGATGAAGGTGGAAAAGTTTCAAATGTGTTTAGACAATTAATGAAAAAAGATGCAGACTAAAAAGGAAAGTTAATGGCTGAAAATAAAAAAGAAGAAACAAATCAAGACGAAGACAAATCTCCTTACGAGCAGTTAACCAATACTCAAAAGTGCGCAATACTTATGATGTTGCTTGGAGAAGAAGAAGCTTCTGATATTCTTAAAAACCTTGGGCCTAAGGAAGTTCAACAACTTGGAAAAGAAATGTATAATGTTCAAGGGTTGGATCAAGATACCGTAAACAAAGTCCTTGATGAGTTTTTGGCAATTATCAAAACTCAAACAGATTTGGGTATGGGTTCGTCTAATTACATAAAAAATGTCATGACCAAGGCTTTGGGTGAAAACAAAGCACAGTCAGTTTTAGGTAGAATAACTCCAACTGAAAGTGATAAACCAATTGAAATTCTTGACTGGATGGATGCAAGATCTGTTACAGAGTTAATCTCTGATGAACATCCACAAATTATGTCATTGATTATTTCGTATTTAGAACCAGGAGTGGCGGCAGATGTTTTAGTCCTATTACCAGAGGAAACTCAAGCAGATATAATTCATAGAATTGCTACCCTTGAAACTGTTCAACCTGATGCTCTTGGAGAACTAGAGAGAGTAATGCAACTAAAATTTAAAACAAATACCTCTCTAAGAGCTTCATCTGTTGGAGGCATTAAGGCTGCTGCGTCAATAATGAACTTTACTAAACAAAATATGGAACAAAGAGTGATGAAATCTCTCGGTGAAAAAGACAGAGTTTTAGCAAAAGACATTGCAGAAAGTATGTTTACATTTGAAACACTTATTCTTATGGATGATAGAAGTATGCAAACATTACTCAGAAATGTTGACCAAGAAATACTAATAATTGCTCTTAAAGGAACAGACGATGAATTAAAAGACAAAATTTTTTCTTGTATGTCCCAAAGAGCATCAGCAAACATAAGAGATGAAATGGAAGTATTAGGTCCTGTAAGATTGACTGAGGTCCAAGAAGCTCAAAAGGCTGTCATAAATGTTGCTAGAACTATGTCTGATGAAGGCACTATAGTTCTCGCCGGAAGAGGTGGAGATGATTTTGTATGATGCAGGCCAAAGAAAAATTAGAAAAACCTGAAAATTCAGAACAACTAGAAAAGAAAGGTGCATTAAATACGGAAGAAATTCTTAGTCTTTTAAGTAAAACAAGCCAAGATTTTAAGAAAGAAACTGACATCTCTCAAAAATTTACCAATCTTTTTAAAAAGTCTGAATTAAAAGATCTTGTTGAAAAATCAAACCAAAATGAAAATTTAGAATCAGAAAATGATTCTAAAATAGAGCAAACCAAGGAAGAAATTGTTGATGAAGAAGAACCTGAAGCTAAAATAGAAGAAAAAAAAATAGAGGAAGAGAAAAAATACACAGAGAAGGAGGCTAAAAATCTGGCCAATGAACTCGCAAAACAACATTACGAAAAAGGATATAACCTAGGAATTAAAAAAACTAAAGAAGAATTAGAAAAAGGAGAGAAGGCGCTAGCTGTAGCTTTAAAAAATACAACCGACAATCTCTTTTCAATTGGCCCAGATTTCGTTAAAAAAATAAATGAAAGCATAAATGATCTTCTTCTAAAAATTTCAAGAGAAATTTTAGGATATGAGATTGATACAAAAACAGAATATTTTTCAAAAAAAGTGATGCAACTTGTTGATTCAATTGAAAATTCGGTCAAGAAAGCAAAAGTTTTTTTAAACAAACAAGATTTTGAAGCAATAAAAAAATTTTTAAGTGAAAGCGATGTAAAAATGAATATCGAATTTCTAACTGATGAAAAATTACATCGAGGTGACATTAGAATTAAATCTGGATCAATTGAGATAGGAGAATTATTGTCAAACAAAGTAAATTTTTCACAAACTGAAAATATGAAAAAAGAGCTGTCAGATTTGAATATTCATAATGAAAAATTAATTAAGTCAGAAAATGAAACTTCTAAGGTAGTTGCCAAAGCAGCTAACCCAGAGAATGAAGCTGCCACGCAAAATGAAACTGCCAAAGTAGCTAACCGAGAAAATGAAGCTGCCAAAGTAGCCGCCACGCAAAATGAAACTGAAAAATCACAAAACCCAAAATAGTGGCATCAAAAATGATATTTGCTAACCAAATCTTAAAAAATATTAAGAGTCATACTGTAACAAAAAACACATCATACAAAAGTAAAATCACAAAATTTGATGGTAAAATTGTTGAATGTGATTCCTTTCCCTCACCTATTGGCACAATTTGTCGTATGGAATGTAATGACAAAAATTTTGCTACTGGTGAAATAATAGGTTTTAAAGAAAATAAAAATTTAATTGCCATACATAACCAAAACGCAAATCTTGTTTCAGGATCTTGTGTTGAAGTACTCAGCACATCCACTGATGTTATTGTAGGAAACAGTCTACTAGGTAGAGTTGTAGATGCTTTTGGCAACCCTATTGATGACAATAAAAAAAAACTAACTTCAAATGATTTTTGGCCATTAAATGGAAAAAACATAAACCCAATGGAAAAGAAACCAATAAAAGAGACTCTTGATGTTGGAATTAGAGCTATTAATTGTTTGTTTACAGTTGGAAGGGGTCAAAGGCTTGGAATTGTAGCAGGTTCAGGTGTTGGAAAATCAATTCTGCTAGGTATGATGACAAAGTTCACCGAAGCGGATATTGTCGTAGTTGCTTTAATTGGAGAAAGAGGAAGAGAGTTAGGAAATTTTGTTTCAGAAATTTTAAATGACAATTCAAGAAAAAGAACAGTTATTGTTGCCGTACCTGCAGACAAATCACCCCTTTTAAGAATAAAAGGTGCGGAAAGAGCAACATCTATAGCAGAATATTTCAGATCTAAAGGAAAAAACGTACTACTTATAATGGACTCACTAACAAGAATAGCTCACGCTAAAAGAGAAGTTGGCCTGGCACTTGGTGAACAACCAACCTCGAAGGGATATCCACCTTCAGTTATTTCTATGATTCCAAATTTAATTGAAAGGACAGGAACAGGCTCACATAATGAAGGCTCAATAACAAGTTTTTACACTATTCTTGCCGACTCAGATGATACCAATGACCCAGTTGTAGATACTGCAAGAGCAATATTAGATGGTCATATTGTTCTATCAAGAGAATTTGCTCAATTAGGAATCTTTCCAGCAATAGATTTAAATCAATCATTGAGCCGAGTAATGAATTCCGTTGTTTCTGATGAACATCAAAAAAAGGCAGAATTTGTAAAAAAAATGTATTCAATTTACCAAGAAAACAAAGATCTCGTTTTAATGGGAGGTTATAACCAAGGACAAAATGTGGAGATTGATAACGCATTAGAAAATTGGCCTAAAATTTGCGAGCTAATAAAACAAGACTTCAAACAAAAATCTAATTTTCACGAAAGTCTGCAAAAATTAAATGACTTTAAATTATAATGAAAAAAAGTAGATACGACTTATTAATTTTATTAAAAAATCTAAAGAAAAACAAGTTAACATCTAGCTTAGGTGCATTAACCACAGAAAAAAAAAAACTTGAAAAAATATCTAGCCATCTAAATGAAATGCTCGCGTCTTCCAATTTTTCAGAAGGACAAACACTTACAAGCTCATCAATTAAACAAACTTCTGTTTTTCGAAGAAATCTTCAAGAAAAAATTGAGGTCTCAAATAACAGAAAAACTCATCTATCACATGAAATTAGTAATTATCTTAAACAAATTCATAAAACAAACAAGCAAACGGAAGTAATTGATTCAAAAAAAAAGCAAATGATTGCTATCCAAAAAGATCTTGAAGAATCTAAAAACGAAATTAATTTTAAAACAAAAATTTTTTAAACCCATATTCAGTGGCACTATTATTGCAATAATGCTTAGGTAGAAAAGGCAAAACATATGGTGGCAATTAGTAAACAAACTGATTTAAACAATAATCTAGCTGAACTTAAGTTAGGAAAATCTTCAGAAAATGTTGATGCATTATTTGCTGAATTATTTTCCTTAGTAAATTTAAGCGGTTCTGAAGTTTTGGATGAATCTGATGAAGGAATTAAAAATTTAGAAAAATCAAATAACAATCCAAACTTGCCAATGGATGATGAAAAATCATTGGAACTAGCAAAATCTTTGGCTGAAATATTTTATAAAGAACTTGGAATTAAAAAGGAAAAAGACTTTACTCCACAAACTAACCATAAAAGTAATAGTGATGAAGATTTTGGAAAAGAATTAATATCGGCGATACCAAACATTAAGAGTAATATCGGCGTTGAGGAAAAAAAGTCATTTGATTCAAACAATTTTGCCAAATCTGAAATTAAAGAACTAAAAAATCAAATTCTAAAACCACTCAAAAACCTTAGTCAATTAACAAATAAATCAAGTGGAAAAAATCAAGAAATGATTAATAAAGATTCGAATCAGAATGATTATGAAGGTAATGAGAATAAAGAAAAAATAATAATTTCTGTTAAATCAATTAAAAATAAAACAAAGGTTAATAAGGATCATGGATCAATTTCAGAATTAAATTCAGGAAATAAGAAAAAAGATAATCAAGATAATTTGATAAAAAACACAAAAAAAGTTTCATTTGAAGAAAAACCTAATGTTGTATTAAAGAAAAATGAAATTAAGTTAACAGAAAAAAAAATAGAAAAAAAAAACAAGCAGACTGAAACTAAAATTGAGAAATCTGAAAATGAGACTATTCCAAAAAATAATCTGGATAAGGAAATTAAGGGTGTTTTACAGCCAAGTTTTCGGAAGAATGACGATTCAAAAAAAGAAATTACTAGCAACATAAAAAAAATTGATAGTGAAAAAAATGTAACAACTGAAAAAAGAGAAATTCACAGTGATTCTAAATTTCATAGTCAGGAAACGCTAGATTTAATGGAAAGTAGTTGGGGAGAGAAATTTGCAAAAATTCTTAAAACCTCTATCAAAAATGGTTCCAATCAAGTTAATTTAAAATTAAATCCAAAAAATTTAGGTAAGCTAAAAGTTGAGATTGTGGTTAAAGATGGTTCCACTCAAATTAATATAGATGCTGAAAATACAGACGCAGCAAATATTTTGAATGACAATTTGTCAAAATTAAATGAAATGATTGATGAAAAAAACACTAAATTCTCAAGTTTTTCTGGACAGAACAATGAAAGTTTTCTTAAACAGAAAAATCAAAGCAGACAAGAGAAAGTAGAACAAATATTAGAGAAAAAAAAAGAATTAAACGTGAGTAAATCAAAAAATAAAAACCTTCACAATATTGATGTACAAGCTTAGAAAATTGAAATATTATCTAATAAGGAGACAAAATGGCAGAAGAAAATAATCAAGAAGAAGATAATAAAAAGAGTCCAGTAAAAATTATATTGATGGTTGTTGGTGGTGTGGTTTTACTTGGCATAGGACTAGGTCTTGGAATGTTTATAGGTGGTGGAGAAAAATCAGATCCATCAAGTGAAATATCTCAAATTATTGAAAAGAAAGAAAACCCAGAAGCAACTGAAGAAGACGAAGAATCTGAAGCAGAAGAAGAGGTTGCAGTAGAATGTACAGAAGAAGAAAAAGATGCTGAAGGAAATTGTCCTGTCGGACCAAGAAAAATCCCTAAAATTACTCCAGAAGAAGAATTATTTGCTACAACATACTATGAATTTCCTGGAAACTTCACAACAAACTTAAAAGGTTCAAAAAGGTTTCTTCAAATTTCAGTTGGAGTTTCAACTCAATATGATGAACAAGTAATGGCAAACGTTGATAGTCATCAACTTGCTTTAAGATCTGAAATCTTAACCATTATGTCTACGTTCTCTTCTGAGGATATAGCTGGAAGAGAAGGAAAACAAAAACTAGCTGATGCATTAAAAGAAGGTATAAATAATACCCTAATGAAAGTTGAAGGTTTTGGTGGCGTAGAGAATGTACATTTTACGTCATTTGTATTACAATAATTATGGAAGATAGAAATTATGGCTGAACCGTCTAGAAAATTATCGACAGAAGAAGTTAATGCCTTAATGGAAGGTTTAAAGTCTGGTGATCTAAGTGCATCTACTTCGGTCAAAGATGGCAAGGAGTTTGAATATAAAACATTTAACTTCGGATCTGACGATTTGTCATTACTTGGTGACTACTATGCACTAAGACTGATAAATGAAAGATTTGCTAGAATGGTGAGAAGTGTTTTTCTTCCATTATTAAGAGTACAGCCAAGAATTAGTTCTTTTCCTCCTGAGGTAAAATCATTTGAAGAGTATAGCTCTGGTCTTGATCCATTTATGAGCCTTACTAACAGTAGAATTGAGGAATTAAGAGGTTCTATGCTTACAGTCATTCCACCTACGTTTGTCAGCTTATGCACTAGTAGCAGATATGGAGGAAAATTAGAAAGCATAGATGCTTCTAGAACCGAATTTACAGCAACTGAAGAAAAAATTATTGAGGTTATTAATAATGGAATCTGTGAAGTGCTTGAACAATCATGGAAAGATCTTACACCAATCTCAATCAAATACCATAGCAGAGAACAAAACCCTCAGTTTGCCGCTTTTGTTGAATCAACTGATCTTGTGATTGTCTGTTCTTTTGTTATGCAACTTCCCAATATAGATTCAATGTCTTTTGATATTGTGTATCCACTTCAAACACTCAAACCAGTATCTTCTCTATTGAGATCAAGAGTAGTAACAGATGAAGTAGAGTCAAACGTCTCCTGGAAAGATAGGATTGAAAAGGCAGTATTGGAAATCCCATTGTCAGTCACTAGCAAACTTGCTGAACCTTTAGTGTCTATGTCTAAGCTGCTTAGATTAAGGTCTGGTGACACAATGCCAATTAACGTTGAAGATAATGTTGATTTATTTGTAGAACATCAAAAGTATTTTAAAGCTGAAATGGGTGAAGTAAAGGGTAATGCAGCAGTAAGTTTAACCAAAAGATTGAAATTGAACTAAAACAAGGAGATTAAAATGAATGCAGAAACGGCTGAAAAAGAAAATCAAAAAGAAGAAGTTAAACAAGAAGTAAAACAAGAAACCCCTCAGGATTCCGATGCTCAAACAAGTGAAGCAACGGAAAAAAAAGCTGGAACACCTCCTACGGCTGGTTCAGCGGCGGTTAACAATCTGAGAGTGTTAGAAAATATCGAAGTAAAATTGACTGTAGAAGTTGGTAATACTGAAATAAAAATCAAAGATCTTTTAAGATTAAATGAAGGTTCCGTTGTAGAACTTGAAAGATTAGCAGGAGAACCACTTGATATTTTGGCAAATGGTACAAAAATAGCCAAAGGTGAAGTAGTTATGGTTGGAGAAAAGTTTGGAATCAGGTTTACTGAAGTTGTTGATCCTGAAGAAATGGTCCAAAATCTCTAAATGCCATAAATTTGACATCCAATTTATTATTATTTTTTTATTAATAAAATCAATAACTTATAAGACATTAGCTTAATCCGGCAAGTTTCTTGCATCCTATTACTTTAAAAATTAAAGAGGGAAAGAATGCAAGAATTTACTGGGCCAACTTTAGAAAATTACCTACTTGTAATTGGTTTTTTAGTTTTATTATTGGTAGGTGTTTACTACCTAAAAAAAAATAAACACATTATAACTCAAAAGATTAACTCAAAAAGAAGAATGAAAGTTTCTGAAGTAACCTTACTTGGTCAAGGTGATAGAGCTTTGATTCTGAATTTAGATGACAAAGACTATTTATTCATATCAGGCAAAAACTCAGGAGCTTTGTTAACTGAAATTAAATCTCAAAGCAATCTAAAAAAAACGAATCTTGAAAAAGTCTTTGAAAAAAGGTTAAAGAATGAAAAAATTTAGTTGTCTTTTAGTATTTTTCTTTTTAATCCCATTTATCAGTTCAATTCAGGCAGCACCTGAAGGACTCGAAGCACTAACTATTATTGAATCAGCAAATGGGGATAAAACCTATTCCGTTTCATTAAAAATCCTTGCCTTAATGACTGCGTTGACTATCTTACCATCATTAGTATTAGGAATGACTGCCTTCACAAGAATTATAATAGTAATGTCTATTTTAAGACAAGCTATGGGCACTCAACAAACACCACCAAATCAGATTCTTGTAGCTATATCTCTTTTTCTAACTTTTTTTGTAATGGCCCCAACATTCAACAATATTTATTCAACAGTTTCTGGACCATATCAATCTGGTGAGATGAATTTGAGCCAAGCCATTGAAAGTGGGGGCGGTGAATTAAAAAAGTTTATGGTAAGAAACACACGACAAAATGATTTGGTAATGTTTTCAGATATGGCAGATGCAGGAGAATTTTTGGATGTTTCTCAAATACCTTTCTACATTGTTTTACCTGCATATATGACAAGTGAATTAAAAACTGCCTTTCAGATAGGGTTTTTATTATTTTTACCTTTTTTGGTTATAGATATGGTTGTCGCATCAGTTTTGATGTCACTAGGTATGATGATGTTATCACCAATGCTTATTGCTTTACCATTCAAATTACTTTTATTTGTCTTGGTTGATGGTTGGGCTATGACTGTTGGTTCATTAGTTGGAACATTTTCATGATTTTTGAGGATATTTTTTATGGGGTTTGATGCAAACGTAGAGATGGTTAGATTGGCTTTCTACCAGGTTCTAATTTCAAGCGGACCATTTTTAGGCGCTGCCTTGGTAATTGGGTTGTTAATAGGAATACTTCAAGCTGCAACATCCATACAGGAAATGACATTAAGTTTCGTTCCAAAAGTAGTTTTAGTTATCTTTGCAATGGGATTTATGGCAAATTTTTTTTTAGTAAGTCTCTCAGATTATTTTACTTTTATTTTTGATACCATTTCGGGCATAAAATAATGTTTATCCCCTTACCTTTCTATTCGCCTATGGATCCTCTTCCAGGCCTTGAAATAACTTCTTTGATGGACTATCTTTTTGCATTTTTTTTATGCTCAATTAGGTTGTCAGCATTTCTTATTTCAAGTCCTTTTTTAGGTTCAAGAAGCATTCCTTTAAACGTAAAAATTGTTTTTTCAATGATTATTTCATTGTTTTATTTTGGATATTTATCTGATGTAGAAATTACACCAGATATTATTGACAACTTGCTGAACATCGTGATCATCGAGGCAATAGTTGGTATTGGATTAGGACTTACATTAACGATTTGGTTTGCCGCAGCAACACTAGCTGGTGAAAAGATGGCTGCATCTACTGGCCTTGGTTTTTCTGCATTGGTTGACCCAGAAACTGGTGGACAAACTCCAGTTGTAAGTATAATTCTTGACTTATTTTTGATAACAATATTTCTATCACTTAATGGTCATTTAATAGCAATTGATTTTTTATTTAAAAGTTTTGAAGTTTTCAAAATAGATTCAGGCCTTCCACCATTGGCTCTTACAGCTATGGGAATTCAAGCTGCTGGTGCAATGTTTTACAATGGAGGATTAATTATGCTTCCAGTTGTTGGAGCATTGTTGATGGCAAACATAGCTATTGGTGTAATTACTAGATCGGCTCCACAATTAAATATGTTTTCCTTTGCATTTCCAGTCACTTTAATTTTAGCTTTCTTTATCCTGTATCTTTCAACGGGATCAATAGGTAATGCATTCGCCGATTTAACTAAAAATTCTCTTTCATTATTAGATAACTTTTTGACAGGATCATAAATGGCTGAAGATAAAGATGAAAGTCAGGAAAAGACCCAGGCACCCTCTTCGAGACGAATAGAAAAAGCAAAAGAAGACGGCAAAGTAGTCTCATCTAAAGAAATGTTCGTCTTTACCATTCTCGCAGTAGGCGTAATGGTAATGTATGCCGTCCCTTATTTCATTGGAGATTTTCTTAAAATGACAAAATTATTCTTTAATTTTGGGCCTGAATTAGTTGCAGGAAAATCTCCACTTGAGTCAATAGGAATTGCAATAAATTATGTTGTGAAGGTGATTATCGTTTTCTCTACACCTTTAATCATAGTTTGTGTTTTAACTCAACTTTTAATAGGAGGTGCCAATTTCTCATTAAAATCAATGCACTGGAAATTTGAGAAAATGAATCCAATTTCTGGATTGAAAAAAATTTTTTCCGTTAAAGGACTGGTTGAACTTGGAAAAGCAATATTAAAGGTCGTTTTTCTGGGAACCATTGCTTATTATGTACTTATTCATTATCTACCAGATGTTACAAACCTCACCAACCCTAATATTTTCTCAGCAGTGAATCGACTAGTTTCTTTTTTTCCAATATTAGTAATTGCACTTTTAGTGGCTTTAGCTGTCATCGCAGCTATCGACCTTACTTGGCAAAAATACGATTATATAAAATCGTTAAGGATGTCGCATCAAGACATTAAAGATGAATATAAAGAAACTGATGGTCAACCTGAAGTTAAACAAAAAATAAGAAAACTCCAAATGCAAGCTGCTTCAAAACAAAGAAAAGAAACCTCATCTATAGATAAATTAGATGAAGCCACGGCAATTATTACTAACCCAACGCACTTTGCAGTAGCCTTAAAATATGAAGTAGGTGATGACAAAGCACCTACTATAATTGCAAAAGGTAGAGGAAAAAATGCTGAAATGATTATTGAAAAAGCCGCAAAACTTAATATTGGGAATTTGCAAAGTCCAAAACTAGCAAGAGCCCTATATTATTCATGTGAAATTGGTGAGGAAATACTAAGTAAATTGTATAACGCAGTTGCAATTGCACTAGCATACATTTACAAAGTAAATAATGGTGAAGAAATGGAAAAACCCAATATAGAAGTTCCAGAAGAATTCATTTTTGATGAGTATGGTAAAAAAGATGTTTAGTAGAAATATATCTCAAATGATCATCACCATTGCTTTTTTTTATAGCACTCTAGTATGCCATTTAAAAGCAATGGAATTTTTCAATAATGGTGAAAACTTTATAGCTTTCTTTCTGTGGTTTTGTGCTTTTACATCCTTTTTAGGAGGGTTGAGATTCCAATTAGCCAAAATAATAAATAAATTAATGAAAATCAAAAAAAATGACTGAAAAAAATTGCGTGAATTGCAACCATTTTTATATAACCTATACACCCAATTTTCCCTATGGATGCAAGGCTTTTGGAATAAGATCAAAAAATATACCTTATTTAGAAGTTAGAAGAATTTCTGGCACAGATTGTGCACTATTTTCAAAAAGAATAAAAAATGTTAAAATGATTAAAAGAGGAAGACTTGCATGAACCAACAATTAAATGCAATGCAAGAAAGCATTAAAATAGCATTAGATGCAGCGGATGCTGCAACCGATGTGACTTCGGAATATAAAAGAATTAAAAATGAATTTTTAAAAACGGAGCAAAAAGTGAAAGAAATACATAAATATACAACAATTGTTTTTTCTAGTTCTATTGCCACGGCAGTTATTGCAATAATTCTAACTGGATTGCTTTATTTTAAATCCTTATCAGAATTGGATGATATGACAAGTACAAGTAGAGAAGCATTGGTTGTCTTTGCTGAAAATGTTGAAAATGTTAATAAAGCAGTAGATAATATGAACTCTAGCCTTGCTCAGCATAGTGAACTTGTAAATGCCAATACAGAAATAAAGGATAAATTACAAAGACTTTCTGATGCAATTATTGCCAATGACAAAAAATTAATGGTTAACTTGTCTCAAGAAATTGCCAATTTATCTAGTGGTTTATCACAATCAATTAAAGAAGAATCAGGAAAACTTGGAAAATCAATAGCTGAATCTGGCGTTGTTACTTCTGCAAAACTTAATAAAGAAATTAGCAAAATGATTCATGATAACAAAAAAAATCAAAACACTAAAATTCTAAAAGAATTGTCTAATAGCACGTCATCTTTGAATGCAGCATTAGAAGCTATTTCAAGTCAGAACAAACTTTTAGTTAAAGAAATAAAAGATCAAAAAGAAAATATTACCTTCCCCTAAAATAAGATGACTGAAAGTAATGCAAACAGCTTTTTAATCAAAATTGATAAAATCAGAAACAGTTGTTACGCTTCAAACATATTTTTAAAAGAAGGTGATGTCATAGTCGCCCTAAACAATCAATTTTATATATTCGGTGAAAAAAAATTCACTGAGGAACTAAAAGAGCTAAAAAAAGAAGGTGGAAAAGCCATTTTAACGGTTCTTAGAGACACTGTTTTTTTTGATGTAATAATAGAAAGTAGTCTTGGTTGCAAATTTTTGACAACGTCTATTGAAGAAACTGAAAAAATTAAAAAAGACTTTTCATCCAAAGAGAATTTTGATGCAGATCAGCTTAATGAATACATTGGAATGAGAGATGCTTTTAGGAGATATGACGTATTCTCAAATTCCAACTCATTATCAGCAGGTTTGTTTCCTCCTATGTGGTTGGCATATAATCAAAGATGGTGGGTTTTATTCTTCTTTGGAATACTTGGCTTCCTACTGCTTGCAGTAAATCCTTTTATTTTCCTTCTTGGCTGGTTATTGACATGTATTTATTGTTACAAAGCTCAATTAAACCTTCTTTATAGTTTTTCAATGTTGGAAGGAAAAGTTTTTTGTTTGAAAATTGCAGCCAACTCAATGGATCAGGCTCATGAAACAATTAGAAATCTCGATCCCAAATCAAAATTCAGATATTCAAAACTACTGCCACCAAACATTGAAGAAATAGACGAAAATACTAAAAAAAATAAAGACAAAAATCCACAAGAAAATAAGGACAATCAAACAAATATTGTTGATGAAAATAAAGAAGCTTTAGTATAATATAGATACTTGAATTAGGTCTAAACTATGGCAGAACAATATTCAATACAAGCTGAAGCTCTAATGAAAGCATCGGTTGAGGATTTTCTAGAAATCCTCGAAGGCGTTAAGGCTTCAGATGCCAATCTAGCGGTTCTTAAAGGAATAAGAATGAATGTTCAGGGAAAACCAAGAAGATTAGTTGATGTTGGTGATCTTAAAAAAACAGAAGACGAAAACAAGATGCAGATTCTAGTTTTCAATACAGATCACATAGAAATAATCAGCGAACAAATCGATGAAGTTGACTTTACGTATGAAATAGATGGACAGTTCATTAATGTCAATGTTCCAGACCCATCATACAAGCAACTAATGGAAGTTGTTGAAGATGTAAATAGAAAGAAAAATTCAGCAATGTCTCGATTAACCAAAGCCAAATCGGAAGCTACTACAAGAGCAAGAACTGCCTTGGAAAATGAATTTATAACTCAGGGAGTTGCCACCGCTGTATCTAGAAAGTGCTCAGAGTTATATGACACTTTCAGTAAACAAATTGAAGATTTAACCATAGAGAAAATAAAAGCCATATTGGGGTCAAAAGAATTCTTTGAGAAGTATGAAAAAGAAGAGATGGATTTCCAAAGGTAAAAAACCTAAGCATCTATATTCAGGGTCCAGCTAGTTTGAGTTTTGCTACCTAAGTCAAGATATTTATCTTTAGATTTGCTCATATCCAACTTTCCATCCAAGCCTTTATTTAAGTTTTCTGGTTTCCACACAGGATAACTAAAGTTTATCTGTCTGTAATCATTTTTAATTGCAGGCTTTATTGATTCCATCTCATTGATTTTTGACAAATCATCACTAACCTTTGATAGATTGACAATTTCTTGTGGTTCTGTCTTCATCAATTTTGGAGGATTATCTCTAACCTTTGATAGGTTGATAACTTCTTTTGGTTCTATGTTCGACAATTTTACTGCATTTTTTTTGTCAACCCTTGAAAATGAAGTGGTTTTTTCTTGAGACTCTGTTTTACTAATATTTCCATTGGGTTTGTCTCTTTTCTGAATCTGACGACCATTATTAAAAAAACTAAACACCTGCAATTCTGATTTCTTAATGTCCTGATCTGTTAAATTTGCAACATCTTCTGAATTTCCATCATCCTTCCACATTTCACTAACACCAGTAAAATCAAAAGCAAGTTCAGTTGGTGTTTTTTCAAAAATTTTATTAAAAACCCATGTTCCAAATCCAGCAATGGCTCCTATTGGACCACCATAAAGAAATCCACCAAGACTGTTTTGCACAAGATCTCTATCCGAACTTTCATCTTCCGAGTTAACACTTGAATATATACCGCTAATAATTGGTAAATTTTGAAGGGGATTGACTAGGCCTTTAAACCATTGTAGGAAAGAAAATTCTTCATTTTCTAGTGACGTAGGATTGGCATTTGAATTTCCAGAATTTACATTTTCGATATTTTTTTCATTAATCGACGTTTTGTAAAAAGCACTTTTTTCAATAATCATAATATTTTCTTAATAGTTAATTTCTATTTCTATTCTTCTGTTTTTTGCTCTACCTTGTGAAGTTTCATTATCTGCCAAGGGTTGAGTTTCTCCATAACTAATAGCCTTCATTCTTTCTGGTTGTAATTTTCCTGTACTTGATAATTCTTGCACAACTGATGATGATCTTGCTGCTGCAAGATCCCAATTATCTCTATAAATTGATCCAAAAGTTAAAGGCACATCATCCGTATGACCAGAAACAAGGATTTCACTTCTTCCTTTTTTATTTACTTCAGCTATCTTTGCCATAATTTTCTTTGCTTTATCAGTGAGATCTGCTGAACCTGATTTAAATGCACCACCTGAACCAACAGTAATGATAACTTTATCTTCATCTCTTTCAATATCTATCAGACCTTCACCCATCTCCTCTTTTAAAGCAACTTTAAACTTGTCTTCAGCTATTTGAGCTTTTCTTTCTTCTTCTTTAGAAGTGTCTGGAGACTCTCCAGCATTATCTCCTTCATTAGATTCTCCTTCACCTTGCCCCTTTTGATTTGATGCCGTTGTCAATTTGGCTAACTGTTTTTCAACTCCACCAAATAAAACCTCAGTTTCCGACTTGCCTGAAGCTGCTTTAGCAGATTCAATTGCCTTCACGGCTTCTTGTAATTCTTGTTCATCAGTTTTTTCAGGATCAAAATTAACTACAACCTTGTCTCCAACAGTTTCAACTTCAATATCTGCATCTCCTTTAGATACAGCATCTTTGATATTTTCAGCTAATTCTTGTGCATCTTCATTTTCAGCATCATCCTTGGTTGCATCCTGGGTTTTTGTTTTAAGCTCAACATTTTCCTGATTAGTTTCCGTTGTTTGTTGCTCCATATTTGGCTGAACGGATGGAGTTGGGTTAGGACTAAAATCTAGGGATAAAATTGTTGTTCCTTTAGGTTGTTCAACAACGGGTACAACTCTCTGGATACCAAAAGCATTTTTCATACTACCACTGATCTGTTTAAATTTTGGAACGTTAAATTCAGCAAAAGACAGAATAAGAACAAAAAATGCCATTAATAACGTTGCCATATCGGCAAAAGTGGCCATCCAAGCTGGAGCACCTTTTGGGGGGCAGTCAGGACACTCATGTTCCTCTTCTTCTTCACCAGCAGCTTCTTGATTTTCTTTTTTTTCCTCAGCCATCTTTTACCTTCTAAGCAGCTGATTCAATTAGCTTTTGTTTTTCCTTAGGTGGAAGATTGGCTACGAGTTGATCTTGTATGTTTCTAGGACTTTCTCCTCTTGAAATAAACTGTAATCCAGTAATTATCATTTCTCTGTAAGTTGTTTCATATGCATCATAACCCGTTAGTTTTATGACTATAGGCGTAAAAATAGTGTTCGCAATCATTGCTCCGTAAAGAGTTGTCAAAAGTGCTACAGCCATTGCAGGACCAATCGCTTTAGGGTCCGCCATATTTCCTAACATTGCAACCAAACCAACAAGAGTCCCAATCATTCCCATTGCTGGTGCAATGTCAACCCAAGATTGTGCAACTTTTATCATAGACGCATGACGAACTTGCATTGCTTTAAGTTCTTTTTTCAATTGTACGGTTAGTTTAGCCTCATCAGCACCATCGACAAGCATCTGCAAACCACTATCAAAGAAGTTATCAGGTGTTTCTTGTCCCTCCAAAGCCATCATTCCATCTTTTCTTGCAATACCAGCTAATTCCACAATTCTAGTAATTAATTCATCCATCTTCTTTACTGGTGGTTTAAATGCCTTTCCAAATGCCCCCCATGCACCTAAATACGTTGGTAATGGAGCTGTATACATAACTGCAAAAAAAGAGCCGCCAAACACGATTAAAATCGAAGGAACGTCTATATACATTCCAAGTCCACCTGCTGATATCATTGCACCAGCGATCATTCCTATTGTACCTAAAAATCCAATTAAAGAAGCTAAATCCATTTAAATATCCATTAACGTTTATTATTATATTAAAACAATATTTTGGTATGTAAACTGCAACTTTAATACCAAAACTGAAAAGTTTTTTTTTTTTTTAATAATTTAATGTAATATTGAATAAATGGAAAAAATTTTTAAATTTCTAGTTTTTTTGTCATTTTTTAGCTTAAACAAGGTTTTGGCTTCAGATTTCGTTGATAAAGGCTTCTATGTTATTGATTTAAAAAATAAAGTTGAATGGCTGAAGTGTTCAGTAGGTCAACAATGGAGTGATGAAAAACAGAACTGTCTAGGTCATGCAATTAAACTTGATCATAAAGAGATTAAAGAAGCCAATATGATGTTAAACGATCAGATTGAAGGCGAATGGAGGCTTCCTAATAGAAAAGAACTAGAAAGTTTAATTTGTGAAGAGTGCAAAGAAGTAAAAATAAATGAAGAACTTTTTCCTAATACTCCTGCCGAACCATTTTGGACATCTCAAAGAAACTGGTGGTCACCTAAGTTTTTTTGGTCAGTTAATTTTTTTACTGGACACTCCTACGGAAGATTTGTCCCTGAAAAAAAACTTTTTACTAGGTTTGTGAGGGACCGTTAATTCTTGGTTTTGAGGTAATCAATCAATTTAAAGAAAAAAAGACAAATTCCCAGAAAAAAAATCAACTTAACTGCATTCCAAGGGTTAACAAAGTTTAGATAATGAAGTTGATCAGTCATAAGCAAACCAGTAATAATGATCATAAGTACACAAACAAGAAAAAATCGTATTATTATACACAGACGACAATCTTTCATTCTTTTACAACCAAACAGTCAATTTTTCTTTTTTTGCTATAATTGCAAACATTTTCTGCTAATTCATTTGAATCGCTAAAAACAATTAACTTAAAAAGATTTTTCTTTTCATCATTCACGATAGAGAATTTAATTGATGGATATTGTTCATTAATTTTTTTTTCTATTTTTGTCCTTAATTGAACTGCATTTTTTTTATTCGAAAAAGCACCAAACTGGATGTAGAATTCGTTTGTTTTTTTCTTACTAATATTGTCCTTAACAATGTCAGACTTATCTAAAACATCTTTTTTAACACCATCTTTCTCACTAATCTTCTCTTTTTCCTTTACTATTTCCTCACTAATCTTTTCTTCAAAAGTTTCCTTAACTTCAAGCTCAACAGTCTCTAAATTAACATATTCATCTTCAGAAAAATCTCTTTCTTGATCTGAATCTTGTGTCAGATTTCCAACGTTCAAAAAAAACAACAAAAAATAAATCGGCAGTATTACTAGTGGAATAATTTTCAACATATTAGAATTTCATTGTAATAAAATATTCTTAAATTATCTATAACTATTAGGTATCTGGCATTTTTGCCAAATCGCAAGTAATATAAAAGTTATTTAAAAGTTTTGATGTCATTTTTTTGACTTGATGGATATGTCAAATTAAAGTTTTGCAATTACTGAAAAAAAATTGTGAAATTACAATGAAAGGAGAATCAATATGCAGATTACTCAAAATATAAAGTTAAAACAAAGTCAATCATTAGTAATGACACCACAACTTCAACAAGCAATAAAGTTGCTTCAATTAAACAATTTAGAATTGAACGATTTAGTAACTAAGGAACTTGAAGAAAATCCTTTTCTTGAAAATCAATCTTCTGAAGAAGAAACAATTACTAATGAAGAAGAAACCAATGATTTGAGTGATTCTTTTGATTCTGGAGAATCCTTAAAAGATGAACCAAAAAATGATGATTATGAAAATAGGTGGGATCTTGACTCCTCATATGGTAATGCCAACACAAATAAATCTTCGTCAGAAAGTATAGATCCTGGATCAGTTGTTGAAGAAACAGTAACTGAGAAAATTTCTTTAAAATCTATCTTGAAAAGTCAAGCTGATTTAGAGTTTTCATCTGAAATAGACAAAAAAATAGCCGAACTATTAATTGATTACATTGAGCCATCTGGTTGGATTACTCAAAGTTTTGCTGAAATTTCAGAATTTAGCGGTTTCAATCAACAAGATATAGAAAATATTCTATTCAGAATGCAAAAATTTGAACCAAATGGAGTCTTTGCAAGAAATCTTAAGGAATGCCTAATTATTCAATTAAAAAATAATGATGAATTAACTAGTGAGAGAGAACTCATCATTCAAAATCTTGAACTATTAGGGAATGGTGATCTGAGAGGATTACAAAAGATGACTAACCTCAAGGAAGATAGTCTTAAAGATCAAATCAAACTCGTGAGATCGCTCAACCCTAAACCAGGAACCAAGTATTCTGAAGAAAATTCAAATATATTTCATCCTGACGTAATTGTTTCCAAAAATAATGGCCAATGGGAAGTAGAACTTAACCAAGGCACTCTCCCTAAAATCACTGTTAATGAAGATTACGTAAAAGAAATTGAAAAGCTTAGTTGTGGTGAATCAGATAAAAAATTTATCTCAGAATCATTAACTTCTGCTAGATGGTTAATTAAAGCCATTCAGCAAAGAAACATTACTACATTAAAAATAAGTTCAGAAATTGTTAGTCAACAAAAATTGTTTTTTGAGAAAGGCAAGAAATATCTAAAACCAATGATTCTTAAAGATGTTGCAAAAAAAATAAATATGCACGAAAGCACAGTGAGCAGAGTAACATCTGACAAGTTAATGCTAACACCTAGAGGAATCTTTGAAATGAAGTTGTTTTTTAGCGCATCAATTAGCAGTACAAAAGAAGGTGAAAACCACTCCGCTGCATCGGTTAGGGAGTCATTAAAGAAAATTATAAGTGGTGAACCTCTAAATAGTCCTTTAAGTGATGAAATGCTCGTTGAAGAACTTCAATCCCAAGGAATAAATCTAGCTCGAAGAACAGTTGCAAAATACAGAGAACTTTTGAATATACCGGCTTCTTCCGTTAGAAGAAGAATGATGAAAATACAAAGTATGAATATTTAGAAAGTTGCTTAATTATAATAAAGATTAATTATATTTAACCTTTTTAATTTTACCTTCACCTAAATTCAGAAAATTACCAACTGGATATGTTTCAGTTTTAAGCAGTTTATCGTCTTCATAGTGTGAAATTTTGATCACTGGACAATTAATGTTTGCTCCGTTAGATTTACAATCACTAAACTGTTTATTTAAATTCATTTAACTCTCCTTTTAATACAAGAAACTTGCAAATTTCCTGCCAAATTTAACTCTCACTTAGAATTCTTTGTTTTTTAAATTGATCCTTGAAAAATTCAATTTTTTGTTTTTCAATGAATTTGCTTTGAGATTCCACTTTAAACTTTTTTTGTCTCAATTCAGCCCAAAAAGAATGAACTTTATTCAAGTACCTTTTTTTTCTTAATGGTTTCGATGAATGATATCTAGAAACAGCCTCATTCCAAGTTTTATATCTTCCGAATAACTCTCTCAAATGCTTTGCAGCATATTTTACATTGCTTTCAGGATCTAGAACGTGTTCAAAGTTTTTAAATTCTTGTCCATGATATTTCAGATTTATTTGCATGCAACCAACATCTATTTTGTTAACCTTTGATAGGTTTTTTTTAATGAAAACTAATGTTTGCTCCTTGTTTTTAAAGTATTTTGATTTACCTGCAACATTTAAGGTCCAAGGCCAAGAGACGAACTTGTCGCCTTTTTTAACGCCTGATTCAACAAGTGAGATTGACGTAAGCAGTTTATTAGGAATATTAAATTTTTTTCCGTATTTTTCTGTGAAATAATTACAATTTATCACTTCCTTAGATTGAAGATGATTAAAAAAACTTAGAAAAATAAAAAAAAATACTAGAAATTTTCTCATCAATTTTACCGAGCAAAATTGATGCCAGAAATTATTAATCTTTTAGTATTGAACTACTCAACAAATCTCTGCCAATTGAAATAAAATTATAAGGATTTACAGATTTATTTTTGACCTTTATTTCGTAATGCAGGTGGGCACCAACTGCCCTTCCCGTTGCACCCATTTTTCCAATTATTTGTCCTTCTTCAACATATTGACCCTTCTTAACACTGAGCTTATGCAGATGACCATATAAAGTAGACACACCATGTTTGTGAACTATTCTTACGGATTTTCCAAATGATCCATTCCTTCCAGCTGAAACAACATATCCATCTGCTGATGCCCTAACCTCCTCTTGCCAAGTGCCAGCCATATCTATCCCATAATGCATTTGTTTCTTTTTTGTTTTTGGGTGAATTCTTAAACCATATGAACTAGACACATAATAATATTGCATAGGTGGCTTTAATGGTAGAAAAACTATAGCATTCTTTAATTCCTCTAAATATTGAAATCTTATTGAAGTACTCTCAATTAAGTCCTCATCACTATTCATATTAGAACTCTCACCTAACAAACTATCTATTTCTGCAATATCTATATTGTCAGGTTTTAACTTCAACATCTTAAACACATTAACAAGTTGTAAAATTTCTAGATCCAACTTCTTTGTAAAATGAATTATTTTCAATTTGTTTGTTCTAGGTGCTATAAAAGGTACTACGGGAAGGTCTTTATAAGAAAAAGCACTCTTCTTTTTTATTCTTTTACTTGGAACTTCTCTCTTTTGGAAAGCATGCTCAATGGCAATCATTTCTGGACTTGCTAAATTGGCAAACTGATCAAAGATAACTTCATCGGAATAATTAACTTCATTAGAAAAGCCTCTACTAAATTTTGAAAAGGCTGTCTTAATATCATCTAACCTTTCTTTAATTTGATATTTTATATTTGGTGAGTCCTCTAACTGATCAATTTCATTCTTAGGATCTTCAAATTGATCCAGATCAAACTCACTTATTTCAAAATCTTCTTCAATTTCAAATTCGGAATTTTCAGAAATTCTAATATCATTTGCAATGTTCTTAAGAGTTTCTATCTCTGATTCAGTAAATTTTTGGCTATTAATTTCACTGTTCTTATAAGACACAAAATTAAAGAAAGTTGAAATTCCAAAGAAAACAAACTGAAGAATTTTAAATAAAAAAACTAACAATAAAAGACAAGCTGATAGGTAGTGTTTTAAATTGAAAACTATCTCTATAGGACCTTTTTTAGTAAAATAAAGGAATCTTCTTTCCTTTAACAATGATTTTAAATTCTTTGATACAACCGTTATATTCTTTGAGAATACACCAGATTCACCGAATTGTGGGCTTGACTTAAAATTATTTGAAAAAAATTTCTTAAGAAAAATATGCATAACGCATTATTTCAAATATAGAACAATAACTAACATAATATTAGTTAGCAATTGCATCAACATTATCAAAAGCATCAATTTCCAAGAAATAGGATTGCTTACATTAAGATTAAATTGAGGAAATGGCTGGCTTTCATCAAATTTAACTGCTTTTTTTTGGGCATCAAAAGTTTTATCGCTATGATAATCTTCATAAGTTTTTTGCCCTTCAGAACGCTTATCCTTTCTAAAATCATACTCATATTCGTTGAAACTTTTACTACTAGTGGTATGAGACGAATTCGAGTTGGTTTTTTCAGTTATGTAGTGATCTAAATGACTTATTGGTGATGAGCCGTTTTTTTTAGGATTTTTTGTCTTCATTTCTGATAAATTATTTTTATTTTCTATATTTTTAACTTCCACTTCTGGAATACTTGATTTAGAACTTTTATTTGAGTTTTTTTTCTCTTCGATTTTCTTAGATGAACCAGGTTCTCCAGTCATCTGATTTCTCATTTTTTCAATCCTATCTCTAATGTCTATTACTTGTTCACTCATAACTACCTATCGAAATAAATTTCTACACGTCAATATATGCATTTCGTAAGCCAAAAAATTAAATAATAAAACTTTTTTTTTAATTTTTTTTGTGATAAGCATTATAGTTCTTACTTTGAGTAAAGCAATGTTTTCTAGAAATTCTGAAAAAGGTCAAAAATCATACGTATCTTCCAGTGTAATAGGCACAGAAATGCAAATCAAAGGAAATATCAAATGTAGTGGAAATTTAGTCATAAAAGGTAAGGTAAATGGTAATATTGAGTGCGAAAACATTAATTTGGCTTCTGAAGGTAATTTAAAAGGAAATATCAAGTCTATGCAAGCTATAATTGGAGGTAACTTTGAAGGTGACGTTTTTGCTGATTCTTTAGCAATTGAATCAGCAGCAAGCATAAAAGGTAATTTATATTATAATAGTCTAAGAGCCCAACCAGGAGCTAAGTTAGACGTTGAACTAATCAACGGATTAGAAAAAAAGGGTAAAACAAATAATAAGGCTGATGTTACGAAAAATAGTAAAGCTGATAATACCAAAAAGACTAAGAAAGTTTAATTATGGCAGATAATCAATCAATTATTGGAAAAGGCGTCATATTTAAAGGGAAAATTTCTAATGCCACTACTCTTGAAATCAATGGAAGAGTTGAAGCTGACATTAAATCAGAAAAGGTTACAGTTGGAAAACATGCTAATCTAGAAGGATCAATTAATTCGGAATTGGTTGTAATATCAGGAAATTATCAGGGTAAGATAAAAGCCGATTCAGTTTGGTTAACAGACACATCGATTATCACTGGTGAAATAAATTATAAATCGCTGCAAATGGATAGAGGTGCAGCACTGAACTGCAAAATAATTCATAATTGGGATGAAAAAAAATTGAAAAAAAAGAATCAACCAGTTGATGAAGAAGAAGAAGAAACAATCGAACAGGAAACGTAATTGTATGAAAGAATCTTTGGAGATTTAAATTGAGTGATATTACTTATATTAACAAAGATCTAGTTATGGAAGGCACACTTGAGGCTAAAGAAAGTCAAGTGGTAATTGCTGGAAGATATAAAGGCAATATTGTAGCTAGATCAGTTGTAATAGAACAGGGTTCCCTTTTTAATGGCACTATGAACGTTGAGCATTTAAAAATAGAAGGTGAAGTTGATGGAGACATCACAGCAGATCTTTTGGAAGTCTCAAGTACAGGTAGTATAGACGGAAAATTAAAAACTAATTCTTTATCTGTAGATACTGGTGCAAAAATCTCAGGAAACGTTAGTAGGATTTCTACTTAAGTTGGATTTTTTCTGCGTCTCTATACAATTCTTAAAAAACTCTAACGCCTTGTCAGCACCATCAATTTTTTCAAGATTCATTGATGAAAACCTACCCGCTGCCAAAGCTACCGCCCACAAATCACCTTCTTCATAAACATACTTGGTCAAAATATTTTCAACTTCATCACGAATTTTAAGGTATTTCTTTTTTTTGATTGAAATTTCACAAGGGAATTCAACAATATTGTTTTGATTATGCATAATCAAGTTTAACGGCAAAAATCCTAAAATATTTAATAAATTATTTTATTTATTTTATATTTTTTTTTTATATAAAAAAATTATAGTTTTTTATATGAGAAAAAAAAAGAACAATTTACCGGTAAAAGCAAAATCAACAGAGTTGATTACTGTTCATCAAGAAAAAAAAAAAAATTCTGACCCTCTCCACATAACTGAAAATCTCCAACACCTTAAAAATCGAACTGAGGTTAGAAAGCTTTTACCAGATATTTTAGGTAGAGTTTTAGCAAGAATTTGGATTGATCCGAGTTTCAAGGATGAATTTGCATCAGATCCGCAAAAAACTTTGGAGTTTAACGGAGTTTATCTCCCTGAAGATATGTCAATTGAGTTTCAAAAACCAAATTCAGATCGACCTAGAATAGTAGTTTACGAACAAAGACCAAAATCCAAATTTAAATTACGTGTATTATACTTACAACTCATTATGATGGCAGGTAGGTGAATAATTTACTAAAAATTATTTTTTTTAATTTTCTCTTCTTTAGTTTTGTATTTTCTGAAGAATCCTTAAATGACGATGATTACTATAAAAAGGGAGTCAAGTTGTATGATCAAGGAGATTTTAAAAAATCTTTTATCGTATTTTTTAATCTTTCTGAAAAGGGGAATAAAGATGCAATTTACAATCTATCCAATATGTACTCTGAAGGGATTGGAACTGTTCAAGATTATAACTCAGCTTTAAAATATACCTGGTTATGTTCCTTAAATGGAAACAACAAGTGCATAAAAAAAATAAATAAATTGACAGAAAAAATGGATGAAAAAGAAGTAACTGAAATTGCAACAAATATCCCAAAAACACTTGAAGATGACTTTCTGGAAAATAATAATGCAATTTCAGCTTTTAAGCTTGGATATTGGTATGAAAAAATTTCACCAGAAATTGATTTTGAAAAATCTTATTTATGGTATTCTGTTTCTGTAACTGCTGGAGTTTATAAAGCAATGAAATTAAGAGATAGAGTTGGTGAAAAAGTTGAAAAGGGAAAACTCAAATCAATTCAACAAGAAGCTAATGATATTTTCACTAAAGACAAATATTTTGGTAAAAAGGATGAATTATGATTTATAACGTTCACTGGATAATTGATGGAATTGCAGAAATAGAGGCTGATAGCAAGGAAGATGCTGAAAAAAAATTGCAAGAAAGTCTTGAAGAGTATGTTAAAAATTCTGACGATTTAATGAATAAATACGTTGCTCGTTCAATTCAAGGTACAGCGTATAAGCCTGGATCTGATGACGAGAAAAAAACAGATGAAGATGAAAAGAAATCTAATAATGATGAAAACAAACCCAATGGTGATGAGAAAAACTCTTAAATTTGTTTTCTTTTTAATAATTTCATTTCCATTTGTGGTCGACTCCATTGGCCGAAAGTATGCTCCTGAAGAAGGCACATTTGATAGAAGAAAAAGAATAGTTATTCAACCCTTATGCAGATTAGTCAAAGAAACTATTGTTCCTGATGATGTTGTATGTGAATACGAATCCCAAAAAAAAGGAGAAAAAAACAAGCAAATTTACTTAGGAGCACCTGGTAATACCTGCCAAAAACAAATAACTTGTCCAAAAAAATAACCTTTTCGGAGCTAAAAAATTAATTATTTAAAGATAAGATCAAGATGTTGGGAATTACTTGAACCAGGTCAGGAAAAAGACGTTTGGAGTAAAGTTGTGGACCTTTTTTTACTGTCCTTAATAACACTTAACGTGTTTTCTGTCATTCTTGAAACTGTAGATTCCATCTACGAAAAATTTGATATTTTTTTTACATATTTTGAGTATTTCTCTGTTTTTATTTTTACAATTGAGTATTTTATGAGATTTTGGTCGTGTGTAACTGACAAAAAAAAAAATAGAAGCAATTTTGAGGAAAGATTAAAATATATTTTCAGTTTTGGAGCCATAATTGATGCAGTTGCAATTTTACCTAGCTTAGTTGCTTTGTTTTATCCTTCAGTCGATCTTCGTTTTATCAGAGCATTAAGAATTATTAGGCTCTTGAAATTTTCTAGATACTCTGGATCAATAAATAGTCTAATATCTGTTCTTTGGGACCAGAGACGATCATTTGGAGCTGCTTTTTTTCTATTGTTCATAGCACTTATAGTCGTTTCAAGTGGAATGTATCTAGTTGAAAAAGATGTTCAACCAGATAAATTTGGTAGTATCCCTCAAGCAATGTGGTGGGCATTAGTAACGTTAACTACAGTTGGGTATGGTGATGTTTATCCGATAACCTCAATAGGAAAATTATTTGGATCTATTAGCATTATTCTTGGGATTGGAACTGTTGCTCTTCCAGCGGGTATAATGGCCTCAGCATTTACTGAATTCACTAGAAGAAATCAAAAAAAATATGAAAATCAACTGAAGCATATGCTATCTGACAATATAATTGATAGTCAAGAGCGTGAGGTGCTAAAAAAACTTTCCGAAAACTTAAATTTGTCTGATGAAGATATTGAAGCAATTGAAGGTCATTACAAAAATAGTAAAACTTTAAAAAAGTAAGTTACCCCACTGTACCTATAAAATGGGTTATTCCTGTGCTAACTCTTTTTGCACATTCATGCAAGGCTTCAAGTTGTTTAAAAATTGTTCTTTCCTCATTTGTATAATCTTTATTTACTTCACCTAAATAATTACTTTCTTCACCAAAATCAGCTTTGGAAGTCTTAATTTTTCCAGTTGGAAAAATTCTTCTTAAATCTTTGACAGCATCAAGAATATCAAATCTTATTAGTTTGGCTATTATTTCTTCTCTAGATGTTCCTGCTTGATCACTAAACTTAGGGATTCTAACAGACAGTAAAAAAATTTCATGAAAAACTGCCACTCTAATTCCATGCATCAATAGTAATTCATCTCTAATCTCCTTTTCAATTACCCTCCCTCTTCCTACAGCTATTCTACCTCTTAATTTTCTGCCTAATAACCAATTTCTAATATCCATATATTCTTGATGTAATTTTCTATAAACTTTATTGAGCCTCCAATGAACATCAAATTTTTCAAGTAAATTAGCAACCTCTTTCATATTTTCACTTCTCTTTGAATCGGCAGTTCTTGTAGACCAAGATAACCACATTCCAGGGTCAAAACAGTCAATATATGCCTTTAAAACTTCTATGTCACTGAATGCAAAAGCGTACTCAACAATATCCATTATTCTTTTGAATCTCGAAGAGTTTTTGTAATATTCTGTAAATTTTTTTGGATCTTTTCTTAAAAATTTACCTATGCCACCCAGTGAATTTGCAAGCATACCTAATTGGTGAAGTATTGAATTCTGAGGAATTGCCCTGGTTTGGCTAGGGTGATAAACTAAAGTTTTGAGCGAACCATCCATATGCCTTTTAACTGCTCTAGAACCAGTTGAGTGAAACAAATTTTGTCCAAACACATTTAATAAAGCCGCATAATTAGGGTCATCCATAATCTCAGTATTGAAATTTTTTATTGTATTTACAAATTCAATCCCAAAGTCTGGCGATTGGTATAATGAATCATATTTTTCATCCGATCCTTCACTTAGACAAAACTCTGCAATTCTGACTAATGAAGCATAAGCAAGATCATGATTCATAAAATATTGATAACCATCTCCTCCTTGAAAACTAATTTCCTGGATTAAGTCTATTTCCCAATCTCTCATTTTTTTTCTTGTAAATGAACAACTTGTGTAATTTAATCTATCAGTCAAAGAAACTGGGTGCCCTCCTCTACCAATAGATTCACCATGTGTGTTAAAAATAAGAAGTTTCACTTCAGGTAGATTGTTTTCAGCTAATATCTTGGCTATTTTTCTTTGAAGATTTTCTATTGATAATACAGCAGCTGACTGCCCCAAATATCTGCCTGCATCTGAAAAACCAGTCTGAATAGTTAACTTTTTTCTTAATGAAATATATCTCCTAAAATGATTATTTTTTAACAAAGTTTCTACAACATTATGCCCAATAGCTATGCCCTTTTCAGTCTCAAATAAAGGAGATATATCTACCTGTTGTTCTACACCAAAAAGTTTTGAAAAATATAATGCCGTCATCACTGTAAGTGAATAATCACATTCTGCAATTAAGAACCTAACAGTTTCATTTTCATCAATATATTTTAAAATCTGTTTTATTAACATAAAATATCTTCTTGCATTCATATTTTCTTCAAGAAGACTTCCAAAATTAATTTTTACGGGTTTAACATTTTCTATTAATTTTGAAATAACACTTAGATAAGTTCTTTTATTTGAAGGATCATCGGGATCACCAGTTAAATCTATCTCCTTTGAAATAGAATTGTTCAATTGATTTGCATTAAGTCTTACCTGGGTCCTACCTAAACCAAGACCAAAATTACTAATTTCAATTTTTAAAATTATTAGTTCTTCTATTAATTTTATTTTCTTGGTTGAATCTTTTTTTTTTAAAAATTCTAATATTTCTTCAATTTTCATTATCAAAACATTGCTGTTGGTTAGTAGTTTTTTTTTATTTTTAAACATATAATTTGAAACATTTTTTAATTTATCGATATTGTTCAAAAAAACGTTTTGAGAAAAAAAACTTAAGATTTTAGAGTTGTGCAATATTGATTCTTCTAAGATTTTTTTAATATTTTTTAAATTTTTAGAAATTTTGGTGTTTTTTGAAATTTTTAAAAGTCTCTGGATTTTGTTTAAATATAATCTCAACTGATCTATTTTAACCCTTAATCTCTTTGCAAATGTATTTTCCCATGAAATGTCACCCCTTCCATCAACATCATACCCTACCCAAGTATGTAAACTAAAAATACGTGGGCTAACATTGAAATAATCTAAAGGGTATAAACTTCTAGAAACCCTTAGTACCACTTTATAAAAACTGTTGAGAGATTGTTGAAGAAACTTCAATGCTACAATTGAAAGTTCATGTTCAAAATCTAGAGTTATGTTCTTTTCTGGTCTTTGCTCAGTTTTAAAAATTTCTTTTATTATGGACTTAAGTTCTAGATCTGAGATTCTTTTTCCACTTTCTTTTGTCATAGTTGCTAATTTTGCCAGATCACTCATCATCTTATGAGTCATTCCAAAAGTTGGGTGTGCAGTGAGAACAATTCCAAAAATCTCGTTACTTAAGTTTTTATTAAATCTCTTAAACGATAATAAATTCCCTGACTTGTCATAAGCCAATTTTTTTATCAATTGAAAAATAATTTTATTATTCTTTTGGTAATCAACAACTCCCATATATGATTTTAGTCTATCAGCTCTTAATCCCACTGACCCTACTGCCAATCTCTGAATAAGTGCTTCAAGTGCGGAATAATTAAGCTTGTTTTTCTCTAGTCTTCGAGAAATGTCTAAGGCCAACATTGTTATAGAGTTTGAAAAAGGATCTTTTTCTGCTCCTGACCTAATTTTGTCTAGATCCTTTTGTAGAATTTTTCTTAATAATTGGGTGTCGATGTCTCTATCCACTGGAAAACAACTCCAGGTTTTAGGTAGAAGTGGTTTTCTATATAGATCCATCTCCGAATGAGACAGTTTTCTAATATTAATACTTGTCATTTACCGCAAAATTTTATATTTAAACGTTTTATATCACAGTTTTTTTTTATTAGAAAATAAAACAGTTGGAAATAATTATGGCTTTGTTAAAAGAAAAAGTTACAAATATACATCACTGGACTGATAAAACATTTAGTTTTAAAACCACAAGAAATATGTCATTTAGATTCAAAAATGGAGAATTTGCAATGATCGGCCTTGAAATTGATGGTAAACCTCTGTTGAGAGCATATTCTGTAGTAAGCCCAAATCACGAAGATCACTTGGAGTTTTTGTCAATTAAAGTTCCAAATGGGCCACTTACTAGCAAACTTCAACATATAAAAATAGACGATGAAATTATTGTAAACTCTAAACCTACAGGAACTTTAGTTTGCGATTATTTACTTCCAGGCAGAAATTTATATCTTCTATCCACTGGTACTGGTTTGGCACCCTTTATGAGTATAATTAGAGACCCAGAAACATACGAAAAATTCAATAAGGTAATTCTTACACACACAGTTCGTAAAGCTAAAGAACTAGCATATAGCGATACATTAGAAAACCTTAACGATGATGAAACTTATTCACAAATCACTCAAGGTAATTTTATTTATTTCAATTCAGTTACTCGAGAGGAATGGCCTAGAAAAGGAAGAATTACAAAATGGATAAGAGAAAATAAACTCTGGGATGCAGTCAATCTAGAAAGTTTTAACTCTAAGGATGATAGAGTAATGATTTGTGGTTCAGAAGATATGACATATGAATTAAAAAAAATATTTGAAGACTTTGGTTCAAAAGAAGGTTCAACAAAAATCCAAGGTGGATTTGTCATTGAGAAAGCATTTGCAGAAAAATAAGAATGATAAAAATTACTTATTTTGATTTTAACTTTTGGAGATTAGATATTTTAAGATTATGTCTATCTTATTCAAAAACTCCTTACGTTTACGAAAAAATTTCAAGAGAAAATTTCATTAAAAAAAAAAAGATGGAGATTTTCCATTTGGACAACTTCCAGTCATAACTATAAATAATAGAATGCATGGACAAACTTCATCCCTGGCAAAATATTGTGCTAGAAAATCAAACCTATATGATTCGAATATTGAAAATTCTCTGGTGATTGATCAAGTCTTAGACTGGGCTAATGACATAACTTTGAAAATTGCACCGTCCATCAGAGAAAAAAATCGCCAAAAACAATTAAAACTAAGAAAATCATTTATTAAAAATGACTTGAAAAATTGGTTTGCTTTCCTAGAAAAACTTTTTTTAAATTCATCAGAAAAAAGAGTTTTTTTTACGGACAATTTTTCAGTGGCTGATATTACAGCCTGGAGAGTTATATACTGGTTTTGGTCAGGAAAATTAGAACTAATTAACAATGATTTTCTAAAAGAATTTCCACACTTAAATAATTTTTTCCAAACTATATGTTCATTCGAACCACTTAGCAAACTTAACGAATTCAAAGAAATCACATCCAAAAAAATATAGAAAAAAAATTAAATCAACCTAATATTTGGGCTTTTGCATTTCTAACATAAATTTTTTCCTCATCCAGAACAAAATCAATAAACCTGGAAGACCTAGTAAGGTCGACAATAGAAAAAAATCAGCCCAACCAATTGATTCCACGATAAACCCAGAAGGAGATGACAAAATAGCTCTTGCTAACCCCATAAATGATGAAAGCAGCGCATATTGAGTTCCAGTATAATTTCTATTACACAAAACTGATAGATAAGCAACAAAGGCTGCAGAACCCAACCCTCCTGAAAAATTTTCACCAGCAACAGTAAGAAGCAAATAACTAAATTCAGGGCCAACTGAGTTAAGTAGCACATAAAGTAAATTAGAAATTATCTGGAGAAATCCAGAAATGATCAAAGATTGTAATATTCCAAATCTTTTAACCAGAAAACCTCCAGCGAAAACCCCTAGAATAGTCATTACTACACCAAAAATTTTACTAGCATTAGCAATTTCAACATTACTAAAACCAATCTTAACATAAAATGGGTTAGCCATTACACCCGCTATTACGTCACCAAATTTAAAAAAGAAAATGAAAAGCAGAATAACTAATATTTTTAATAGGCTATTTCTAGTAATAAATTCTAAAAATGGCTCAATATAGTTTTTTTTTCTAACTTCTTCTTTACCATCATCTTTTACTGGAATTATAAAAATTGTGAGAATCATTAAAGAAAAAATTAAAACGGATATAGTAAAAAAAACTACTGACCAACTAAATATTTCCTTTAAATATAATGCGCCAGCACCAGCTAAGATTCCCCCCATTCTATATCCAAATTGAGTCATCGCTGCACCAGCTCCTTGAGAAGAATCATCTAATATCTCTATCCTGTATGCATCTATAATGATGTCTTGATTAGCAGAAAATGTAGAAACTAGTAACGCAAAAAATGCTGTATAAATAATATTATCTTTAGGGTTGCTAAAACCTAAAAGAATAATTGAAATAATTAATAATATTTGAGTAACTAACAACCAGGCTTTTCTTTGACCAAAATATTTTGTAATTATTGGAATTTTAAAATTGTCAATTAATGGTGCCCACACAAATTTCAAACTCCAAGGCATCTGTGTAAGTGCAAATAACCCAATAGTTGAAATATCAATGTTTTCTCGTGTCAACCAAATAAAAAGAGTAGATAAAATTAAATAAAGAGGTATGCCGCTAGAAATACCCATAAAAAAAATAAGAATCAATTTTTTGGAAAAATAAAATTTAAAAAAGTTAAGATTCATTTATCTTGAAAAATTTTTATTATTAACAATAATAATAGAATGGTTAATTTTTTAAGCTACATAATTTTCTTTGTGATAACTGCATTTGGTTCTAACTCATATTCTTCGGATCATGAAATTCCTAATATAGTAGGTACATGGAAAGGAATTAACAAAACGCTTTCTGAACAAAGAGGTTTTAGGGAATGGGAAAAAAAAGTTGAAATTCTTGAGCAAAAAGACAGAAGATTCAAAGGTACTTTTTCATACACTGATGGTACAAAAAACTTTTTTGGTGTAATTCACCCTGACAATAAAACGATTACTTGGGTTGCCTCAGATAGTCGTGGATATAACATTGGAAAACTTCTTGACAAAAATAGGATGAGCGCTTGCTATGTTGAATCAGGTATTGATGCAACAGCTGGATGTTCTGATTTAATTCGGAAATAAATTCACACTCCATAGAAAAGTTTTTTCATATATTCAGTAGGTTTCTTCTTCGCCTCGGAAGAATCACCTTTCCAGTGAATTTTAGAATCCTCTAGGATCACTATGTATTTAAAAAAATTTAGAGCCCCCTTCATATCCGATGTAACCGTCAAAACGGTTGTTTTTAATTCCTCACTCAATTGTCTAATAATTTTAAAAATCATATTAGTTTTAACTGGATCCAGACCAGCAGTAGGATCATCCAATAATAAAAACTTAGGTTTATGTGATACTGCTCTAGCAATTGCAACTCTTTTTTTCATTCCACCAGATAATTCAGCAGGATACAAAAAAGCCTCTCTTTTCTCTAATCCTACTTTAGATAGATAGAAAAAAGCTTTTTTCATCAACTTCTCTTTACTAAATTTACCTAAACTTTTAAACATTATATTTTCCCACACAGTTAAACTATCAAACAAAGCATCTTTTTGAAACACAACCCCAAAAGAATCAATTTTTTCTTTAAATGACTTTTCTATAATTGATGTTTGATCAATTTTTATGTCACCAGCGCATAAATCAACCAAACCAACAATAGATTTCAACAAAGTACTTTTACCTGAAGATCCTCTACCAATCAAACAGACTGGACGATTTTCCTCAATGTTAAAAGATATATCAGAAAGAACCTTATTATTATTTAAGATTACACTAACTTTATTTAAAACAATTTTATTCATCACAAAAAATGATGTTACGATATTAATATGAATATAGATTATAACCGCTTTGAAGTAGATTTTAAAGATGGATCTGTAATTCTAGCTGGATGTGGACCAGGAAACATTCAACTAATTACATTGAAGGTTTTTAGTGTTTTAAAGCAAGCTGATGTTATAATCTATGATGCTCTGGTAAATAAATCATTGTTAAAGATTTGTAAAAAAAATGCCAAACTAATATTCGCTGGAAAATTAAAAAATAAGAAGGCCTGCTCACAAAATGACATTAATAAATGGTTAGTGTCATATGCAAAAAAAAGATTAAAGGTCCTCAGATTAAAATCAGGTGATCCAAGTTTTTTTAGTAGAGGTAGTGAAGAAATAACATCTTTAAAAAAAAACAAAATTGATTTTAGGGTTTTTTCTGGAATAACAGCGTCACAACCTTCAATTAAAGATGTTAATGGAAGTTTTTTTAACGAAAGTGGTTTTTGTAATTTTATAACTGGACATAAGAGAATAAACAATCCTAATCAAGACATTGATTACAAATCTATAGCTAAAAATAAAGGTAAAATAATTATTTATATGGGAATCAGTCAAATAGTGGACATATCTAAAAACCTCATTGATTCTGGCATTGACCAAAACAGAAAAGTTTCAATCATTTATAATGCATCATTACCATCCCAAAGAATTTTTTTTTCCAAACTTCATAATGCACCAGAGATAATAAAAAAAAACAAAGTTTCTCCACCTGCAATAATTATTATTGACTAAATAATTTAAAATTGCTGAAACTATGAAGAAAACATAAAATATGGAGGTAACTTGAAAAATTATTTAGAGTATTTATTTTTAATCATAGTTTTTTACCTTTTTAAAATTCTGGGACTAAGACTATCATCTTTCCTGGGAGGAGTTTTTTTAGGATTCTATGGGGTTTTTTCCAAAAGAAATAAAATCGCCAAAAAAAATATACAAAGGGCATTTCCTCACTTTAAAAGAAAAAAAATAAACAAAATAATAAGAAATATGTGGTTTCATTTTGGAAGAGTTCTAGGTGAGTATCCACATTTAGATTCAATCAAAATAAAAAAAAATAAACATATAATTGTTGAAAACTCAGACCATTTGCTCAAACCACTTAGTGAAGAAAAAAACTGTCTTTTTTTTTCAGCACACATTGGTAACTGGGAATTAACCTCACATCTTCTTACTCAGGAAGGGTTTAAAATTCACTTTATCTATAGAGCACCAAACAATCAATTTGTCGATAGTCTCTTGAGAAAAATAAGAACAAATTATGGGGTGCTTTTAATTAGAAAAGGACAAGAAGGTGCCAAAGATTGCTTAAGGGTGCTAAATAAAAAAGGTGGAAACATTGGAATGCTAATTGACCAGAAAATGAATGATGGAATTAGCACTGATTTTTTTGGTCATAAAGCCATGACAGCATCAGCTATTGCAAAATTTGCATTAAAATACAAATGCCCAATTATTCCAGCAGTTTGCATAAGATTAAGAAATACTAGATTTAAAATTTCATACTTAAAGCCAATCAACTACAAAAAAATTAAAGAATTAGGAACTGAAGAGAACGTTATGAACTACCTGAATGGATATGTAGAGGAGTGGATTTCCCACACACCTGAGCAATGGATTTGGATCCACAATAGATGGACAAGCTAGTTATAAAAACTCTTCTTTAATATTATGCCAATTCTCTTTGATTCTTGAACTGGTGGATAATTCCATTTGAAAAATTTTCCTTTAAACGTTTTAGTAATACCACGATCACGTAAATCGTTTTGAAAAAATCTAATTTTTTTTTTAATTTTTTTAATAGGAATTACAAAGACTGGTTTTCCAGTTGCTATAATATCTGATGTCATACTTACAGAATCTTCAGTAACAAAAAAAAAATCCGAGTATTTTATTAAAAACCAATAAGGATTTATTTTATTTTTAGGGAAAATTTTATGAAATCTTTTTTTGTGACTCACAATATAATTCTTTAAACTAATAGGTGTTCTTCTGGAAAAACAATAGATAACCTCATATTTATAGTTAAGCTTATTTAAATTTGTAATTATATTATCTAATTCATTTTCATTAATGTAGGAACTCTTACCAGAACCACCTATTAGGACTGAAATTATATTTTTTTTTTTGTCAATAAATCTTGTAAAAATTTCCAGATCTTTTTTTTTAATGGAGATTTTATTCAAATTGACAAGGGTTCCTGTTGTAACAATTAAATTTTCTTTAAAATTTATTCTTTGTTCGTCATGAGCAGGAATGACAATCTTGTCAAAGTTTTTGTTCAAAAAATAAGGATTTAAAATATGACAATTAAGGCAATGATTTATTTTTTTTAAAATTAAATTGTGCGGAGCAGAAACCCTGCCGCATGAAATTATTAAATCAACATTTTCTATATATTTTTTTTTGTAAATAAAAGATTTGATTAAAAGACAAAAATATATAAAAAAATTAGGAAAAAAATTTAAGAAATTTCTCTTAATTTTTTTGTAAGTAACTGAAATTTTTTTATCTGTTAATTTTGTAAGTTCATTAACTAAAGCTTGAGATTGATTTAAACTACTTAATTTATCATCAGTAATTACTAAAATATTGTACATAAAAATTCTTACATTCTTTTTTTGAACCAGACATAAATTAAATATCTGTAAATGATTGCTAAATAAAACATAAAAATTATTGCAAAAATATTATCACTGAGAAAATGGCCTCCCATAGAAATTCGACAAAAAAAAACTAAAAAACCCAAAATTAAATTAATCCATATGAAGATGGGGCTTTTAAGAATTATCACACCAACAAAAAATGAGAAAGCAGCAGATGTTTCTCCACTTATCCATGAACAATTTTTTAAACATTGGTCGGATTTTACAAATGGAGGTGAATAAACCTTATCTCCGCCAAATTCTTCTATTTGAACAGGCCTAGCCCTTCCCCATTGATCTTTAAAATAAAAATTTGCAATCAAACCTGAGCCAACTATCGGACCAATGATCAATCCGAAGCACGCACATTTAACCCTCTTGCTTAATTTTAAGTTGATTTTCTGTTTTTTATCCACAAAACAAATAATCAAAAAAAACAATGACACCAAAGGAATGATAATCATAAATGTTTTTAAAAAAGATCTTAAAGTTTTTATAAAAATTAATTTTTCTGAAATAAACTCATTATCAATGAAAAAAACATTCGAAAAAAAAATATCTATTCTAGGGAATAAGAAAAAAAAAATGCCAAAAAAAATAAATACGATTGTATTTACTATTAATAATCTTTGTATTAGATTTTTGTTTTTAAATAGTTTAGTCCAATTATTCACTTAAAATTTCTTTTGGGTTTTAGAATGTTTAAATATCTTAAACGCAAAACAATAATTGAAAGCGCAATTATTAAAATTGCGAGTGACTCATATATTAATATGGCAGGGTCAAAATCTTTTTTTTGTAAAATAATGAGTCTGGATATAGCTGTGATAGCTATGATTAATAGGTAAGTTATTCTTATCTCTTCACTCAGCAAGTAAACTCTTACCATTCCCATAACTTCAACATAAATGAATAGCAAAAGCAAATCTGCAAGTTCTATTTTTTGTTCTTCATACATCAATAGAACTTCATTTAAGAAGCCAAGAAGTGCTCCTATTAGAATTAAAGAAACACAAAAAGTTTGAATTGATCTTATTATTTTTTGAATATCCATTGAACTGTATTATATCCAATCATTTTGGAACATCAATAATGTTAATTAGACCGTCAGCTGTATTTTTCATCTAAAATATCTTGATAGGCAACTCTATAGGCTTCCACAGATTTTTGAATGTTAAAGTCCTCTTTCACCTTTTCAAATCCTTTTCTTCCCATAATTTTTCTCATATTTTTATTTTGCATCAATAAGGTCAACTTGCTACTTAACTCTTCATAATTATTTTTATCTATCAAGAAACCATTAAAATTATTTTTTACAGACTCAGAATTTCCTCCAACTTTTGTAGCTATTACAGGGAGACCAAAGGCCATATACTCAAGAATACTATTCGAAAAACCTTCTTCATTAGAAACCAAAACACCAATATCTGATTCTAGAAGAAACTTTGAGGGATCTTTAACTTGGCCACAAAAGACTATTTTATCATCAATATTTGCCATTTTTGCTTGCAATTTTAGTTCATTTATCAGTTTGTGAGACCCAGTACCAACAAAATTAACAATAAAATTAAATTTTTTGGAGAATTTAGAACAAGCACTAATTATAAGCTTATGGTTTTTATATTCTATAAAATTAGCTAAACACAAAATCTTTATTTCTTTAGATTTTTTTAATTCCTTTTTTTTTTTACTAATCATAATTCCGTTGTAAATTAATTTACATTTACTTTTTTTTACACCCTCATCATTAATTAACTGGTCTCTCACTGCCATTGAGTTTGCAAAAATCAATGCCATTCTTTTGTGCAGAATGAATTTCTCAAAAAAGTTAGATAAGAAGTAATTTTTTTGGTAGTAATTCAAAGATCTTCTAGACATTACAAATTTTTTTGATGGGGACAAAAAAGATAAAAATCCACCAAGATAGTAAGAATGAGGCAAGTAGTAGTGAACAAGATCAGGATTCAATTTCTTAAAAGTTATAAAAATCTTCTTTATGAGAATAAATAATTTTAAAATTCTCTTAACATTTCCTTGAATAGTAAGGTCTATCAGATCAATTCCTTCTTTTTTGAATTCATTAAATAAATTGCCCTTCTTATACAAAGTAACTATCGTAAAATTAAAATGTTTCTTTAAATGTCTAAGTTGGTTTAATAATTGTTTCTCAGTACCACCTGTATCAAGGCTCCCTATAAAAATTAAGATTTTTTTTTTAGAAGAATTCATAAATTACATTCACATAATAATAAAAGTTACAACTGCAACAACAAAGTCTTTTTCCTTACTAATTGAAACACATGATTCAAGTGATTCATTATTTTTTTTTTCATCTATAACGTTTTTTGCAACCCCATTAATTTGTAAAAAAGGTTTCCCAAATTTGTCGTTAAATATTTCAAAGTCTGAAAACTTTATTCCCATTCGAAATCCTGTTCCCAAAGCCTTTGAAGCTGCTTCCTTTACAGCAAATCTACTAGCAATTTTCTCTATTAATTTTTCCTTTTCCAAAGAATTTTCATTTACTTCTGGAATTCATTTTGAGAAAATATTCTTTTCAAAAACTTTTGATTATATTTGTCATAAATTTTTTTTATTCTTTTAACTTCCACCATATCAATTCCTTGTCCTAAATAAGATAACATAATTTTTAATTATTCTGGACCCAAAGCCCAGCAATTGCATAATTCCAAACTTTTGTTGGTGTGCAAAATTTATACTTTTTATATTTTATCCAAATATCAATCATAGCAGAAGAATCCAACCCTAATATTCCCCAATCAGTCTGATTAAAAATATCATCAAAAAGGGTTTTAACTTTTTTTTGGTTAAGCCAATACTCTACAGGAATGGCAAATCCCATCTTTGGCCTCTGAAACAATTCTTCAGGAATGTATTTTTTTAAGTTTTTCTTAAGAAGAAATTTCAAAGTATTATTTTGAATTTTAAAGTCTTTTGAAACATTGGATAATTTTTCTCCTAATCTATGATCCAAGAAAGGAGTTCTAACTTCAAGTGAATTAAACATACTTGCTCTATCAACTTTAACCAAAATGTCGTTCGGCAAATAATAATTGATGTCATTGATTTGTGTAGATTCCGTTAAGTTCGTAGATTCGTTAATATCAATTGAAAATAAGTTGGAATTTATTAGACTTTTTAATTTATCGTTATCTATAACATTCAATTTCTTATAAAAATCCGAACTATTATCAAATGTAAGTATGTTTGAGAGTTTCTGAATTTTATGAGAAAAACCATGGATACCCAGTCTTTTCTGAAATGGTGAACTAACTTTATCTAAAAGTCCCAGTGGAACCTTATTAATTAAATTTTGAATGAGCATTAAAGCTTTTCTTGGGAAAAACCTTAGGAATTTTTCTATATTTTCAGAAAATAAATATCTATTGTATCCTAGAAATATTTCATCTCCTCCATCACCAGATAATACAACTTTAACAGATTTACTAGCAAATCTGCAGATCAATTCCGTTGGCAAGCATGACGAATCACCAAAAGGTTCATCATAAATCTCACTAATATTGTCAATGTTATCTAACATATCATCAATTGAAACAATCAATTCATTGTGATCACTATTCAAATTATTGGCTATCTTTTTTGCATAATCAGACTCATCAAAAGCTTTTTCTTCAAAACCAACAGTATAAGTTTTTATTTTCTTCAATGAATTTTTCTGCATTAAGGCAGCTATTAAGCTTGAATCAACACCTCCAGACAAAAAACAGCCTATTTCAACATCAGCAACCATCATTTTTTTTACTGATTTTTCTATAAAAATTTCAATTTCTTCTTCAAAATCTTTTTGATTGAATTTTTCAATATTCTTGTTTTTTTCTTTGGCCTTCCAAAAAATCTTTTCTTGAACAATCTTTCCGTTATTAATTTCAATTAACTGTGAAGGCAGAACTTTAAAAGTTTTTTTAAAAATTGTATTAGGAGCAGGAATATAACCTAAACAAGAGTATAATTCTGAACTTTTTAAATCTACATCCAGTTTTTTTGGATAAAAAAATCTCTTAATTATTTTTAGTTCAGAACCAAAAACAACAAAGTTTTCATCTATAAAAAAAAACAATGGTTTTTCACCATACCTATCTCGAATTAAGAATAGTGATTTCTTTTTTTTGTCCCAAAGAACAAATGCAAACATTCCATCAATAAATGATAGCGCCTTTTCTAACCCATATGAGGAAATCAACTCAAGCAAAACAACTGTGTCAGTTTGATTATCAAATTTTATACCAAGTTTTTTTTTTAAATGACTTCTTATTTCTTTATAATTATATATTTCTCCGTTAAAAGAGATTACATATCTACCATTCAATGAAACCATTGGTTGCGAACCTTTTCTAGATAAATCAATGATGGACAATCTTGTGTGACCTATGAAAACATTTTTATTTTCATCAATCCAATATCCTGAATCATCAGGTCCTCTGTGTTGAATTATTCTAGTAATATCAATTAGTTTCTTTTTTTTATCAAAACTTTTACTTTTTTTAATTACCTGAAATCCAGATATTCCACACATTATTAAATCAATTCTTTCAAATTATTAATTACGTAGTTTTGTTCGAACTCACTAATATAAGGATGCATTGGAAGGCTCAAACATTTTCTTGAGATATATCTGGAATTTTCTAGATTACTAGATGAGATAGGAAAATTCCTATAAATACTCTGCATATGTAACGGCATAGGATAATAAACCGTAGAAGGAATCTTTTTCTCCATTAGACTTTCTTGAATTAGATCTCTACTAACATCTTCTATAATGATAGTATATTGAGCCCAAACTGACTTGCAATCATCAAGAACTTGCGGCGTTAAAAAACAATCTGATAGTTGATCATCATATCTTTTTGAAATTTTGTTTCTTAACTCTATTTCTTTAGGAAAGATCTTAAGTTTTTCAATTAATATTGCTGCTTGAATCGTATCCAGTCTACTGTTCAGTCCTATTCGGACATTATCGTACTTATCTTTTCCTTTTCCATGGACTCTTAAGCTTTTAATTTTGTTTGCTATGTTTTCATCGTTAGTAAAAATTGCCCCTCCATCTCCATAACAACCTAGAGGTTTGGCAGGAAAAAAACTAGTTGTTGTTATGTGACCAAAAGTACCAACTTTTTTTCTTTTATATTCAGCTCCAAAACTCTGAGCAGCATCAATGATTAAGATTATTTTATTCTCATCACAAATATCTTTTAATTCAGAATATCTGGAAGGTTGTCCAAAAAGGTCAACTGCTATAATTGCTTTAGGCAATGAACCTTCTTTCTTTAAAAAAATTAGACTGTCCTTTAAGTCTTGAATATCCAAATTAAATGTTCTTTTTTCCACATCAACAAAAAATGGTTTTGCACCTATAACACAAACTGATTCAGCAGTTGAAGTAAAAGTAAATGATGGGACCACAACCATATCATTAGGTTTTATATCATAAGCCATCAACGATAATATAAGGGCATCAGTTCCATTAGCACAAGTAACAGCATAATCTGCACCACAAAATTTTTTTAAATCCGTTTCAAAGATTTCAATCTCGGGCCCCATAATATAATGACCGTGAGATAGTACCTTATTTATGGCACTAGAAATTTGATTTTTTATTAATTTCTGTTGTTTATTTAAGTCGATAAATGAAATTTTAGTTTCTTCATTTTTCAATTAGATCACCATTTTGTAAAATATATTTTTTCTTTGTCACTGGACAAATTAAGTTTTTATCTAATCTTTCTCCTTAATGCCCAACCCAACCAATATGTTTTGCAGGACAACCGGCAACTAATGAAAATTTTTTTGT